>NZ_CP126271.1:2400000-3056264 GCF_003234655.2 Curtobacterium sp. MCLR17_007 | reverse complement strand
GGAACCGTCGATCGCCGTTGCGACGCCGTCCGTGACCATCCTGAGCACCCGTGCGGCGACCTGGTCCGGGTCGTGCAGCACCGAGCCCGGGGTGCTGCGCGACACGAGCGAGCCGTCGGGTTCGTACGCCCGGTCGGCGAAGGACTCGGAGACCGCACGGAGACCACGTCGGTCGGCCGCGTGCAGCAGCTCCGAGTCGGGCAGCGCCAGCACCGCGAGCGTCGGGTCCACGTCGGCGACCGCGCGGACGACGGCCTCGGCCTGGACCGGGTCGGCGCAGGCCGTGTTGTAGAGCGCTCCGTGGGGCTTGACGTAGGTGACAGCCGTGCCGGCGACGTGCGCCGCCGCGGTCATCGCACCGAGCTGGTGGACGACGTCGGCGTACAGCTCGTCCGGCGTGACGTGGACCGGGCGTCGCCCGAAGCCGGCGAGGTCGCGGTAAGCCACGTGGGCGCCGACGGCCACACCGCGGGCAGCGGCGGCGCGGGCGGTCGCGAGCATGATCACGGGGTCGCCGGCGTGGGCCCCGCACGCGATGTTCGCGCTCGAGACGACGTCGAGCATCGCGGGGTCGTCGCCCATCGGCCAGGCGCCGTAGCCCTCGCCGAGGTCGCTGTTGAGGTCGATCGTCGTCACGAGGGCTCCCTGTCGCCGAGGTTGTTCAACAATCTACCGAGGTGGCTCCGGGAACTCCAGCACGACCGGGTGCCCGATCACAGCACCGGCCGCGCGCTCGCCGGAGCGCATCGCCGCGGTGACCGTCGCCGGGTCGTCGGTCCAGGTGGCCTCGCCGGCCAGGTGCAGCACGCCGCCGCCGACCGGGACGGCCAGGTCGTCGTGGTCGCTCGTGCGCGAGCCGGGTGTCATGTACGCGTACGAACCGCGTGCGAAGGGGTCGTCCTGCCACGCCGTGACGTGGACGCTCGTGGGCTCCGGGACCTCGGGCCCGAACAGTCGCCGCAGCTGCTCGAGCACGGACGCGGCCACCTGCTCGTCGCTCCACCCGCGGATGCCCAGTGCTGCGGGACCGGCGGCGAACGTCAGCAGGGTCGGCTCGTCGTCGAGCCGGGTCAGGTCGTACCAGGAGTGCCACCAGCGCCCCTCGGGACCGAGCTGTCGGATGCCGTAGACGTCGGAGCCGTCGGCCGGTGCCCAGAACCGTGTCGGGAAGCGCAGGACCACCTTCTCGAACGCATTCATCCGGAGGCGGCCGAGCGCCGCCCGGTGTGCGTCGGGCAGGGGCGGCTCGATCACGAACGCACCGGACTGCAGGACCCCGACGGGCACGGTCACGACGACGGCGTCCGCCGCGAACGACGTCGTCCCGGCCGACACGACGGCGCCGGACCCCGACCACGCCACGCGCTCGACCACGTGGCCGAGTCGCACGTCGAGTCCCTCGGCCAGGTGCGTCGCGAGCGCGTCGTAGCCCTCGGGGAACACGACCTCGTCGCCGTCGATCGCGTCGTCGTCGAGCCCGTGCGCGGCGAGTCCCGCGATCGTGACCCCGTACTGCTCCTCGCTGCGGTGGGCGAGGTGCTCGCGGACCCGCTCGACACGGTCCGCGGGCCAGTCCTGCTGGGCGAGCGCCGCCTCGGTCACGTCGCGGTAGGTGGCCTCCGGTGCCGAGGCCGCGATCACCGGGACCAGTGCGGCGTCGACGGCGCGCACGTCCGCGACGAAGCGCCGGGTCGCCGCGGGGTCGAGCAGGCGGCCGTCGGGTCCGGCGTAGCTGATCGGCCGGCTGTCGGTCTGGTAGCCGCCGACGGTGAACTCGACCGTCGGCATGCCGAACGCGTGCGCCGCGGCCGCGACCGGGCTGCCGTCGACACCGTGGATCCACGACGCGCCGAGGTCCGTGGCCCGGCCGTCCGACCGGTCCGTCCACACGCGCCCGCCGACCCGGTCGCGGGCCTCGAGCACGACGACGTCCTGACCGGATGTCGTCAGCAGTCGTGCGGCGGTGAGCCCGGCGATGCCGGCCCCGACGACGATGGTGTCGAACCGTTCCATGGCCGCAGTCAACACGACCGCACTGACGGTGACCGCCTGGAGGCCCGGTCCCGGTCCGTCGGACCGGCACCGGGCCTCCAGGCGGTCCGGTCCCGACGATCCGCGAAACGCGAGCACGTCGCGGATCCACGGGTTGTCGAGGATGGTGGAAGCATGAACGAGACGACGTCGCGACCCGCGACGACGGCACTGGTCGCCGTCGCCGGACAGGACACGGACTCGGCGATCACGTCCCTCGCGGGCATGTACGCCGGCCGGACCTGGTACTCGTCCGCGCTGGACCAGCAGTACTGGTACAAGTACGTCGCAGTCGGCGACGACCAGCTGAGCGTCCGTCGTTCGCAGATGCACGGGTACCTTCGCGGCGACGTGGCGACCGAGGGTGAGGTCGTCGTGCAGTGGCTCGACCGCGGCACCGCCCGGGTCGACGTCGGACGCGACGAGGTCCGGATGGAACCGGGCGTCCCGACGCTGTTCCCGGTCGGGCGACGCTTCCGGATGGAGTACCAGGACTGGGACCAGCGGCTCGTGCACCTCGGGCAGGACCTGGTGCGCACCGTGGCCGAGGAGGCGGGGCTCTCCGCCGTCGGTCCGCTCGCGTTCGACCACCGCGTCACGCCCGATGCCACGAGCATCGCGGCCTGGCGTACGGCCGTCGCCGGGGCGATGCGTGCGCTGCACGCCGGCGGGGTCGGATCACTCGCCTGGCACGAGGCGCAGCGCGAGGTCGCCCGCGCCCTGCTCCGGCTGTACCCGCTGCAGACCGGGCCGCTCGCGGCCGAGCCGTCGCAGCGCGCCGGTGCCCGGCTCCGGACCGCGCTCGAGTACCTCGAGGCGCACGCCCACGAGGCGGTGACCGTCGGTGCGGTCGCCGATGCCGCCGGGTTGAGCATCCGAGGACTGCAGGACTCGTTCCAACGCTCGCTCGAGCAGACCCCGATGGCCTACCTCCGCGAACTGCGGCTGCAGGGCGCCCGCGACCAGCTGCTCCTGACCGGCCCGGGAGAGGCGTCGGTCGCCGACGTGGCGCGCGCCTGGGGCTTCACCCACATGGGGCGCTTCTCGGCGGAGTACGCCGCCCGGTTCGGGGAGTACCCGCGGCACACGCTGCGCCGCTCGTCCTGACCGAGGCGCAGAATCGTCTGCATGGACCTCACGAAGTACACCCACGCCACCGTCGTGCTCACCAAGGACGACACCACCCTCGTGATCGACCCGGGCGCCTACACGCCGAACTCCGCGGACCTGGTCGCCCGCACCACCGCGGTCCTCGTCACCCACGACCACCCGGACCACCTCGACGCCGACGTGCTGACCGCCGCACTCGACGCCCAGCCCGAACTGCGCGTCTGGGCCCCGGCGAGCGTCACCGAGGCGCTCGGGGGCCACGACGGCCGCGTCACGACCGTCGCACCCGGGGACACGTTCGACGCTGCGGGCTTCTCGGTGCAGGTCGTCGGCGGCGACCACGCCGTCATCCACGCGGACATCCCGCTCATGAGCAACGTCGGCTACGTCGTCGACGGCGCCGTGTACCACCCCGGAGACGCGTACTTCGTGCCCGAGGTCGCCGTCGAGACCCTGCTCGTCCCGACCTCCGGACCGTGGGCGAAGCTCGGCGAGCT
This sequence comes from Curtobacterium sp. MCLR17_007, assembly GCF_003234655.2. Taxonomy (NCBI): domain Bacteria; kingdom Bacillati; phylum Actinomycetota; class Actinomycetes; order Micrococcales; family Microbacteriaceae; genus Curtobacterium; species Curtobacterium sp. MCLR17_007. Next base: position 3,052,626 of record NZ_CP126271.1, on the reverse strand, counting down.
CGTCGACTTCGTCCGTGCCGTGCACCCGTCGCGCGCCGTGCAGATCCACGACCTGATGCTCAGCGACGCGGGCAGGGGCTCGTTCGCCCAGTTCGCGCAGCAGCTCACGGGGACCGAGCTGGTGACGCTGGCGGACGGCGAGACCATCACGCTCTGATCGGCTGTCCCCAGGACTGGCGCGCCCCGCACGGCGGTGGCGCGCCAGCGCCACGCGGGGCGCGCCGACGGAGCCTGCGACGGAGGGGTGTCGGTTGGCACCGGGCCTCACGTGCTGCCAAGGTGCAGTCATGGACGCACAGGCAACACCGACCAGGACGGCACGGCCGACGGCCGTCACGATCGCGGCGGCGATCTGGTGGGTGGTCTCGATCGTCCGCTTGGCCGTCGTTGTCCCACGGCTGCTCGTCAGCCTGGACACCGAGGACACCGGCCTGCTCGTCGCCACCGTGGTGGGTGGTGTCCTCTTCCTCGCCCTGACGCTGTTCTTCGCCTTCCTCGCACAGCGGATGTGGCGCGGCTCGGGGACCGCGCGGCTGTGGCTCGCGATCTTCGCCGGACTCGCCGTGGTGTCGACGCTGGTCGGACTGGTGACCACCCCGCCGGACTGGACGATCGTCGGGCCGATCGCGCTGGCGGTCGCCGCCGTGCTGAGCTACCTGCCGTCGGCGCGCGAGTGGTTCCCGAAGGCGGAGCGCCGGCCGCGCCGCGTGGAACCGAAGACCCTCGGCTGGGACCCGGAGACCGGCGAGCGCATCACCGAGGACACCGAGCGCTGACGGGGACTTCGGCTGGGACCGCTCCCCTTGACACGTCAGCACATATCGATCATCGTTGTATCGACATTCGATGGTACCGATGATCGATGGTACCGCTGACGGACAGGAGAGGGACCGATGAGCACACCCGTCTACGACCCGCCCCGCGGCAGGAACTCCTACCTGGGCTACGTCGCCGCCTGCGTGATCGGCATCGGACTGCTGGTCTGGCGCTACGTCGCCGACCTGGCCGAGTCGATCCGCACCGGCACCGTCACCGTCCCGGTGCACGTCGACCCGACCAGTGCCGTCCCGCAGCCGCCCGGCGGGGCGACCGTGCGGACCGACGAGCTCTCGCTGCTGGTCCGGACTGCCGACGTGCCGGCCGGTGCGATCGGGTACATCCGCGTCGGCGACGCCCTGGAACTCGTGTTCGTCGCGGCGCTCGTGGGCCTGGTCGCCACCGTCGCGTGGCGGATCTCGCGAGGGGGCCTGTTCGAGGCCACGACGGCGAAGGTCCTCGACGTGCTGGCGGTCGCGGTCTTCGTCGCCGGGTTCGTGCCCGCGTTCGTCCGGAGGATGGGCTGGAACTGGGTGGTCTCCGGTCTGGGATGGGAGGGCCGACTGCCCGACCCCGTGCTCGACCCGCTGTACGTGCCGGTCTACCTCGGGCTGCTGCTCGTGATCTGCTTCCGGTTCGCCCTGACCGCCTCGCAGCGGATGGTGCGCGACCAGGCGGGACTGGTCTGATGCCGCCCGAGTCCGAGGAACCGCACGCGGTCGTCTGTCACCTGGACGACCTGCTCGCCGAGCGCGACATGACCCTGACCGAGCTGGCAGACCGGGTGGGCGTCACCGTCGTCAACCTGTCGGTGCTGAAGAACAACCGTGCGCGGGCGATCCGGTTCTCGACGCTGACGCGGCTGTGCGAGGTGCTCGGCTGCCAGCCGGGCGACGTGTTCTCCGTCCGGCGCTGACGTCGCCGGCACCACGGACGGGAGGCCGCGGCCGGGTCAGACGACCGCTGCGGCCAGCAGGGAGTCGGCATCACGGCGGGCGACGGCGACCGCCGCCGTGTCGAGCCCGCAGGCCCGCAGGCAGGTTGCGACGATGGCGTCCCGGTCGGTGTCGTGCACGTCGCCCGCACGGCGCAGCTGGATCACCGTCTCGGCGAGCTGGATGAGCAGGCCGCCCAGCTGCGTCGGGGTCAGGGACGCGGTGACATCGGGCGTCGCGGCGAGCGACCCCAGTCGACCGTAGGTGTCCTGCAGCTCCCGACGCTCGACCCGGAACCCGTCGTACCGCTCGCCCTGCACCTCGGGCAGCAGGTACAGCGTGCCGATGTTGTGCGGCGTGCGCACCAGGGTGTCGACGTCGATGAGCACCAGCGCGGCGAGCGCACCGGCGGCGCTCGCCGCGTCCGGGACCCGCTGCTCGAGGCCGCGCACCACGTCCAGGCTGGGGCGCACCGAGGTGGTCAGCAGCTCGACGAGCATGTCGTCCTTGCCGGCGAAGTGGTAGTACAGCGAGGCCTGCCGGATGCCGACCCGGTCCGCGATGGCGCGCGTCGACGTGGCGCTGAACCCGTTCTCGACGAACAGCGCCGCGGCTGCGTCGAGGATCTGTTCCCGCGGCGACAGCTCCGAGTCGGTGGTGCCCGCGGCGCGGGGACGTCCGACTCTGGTGGGACGGTCGTCGGCGGGCACGGCACCATCCTCCCAGTTGGGTGCCGTCATGCCTGTTCCCGGTACGCGCGCCACCCGCCGTGGTGGGTGATGTCCTGTGCGCCGTCGACGGCCCACGGCTCGACCAGGAACCCGGTGACGCCCGTGCCGTCGTCGAGTGCGACGGTGCCGATGGCCATCGGTGCGGGTAGCGCGGCGACGAACGTGGCGAACCCGGCGGCGGGTAGCCGCCAGACCTCGCCCGCGATCGAGCCCGAGCCCGAACTCGACGTCCCGCCGTTGCCGGGCGTGACCGGACCTGCCCGGACCAACCCCGGCTTGGGCGGCACCGTGTCCAGGGCGTACAGCCGGTAGTCGGACGCGGTGTGGGCGTCCCGGACGAACGATCCGCCGGCCGCGACCAGCTGGCCGTTCAGCGGCTGGCCCCGCAGGTGCGCGCCGACGACCAGCAGGTCGACCGTCGGCGCGGCGAAGGCGCGGGCGAGCGCCGCGAGCCGACGGTCGGTGAACGCGGGCCCCGTCAGCATCACGCCGAACGGCAGGCCGTCGACGAACCCGGCCGGCACCGCGAGCGAGGCCATGTCGAGCAGGTTCGCGAAGTTCGTGTAGCGCCCCATCCGGCTGTTCGCCCCGATCGGGTCGGCGGCGACCTCGGCCAGCGTCGGGTGCCAGGTGGTGGTGGGGGTGAGCAGCGCGGTCGTGCCGGCCAACACCGCGCGGCCGGCAGCCCCGAGCCGGTCGAGGCGTTCCTGGTCGGCGAACAGCTCGGCAGCGGTGGGTGTCGCACCACCGAGCACGATCATGGCCACGGACGGGTCGAGGTCGTCCCCGACCAGGTCGCGGTGCGCGTCGATGTGCGCGCCGACCGCGGCGTACCGCTCGGCGACGAACGCGCCGTCGTACAGCAGTGCTGCGGCGTCGAGGAGGGGTGCGATGTCGACCTCGACGACCTGGTGCCCGAGCGCCCGGAAGCGGTCGACGGCCGTGGTGAACGCCTCGGCCCAGCCCGGGGCCAGCCCCTCGAGCTGCGACGGCAGCGGCACGGCGATCCGCGGGGTGGTCGGCAGTGCAGCGTGTGCGGTGTCCTCGCGAGCGAGCGGGTCGACGCCGTCGGGGCCGGTCATCAGCTCGGTCGCGGTCCGGGCCAGGTCGAGGGACCGGGCGAACACCGTGACGCAGTCCTGCGACCGGCAGGCCGGCACGACACCGGTGTTCGGGACCAGGCCCTTCGTGGGCTTCACACCGACCAGGTTGCCGAGCGCTGCCGGTACCCGACCGGACCCGGCGGTGTCGGTGCCGAGCGCGAAGTCGACGATCCCCAGCGCGACCGCCGTGGCCGAACCACTCGACGACCCGCCGGAGATCCGCGTCGGGTCCCAGGCGTTCCGGACGGCCCCGAAGGGCGATCGCGTCCCGACCAGTCCGGTGGCGAACTGGTCGAGGTTCGTCTTGCCGACGACGACCGCACCGGCGGCCCGCAGCCGGGCGACGGCGGTGGCGTCGTCCGTCGGCTCGTTGGCGTACGACCTGGCGGCGGCGGTCGTGGGCAGACCGGCGACGTCGATGTTGTCCTTCACCGCGAACAGCAGCCCGGCCAGGGGGAGCGACGGGTCGACGCGCGACACCTCGGCGAGGACGTCCGCTCGGTCGCGCAGGGTGATCCAGACCTCGGGACGGTCGACCGTGGCGATGCGGTCGAAGGCATCGCGGACCCGGTCGGCCGCGGTCCCGGTGGTCGTGCTCGCGCTCGTGTTCGTACTCGTGCTCGTGCTCATGCTGCTCCTCCGATCGCGGCGAGGACCTGCCCCGGCGCCACCTGTTCGCCCGGGCTGATGTAGACCTCGAGCACGTGCCCGCCGACGGGCGCGTGCACCATCGACTCCATCTTCATCGCCTCCACGGCCAGCAGCTTCTGTCCGGCATCGACGCGGTCACCCGGGCGGACGTCCACCTGCCACACGGTCGAGGTGAACGGTGCGACCACGGCCGTCGAGCCCTCGGGCACGGTCACGGCGTCGGCCACCACAGGCGCCGGTTCGTCGCGCACGTCGAACTCACCCGAGGCCCGCCAGCGGTCCTTCTCCTGATCGAACGCCCGCGCCTGCTGCGCCCGGAACGCGTCGATCGAGGTCGCGTTGTCGCTGAGGAACCGGTTGTACGACGCGATCGAGAACTCGCCGTCGACGGTCTCGAAGTCCCCACGGCCGGCGTCGGTCTCGGCCCGCAGCTCGAGGAGCTCCTCGGCGCCGACGGGGTACCACTCGATCCGGTCGAAGAACCGCAACGCCCACGGGTCCTGCTGGAACAGTCCACCGCGGCGGAACCGGTTCCAGATCTGCACGGTGCGGCCGACGAACTGGTACCCGCCCGGGCCCTCCATGCCGTAGATGCACAGGTAGGCGCCGCCGATGCCGACCGAGTTCTCGGCCGTCCAGGTGCGGGCGGGGTTGTACTTCGTGGTCACGAGCCGGTGCCGCGGGTCGAGGGGCGTGGCGACCGGTGCGCCGAGGTACACGTCGCCCAGACCGAGCACCAGGTAGCTCGCGTCGAACACCGTGCGGAACACGTCGTCGACCGAGTCGAGCCCGTTGATCCGGCGGATGAACTCGATGTTCCAGGGCGTCCACGGCGCGTCGTTCCGGACCCCGTTCATGTAGCGCTCGATCGCCAGCCGGGTCGCCGGGTCGTCCCACGACAGCGGCAGCTTCACCGTCCGCGAGGGCACGACGAGCTGGTCGGTCGGCGGGATCTCGTCCTCGAGCTCGCGCAGCAGCCCGGCCATGGTGCTGGCCTTCAGCACGCTGGCGTCGGTGTGCACCTGCAGCGATCGGATGCCCGGCGTGATGTCGAGGATGCCCTCCGGTGCCTCGTCCTGCAGCTTCGTCATCAGGGCGTGCACGCGCATCCGCAGCGCGATGTCGAGCGTCATGTCGCCGTACTCGACCAGCACGTTGTCGTCGCCGTCGCGCCGGTACGCCACGCTCGGCCGGGCCGCGGTGGCGTCCAGGCGTGCGAGCACGCCGTCGTCACCGTCCCCACCGGAGCGTCCGTCGGCACCGGTCCGCGGCACCGTCCTGGAGGCCCGGTGTGCGTCGAGCGCGGCGGCGTCGGCCTCGCGGACCGGCACGAACCGCACCGTGTCACCCGGGCGCAGCTGGCCCACCTTCCACAGGTCGCCGCTGGCCACCACGGCGGGGCAGACGAACCCGCCCAGGGACGGTCCGTCCGGCCCGAGGATGATCGGGGTGTCGCCGGTGAAGTCGATCGCGCCGACCGCGTACGGGGTGTCGTGGATGTTCGACGGGTGCAGTCCGGCCTCGCCGCCGTCGGTCCGCGCCCAGCCTGGCCGGGGGCCGATCAGCCGGACCCCGGTGCGGGCGGAGTTGTGGTGCACGCCGTAGTCGGTGGCGTAGAACACGTCGAGGTCGGCGCGCGTGAAGAAGTCCGGTGCCGCGTGCGGGCCCTCGGTGACGGCGATCTCCCACGTGCTGGTCAGTGCCGTGCGGCGGTCGTCCGGGGTCGGGCCGCCGACCAGGCCGAGCCGGGCGCCGGCGGGGAACGCGGGGTGCGGGACGTCGGCGTCGGGGGAGCCCGGGCGCAGCACGTCGCCGGCCAGCAGCGCCCGTCCCGCATGGCCACCGAAGCCGCCGAGCGTGAAGGTCGAGGCGGACCCCAGGTAGGTCGGTACGTCGATGCCACCGCGCACCGCCAGGTACGTCCGGAGTCCGGGGCCCGCGGCGGTGCCGATCGTCAGGGTCTGTCCGGCCTGCACCTCGACGGGCTCCCACAGCGGCACGGCCTGGTCGTCCACGGTGACCGGGGCCGCGGCTCCCGTCACGGCGACCAGGGCCGGGGCCGAGAACCGCAGCGTGGGACCGGTGGCCGTGACCTCGAGCGCCGGGGCGCCCGCGGGGTTGCCGACCGCGCGGTTCGCCTCGGCGAACGACGCCGCGTCGAACGGGCCGCTCGGCGGCACACCGACCTGCCAGTGCCCCAGGCGGCCGGGCAGGTCCTGCACGGTCGTCATGGTGCCCGGTGCCACGACGTCGATGCGCGGGTCCGGATCTGCGGTCTCGTCGAGCGTCGACGTCGAGTGCGTCGCGGTCCGGAGTTCGAGGTCGTCGGTCAGGGCGCGCAGCAGTCCGGTGTTCGTGACGATGCCGTCGATCCGGGTGCCGGTCAGCCCCGCACGCAGCAGGTCGAGGGCGTCGTCGCGGGTCTCCCCGGTGGCGATCACCTTGGCGAGCATCGGGTCGTAGAACGCGGACACCTCGGAGCCGGTCTCGGCCCAGCCGTCCACGCGGATGCCGGTCGGGGCGCCGCCGTCGGTCGTGGTCGCGGGGAACACGGCCTGCGTCACCAGGCCGCTCGAGGGCAGCGAGCCCTTGGCCGGGTCCTCGGCGTAGACGCGGGCCTCGACGGCGTGGCCGCTCGGGGTCCAGGTGCGCGCGAACACCTCGGGGTCGATGCCGGACGCGCCGTCGCGGGCCAGTCGCAGCATCAGCGCGACCAGGTCGACGCCGTAGACCTGCTCGGTGACGGGGTGTTCCACCTGCAGCCGGGTGTTCACCTCGAGGAACGACGCCTCTTCGCGCACCGGGTCGTAGACGAACTCGACCGTGCCGGCGCTGCGGTACCCGATGCTCGCCGCGAGCCGACGTGCGGAGCTGTGCAGGGCCTCCCGGACGTGCCCCGGCAGTGCCGGCGCCGGAGCCTCCTCGATCACCTTCTGGTTGCGGCGCTGGAGTGAGCAGTCGCGGTCGCCGATCACGGCGACCCGGCCCTGGCCGTCCCCGAACAGCTGGACCTCGACGTGCCGGGCCGGTCGGACCAGGCGCTCGAGGAAGATGCCGGCGGCGCCGAAGGCGGCAGCCGCGGTGCGTTCGACGCTGGCGTAGGCCTCGCGCACCTCGTCCAGGGTCGCGCAGGCCTGCATGCCGATCCCGCCGCCACCGCCCGTGGCCTTGAGCATGACGGGCAGGCCGATCCGCTCGGCGGCCTGGACCGCGTCGTCGGCCGAGGCCAGCAGCCCGGTGCCGGCGAGCATCGGGACCCCGGCGGCGGCGGCGAGCTCGCGTGCCGTGTGCTTGGCGCCGAAGGCGACGATCTGCTCGGCCGTCGGTCCGACGAAGCGGATGCCGGCGGCCTCGCAGGCGCTGGCGAACTCGGTGTTCTCGGACAGGAACCCGTAGCCGGGGTGGACCAGGCCGGCGCCGGTGTCGAGCGCTGCCTGCACGACGGCGTCGATGCGCAGGTAGGACTCGCGTGCGGGGGCGGGGCCCAGGCGGACGGCGACGTCGGCCTCACGCACGTGCGGAGCGGCACGGTCGGCGTCGGAGAACACGGCGACGGTCCGCATGCCCATCGCCTTGGCCGAGCGGATCACGCGACGGGCGATCTCCCCGCGGTTGGCGACGAGCACGGTGTCGAGGTCGAGCGGCACGGCGGGGCTCCCGGTGGGGTCGGGCGCGACGGTCACGGCTGGACCACGATCATGCGCAGGGGCGTGCAGGAGAAGTCGTTGCAGGGGTTGTTCATCTGCGGGCAGTTCGACACGATCACCAGCACGTCGCGTTCGGCCCGGACGGCCACGCGCTTGCCGGGTGCGCTCATGCCGTCGACGATCCCGAGCGCGCCGTCCGCCTCGACGGGCACGTTCATGAACCAGTTCAGGTTCGACACCAGGTCCCGCACGCCGAGCCCGTGGCGAGCGGCCTCGGCGATGAAGTTCTCGCGGCAGCCGTGCTGGTACGCGGTGTGGTGGCCGTACCGCAGCGTGTTCGACTCCTTCGAGCAGGCCCCGCCGATGGTGTCCTGCCGGTCGATCTCGTTGCCGACGACGGTCATGAGCGGGCGGCCCTCGTTCGACATCAGCACCGTGCCGGTCCGGACGTAGGCGTTCCCCTGCGCGACGAGGGTGTCGGGGACGCTGTACCGCTCGTCGGGGTCGACGGCGTCGTAGACCAGGCAGTCGGCGCTCTGGTTGCCGCCGACGTCCACGATCGTCAGGACCTGCCCGGCGCGGACGACCGCCGACCACGGAGCGAGCGGTGCGACCCGGTCGTCGCGCACCACGGTTCCGGGGACCAGCGACTCGCTCCAGTCCAGGGCGACGTCGGGCGCGTGGACGACGCCCACGGGGACGGTGGAGGTCAAGGTGTCGGACATCGTTCAGCCTCGTGCTTCCGCGTGGTCGATCGTGTTGAGGTAGGCGCGCGTGAGTTCCGGAGTGGCGCCGAAGCGGTCGTCGGCGGGGCTCGTCGGCTCCCCGCGCCAGGCGTGCACGCGCAGCGGCCCGACCAAGTAGTCGGTGCGGGGGTCCAGCGGGTGCGCGACGTTCGCGACCAGCACCAGCAGCGGCAGCTCGGTGACCAGGGTGACGTGGTGCCCCGGGCCGGCCGACCCGACGGGCTCGAGCGCGCCCTCGGGGTCGACCCGCACGCCCTGGAAGAACGACACGCTCGGCGGCAGGTCGCGCTTGGTCAGGCCGTGCTTCGCCGCCGCCTTCGCCAGCAGGGACCGCCCGCTCGGTGACGGCCCCTCGGGTGCGGCATCGCCGTACTTGGCGGTGTTCCAGGCGTCGGTCGATGTCCCGCAGAACGCGTCGTGGTGCCCGGAGGTGTCCTCGACGATGCTCGCGAGCACCCGGCCGTCGCCGCTCAGCAGGGGGGAGCCGGCCCCGAGGTACGCCTGCCACGGGATCTTCTGCGTGTCGGCGACGTTCAGGCGTTCCCACGGCTCGAGCGCGTTGTACACGACGACGCTCGCACAGGCGTCGCCCGTCGGGTCGTCGAACCGCAGCCGGGAACCCCGCGCCAGGACCTTGTGCGTGTACCCGCCCGGGGCGACGGTCTCGGCCCAGACGAGTTGCGCGGGGTCGACGCCCTCGGGAGCGAACGGGGACGTCGACGCCGGCAGGTACGGCATGTGCTCGGACCGCGCTCCGGCCTGGGCGCGGGCGTCGTCGCGCGAGGCGAGGACGCTGTCGGTCTGGTGCAGGTCGCGCATGCGTGGTTCCTCCGTGCTGGTGCTGGTGTTGGTGGTGTCAGCGGTTCAGGCGTCGGCGGGCACGGGCGTGGCGGCCGTGGTGGGCACGTCGGCCAGGGTGAGCGGTCCGTGTGCGCGGTGCCGCCAGCTCGACCACGCCCACCCGACCAGCAGCACGCCGCCGATGAACAGCAGCGCGCTGTACTGCAGCCACCACGAGTGGCCCGTCAGGTCGTAGATCTCGGGACGGGGCCAGATCAGGTTGACCGCCATGCCGATCTGGAACGCGACGGCCAGCGCGTTGAGCGGGATGCCCCACCGGCCGAGCGTGAAGAGCGGCTTGCCGTCCTCGTCCACCCCGGCAGGGAAGCCCTCGCGCCGCAGCCGGATGCGCTGCACCAGCAGGGGGCCGGTCACGCCGAGGTAGGCCAGGTAGAGCATCGCGATGCACAGGCTCGACAGCGCCGTGAAGATCGCCGACTGCCCGATGTTGACCGCCAGGGCGAGCCCGGCGCCGACCCCGACGACGATCGACGCCGCGATCGGGGTGCCGGTGCGCGGCGAGACCTTCGCCAGGGTGCGGTGGAACGGCAGGGCCTTCTCGCGGGCCATCGAGTAGACCATCCGCGCGCCGGCGGTCTGCACCGCCAGGGTGCACGCGAAGACCGCGACGGCGACGGTGCACAGCAGCAGGCGGCCGAACACGTCGCCGAGCGTCGAGGTGATGACCCACGCCAGGCCCTGGGTGGCGAGCTTGCCGTCGGTCAGGCTCGGGGCCGCGACGAGTGCCCCGATGATGAGCAGTCCGCCGCCGAGACCGGACACCGTCAGCGCGCGGACGATCGTCTTCGGGGTGGTGCGGCGGGGGTTGTGCGTCTCCTCGGCCAGCTCGCCGGCGGAGTCGAACCCGACCATCACGTACGCGGCCATCAGCGACGACGCCAGGAACGCCCACACGTACGGCTCGGTGCTCGTCGACCCGGCGGTCGTGAACACCACCGTCGGGCTGCGGTGCGGCAGCAGGAACAGCGCGGCGATGAGGACCACGACGCCGATGATCTCGATGAGCACGCCGAAGCTCGTCACCCGGGCCATGAGTCGCACGCTCGTGATGTTGACGACCGTCGTCACGACGAGCATCACCAGACCGAGGACGACCGCGTTGGCGGCACCCGTCGACGACGCCAACGAGGGGTCGGCGCCCGGACCACCGACGACCTGGAAGCCGCTCCAGATCGCCGGGAGCACCGCCTGCACGGCGATGGCGGCGACCGCGACGGTGAGGACCTGCCCGATGATCATCGTCCAGCCCGTGAACCAGCCGAAGCGTGCACCGGCGAGACGACTCGACCACTGGAAGATCGCGCCCGAGATCGGCCACCGGGCTGCGAGCTGGGCGAAGTTGAGCGCGACGAGCAGCTGGCCGGCGAAGACCAGCGGCCAGGCCCAGAAGAACGCGGCCCCGCCCAGGCCGAAGCCCAGGCCGAACAGCTGGAACACCGTAGTCAGGATCGACACGAACGAGAACCCGGCGGCGAAGGACGAGAACGATCCGACCCCGCGGTGCAGCTCCTGCTCGTAGCCGAGCTGTGCGAGGTCCTGCGTGGTGGGGGAGACGGTGGCGCGCGGTGCATGGAGCGGAGCTTCGGAGGAGCGCATGGCTGCAGACCTTTCGCGGAGTACCTGTCGTGTGACAGGTAGTGCGACCAGTGTGCTGCGGTGCTGTGTCGCCCCCGTTGCCCGTCTGTTTCGTGCTCGTGACAGAGCGCCGGATCGTGTGAACACTGTGCGTCGTCCGCGCGCTAGGTTCAGTGCCATGGACGCGGAGCAGCGCAGCATCACGGCCCGCGACGGCACCCCGATCGCCGTCACCCGACACCACGGCGGCGACCGCGCCGTGGTCTTCCTGCACGCGGGCGTCGCCGACCGGCGCGCCTGGGACACCGTCGCGACGGAGCTCTCCGACGACGGTTTCGACCTGGTCGCGTACGACCGGCGCGGCTACGGGGACACCCCGGCGGCCACCGACCCGTCGTCGTTCACCCACGTGGACGACCTGCTCGTGGTGCTCGACGACCTCGGGCTCGAGCGGGCGCTGCTGGTCGGCAACTCGATGGGCGGTGCGCTCGCCCTCGACGCGGCGCTGCTGCACCCCGAGCGGGTGTCCGGCGTCCTGCTCATCGGCGCAGGGGTGTCGGGCATGACCGACGAGGACACCCCCTTCGACTGGGAGCTCGACCCGGCCACCGAACCCCTGCTCGACCGCGCCGAGGACGCCGACAGCCCCGTGGACGACCGACTCGCCGCCCTCGCGCACCTGTGGCTCGACGGCCCCGTGGCTCCCGAGGGCAGGGTCGGCGGCGCGGCTCGGGACCTGTTCCTCGCGATGAACCGGCGCATCCTCGAGGTCGCCGCGCCGGACAGCGCCGGCGACGCCGGGGTGGGCGCGTGGACACGACTCGGCGACGTCGCCGTGCCGGTCCTGACCACCTGGGGCGACCTCGACATCCCGGCCGACCTGCCGTTCTACGAGGAGACCGCCCGGCGGCTCGGACAGGGACCCGTGCGCGTCCTGCCGGGTGTCGCGCACCTGCCCGGACTCGAGCAGCCGGCCGTCGTCGCTGACCTCGTCCGCGACGCGCTCCGAGCTCGGTGATCAGCACGCTGCTCGCCGAGCACCCGACCCTGGTCCGGGTGCTCTTCGCCGTGCTGGTGGTCCTCTGCGCGGCGCTCGGGTGGTGGCTGCACCGCCGTCAGGCCCGGGCGACGCTCACCGCGCTGACCGCGGTCGCTCTGCTCGGGGTCGCCGCGCTGACGTTCTCCCCGTCAGGAGATCCGGGCCCGGTGTCGTGCACCGTCCAGTTCTCGGTCCCCTTCGCAGGCCTCGACACCCTGGCGAACATCGCACTCCTGCTGCCGGCCGTGCTCTTCGCCGCGCTGTCGACCGGACGGCCGCTGCCGGTGTTCCTCGCCGGCACGGGCCTGTCCGCGCTCATCGAGACCGTGCAGATGCTGGTGCCGGACCTCGGTCGGGCCTGCGACACGAACGACTGGTGGATGAACACGATCGGTGCCGCGATCGGCGCACTGCTCTCTCTGGCCATCCTGGTGCTCGATCGCCGACGGCGTCGTATCCTGGACGAGGAAGCGACGACGGTTCCGGCAGAGTCCCGCGCACAGGCCGACCACCCGGCGTCGAGACGTGGCACACCATCGTGAACGCAGCATGCCCGAACACATCATCGAGTACGTGGCCCGAGACCGAACGGGCATCACCGCGGTCATCACCGAGACCGGCGTCATCGACGTCGACACCGTGATCCGCAACATCCACTCCGGCCACTCCGGCTACTTCGTGCGCGCCGGCGACTGGCGCCGTGCCCCCGTGCGCAGCCTGAGCGTGCTCGGCAGCGCCTACCTGTTCGCCAACTGGGACGGCTCGAAGCGGAACAACCTGCACGACGTCGCGTTCCCGGCACCCACCCGCACCGTGCGCACGGTCCGACCGCGCGGGCGCTTCGGCTTCCTCAGCGCGTTGTTCGGCATCACCGCGCGCTGAGGCCCCGACGGCCAGACGTCGTCAGCTCGCGGTGCCCTCGCCGTCCCGGTGCGTGACCCGGTCCTTCGCGGAACGCAGCGTGTCCTTCGGCACCGGCGGGATCCCACGACGGATGCCGCGGATTCCCACCGCCAGCAGGATCGCGGTGATGACCGCGAACCCGGCGAACGTGATGCCCGCCGCGGCCCACACCGGCAGCGCCAGCGCCAGCAGCGTGACGACGAAGCCCGCCAGCAGGACCAGCGTCGTGAGCGCGAACGCCACGGCGACCCCCGTGAGCACCAGGCCGTTCTTGGCCCCGCTGGCGCGCTCGCTGACCTCGCGGCGGGCGGACGCCACCTCGTCGCGAACGGCACGCAGCACCGGCTCGAGGGCCTTCTGCACGAGCCCGGCGGTGACGGTGTCGCGGAACGAGGACCTCCCGGTCGGCTGGTCGTCGTGGTCGGTGTTCGTCATGGTGTCTCCTGTCGGGGGCGCGGACGGTGCGCCCACCAACGGGACGCACCTCGATCGATGATCGTCACGCGGGAGCCCGCTGTGCCCGGGCTTCTCGCAGGTTGACGTCCCCTGGTGGAGACCCTCAGCCCTGCAGCGCGCGCAGCTCGATCGTCCGGTTGCAGGCCACCGAAGCCTCGGTCGCGACGGCCCGCGCAGTCTCGGCGTCCGGCAGGTCCAGCACCCAGAACCCCGCGATGTACTCGTCGCCGCCGAACAGCGACCCTTCGCTGACCGTGGGGGACTCGCCCCGCGCATCGACCACGACCGCGTCCTGTGGTGCGGTCAGGCCGCCGGCGAACAGGATGTGCCCGTCCGCCTGCAGGCGCTCGTTGAGCGCTCCGACCGCTTCGTACTCGGCCGCGGTCGCGGAGTCGGTCCGGCCCGCGGCCGCGGCCTGGCCGGTGTCGATGACGTTGACGAGGAACTGCACGGCGCACCATCTCCCTGGGTCTGGTGCGCATCATCCTGCGCGCGCAGGGCGCTGGTGTCCAGACCCACCGGACGGGAGGCGCGGTGCGGGCCCGCACCGCGCCTCCCGTCCCGACGTGCTCGCGTGCACCGCCCGCCCCCCAGAGCCGGTCGGGTCACGCGAGCGCGTCGCGGCGTCAGCCCCAGACCTGCTGCTCGATCGCCTTCAGCAGGCCGTCGGTCGGTGCGTTCGTCTGCGTGACCTGGATCCAGGTGGTGCCCCGGCCGAAGTACGTCACCGTGGTGTCGACGGGGTACGGGTCAGCAGGCCAGGTAGCCTGGCAGAACCGCCCGCCGTCCCGGTCGGAGCACACCTCAGGACCGTCCGCGAACGTGCTCTCGAGCTGAGCCTGTTGTTCCGGTGTGGCTGTACCGATGTCGACGCTGATGCCGCTCACATCGGCGCTCGGGTCCATCCAGACACAGCGGAGGGACGTGTCAGGGAACGGAGCCTGCGGCACCGGGATGCTGCTGGTCTCGTCGCGTACCGGCACCTGGCCGAACAGGCGCTCGTAGTCCGCCTCGGGGACCATCGATCGGCAATCGGTCGGCAGCACGGCTGCGCGACGTGTCGGACTCGGGGTCGAGGACGGCGTGCTGGTCGGTTCGCTGACCACAGGTGCCGACGAAGGCGTCGGGGTCTCCGAGGGCGCGACGGTCGTCGCGCTGGGGCTCGGCGCCGGGGCCGCCGCGAACGGCTGCGGGATCATGCCGAGGGCGACGCCGCCGCTGGTGGCGCCGATGCCCAGGACGGCGATCACGCCGATGACGATCCCGGCACGACGGCCGCGTCGCCTGGGCGCGGGGCGCTGCTGGTCGGCGCGCGTCAGGACTTCGCGCTTCATCGAGACGAGCATCTGCTGCAGGTCGTCTCCGGTGGGAGGTTCAGTGTTCATCGTGCGTCACCGCCTTCTTGAGTCGCGCGCGGGACCGTGAGACCCGCTGGGTGACCGCGCCGACGCTCAGCCCGAGCATCGTGGCGGCTTCGGAGTAGGAGTGCCCCTCGAGAAGGCAGAGTTCGCAGATCCGGCGGTCGACCGGCGGCAGCGCCGCGATCTCGTCCCGGACCCAGCGCAGGCGTTCTCGGGCGTCGTCGGCGTCGGTCGGCGCCGCGAGCTCGGCCGGGAGTTCGTCGCCGGCGTTCTTCTGGATGCGCCGTGCCTGGTTGCGGGCGTGGTTGCGGCACACCACCAGCAGCCACGGCAGCAGGGTGCCGGTGGGCAGGTCGATGTCCGCCGCCTTCTGCCAGAGCGTCAGGAAGGTGTCCTGCACCAGCTCCTCGACGTCCTGCCGGCTGCCGGCCAGTGCCCACGCGTACCGGGTCAGTGTCGGCGCGAACCGGTCGAACGCCTCGGCCAGCGCCCCGGTGTCGTGTCGTGCCATGCGCCGCGCGAGTGCGGCGTCGGCATCGTCGGTCTCGTTCACGGTGCCCCCTCTCACCCCAGAAGTGTCGAGGGATGCCCGGACCTGACACCTCGTGACCGATCCGTGACCAACGGGTGTCGTCGACCGGTCAGATCCGGCCCCGGTTGCGACGTCGGATCTCCTTCGGCGCGCGACCGGCCTGGAACGACCGGGCCGGGTCGACGACGAAGCCCTGGCGCAGGGCCTCGCGCCCGATGAGCATCCGGAAGCCCATCTGGTCGCGGTTGCTCAGCGTCACCTCGGCCTGCACCGTGCGACCCGCCAGCTCGATGGCCGTCAGCACGACGATGCGCTCCTGGGTGTGCCCGGACGAGCTCCTGACGACGCGGCGGTCGTGCACGGCGCACTCGACGGTCGTCGGGTCGGCGTCGGACTCCTGCCACGGGTGCACCGAGAAGCGCACGCGGTCGCCGGGCAGTTCTTCGAGGTCGAACGCATGCAGTGCTGAGGTGCGGGCGCCGGTGTCGAGCTTGACCTTGATCCACGGGATGTCGAGGTCCGGCAGCCCGGCCCACTCGCGCCACCCGGCGACGATCGGGGTGCGCGTGGGGCGCTTCGGACCGTCGGGCATGTGCCCATCCTGGCAGGACGGCGCGCACGGTGCGTCATCCTTCTGCCAGCATGGAGCGTCGCCGTCGCCAGCCCTCGATCAGCGGAGCCTCCCGATGAAACTCGCCATCCTGTCGCGTGCCCCGCAGGCGTACTCGACCGAGCGGCTCCGCACCGCCGCGCTCGACCGCGGGCACGAGGTCAAGGTCCTCAACACGCTGCGCTTCGCGATCGACCTGACGGGCGACGCCCCCGACCTGCAGTACCGCGGCAAGCTCATCTCCGACTACGACGCCGTCCTGCCCCGCATCGGGAACTCGATCACGTACTACGGCACCGCGGTCGTGCGGCAGTTCGAGCAGATGGACGTCTACACGCCGAACACCGCGAACGGGATCACGAACTCCCGCGACAAGCTCCGCGCGAACCAGATCCTGTCCCGCCACGACATCGGGATGCCCGCGACCACGTTCGTCGCCGGGCGCGGGGACGTCCGCGGGGCGATCGAGCGCGTCGGTGGGGCGCCCGTCGTGATCAAGCTGCTCGAGGGCACCCAGGGCATCGGCGTCATCCTGGCGCCGGAAGCCAAGGTGGCCGAGTCCATCGTCGAGACCCTGCACTCGACCAAGCAGAACGTGCTGATCCAGAGCTTCATCGCGGAGAGCCGCGGCAAGGACATCCGCGCGCTCGTCGTCGGCGACCGGGTGGTGGCCGCGATGCGCCGCAGTGCCTCGGGTGACGAGTTCCGGTCGAACGTGCACCGTGGCGGGACCGTCGAGGCGGTGACCCTGACCCCCGAGTACGAAGAGGCAGCGGTGCGGTCGGCGCAGATCATGGGGCTGCGCGTCGCCGGCGTCGACATGCTCGAGGGCAACGACGGGCCGCTCGTGATGGAGGTCAACTCGTCACCCGGGCTCGAGGGCATCGAGCGTGCCACCGGGCTCGACATCGCCGGGGCCGTCATCGACTTCATCGCCAACCAGGTCGCCTTCCCGGAGATCGACGTCCGGCAGCGCCTGTCGGTGTCGACGGGCTACGGGGTCGCCGAGCTCCTGGTGCACACGAACGCCGACCTGGTGGGCAAGACGATCAAGGAGTCCGGGCTCTGGGACCGGGACATCACCGTGCTCACCCTGCACCGCGGGTCGAGTGTCATCCCCAACCCCCGCAGCGGCGTCGCCCTCGAACCGGGCGACCGGCTGCTGTGCTTCGGCAAGCTCGAGGAGATGCGCTCGATGATCCCCGAGCGCCGCAAGCGCCGTGCCAAGCTCCGGAAGCTGCCGAAGGAGCACCTGCCGGAGGGCTGACGGCATCGTCGGTGCCCCGGGCGGTGCAGGATCGAGGGGTGAACCAACTCCCCGAGGTCCTCCGGTCACCGCTGCACGTCGCACCGATGGCGGGCGGGCCGTCGACGCCGGCGCTCGTCATCGCGGCAGCCCGGTCCGCCCAGTTCGCGTCCCTCGCCGCCGGGTACCGCACGACCGAGGAACTCGCGTCGGAGATCGCCGAGGTCCGCACCCGCACGGACCGCTTCGGCGTCAACCTCTTCGCACCGAACCCGGTCCCGATCAGCGACGTCGACTACGACCGCTACCGCGCTTCCCTCGGGGTCCCGGACCTGCCCGACAAGCGCGAGGACGACGACGGCTGGGCCGAGAAGCTCGCGTTGCTGCTCGACGACCCGGTGTCGGTCGTGTCCTTCACGTTCGGGCTGCCCTCGGCGCAGACCGTCGCGGACCTGCGCCGCCGCGGCACGGTGACGGTGCAGACCGTGACGAACCCGGTCGACGCCCTGGCCGCAGCCGAGCGGGGGATCGACGTCCTGGTCGTGCAGGGCGAGGCCGCCGGCGGTCACTCGGCGGTCCTCGACCCGGAGCAGTCGCCGGTCTGGGAGCCCCTGCCCGACCTGGTGCGCGCGGTCCTGGCCCAGGTCGACGTGCCCGTGGTCGCCGCGGGTGGCATCGGGAGCGCGGACGACGTCGAGGCCGTCCGGCTCGCGGGCGCCGCCGCTGCGATGGTCGGCACGCTCGTGCTGCGGACGGACGAAGCGGGCACCGGGACGACGCACCGCGAGGCCCTCGTCGACCCGGTCTTCGACCGCACCGCGCTCACGCGGGCCTTCACCGGACGACCGGCACGGGCGCTCGTGAACCGCTTCGTCCGCGAGCACGAGGACGCGCCGCTCGGCTACCCGGCTCTGCACCACCTGACCCGGCCGATCCGCCTTGCGGCCGCCGTCGACGGCGACCCGCACGCGCTGCACCTGTGGGCCGGCCGGTCCTGGCGGGCCGCGGCGGACGGCCCCCTGGCCGACACCCTGGAGGCCCTGCTCACCTGAGCGGCGCCGGTCACGGCAGCCGGGCCTCCAGACGGTTCTCCACAGGTCCCGTCGCACTGTGCGCGCGCTCCGTCCGCGCGCACTACGCTCGGATGCGGCCCGCGTCGCAGCGTTGCGGAGGTCTGCGGACCAGTCAGCCCCATGCGCTCAGGAGGAATCCGTGACCGAATCCGCACCCGTCGATCCCACGACGACCGCAGCCTGGAAGACGCTCGCCGGCATCGCCGACGGCTTCTCCCCGGACCTGCGGGGATGGTTCGACAGCGACCCCACCCGTGCCGAGCAGTACACCTTCCAGGCCGGTGACCTCACCGTGGACCTGTCGAAGGGCCTCGTCACGAAGGAGATCCTCGACGCGCTGCTGCAGCTCGCCCAGGACGCCGGCGTCGCCGAGCGCTACCAGGCGATGATCGCCGGCGAGCACATCAACGCCACCGAGGACCGCGCCGTCCTGCACACCGCGCTGCGTCGTCCGGCACAGGGCGAGCTCGTGCCGGCCAAGGGCTTCGTCGTCGACGGCCAGGACGTCGACGCCGACGTGCACGCCACGCTCGACAAGGTCTACGCCTTCGCGGACAAGGTCCGTTCCGGGGAGTGGAAGGGCGTCACCGGCAAGCGCATCGAGACCGTCGTCAACATCGGCATCGGTGGCTCCGACCTCGGTCCGGTCATGGTCTACGAAGCCCTGAAGCCCTACGTCCAGGCCGGCATCGAAGCCCGCTTCGTGTCGAACATCGACCCCTCGGACATCTACGAGAAGACAGCGGACCTCGACCCCGAGACCACGCTGTTCATCGTGGCGTCGAAGACATTCGGCACGCTCGAGACCCTGACGAACGCCCGCCTAGCGCGCCAGTGGCTCTGGGAGCGCCTGTCGCTCACCGACGCCGCCGACGACGCCAAGAACGACGCCGTCGCCAAGCACTTCGTCGCCGTCTCGACCGCCCTCGACAAGGTCGCCGCGTTCGGGATCGACCCCGAGAACGCCTTCGGGTTCTGGGACTGGGTGGGCGGTCGCTACTCGGTCGACTCGGCCATCGGCACCAGCGTCGTGATCGCGATCGGGCCGGACAACTGGAAGCAGTTCCTGGCCGGCTTCCACACCATCGACGAGCACATGAGCACCACCCCGCTCGAGCAGAACGTGCCCGTGCTGATGGGTCTGCTCAACGTCTGGTACTCGAACTTCCTCGGCGCGCAGAGCCACGCGGTCCTGCCGTACACGCAGTACCTGCACCGCTTTGCCGCGTACCTGCAGCAGCTCACGATGGAGTCGAACGGCAAGCGCGTCCGCTGGGACGGGTCACCCGTCACGACCGACACCGGCGAGGTCTTCTGGGGCGAGCCCGGCACGAACGGCCAGCACGCGTTCTACCAGCTCATCCACCAGGGCACGCGCCTGATCCCCGCCGACTTCATCACGGTCGCCAACCCGGCCCGTCCGCTCAAGGACGAGACCGGCGACGGCAAGGCGGTCGAGCCCGGGCAGGACGTCCACAACCTGTTCCTGGCGAACTTCTTCGCGCAGACCAAGGCGCTGGCGTTCGGCAAGACCGCCGACGAGGTCCGCGCCGAGGGCACCACGGACGAAGCGATCGTCGCGGCACGCACCTTCACGGGCAACAAGCCGTCGACGTCGATCCTGGCGCCGGAGCTCAGCCCGAGCGTCGTCGGACAGCTCATCGCGCTGTACGAGCACATCGTCTTCACCGAGGGCACGATCTGGGGCATCGACTCGTTCGACCAGTGGGGCGTGGAGCTCGGCAAGCAGCTCGCGCTGCAGATCGCTCCCGCGGTCGACGGTGACCAGTCCGTGCTCGAGTCGCAGGACTCGTCCACCAAGGCCCTCATCGCGAAGTACCTCGAGCTGCGGAAGTAGCGCTCCGGTACAGCACTGCAGAACGGACACGGCACCGCGGATCCCCGTGGTGCCGTGTCCGTTCCGTGGTTCCGAGCGGGCACATCCGTGGTTCCGCGCGGGCACATCCGCGCCCGACGACGCCGCGATCGCTCAGCGCCGGATCGGGTCCAGGTTGAGCGTCGTGCCCTCGTACAGGTACTGCTGCTGTCCGTACACGCGCAGGTCGTGGTTCAGCCAGATGACCGCCTCGACCGAGATCCCGAAGCGCGCGGCGACGTCGCCGATCAGGTCGTCCGGCGCGATCTCGTAGGACGTCGGTGCACCCGAGGACGACGTCGCGGTGACGGCGCCGCTCGCACCGGAGCGGGCGCCGCCGTCGACCGGGTGCACGTTCGTCGTGCGCGTCGGAACCGACCACCGCACGCTGTTGACGGCGAGCACCTTCCCCGGGCCGATCTCAACCGGGATCGACGGGTCGCTCGTGGCGTCCGAGTACGTCACGATCGAGCCGAGCCACGACGGGTCGTACGACGACCCCGTCAGCGGGGCCGAGGCGGCGGCTGCCGGGGCCGAGGTCGGTCCGCCCAGCAGGTGGTCGCCGACGCCGCGGTACGTGATGCCGTCACCGACCGCGGGTGCGGTGTCGACGAGCATCACGCCCACGGGGACCGGCAGCGTCGACGTGAAGCCCGAGTACTCGATCTCGTAGGACTCGCCTGCGGCCACGACGCGGTAGTGGAAGTGGACGCTGCCCTTCGGCGAGGTCACGTCGGCCTCGGCCAGCACGGTCCCGTCGGGGATCGTCGAGATGGTCGGTGCGGGCATCGACGCCTGGGTGGGCTCGGCCGTCGGTGGACGGGGCGAGGCGGACTCGCGCAGCCGTTCGGCCTCGCTGTCGGCGTCGCTCGTCGCGCTGGCGGACGGCGAGGGGGTCCCCGTCGCCGAGGACGACCGTGACGGCGCCGGCACCCCGCCGGAGTCACCACGGAGCAACGAACACCCCGACAGCCCCACTGCTGCCACGACGACCAGTCCGATCGCGATCCCTCTGTGCACGGTTCCCCCTCGGATCGGCAGCGTAACGGACAGATCCTCGCTCCTGGGACCACGAGACCGGACTGTGTCCGACGGCCCACGCGGTCCGCGTCACCGGGTCCGACGGGGTCGCGGAGCGTCGCACAGCGCATCCGGATCGCGCATCCAGGCCGGATGCGGAAGTATGTATCGGTGACGATCATGACGGAACGGCCGGTCGACCAGGCGACGAGCAGCGAAATCGAGCGCCCGGGCAACGCGACGGCCAAGCACGACAACGTCGCCCTGCTCTCGGTCGCGACCACCGTGGCCGAGCGTGTGACGACCTCTGCGGACATCGAGGAGAAGCTGCGTGGCGTCCTCCGCCGCCTGCGTCTGCCGATGGGTCTGCTCGAGCGCGTGGCCGGTGTCAAGGAGCGTCGCAACTGGGGCGAGGGGCAGTCCTTCCAGGACGCCGCGATCGACGCGGGACGCCGTGCGATGGCCGAAGCGGGCATCCGCCCCGAGGACGTCGGCCTGCTCATCAACACCTCGGTGACGCGCCCGCACCTCGAGCCCTCGGTGGCCGTCCGACTCCACCACGGGCTCGGCCTGCCGTCGTCAGCCATCAACTTCGACATCGCGAACGCGTGCCTGGGGTTCGTCAACGCGATGAGTGTCGCCGCCGGCATGATCGACTCTGGGCAGATCAAGTACGCGCTCGTGGTCGACGGCGAGGACGCCGACCAGGTGCAGCTCAACACGATCGAGCGGCTGAACCAGGGCGGCCGCAACCGCAAGGACTTCATGAGCGAGTTCGCGAGCCTGACGCTCGGTTCCGGTGCGGCCGCAGCCGTGCTCGGCCCGGCGGACATGCACCCGGGCGGGCACCGCATCGTCGGTGGCGTCACCCGCGCTGCGACCCAGTGGTACGACCTGTGCGTCGGCAGCGTGGACGGCATGTTCACCGACGCCAAGATGCTGCTCAAGGGCGGCATGGAGCTCGTCGTCGCCGCCTGGAACGAAGCGCGCTCGCACTTCGACTGGGCCGACATGGACCGTTACGTCCTGCACCAGGTCTCCGACGTCCACACGAACGCCTTCGTCGAGGCCATCGGTGTGCCCCGCGACAAGGTCCCCACGACCTACGAGCGCTTCGGCAACGTCGGCCCGGCGTCCATCCCGATCACCCTGGCCGACGAGGCCGCCGCCGGCCGCATCCGCCCGGGGGACCGCGTCTTCCTGGGCGGCGTGGGCTCCGGCATCAACACGGCGATGATGGAACTGCGCTGGTGACCTCCGGGCTGCCCCGCGTGGCCGCGAGCACCGCTCCGGCCACGCTGCCGCCCTCGCTGCCCGGCCTCGACCCCGCGTGGTCACGGCTGGTCACCGTCGCCGCCTGGTCGGCGGACCGGAATGGAGGCTCGGATCACGCCACGCGCACCTGGCACCTCCTCGACACGGCCGGATCCCTGGCCGACCTCGGCGTGGAACCGGTCGGCACGCTGCTGTGCGTGCACGGCAACCCGACGTGGTCGTACCTGTGGCGCTCGGTGCTCCGCACGTCGCTCGCCGTGGCTGCCGCCGGTGGACCCGCCTGGCGCGTGGTCGCCGTCGACCAGCTCGACATGGGCTTCTCGGAGCGCACCGGGGTCACGCGCGGGCTGCCGCAGCGGGTCGCCGACCTCGGCGCGCTGACCGACGAGCTCGGCCTGGCCGGACCCGTCGTCACCCTCGGCCACGACTGGGGCGGCGTGGTGTCGCTCGGCTGGGCCGTCGACCACCCCGAGCTGGTGGTGGGCGTCGCGACGTGCAACACCGCCGTGCACCAGCCCGTCGACGCCCCGATCCCGGCCCCGCTCCGGCTCGCGCTCCGTCCCCAGCTGCTCGGCCGTGCGACCGTCGTCACGCCGGCGTTCCTCGAGACGACCCTGGCGATCGCGCACCCGAAGCTCGACCGCCCCGTGGCCGACGCCTTCCGTGCGCCGTACCGCGGCGCTGCCCGTCGCGGTGGCATCGGCGGCTTCGTGGCGGACATCCCCGTCGACGCCCGGCACGACAGCGCCCCCGAACTCGCCCGGATCTCGTCGGGTGTCGCTGCGCTCGACGTCCCCGCCCTGTTGCTCTGGGGACCGCGCGACCCGGTGTTCCTCGAGCGGTACCTGGACGACCTGGCCGAGCGCCTGCCGCACGCGGACGTCCACCGCTTCGAGGGGGCCGGGCACCTGCTGCCCGAGGACGCCGACGTCGCCGGGACGGTCCTCGACTGGCTGGGCGACCGTCTGCCGGACGGCCACGCGCCTGCCGGAGCCGAGGGGGGCCTCCCGTCCAGCGGTGACACCGCACCGGACGCGAGCCGCCCGCTCTGGGCCGCCCTCGACGACCTGCGCGACTCCGACGAACCGGCCCTGGTCGAGATGGCCGCCCCCGGAGGCACCCGCACGATCACCTGGCGCCTGCTCGCCCGACGGATCGACCAGGTCGCCGCCGGGCTCGTCGACATCGGCGTCCGCCCCGGTGACCGGGTCTCGCTGCTCGTGACGCCCGGCGCCGACCTGACCGCGGCGCTGTACGCCAGCATCCGGATCGGCGCGACCGTCGTGGTGGCGGACGCCGGTCTCGGGCTGCGCGGACTCACGCGCGCCGTGAAGGGCGCCCGTCCGGACTGGGTGATCGGCGCACTGCCCGGGCTCGCCGCGGCCCGTGCCCTGGGGTGGCCCGGGCGACGCATCGCGACGCTCGCGCTGCCGGCTCCGGCCCGTGCGGCGCTCCGGGTCGAGCACACGCTCGCTTCGGTCGCGCGTCGTGGTGCCCGTCGTCTCGCGGCCGGTGCCACCTTGCCCGATGCACCGGCGCCGACGACCCCCGCTGCCGTGCTGTTCACCAGCGGGTCGACCGGTCCAGCCAAGGGCGTCGTGTACACGCACGGTCAGCTCGGCGCCGTCCGCGACGTGCTCGCGGGGCAGTACGGCATCGGTGTCGGCACCGGACTGGTCGCGGGGTTCGCACCGTTCGCGCTGCTCGGGCCCGCACTCGGCGCTCGGTCGGTGGCTCCGGACATGGACGTCACGGCACCGCGGACGCTGACGGCGCGTGCGGTCGCCGCGTCGGTGTCCGCCGCTGACGCCACGGTGGTGTTCCTGTCACCCGCGGCGCTCGCGAACGTCGTCGCGACCGCTCCGGCGCTGACCGACGCCGACCGCTCGGCGCTGGCGCGGGTGCGGCTGTTCCTCTCCGCGGGCGCCCCGGTGTCCGCGAGGCTGCTGGCCGCGGCGACCGAGCTGATGCCGAACGCGTCCGCGCACACGCCCTACGGCATGACCGAGGGGCTGCTCATGACCGACGTCGACCTCGATGCCGTGCGCGCGGCAGCCTCGACGGTCTCCGCCGTCGGCGGGGTCTGCGTCGGCCGACCCGCACGCGGAGTCGACGTCCGCATCGCGCCGCTCTCCGCTTCGGGAGTGCCGGCCGACACCCTGACCACGGATCCCGACGTCACGGGCGAGATCGTCGTCGCCGCGCCGCACGTGCGCGACGGCTACGACCGGCTCTGGCGGACGAACCGGGCGTCCCGCCGGGGACTCACCGACCCGCGGGGGCACCGCACCGGTGACGTCGGGCACCTGGACAGAGACGGGCAGCTCTGGGTCGAGGGACGGTTGCAGCACGTCGTCACCACACCCGCGGGTGTCGTCACCCCGGTCGGCCCGGAGCAGCGCGTCGAGCAGGTCACCGGCGTCGGCCGGGTCGGGGTCGCCGGGATCGGTCCCGTCGGCACGCAGCAGGTCGTCGCGGTCGTCGAGACCGTGCCGCCGGTTCGTCGTCCGGCGCTCGCGCCCGCCGCCCTCGCCGCGGCCGTCCGTGCTGCCGCCGGGGTCCCCGTCGCGGCGGTGCTCGTCGTCCCGGTGCTGCCGACCGACATCCGCCACAACTCGAAGGTCGACCGGGCACGGCTGTCCCGGTGGGCGGCGACCGTGCTCGGCGGCGGACGGATGACCCGCCCGTGAGCGGACTGCGGGTGCTCGTCACGGGTGCCAGCGGGTTCCTGGGCCAGGCCGTCGCCGCCGCCGTGCGGGACGCCGGGCACGAGGTCCGGACCTTCCAGCGACGGCCCTCCGGCGTCCCCGGGGTGACCGACGTGCCCGGGACCATGACCGACGACGGCGCGGTGACCCGCGCGGTCGACGGGGTCGACGCCGTCGTGCACCTGGCCGCGAAGGTCTCGCTCGCGGGGGACCCGGCGGACTTCCGGCGTGTGAACGTCGACGGCACACGGACACTGCTCGCCGCGGCGCGGTCGGCGGGTGTGTCGCGGTTCGTGTTCGTCTCGTCGCCGTCGGTCGCCCACACCGGGTCCTCGATCGCGGGAGCAGCGGCCACGCCTGCCGACCCGGCACACGCCCGCGGGGACTACGCCCGCACCAAGGCCGAGGCCGAGGTGCTGGCGCTGGCTGCCGATGCCCCGGGGTTCGCGGTCGTCGCGGTCCGGCCGCACCTGGTCTGGGGCCCTGGCGACACGCAGCTGATCGGGCGGATCGTCGACCGGGCCCGTCGCGGTCGGCTGCCCCTGCTCGACTCCGGCGCCGCCCTGATCGACTCCTGCTACGTCGACAACGCCGCCTCGGCCATGGTCGCCGCGCTCGACCGGGCCGCTGACGACCGGGTGCACGGGCACGCGTACGTCGTCACCAACGGTGAACCGCGTCCGGTCGGCGACCTGCTCGACGGCATCTGTCGGGCGTCCGGCGTCCCGTCGCCACGGTGGCACGTCCCGGCTGCGGTCGCCCGCACCGCGGGTTCGCTCGTCGAGGCCGTGTGGCGCGTCCGTCCGGGCGTCGACGAGCCCCCGATGACACGGTTCCTCGCCGAGCAGCTGTCGACGTCGCACTGGTTCGACCAGCGGCGGACACGTGCCGACCTCGGGTGGCAGCCGTCCGTGTCGATCGACGAGGGCCTGCGCCGCCTGGCCGCGGCGCGCTGACACCCGTCGGCCCCGTCGTCCGTACTGTCGAGGACATGACCACCACCGTCCTCGTCGCCGGCGCCACCGGTGACCTCGGGAGCCGCATCGTCCACGCCTTGCTCGACCACGACGACGTGCACGTCCGCGCGCTCAGCCGGGGGAGCGGCACCGCCGTCGACGGCGTCGAGACCGTCACCGCCGCCTACGACGACCCCGCAGCCCTCGGCCGGGCGATGCAGGGCGTCGACGTCGTCGTCTCGGCGATCAGCGGCACGCGTTCGGTGATCGTCGACGCGCAGCGGGCCCTGCTCGCGGCCGCGGTCGTTGCGGGGGTCCCGCGGTTCATCCCGTCTGACTACGCGGCCGACTACCGGTCGGTCACTCCGGGGACGAACCGCAACTTCGAGCTGCGGCGGGAGTTCGCGGCGGACCTCGACGCGGCACCGGTGCGTGCGACGTCGGTGCTGAACGGGGCGTTCGCGGACATGCTGACCGGACAGGCACCGCTGGTCCTGTTCGACCGCCGTCGCGTGCTGTTCTGGTCGTCGGCGGACCAGGTGCTCGACTTCACGACGAAGGACGACGTGGCGTGGGTGACGGCGCAGGTCGCCCTCGATGCAGATGCCCCCAGGGTCGTCGAGGTCGCGGGGGACCGGGTCACCTCGCGCAGCCTCGCGGACCTGATGTCCCGGCTGACGGGGACGCCCTTCCGGCTACAGTGGGCGGGGACCGCTGGGACGCTCTCCGCGATGGCCCGGGTCGGCCGGCGCCTGTCGAAGCCGACGGACGAGCCCTTCCCCGCGTGGCAGGGGATGCAGTACTTCGTGAGCATGTTCAGCGGCGAGGCCGAGCTGCACCACGTCGACGACGACCGGTACGGGCCGCACGCGTGGACGAGCGTCGAGGACGTGCTCGCCGCCCACCTCGGGGTGGAGCCGGCCGCCGCACGCTGACACGGCGAGCAGCAGCGGGCGCGACCCCGTCCGCCCACGTCGGCCGTCGGCGGTACCGTCGGTGCATGGACAGGTCCGAGATCCTCGCTGCCGCCGCGGCCGCCCACGCCGCCCGCATCGCCGCTGCCGGCGGTGACGACACCGCTGCCCGCGACCGCGCCGACGCTGCCGCGTCCGCTCCGCAGGACCACAGCCGCGTCGACGAAGCAGCACGCGCCGCCGACCGCACCGAGGGCGCGATGGCGTCCGACTGGCACCGGATGGGCACCAAGCGGGGGGTCACCCCGGACGAGCAGGTCCGGGCCGCGTGGTCCGTGGCGGGCGTCCCCGACCCCGGCGCCGGTCGCGCCCTGGCGAACGTCGTGCTGTCGACCGCCAGCCACGCGGGCCGGGTCGCCGACGCGGCACGGCGCAACCGGAACCTCAGCGGCGCCGCCAGCACGGCCGCACGCCGGACGGTCCGTCGGTACACCGACCACGGTGCCGACATGACGCGCCTCGGTGACGTATTCGGTGACCAGCCCGGACAGCCGGAGTAGACCGGCCACTGCCCGAGCCCCCGAACGCTGGGCCCCCGAGCCCCCGAGCCCCCGAGCCCCCGAGCCCCCGTGCCCCCGTGCCGCCGAACCCCCGAGCTCGGCACGATGGAGCGCTCCCGTGCTGATCTGGGCTTTCTTGGACCGGTCCATCGCACCTGACGTGAGAATGACCGGTTGACAGGACAAAGTTCCGGACTACGATCGGCAGCACGCACCGACGCGAGAACGACGACGAAGGAGTCACCGCATGGTCGACATCAAGCCGGCATCGCCGAGCACGACGCTCCCCCCGGTCGGGACCGGACCCCACCGCCGCCGTCTCGGCGTGCTCGCCCTCGTCGCCACGTTCGGCGGGCTGCTGTTCGGCTACGACACGGGCGTGATCAACGGCGCTCTCCTGCCGATGAAGCAGGAACTCGGGCTGACGAACCTGACCGAGGGCATCGTCACGAGCTCGCTGCTCTTCGGTGCGGCGATCGGAGCCATGCTCGGTGGCCGCATCGCCGACGGGTGGGGTCGCCGCAAGACGATCATCGCGCTCGCCGTGACCTTCTTCCTCGGCACGCTCATCTGCGTCTTCTCGCCGACGTTCGGCGTGATCGTCGTCGGTCGCGTGCTGCTCGGGCTCGCGGTGGGCGGTGCCTCGACGGTGGTCCCCGTCTTCCTGGCCGAACTCGCGCCGTACGAGATCCGCGGGTCGCTGTCCGGTCGCAACGAGCTGATGATCGTCATCGGTCAGCTCGCCGCCTTCCTCGTCAACGCGGTCATCGGCAACCTGTGGGGCGAGGGCAACGGCGTCTGGCGGATCATGCTCGCCGTGTGTGCGCTCCCCGCCATCGCCCTGTTCGTCGGCATGCTCCGGGTGCCGGAGTCGCCGCGCTGGCTGGCGTCGAAGGGCCGCAACGACGAGGCACTCGAGGTCCTGAGGCAGATCCGGACGGACGAGCGTGCGGTCGCCGAGCTCGAGGACATCAAGCGCACCAACGCCTTCGAGGCGAACGTCCAGCGCGAGAGCGGCTGGCGCGTCCTGCTCGGCAACAAGTGGCTCATCCGGATCGTGCTCATCGGTGCGGGCCTGGGCGTGGCGCAGCAGCTCACGGGCATCAACTCGATCATGTACTACGGCCAGACCGTGCTCATCGAGTCCGGCTTCCAGGCGTCGGCGGCACTCATCGCCAACATCGCGCCCGGCGTGATCGCGGTCGTCGGTGGCGTCATCGCCCTCGCCAACATGGAGCGGATCAACCGCCGGACGACGCTCATCATCGGGTTCACACTCACGACGATCTGCCACTTCCTGATCGGCATCGCGTCGGTCGCGCTGCCCGACGGCAACCCGGCCCGTCCGTGGGTGATCCTGTTCCTGGTCGTCGCGTTCGTCGGGTCGATGCAGACCTTCCTCAACATCGCCGTCTGGGTGGTGCTCTCCGAGATCTTCCCGACGCAGATCCGTGCGCTCGGCATGGGCATCGCCGTGTTCTGCCTGTGGATCGCGAACGCCTTCCTGGGGCTGTACTTCCCGACGATCGTCGCTGCGACCGGCATCACCGGGACGTTCTTCGGCTTCGGCATCGTCGGGCTGCTGGCCCTGTTCTTCATCTGGAAGTTCGTCCCGGAGAGCCGTGGCCGCACGCTGGAGCAGGTGGAAGAGGGCGTCACCACCGGCAACATCTTCACGGTCGACAAGCACGGTCGTCGCGCCTGACGGCGGTGAGCGTCGGTCGCGTCGCGACCTGGTGACGATCGGGAGGCCCGGTGCCAGCTGGCACCGGGCCTCGCAGGCTCGGTCGGCGCGCCCGGACGACGCTCCGCGTCGCCGCTGAGCGGGCGCGCCCGTCCGTCCGACAGGATGGACGCATGTCTGACTCCGCACCCGAGGGGACCGACGAGCTGCTCGCCGCATCGCGGGGCCTGCTCGGTGTCGTCGCCCGGTCGCTCGCCCCCGCGCTCGAGGACGTCACGGTCCCGCAGTTCCGTCTCATCGTCCTGGTCGTGACCCTGGGCCCGACGCGGTCGGGCGTCCTGGCCGAGCGCCTGGCCGTCGGGCCCTCGACGCTCACCCGCAACGTCGACCGGCTCGTGTCGGGCGGCTGGGTCGAGCGCCGGCCGAGCGAGGAGAGCCGTCGCGAGGTCCTCATCGCGGCCACCGACCGCGGACGGGTCCTGGTCGACGAGGTCACCGCCCGGCGACGGCAGGAGCTCGCGGCCGTGCTCGGACGCGTGCCCGCCGACGAGCGTCCGGCGGCCGTCGCGGGGATGGCGGCGCTGCGGCGTGCGATGAACGAGCCCCTGCCCGAGGAGATCTCGGCGTTCGGCGGCTGACCACCCCGGTCGCGTCAGTTGCATGATTACAATCATTGTGTTCATGCAACTGACTCTGGAGGACCGTGTCCGCGCGCACCGCACCACATCGGCACCTGCACATCGCGAGCACCCGGTTCGGCAGTGCCGCCGTGCGGCTCGCCCTGCCAGCCCTGGTCATCGGCGCCGGAGCGGGGCTCGCCGCCGTCGCGTTCCGCTGGCTGATCGAGCACGCGACCTGGCTGTTCAGCGGGCACGCCGACTACTCCGCGGTGACCGGACACCCGGCGAACCCCTGGGTCCCGTGGCTCGGAGCCGGGTTCGTCGTGCTCGCACCCGCGGTCGGCGGACTGCTGTACGGGCCGCTCATCCAGCGCTTCGCCCGGGAGGCACGGGGCCACGGGGTCCCCGAGGTGATGTTCGCGATCGCGCAGAACGGCGGGCGCATCCGGGGGAGCGTCGCCGTGGTGAAGGCCCTGGCGAGCGCGATCTGCATCGGGGCCGGGGGGTCGGTCGGGCGTGAGGGGCCCATCATCCAGATCGGCTCCGCGCTCGGCTCGACGATCGGCCGCTGGCTGCGCATGCCCGAGGTCCGGCTGCGCACCCTGGTGGCGTGCGGCGCGGCGGGCGGCATCTCCGCGACGTTCAACGCGCCGGTCGCGGGGGTGTTCTTCGCGCTCGAGCTCCTGCTCCGCGACTTCACGCCCACGTCGTTCGGCGCCGTGGCGATCGCGAGCGTGACCGCGGCGCTGATCGGTCGTGCGGTGTTCGGCGACACGGCGTTCCTGCACCTGCCCTCGATCGGTGGTGTCACGCCGCCCGAGTACCTGCTGTTCGCGCTGCTCGGGTTGGTCGCCGGGATGATCGGGATCGGCTTCACCCGCGTGCTGTACCTGGTCGAGGACGCGTGCGACCTGCTCTGGACGGCGACGCGCGGCCCCGAGTGGTTGCGCCCGGTCGTCGGTGGCGTGGTGCTCGGCGCCCTGCTGCTCGCGCTCCCGCAGCTGTACGGCGTGGGCTACCCCGTGCTCGAACGGGGCGTCGCGGGGCAGTACGCGATCGGGTTCCTGGCGGTGCTGGTCGTGGGGAAGGTGCTCGCGACGTCGTTGACGCTCGGCATCGGTGGTTCGGGCGGGGTGTTCGCGCCGTCGCTGTTCGTCGGTGCCATGGCGGGGGCGGGCTTCGGCGAGGTCGTCGCGATGGTCGACCCGGGGATGCGCGGCCAGGTCGGGGCCTTCGCCGTCGTCGGCATGGCCGCGGTCTTCGCCGGGTCGACCCGAGCGCCGATCACCGCGGGGATCATGCTGTTCGAGCTGACCGGGGACACCGCGCTGCTGCTGCCGATCGTCGTCGCGGTCGTCATCGCCACCGCCGTGTCGAAGGTGCTGTCGCGGGACACGATCTACACGCTGAAGCTCAGCCGGCGCGGGGTCGACCTGACGGACTCGGCTGCGCGTGCGCCGGCCGGAGCCACGGTGGGTGCATCGGCGCGGCCGCTCGGCCCGGTGCTGCCGTCGACGGCGACGGCGGCGCAGGTGCTCGAGGTGCTCGAGGACCACGAGGGCGACCCGGTGGTGCTGGTCGATGCCGACGGAGAGTTCGCGGGGGTCGTGTCGGCACGGTCGGTCGGCGACGCGGTGCTCGGCGACCGGGACTTCGCTGCACGGCCGGCCACCGAGGTGGTGGCCGAGGTCCGCGTGGTCCGGTCGAGTGCGTTGTTGGAGGACGTCGTCCCCGACGTGGTGGGTGCCACCGAGACCGGCGGTCTGCCCGTCGTGGACGGCTCCGGTCGGCCGGTCGGGTGGCTCGGACCGGCCGACGCGCTGCGCGCCCTGGTGCCGGTCACGACGTAGACGGGAGGCCCGTGGCGGATCCGCCACGGGCCTCCCGTCTCGTGCACTGGTCGCGCTACGGGCGCAGGAGCACCTTGCCGACCCGGCCGGCGGTGTCGCTGGCACGAGCGGCGTCCCGCGCGTCCTCGAAGACGAAGGTCTCCGACACGGGGAGCGTCAGCGACCCGTCGAGCACGCGTGAGATGAGCTCGCCGAACAGCTGGCCCTTCAGGTCGGCGGACATCGTCCGGCTGACGACGGCGCCCCAGAAGCCCTTGACCGTCAGCTGGCCGAAGATGACCTTGCCGGACGGGATCTCGAGCGTGGGCGAGGCCATCGCGCCGAACACGACGAGCGTGGCGTCCTCGCCCAGGACCGAGGCGATGTCGCCCGCCGCCTTGCCACCGACGGATTCGACGCCCGCGGTGATCGGTGCGCCACCGGTGATCGCGGTGACCTGGTCCTGCCAGTCGGGTGCGTCGGTGGCGACGATGCGCTCGATGCCCTGGGCACGGAGTTCCTCGACGCCCTCGGCGCGGCGGACGAGACCGACGACGTTGATGCCGCGGGCCTTGCCGAGCTGCGCGACCATGCGGCCGACGGCGCCGTTCGCGGCGTTCTGGATGATCCAGTCGCCCTCGTGCAGGTCGAGCGAGTGCAGCAGGCTGATGGCGCTGAACGGCATCGACACGAGCTGCGCGGCGGACTCGTCGGGCATCGCGTCGGGGACCGGGACGAGACCGGCGGCATCGGCGACGTAGTACTCCGCCCAGACGCCGAACGTGCCGCCGGCGACGCGCTGGCCGACCTGCAGGCGGTCGACACCGTCGCCGAGGGCCTCGACGACGCCGAGCGCCTCGGTGCCGCTGGCGGCGGGCAGCTCGGGCTTGAAGCCGTAGGTGCCGCGGATGGTCCACAGGTCGTGGTTGTGGATGGGGGACAGGACCGTGCGGACGAGGACCTGGCCGGGGCCGGGCGTGGGGACCGGGCGCTGCTCGACGGTCAGGACGTCGGCGGGCTCGCCGAACTCGGGGTGGACGACGGCGCGCATGGTGGTGGGGGTGCTCATGGACTAGTCCTCCGAGACGGTGATCGTGACGTCGATGTTGCCGCGCGTCGCGTTCGAGTACGGGCACACCTGGTGGGCGGCGTCGGCGAGCGCCTGCGCCTGGTCGTGCTCCATGCCGGGGATGACGACCTCGAGCATGACGGCGAGCTGGAAGCCGCCCTGGCCGTTCGGGCCGATCTGCACGCGACCGCCGACGGACGAGTCGGTGACCTTGACCTTCTGCGCGCGGGCGACGCCCTGCAGTGCGGAGTGGAAGCACGCGGCGTAGCCGGCGGCGAAGAGCTGCTCGGGGTTGGCGCCGTTGCCGGAGCCGCCCATGTCCTTCGGGATCGCCATGTCGAGGTCGACGCGGCCGTCGCTGGTGGCGACGTGGCCGTTCCGGCCTTCGCCGGTGGACAGGGCTTCTGCGGTGTAGAGGACGTCCATTCGGAGGTTCCTTTCCTTCGTGGGGTCAGTGGTCCGCCGGCGCCGGGATGGGCGCAGCGGCGGCGTGCATCGTCTCGGTGAGGCGCTGCAGGGTACGGATGAGCTCGGCTGCCGCGTCGGCGTCGGGGAGGCCCGTGCCGGCGGCGATGCGACCCGGGATGTCGGCGAGCTCGGCGCGCAGGGACCGGCCCCGCTCGCCGGTGGTCACGGTGACGACACGCTCGTCGGTGCTGCGGCGCTCGCGGTGGACCAGGTCGGCCTGCTCCATGCGGCGGAGCAGCGGCGACAGGGTGCCGGAGTCGAGCTGCAGGTGGTCGCCGAGGCTGGAGACGGTCTGGTCCCCCTCGACCCACAGGGTCACGAGGACCAGGTACTGCGGGTAGGTCAGCCCCCAGGGTTCGAGCATCGTGCGGTACGCCTGGGTCGTGGCCCGGGTCGCCGCGTAGAGGGAGAAGCACACCATCTCGTCGGTCACCGGCATGGGGCAAGCATTGCACGCAACTGAGTTGTGCACAACCTAGATGCGCGACGACCGGAGACCCCACGCGCGATCGGAGGTCAGCTGGTCGCTCGGGCGATCGTCTGCTCGACCAGCGCCGCGCAGACGGCGGCCTCGTCCTCGACGAGCATGTGGCCGACCCCGGGCACGATCGCCAGCCGGGAACCGGGGATGCCCCGGTGGATCCCGCCGGTGTGCTCGGGCCGGATGACGTCGCGCTCGCCGGCCGCGACGAGCACGGGCGCCGTGATCCGTCCCAGGTCCGCCGGGGTCATCTGCGGCTCCGTCAGCCAGAGCCGGATCGTCTTCGCGGCCACCGTGCGGAAGTACCCGCGCTCGTGCGGCGCCACCTGTGCCCAGTGGTCGCCGACGGCCGTGTCCAGCTCGTCGACGCTCACCGAGCCCGGCTCGTACCCGGACGGATCCAGGTTGCCCGAGAACGACGTCACCGACGCGACGAGCGCCGGGTGCTCGATCGCCAGCAGCAGCGCCGTGTCCGCCCCGTCGCTGTGACCGACCAGGTGCACCGGGCCGCCGACGCGCTCGGTGATGAACGCGACGCCCTCGTCGACCATCGCGGCGAAGCCGAGGGGCTCGTCCGTGTCCGGTGTCCGCCCGTGCCCGCGGCGGTCGTACGTCCAGAGCTCGAGCGTGTCGGGCAGTGCCGTGAGCATCCCGTCGAACACCCGGCTGTCCGAGACGCCCCCGTGCAGCAGCACGACGCGCGGGGCATCGGGCACGGTCGCCGGCCGGCGGCGGAACCAGACGGGCACGCCGTCGACGTCGTGGGTGCCCGTGGTGGAGTCGACCATCCCGCAAGCCTAGGAGTCGGCCTGCGCACGGTGCTGAGCAGGTCCGCAGCCGTGCGGTTAGGCTGGTCGGACCACTGATGACCAGCAACCACCCAGCCGAAGCACGAACAGCGACCCCCCGAGTCGGATCGTCGTCGTCCCACGGCAAGACGATCCTGATCGGCGAGCACGCCGTGGTGTACGGCGAACCCGCACTCGTGCTGCCGGTCAACGACGTCCGGGTCACCGCGACGGTCACCCCGACGCCCCGGGCGACGGGCCACGGCCTCACCTCCACGGTGCACACGGGCCCGCTCGACCTCGCCCCCGCCGCGGTGATGCCCACCGTCACCGCGGTGACCGCGACGCTGCGGTGGCTCGGCGCCGAGGACCAGCACGTGCACGTCCGGGTCGACAGCGACGTCCCGACCGCTCGGGGCATGGGGTCGAGTGCCGCGGTCGCCGCCGCCGTCACCGCCGCCGTCGCCGACGTCTTCGGGGTCACGCTCGACGCCGAGACCCACCACGAGCTCATCCAGGAGTGCGAGCGCGTCGCCCACGGGCGGCCGTCCGGGCTCGACGCCCGCGGGGTCGTCGCTGACGTGCCGGTCTGGTTCGAGGGCGGCCACGTCGAGCCCGTGGAGCTGTCCGGGGAGTTCGTCTTCGTCGTCGCGGACACCGGCGTCCCCGGTCACACCCGCCAGGCAGTCACCGCCGTGCGCGAGGCCCACGACCGCGATCCCCGCGCGGTCGACGCCCTTCTCGCCCGCCTCGGCGACCTCGCCCGTCAGGCGCGGGGGACACTCGTGGACGGCGACGCCCAGGCGCTCGGTGCCACGATGGACGCCGCACACGGGCTGCTCGCGACGCTCGACGTGTCGAGCGACGACCTCGACCGCCTGGTCGCAGCCGCCAGGCGAGCGGGCGCCCTCGGCGCCAAGCTCACCGGCGGCGGGCGCGGCGGATGTCTGCTCGCACTCGCCACGGACGGCGAGCACGCGGACCGCATCGCGGCAGCACTGCGCGACGCCGGTGCCGCCGCCACCTGGACCACTCGGATCGGAGACCGCGCCTGATGACCGCCACCGCCGTCGCGCACCCCAACATCGCCCTCGTCAAGTACTGGGGCAAGGCGGACGCCGACCTCGCGCTCCCCGCGACGGGCAGCGTCTCGATGGGCCTCGACGTCTTCCCGACGACGACGTCCGTCACGCTCGTCGACCGCCAGGAGGCCCGGGACGCGTTCGTCCTGAACGGTCGCGTCGTCGACGATGGTCCCTTGACACGCGTCGAGCGGTTCCTCGACCTGGTCCGGCAGCTGGCGGGGAGCGATGCCCGTGCGTCGGTCGAGTCGACCAACACGGTTCCGACCGGTGCCGGCCTGGCGTCGAGCGCCTCGGGCTTCGCCGCCCTGGCGACCGCGGCGGCGGCGGCCTACGGGCTCGACCTGTCGGAGCGGGACCTGTCCCGGCTGGCACGGCGCGGCTCGGGGTCGGCCACGCGGTCGATCCCCGGCGGGGTGTCGGTCTGGCACGCCGGCGATGACCAGGGCTCGTACGCCGAGACGATCCCGGCGCCCCCGATGGCCATGGTCGTCGTGACGATCGACGACGGCCCGAAGGCGATCGGGTCCCGCGAGGCCATGCGCCGCACCATCGCGACCTCGCCGTTCTACCCCGCCTGGGTCACCTCGACCACCGAGACGGTCGGCGACATGCTGGCCGCCTGCGCCGTCGGGGACTTCACCCGGATCGGCGAGCTCACCGAGAGCAACGCCCTGCGCATGCACGCCACGATCGAGGGCTCCTTCCCCCCGATCCGGTACCTCACCGCCCGCAGCGTCGCGGTCTTCGACGCGGTCGCTGCGCTGCGCGCCGCGGGTACCGAGGCCTACGCCACCGCCGACGCCGGCCCGAACGTCGTCGTGCTCGTGCAGCCGCAGGACCGGGCCGCGGTGGCCGCTGCGCTCGCCGACCTGGGCACCGTCATCGAGTCCGGCACCGGGCCTGCCGCACGCCTGGTCGGCTCCGAAGGAACGGGGAAGCAACAGCACCCCGTCCAGAAGGAGTCCACCGAGTGATCGAGTTCCGCGCCCACGGCAAGTTGTTCGTCGCCGGTGAGTACGCCGTCGTCGAGCCGGGCCAGCCGTCGGTGCTCATCGCCCTCGACCGCGCCATCACCGCCCGCGTCGCCGAGGGCCACGGGTCCGGCAGCGTGCACTCGGAAGAGTACGGGCACCTGCCGCTGACGTGGACCCGCCGTGAGGACGGCCTCGCGCTCGACCGCGAGCACCACCCCTACGACTACGTCATGGCGACCATCGACCTGGTCGAGAAGCTGCGCGCCGAACTCGGCATCGAGCCGCGCTTCCACGACCTGCGCATCGCGAGCCAGCTCGACGACGCCAGCGGCCGCAAGTTCGGCCTCGGGTCGTCGGCCGCCGTGACCGTCGCGACCGTCGGCGCCCTCGACCGCTTCTACCGGCTCGGGCTGTCCCAGCGGCAGCGCTTCCAGGTCGCGCTCCTGGCCACCGTGCGGGTCAACCCGCGGGCCTCCGGTGGCGACCTGGCGGCGAGCACGTTCGGCGGGTGGCTCCGCTACAGCGCGCCGGACCGCGAGCGCCTGCTCGAGCAGCTCGCGGGCAACACCGTCTCGGCGATCCTGCACGACGTCGACGCGTGGGCCGGGTTCGACGTCGAGCGGCTCCCCGCGCCGACGGACCTGCGGCTGCTGGTCGGCTGGACCGGGTCGCCGGCGTCCACCACGCAGCTCGTCGGTGCCGTGCGGCGCCACCGGAACGGCGGGTACTCGACGTTCCTCGACGACAGCCGCGCCTGCGTCGACGACCTGACCACGGGCCTCCAGACCGGCGACGCCGAGCAGACGCTCGATGCGCTCCGCCGCGCCCGCGGACTCATGCAGCGGCTCGGCGACTCCGTCGGCTCGCGCATCGAGACCGACCGACTGACCACCCTGTGCGACGTCGTCGAGCGCTCCGGCGGGGCGGCCAAGCCGTCCGGTGCCGGCGGCGGCGACTGCGGCATCGCCCTCGTGCCGGCCGACCTCGACCCGACCGTGATCTTCCGCGAGTGGGAGGCGCACGACATCCGGCACCTCTCGGTCGCCGTCCAACCCCCGGAAGGCCCCATCGAGTGAGCGACACAGCGAATCCGAGCACCGTCGACAAGACGATCACGCAGACGCCGATCCCGACGCGCTGGGTCGGTCCGTTGCGCGTCAGCGGCAACGCCGTCGAGGGCGAGCACGCGGTGCCCCTGGCGACCTACGAGTCGCCGCTGTGGCCGTCCGTCGGTCGGGGCGCCCGCATCTCCCGCATGGTCGAGGGCGGCATCGTCGCAACGGTCGTCGACGAGCGCATGACCCGCTCGGTCGTCGTCCGTGCCGACAGCGCAGCGGCGGCGCACATCGCCGCCGGGCAGATCCTGGCCCGCCAGGACGAGCTCGAGGCCGTCGTGGTCGGGCAGAGTCGCTACGCGAAGCTCATCGAGGTGCACCCGGAGATCGTCGGTGACCTGCTGTTCCTGCGGTTCGCGTTCACCACGGGCGACGCGTCGGGCCACAACATGGTGACGCAGGCGGCGGACACGCTGCTGCCGACGATCCTCGGCTGGCACCCGGAGCTGTCGTACGTGTCGATCTCCGGCAACTTCTGCTCGGACAAGAAGGCCACGGCGGTGAACGGCATCCGCGGGCGCGGTCGGGCCACGATCGCCGAGATCGTCCTGCCCGGGCAGGTCGTCGAGCGCTTCCTCAAGACCTCGACCCAGCGCATCGTCGACCTCAACACGGCGAAGAACCTTGTCGGGTCGACGATCGCCGGTGCCCTGCGCTCCGCCAACGCGCACTACGCGAACATGCTGCTCGGCTTCTACCTGGCCACCGGGCAGGACGCGGCGAACATCGTCGAGGGCTCCCAGGGCATCACGTTCGCCGAGGCCCGCGGCGACGACCTGTACTTCTCGTGCTCCCTCCCGCACCTCATCGTCGGCACGGTCGGCAACGGCAAGGGCAACGACCTGCCCGTCGTCGAGGACGCACTGACGCGTCTCGGCTGCCGCGAGGACCGGGAGCCCGGCGCGAACGCCCGTCGCCTCGCAGGACTCTGCGCCGCGACGGTGCTCTGCGGTGAGCTGTCCCTGCTCGCCGCGCAGACGAACCCCGGCGAGTTGATGGCGGCACACGTCGCCATGGAGCGTGGCGGGAAGAAGGACGGCACAGCATGACCTCCATCGGCATCCACGACATCGCGGTGACGACCGGGCACCACGTGCTCGAGCTCGACGACCTGGCGGTGCAGCTCGGGGTGGACCCCGCGAAGTACCACGTCGGCATCGGGCAGGACGCCTTCAGCGTTCCTGCCCCGGACGAGGACATCGTCACGATGGGAGCGGCCGCGGCCAAGCAGGTCGTCGACCGGCACGGCGTCGAGGGGATCCGCACGGTCCTGTTCGCGACCGAGTCCGGCATCGACCAGTCCAAGGCGGCCGGGGTGTTCGTGCACGGCCTGCTCGGGCTGCCGTCGAACGTGCGCACCGTCGAGCTCAAGCAGGCCTGCTACGGCGGGACCGCCGCGCTGCAGCTCGCCCTCGGGATCGTCGCGCGCGACCCCCGCGAGCGGGTGCTCGTCATCGCCGCCGACGTCGCCCGCTACGACGTCGACACCGCCGCCGAACCCACGCAGGGCGCCGGCGCGGTCGCCATGCTCGTCAGCGCCGACCCCGACCTGATCGAGATCGAGCCCGCCGCCGGCCTGTTCACCGCCGACGTCGACGATTTCTGGCGGCCGAACGACCGCTCGACGGCGCTCGTCGACGGTCGCCTGTCGGTCACCGCCTACGTCGACGCGTTCATCGGCGCCTGGGACGACCTCGCAGCGCGCGGGGGACCGTCCTACGCCGAGATCGACCGCTTCGTGCACCACCAGCCGTTCACGAAGATGGCGCTCAAGGCGCACCGCAAGCTCACCCAGCACGTCGGGGTGGAGTTCGACGAGTCCGAGCTGCGGACCGGCTTCACGTACAACCGGCAGATGGGCAACACGTACACGGCGTCGATCTGGATCGCGCTGGCGGCCGTGCTCGACCTCGACGACGACCTGGCGGGCAAGCGCATCGGCATGTTCAGCTACGGCTCGGGCAGCGTGGGGGAGCTCGTGACGGGGATCGTCCGTCCCGACCACCAGCGCCACCGTCGCGTGGGCGTGGTGCAGGCCGAGCTCGACGCGCGCGTGCCGCTCACCGTGGCGGAGTACCGGGAGCTGCACGCCGCCGGCGCGGCCACCAGCGAGGACACCGAGCGGGCGCGCGTCACCGACGCGCCCTTCCGCTTCGCGGGTGTGCTCGGGGGCGCGCGGCACTACGAGGCGACCACGCACCGGGCCTGACGGACGGGGCGGACCCGAGCCGGGCCTCCCGTCCGGCTCGCCGCCCCGCGGTGCCGTCGGTCCCGCCGCCCTCGGCACCGCCCGCGCGGCGCGCGAGGGAGTAGACAGACCCATGGGTCAGCTCATCTACGCCGGACAACCGCTCGACCTGCACATCGACGACCGTGCCCTCACGCACCTGCAGATCGTGATCGTGAACATGCTGCGCCGCGACCACCGGTTCGTGTTCTCGTGGAAGGACGACGCGCTGCACGGCGACGGCCGCTCGACAATCTGGCTGCACCCCGACGTCAGCCTGCACTTCAAGTTCGCCGGCAGCCGGACGCCGTCGATCAACCGTTCCTGGCTCGAGGCGCTCTACGCCTCGGCGTCCTCCGGCGCCGGGCTGGTCCTCACCCCGGAACCGTCGGACACGAGCGTGGGCGAGGACTCGCCGTGGTCACGCGCCGTCGCACCCGGCAGCACCGACGACCAGAACGCATAGCATCACCATCGATTCCCAGTCAACGGGTTTCCATGATCGGCGCCTTTCGCGTACATTCGTGAGGACCACTCCAAGTACGGCTCCGTTCCCGGCTCAGGGCGCCGCGCGGACACGGGAATCCCGGATCAGGGGACTCCCACGGACTCGGGTGGTCAGGTCGCCGCCCCGCCAGAGGATTCGGGTTCCGCACGGTGGGGCGGCGACCACCCACCGCCACCACCCCGTGGTCAGTAGACGTCGCGGACGTACCGCTTGGCCCGGCGCAGGTCTGCCAGGTACTCGGCCGCGTCGTCGTCGCCCCGGCCGCGCTGCTCGGCGATCACCGTTAGCAGGGCGGTCTCGACGTCCTTCGCCATCCGCGACGCGTCGCCGCACACGGTGAAGGTCGCGCCGTCCTCGAGCCACCGGTAGAGCTCCGCCGACTGCTCGCGCATCCGGGTCTGCACGTAGACCTTCTCGGCTTGGTCGCGCGAGAACGCCAGGTCGAGCCGGGTGAGCACCCCGGAGTCCTGCAGGTCGGTCAGCTCGTCCCGGTAGACGAAGTCCGTGTCGCGGTGCTGGTCGCCGAAGAACAGCCAGTTGCGTCCCGTCGCGCCACGTGCAGCGCGCTCGTGCAGGAACCCGCGGAACGGCGCGATGCCGGTGCCGGGTCCGACCATGACCAGCGGCGCGTCGTCGTCGGCGGGGACGCTGAACGCCGCGTTCGGCTGCAGGTACACGCCGACCTCGTCGCCGACCGCGACCCGGTCCGCCAGGTGCGTGGAGGCCACACCGGAGTGCCGTCGGTTGACGTCGCCGTACCGGACTGACGCGACGGTCAGGTGGACCCGACCGGGGTGCGCGAGCGGGCTCGACGAGATCGAGTACTGCCGCGCCTGCAGCGGACGGAGGAACGGCAGCAGGTCGTCGAGCCCCGGGGCGTTCGCGCCGGCGTCACGCAGCAGGTCGAGGACGTCCCGACCCCACAGCCAGCGGTCCAGCTCGTGCTTGTCGCCGTGCGCGACGACGGCCGCCAGCTCGCTCGACGGCTCGCGCTGCACCAGGTCGGCGATGAGGTCCTTCGACGGCGTCCTGACCTCGCGGTCGGTGCGCAGCAGGTCCCGCACGGTCCGGCCGTCGAACACCTCGGCGCCCGTCGCGCCGAGGTGGGCGAGCAGGTCGCCGACGAGCACGTCGTCGTTCCGCGGGACGACCGCCAGGGCGTCGCCGGCCGCGTAGGTGATGCCGCTGTCGCCGAGGTCGAACTCGTAGTGCCGGATCTCCTTCGCGCTGCGCGGGTCGGAGAGCAGCCGGTTCGCCACCAGCCGTGCCGGGTACGGGTTCCGCTTGGTCCACTGGGAACCCGGCCGGGAGGCCCGGCTCGCGCCCGTCCCGTCGGCTGCGGAGGCCGTCGCGCCGGCTCCACCGCCCGGGGCCGCGCCCGGCTGCACACCGGGCTGCGCTCCGGTCTCCGCGGCGACGCGGTCGAGGACGGCGGCCGTCCAGAGCGCCGCGGGGTCCTCGAAGTCGACGTCACAGTCCACGCGGTCGTGCAGGCGGGTCGCGCCGAGCTGCTCGAAGCGGGTGTCGATGAGCTTGCCGGCCTGGCAGAACTCGTCGTAGCTCGTGTCGCCGAGCCCGAGCACGGCGTACTGCAGGCCCTCGAGGCGCGGCACGGTGCTGGCCTGGACGGCGTCCCAGAACAGGCCGGCGTTGTCGGGCATCTCGCCCTCGCCGTACGTCGAGGTGACGACGAGCACGTGCGACATCCCGGCGAGCTGCTCGGGGGAGACGTCGTCGAGCGCGGT
The DNA here is from genome assembly GCF_003234655.2 of Curtobacterium sp. MCLR17_007. Lineage (NCBI taxonomy): Bacteria > Bacillati > Actinomycetota > Actinomycetes > Micrococcales > Microbacteriaceae > Curtobacterium > Curtobacterium sp. MCLR17_007. Next base: position 3,010,439 of record NZ_CP126271.1, on the reverse strand, counting down.
GGCCCGCCCGCCGAGCCCGCGGGCCGCTGCACCGGCGACGAGCTGGTCCGCGAGGGACTCCGCGTTGCCCGTCTGGGTGCCGAACAGCACGTCGACGGTGGTCGTCGGTGCCGGCGCGGCGGACTTCTTGCCCGCGGCGGCGATGCCCGCGATGAACCCGGCGAGCCAGGACTCCTGGGCGGCCGAGAACGGAGCGTCGACCGGGATCAGCGAGCCGGTGGGGGGCAGGACGCTCACGCGGTCACCGCCTCGACGGGCGCCTGCGGTGCACGGCCGGCGATGTCCTCGAGCGCCGCGGTCGCGAGCAGCTCGTCGAAGCGGGCCGCACGGACGCGGCCGGCGTTCTTGGCGTTCTGGTGCATGATCCAGCCGGTCGTCCCGGGCGCGTCCATGCTGCGGGTGTTCCGCTGCGTGAGCGCACGCTTGTGGTCGTCGAGGCGCTTGATCGCGATGAGGGTCGCGAGGTCGTCGTCGGTGAACCGCTCGAGCGTGCCGCGCAGGTACTTGACGACGCGCTGCTTCACGAAGAAGTCCTCGGTGAGCACCAGGTTCTTCACGGCCTCGGCCACGCGGGGGTCGTTCGCGCTCGTCGCTCCGGGGACCCTCTGGAGCGCGAGGTCCTGCGCGACGCCGAGCACCGTGTACGAGGACAGGAGGGAGAACATGTCGTCGCCCTGGTCCCCGAGCGCCGGAGCCCGGCCGTCGAGGACCGTACGACGGTCGCGGTAGTCGACCTTGAACGCGCGGAGCTTGTCGGTCGCGGTCGAGGTGGCGAGCTCGTCGAGCAGCTCGTTCCGGGTCGCGGCGGCGAGGATCGCCTCGGCGTCCTGCGTGAGCAGGAGCGCACGGGGCATGCCGACGAACACGTGCGTGCGGGTGGTGTCCCAGTCTGCGAGCAGGCGGGCCGCGAGCTCGGAGCCGGTGGCCTCGAGGTGCCACTCCAGCAGCAGGCGCGCGGCGTCCTCGTGGAAGGCGCCCCGGGTCGTGTCGGTGACCGGGAACACCAGGAGCGAGTCGGTGCTCGCCCGCTCGGCCACGCGGTCGGACGGGTCGTACTGGTACAGGAAGCCGCCGGACATGCCGTTGCCGAGGCCCTTGCCGTAGCCGCCGAGGTTGAACACCGCGCCGCCGGTCATGTACTCGCAGCCGAAGTCCCCGATGCCCTCGACGACCGCCGTCGCGCCCGAGTTCCGGACGGCGAAGCGGTCGCCCGCCTCGCCCTCGACGAAGGTCCGGCCACCGGTCGCGCCGAACAGCGCGAAGTTGCCGACCAGGACGTTCCCGCCGCGCTCGGTGCTGCCGCCGCCGGGCGCGCGGACGACGATGCGGCCGCCGCTCTGGCTCTTGCCGACGCCGTCGTTCGCGGTGCCCGTGTGTTCGAGGGTCACGCCGTCGTTGGTGAAGACGCCGTAGGACTGCCCGGCGGAACCGCTGGTGCGGATCGTCACCGCGCCGTCGACCAGACGTCGGCGGCCGCGGTCGTCGGTCGCGACGGCGGGCACGTCGTCGAACGACGCGTCGTGGAGCTCGTGGTTCAGGATCCGCTCGACGTCGATGCCGAACTGGCCGCCGACGGACTTGTCGGCGTTGCCGAGGTGCACGCCGTCGATCGTCACGCTGTGCTCGTGCCGCGTCAGGAGTGCCGTGCGGACCTGCTCGATCAGGGCGTCGTCGGTGCGGAAGTCCTTCTCGAGGTACTCCGGGTCGGTGACGACCTTCTCGGGCACCTGCGCGAGCAGGTTCCGGACGTCGAGTCGCCCGACGCTCGCCGGGTGGTCCAGGAGCTGGAGCAGGTCGGTGCGGCCACGGGCCTCGCGCAGGGAGCGCAAGCCCAGGCGCGCGAGGATCTGCCGGACGTCGTGCGCGATGTTCAGCAGGTACTGCGCGAGCGCGCGGGGGTCGCCCTCGAACGCCTCGGCGTTGGTGGTCAGGCCCGCCGGGCACTTCACGTTGCAGTTCTTCGCCATCACGCAACCGAGCATCATCAGCGCGGTCGTGCCGAACTCGAACGAGTCGCCGCCGAGCAGCGCGCTCGTGACGACGTCGCTGCCGGTCTGGTGGGCGCCCGAGCAGCGGAGCGTGACCTTCTGACGGAGCCCGTTCGCGACGAGGGCCTGGTGCACCTCGGCCACGCCGATCTCCGCCGAGCGGCCCGCGTACTTCAGGCTCGTGACGGCCGCAGCGCCCGTGCCGCCGGTGTTCCCCGCGACGTTGATGACGTCCGCGCCGGCCTTCGCGACACCGACGGCGATGGTGCCGATGCCCTCCGAGGACACCAGCTTCACGATCACCCGGACGCGGGCGGCCTTGCAGTCGTGGATGAGCTGCGCCAGGTCCTCGATCGAGTACGTGTCGTGGTGCGGCGGCGGCGAGATGAGCTCGACGCCGGGCGTGCCACCGCGGGCGGCGGCGATGTCGACCGTGACCTTCGGCGCGGGCAGCTGGCCGCCCTCGCCGGGCTTCGCCCCCTGGCCGATCTTGATCTCGAGCTCCTGCAGCATCGGGTCGGCGAGGTAGCCGGCCCAGATCCCGAACCGACCGGAGGCGAACTGCTTGATGCGCGAGCCGCGGATCGTGCCGTAGCGGGAGTGGTGCTCGCCGCCCTCGCCGCTGTTCGACATGCCGCCGACCATGTTCGTACCGTGCGCCACCGCCTCGTGCGCGGTGACGACGAGCGCGCCGTGGCTCATCGCGCCGGACGCCAGGGTGCGGGTGATCTCGTGCGCGGGCTGGACGTCGTCGAGCTCGACGCTCGCCGGCGCGCTCTCGAGCAGCGCCAGGAGCGCGACGGCGTTGCCGGTGGCGCGGAGGGTCACCTGGGTGTCGTCGGCGTCGTCGAGGTCGACCTGGCCGGGGAAGAGCAGGGCGAGGCCGGCCGCGAGTGCCGTGTGGCGCTCGCTCCCCAGCGACCCCGTGGACGTGAGCCGCAGACGGAACCGCACCGGGCCTCCCAGCTGGCCGCCGTCACCCACTCGTGAACCGAGCAGACCGCGCACCGTGACGCTGCTGTTGCCGGTCAGCGAGAACCGGCCGAGCTCGCGGGCGAAGTCCTCCGCCGTGTCGATCCCGGTCACGTCCGCGGGCAGCGCCAGGACGTCGCGCAGCGCCGAGGGGCGGCGGGAGCGCTCCTCGTGCGTGGTCTGCAGGAACGTCCGGTAGCCGGGCGTGATGCGGAAGTCGTCGATCTCGGACTCGCTGAGGCGGTCGTAGCCGGTGTTGCGGTAGGCCGCGTCGGTGATGCCGAAGGCGTCGTCGAGCTGGCCGAGCGTCAGGAGCCGGAGCGCGTCGGAGTCGCCCGAGCGCTCGAAGGTCGGTCGCTCCTCGGTCATGCCGCCGAAGCCGCGCACGCTCGCGACGCCGAACGAGTGCCCGGCGCCGTCCGACCGCTCCTTGAACAGGCCGAGGAGCGGGACCTGCGCATCGCCCTGCACCGACCGGGCGCGCTCGTGCCAGTCCGTCGCCGCCTGCGCGATCCGGGCGAAGCCGACGCCGCCGACCGGGGCGTCCATGTGCGGGAAGACCCGGGCGAACAGGTCGTCGCGGGTGTCCAGGTAGTTCGGCTCGAAGAACTCGCCGCCGATGTAGCTCTCGGCGGTGCACAGGCCGACCCGGCCCATCGTCTTCGCGAGGGCCTTCTCCGCCGCCTTGCGGAAGCGCTTGAGTGCCGCGTCGGTCTCGGTCAGCTCGCCCGCCGGTGCGGCAGCGGCCGGGTACTGCTCCTCGGCGCGCAACCGCGCGGACAGGCTGTACACGGCAGCGGCACCGAAGCCGAGCGCGGTCGCGACGTGGTGCGAGGACGGCAGCTGACCGCTCTCGGCGACGACCGACACCCGCAGGCGCAGTCCGGTCTCGATCAGGCGCTGGTTGACCGCGGCGACGGCCAGGATCACCGGCAGCGCCGCGTGCGTGGACGAGACCTCGCGGTCGGACAGCACCGCGATGCCGCCGGTCGTCCGGGCGAAGCGCTCGACGGCGTCGCTGAGCGCGGTCACGGCGGCCCGCATCGCGTCGGCGTTGGCCTGCTCGTCGCCGAGCACCGGCACGTAGAGCATGTCGAAGCGCTCGAGCGGCACGATCGTCTGGTCGCGCAGCCGGACCATGTCGAGGTGCCCGAGGATCGGGGAGTCGACGACGAGCTGGCGGGTGGTGGACCCCGTGCCGTCCGGCTTGGCGCCGAGGGCGACCCGCATGCTCATGCCGTCGGCCTCGCGGATGGAGTCGAGCGGCGGGTTCGTCACCTGGGCGAACCGCTGCGAGAAGTACTTCGCCATGCCGCCCTCGGTGTCGCTGAGCGCGTTGATGGCGTTGCCGTAGCCCATCGCCGAGATCCGCTCCGAGCCGTTCTGCAGCATCGGGTCGAGCATGAACCGGAAGCTCTCCTGGTTCAGCGAGTACGCCACGTAGCGGCCCTGCAACGACAGGTCGCCGTCGTAGCCGAGCGTGTTCGTGGTGCGGTCGTAGTCCGGCGCGGGCAGGTCGTCCAGGTGCACGCGCGCGGCGTCGAGCAGCGTGCCGTAGTCGCGACGGGCGGCGAGCATCGCCAGCACGTCGTCGGTGCGCATGAGCGTGCCCGTGCGGTGGTCGACGACGAGCATGCCGCCGGCCTCGATGCGACCGCGGTGCACGACCTGGTCGTCCGGGAACGTGACCTGGCCTGCCTCGGACGACACCATCAGGTACTCGGAGGTCTGCACCGTGCGCAGCGGGCGCAGCCCGAGGCGGTCGAGACGTGCGCCGACGACGTCCCCGTCGCTGAAGATCACGGCGGCGGGACCGTCGTTCTTCTCCTCGTACAGCGAGAAGTACTCCAGCATCGCGCGGACGTCGTCCGTCAGGGTGTGGTCGTTCTCCCACGCCGGGGGCATGAGCGACACGACGGCCTCGACGATCTCGAGCCCGTCGTCGAACACGCGGCTCTGCAGGGTCTGGTCGAGACGGCTGGAGTCGGACTGCCCGGGCGGGCGGACGATGCTGCGGGTGCGGGCCTGCGCGAGTGCCTCGTCCGACAGTCGGTTCTTCCGGTCGGTGTTGAGCTCGCCGTTGTGGGCCATCAGACGGAACGGCTGCGCCATCGTCGGGTGCGGCTCGGTGTTCGTCGAGAAGCGCGTGTGGAAGTACAGCGTCCGGATCGAGTGCCGCGGGTCACGCAGGTCGGTGAAGTACCCGATGACCTCGCCCGAGTTCAGGCGGCCCTTGAGGACCTGGGTGCGGGCGCTGAGCGACAGCGGGTACAGGTCGGCGTACTCGGCGGTGGCCTGTCCGTACGAGACGGCCTCGATCGCGAGCAGGGCACGGTTCGCGGCGGCGTCGACCTCGGTGCGGGACCACTCGTCGGGCGCGCGGAAGACCCACTGCACCACCGGGAGCTGGTACTGCTCGGCCTCGGGGCGCGCGACGGAGTGGTCCACCGGGACGTCGCGGACGAGCAGGAGTTCGAAGCCCTCGTGCTCGATCGCGTCGGTGACGGTGTGCACGGCCGCGTCGCGCTCGGCGCCGCCGGCGGGTCCTGCGCTGCTCGGCACGAAGCAGTTCGCGACGCCGAAGTGGCCGGCGCGCAGGTCCACGCCGGTGATCGCGCTGAAGAACTCCACCGACAGGTCGATGCTGACGCCCGCACCGTCGCCGACGCCCTCGGCGGACTTGCCACCGCGGTGCGGGATCGAGCACAGCGCCTCGTCACCCCGGCGGATCACGTCGTGGCTCGGCGTCCCGTCCAGACGCGTGATGAAGCCGACCCCGCAGTCGGAGGATTCGCGGGCAGGGTCGTACAGACCGAAGGGGGAGGGGTTCACGAGCGGGTCCAGTGGAGCGTGTGCCGGCAGCGGACGACGGAGGCTGCAACGGTGGAGCGCTCGCCGCGGGCGGACCGTGGGTGGCAGTCGGGCCCTGTGGTGTGGTGGTGCGGTAGGGCGATGCTACGGGCTGGTATACCGACGGCGCAACAGCGGGGACCGACGGTGGTCCGCCGGTCCCCGCTGCAGTTCGCGAGGTGGACTACTCGGAGTCGCCGGCCTCGTCCTCTTCCTGGTTGAAGTGCGAGTCGTCGTCGGTGAACCCGGCTGCGACGCCCTCCGGGTGGTCGGGGATGGTGCCGTCCTTGCCGAGGCCGCCGGGCTTCTCGGTGCCCTCGGGGTCAGGCGTGGTGGTGTCGGTCATGTGCGGCTCCTTCGCTGCCGTCGGGAACGCCACGGTACTCAGCGCTCGAGGTCCGTCCGCAGCGGGTTCACGGGTCGGGGCGTGGCGTGCTGCGCAGGGTGCGTACCTGCGCACCGTGCTCGGTTCGTCGGCCGTGCGCCGTTCGCGGCCCCGTGCGAGGGTGTTTCCTCGCACGGGGCCGTCGATCTCGCACGGGCCACGAGGCTCGCACCGTGCTCACGCGCACGTGCCCACGAAGCTCGCACCGTGCTCACGCGCACGTGCCCGACCTGGTCACCGGGCTGCGTCGTCGTGCACGGGCAGCACCTCCGTCGTCGCCGCCGAGGTGGCCGGGGTCGTGCCGGGGCGGATGAGTTCGGGGCGGCGTCGGGCCCGGAACACCCAGGCCTTGAACAGCACGAAGCGCACCAGCGTCGCGAACAGGTTCGCACCCGTCAGGACGGCGATCTCCGCCCCGTGGGACGCGTCCGGCGTCGTCGCGTGCAGGACGACGAGGGCTCCCGAGGTGATGGCCCAGGCGATCCCGAACACGACCAGCCCCTGCACCTGGTGTCGTCCAGCGCCAGCACGACCACGCATGCCGAAGGTGAAGCGTCGGTTGAGGGCCGTGTTGCCGACCGCCGTCACGAGCAGCGCGAGGAAGTCAGCCGTCTGCGCGCCGAGGACGGGGCGGAGGAGCGCGTAGAGCAGCGCGAACGCGATGGTCGACACGACGCCGATCGCGCCGAACCGCAGGACCTGCCCGAGGATCCCGACGTGCGGGGTCGCGAACGGCCGCCGTCCGATCGACTCGTAGACCGGTGCGATCGGGATCCGCCCGGTGGCGAGCCCGCGCGAGACCCGCCACATCCCCTTGAGGTCCTCGGTCGCGGTCGAGGCGATGTGCACCGACGAGTCCACGTCGTCCACCCAGTCCACCGGCACCTCGTGGATGCGCAGCCCCGCGTGCTCGGCGAGGACGAGCAGCTCGGTGTCGAAGAACCACGCGTCGTCCTCGCAGAGCGGCAGCAGGTGCTCCGCCGCCGCGCTGGTCACGGCCTTGAAGCCGCACTGGGCGTCGCTGAACGACACCCCCATCGTGCTCCGGAGCAGCAGGTTGTACGAGCGGGAGATGAACTCGCGCTTCCCGCCGCGGACGACCCGGGAGGACCCGGCCAGACGGGAGCCGATCGCGACGTCGGAGTGACCCGAGAGCAGCGGGGCGACGAGGGGGTCGAGCGCGGCGAGGTCCGTGGACAGGTCTTCGTCGAGGTACACCAGCACGCGGGCAGGGGATGCGCTCCACACCGCCTTCAGCGCGCGTCCGCGACCCTTCTCCGGCAGGTGCACGGCGTGGACCCCGTCGAGCATCGCGGCGAGGTCGTCGGCGATGCTCGCGGTGTCGTCGGTCGAGGCGTTGTCGGCGATGGTGATGCGCCACGTGTGCTGCAGCGAGGTGCGGCAGAAGTCGTGCAGGCGTCGGACATGCGCGGCCAGGGTGTCCTGCTCGTCGTGGCAGGGGACGACGATGTCGATGTCGAGGGGCTGGTTCGTCTCCGTCATGCTGCTCAGGTTCGGCAGCGCGGCGATGGGGACCGGAGCACCCTCCTGTGGCCACGGTAAGAACCGGTGCCCGACGCCGAGCGACGGGACGCGACCCGTCCGCGCATGCGGGCTCGACGGGGCCCCGACCACGCACCGCGGCGTCTGCAGACGAGGGCCTGCCGGACGGGAGGCCCGGTGCGGGCCCGCCGCGGGCCTCCCGTCCCGCGGTCCACGGGACCGGTGCCGCCCGCGCTACGCGGGGAGGGTCACCGTGAACGCGGTGCGGCCCGGCTCGGACGCCACCCGCACGGAACCGCCGTGGGACTCGACCACCGCGCGCACGATCGCCAGCCCGAGCCCGCTCGTCCCGGACTCGCGGGAGCGCGAGGCCTCGCCACGGGTGAACCGGTCGAACAGCGTGGGCAGCGCGTCCTCGGGGATGGTCGGGCCGTCGTTCGTCACCACGAGCCGGATCCCGTCAGCGGCCCGCTGCAGCGAGACGACCACGGCGGTGCCAGCGGGGGTGTGCGTCCGCGCGTTGGCGAGCAGGTTCGTGACCGCGCGTCGGAGCTGCACGTCGTCGCCGGGGACCACGATCGGCTCGTCGTCGACCTGCAGCTCCCACCGGTGGTCCGGAGCGGTCGCACGAGCGTCCATCGTCGCCTCGACGACCACCGAGGTCAGGTCGACCGGGTCCGCAGCGGCGGGCGCCCGCCCCGCGGCGAGCGCTGCCGAGTCCAGCCGGGCGAGCAGCAGCAGTTCCTCCACAAGGGCGCCCATCCGGAGGGCCTCGTGCCCGATGCGGTCGACGTTGCGGTGGATGGCGTCGACGTCGGTGGTGCTCGACGACAGCTCGGCGTAGGCGCGCACGGTGGCGATCGGCGTCCGGAGCTCGTGCGATGCGTCCGCGACGAAGCTGCGCATGCCGGCCTCGGCGTCGCGACGGACGGTGAGCGCGCGACCGACGTGCCCGAGCAGCCGGTTCAATGCGGTGCCGACGGCGCCGACCTCCCGGTTCGCGACCAGGTCCAGTGGCGCGACCCGGACGGCGATGTCGGTGTCGCCCCGCTCGAGGTCGAGCGAGGTGACGCTCGACGCCACAGCGGCGACGTGCTCGAGCGGGCGCAACGAGCGGCGCACGAGCATCGCCCCCGCCCAGACCGCCACGAGCAGCCCGACCAGGGTCACGCTGCCGATCACCACGACGAGCCGCACGATCGAGGCGCGTTGGTCGTCGAGGGGCAGTGCCGTCACGAAGACGTCGCCGTCCGAGCCGACGGCTTCGGCCCGGTAGGTCCCGAGCGACCCGAGCGACACCGTCACGGGGTGGCCGTCCGTGGCGACGGTCGCAAGGGTCCGCTCCTGCGCGGCGCTCAGCCCGTGCTGCTGTCCCTTCGCGTCCGTGTACCCGGCGAGCACGGTGCTGCTCCCGCGGAAGATCGCCACGACGGTGTCGGCCGACTGCCCCGGGGCACCGATGAAGGCGTTCCCCGGATCTGGGCGGTCCGAGGACGACCCGGACCCGGACCCGGGCGGCGGCTGTCCGTCGCCGGGCCCGAGCGTCCGGCTCGTGGCAGTCGCCAGCTCCGCGTCGAGCCGCCCGACCAGGTACCCCCGGTAGGCCACCACGGTGACGACGCCCACCACGACGTTCGTCAGCACGAGCAGCAGCGCCACCGCGCCGACGATCCGCCACCGCAGCGACGGCACCCGCGACCGGGCCGACGAGCCGAACCGACTCACGACACCGGCCGCAGCACGTACCCGGCGCCGCGTACGGTCTGCACCAGGGGAGACCGTCCGGCGTCGATCTTCCGGCGCAGGTACGACACGTACATGTCCACCAGGTTGGACGACGACCCGAAGTCCATGCCCCAGACGTTCGCCAGCAGGTGCTCCCGCGACAGCACGCGGTTCGCGTTCCGCGCCAGGTGGCGCAGCAGCTCGAACTCGGTCGGGGTCAGCTCGATCGCCTCGCCGCCCCGGGTCACGGTCCGGGAGTCTTCGTCGAGCACCAGGTCGCCGACGGTGATCCCCACGGGGGCGGTCGCCGCCACGCGGGCCGAGGTCCGGGCCAGGATCCGCGCCCGGACCAGCAGCTCGGCGACCCCGAACGGCTTGGTCAGGTAGTCGTCGCCGCCGCGGGTCAGGCCGGCCAACCGGTCCTCGGACGAGTCCCGGGCGGTCAGGAACAGCACGCGGACGTCGTCCCGCGCGTCCCGCAGCCGCTCGAGCACCTGGAAGCCGTCGATGTCCGGCAGCATCACGTCGAGCACGATGACGTCGGGCTGGAACTCCCGGGCCGCGAACTGCACGTCCCGACCGCGGTGCACAGCACGCACCGACCAGCCGTCCGCCTCGAACGCCTGGCGGGCGGCGTCGGCGAGCGCGTGCTCGTCGTCGACGACGAGAGCACGGACGGGCGAGCCGTCGGTGCGCTGGAGCGGCTGGTCGGACATCGCGCCGAGCCTACTTCGGAGAGGTCAGGTCGTAGACGGTCTGGCCTCCGACGGTCGTCGAGGAGTAGTTCGCTGCCACCCACTCCGTGATCGCGGACGCCGTGGAGGATCCACCACGCATGCCGCCGCCGGTGCCCGAGGCGATGTAGTACGCGATCCTGCCCTCGGCAACGTAGGCCTTGAACTCGGCCAGCGTCGGGGTCGGGTCGCTCGACCAGCCACCGATCGCCATCACCGGGGTGTTGCTGTCGAGTTCCAGCTGCGCGGCGGACTGCGAGCCGTCCACCGCCGCGGCCCACGTCGTGTCGGTCTGCGCGAGCAGCTTGGTCAGCGCGGTCGAGGTCGTCGCGCTGCCACCGCCCATGCCGCCACCGTCGGTCGCCTGGTCGCCACCGCCGGACGGGAGGCCCGTCCCCGACTCCGTCCCGGAGGTCCCGGTACCGGGTGCCTCGCCGTCGGTGCCATCCGGCACCGCACCGGAGGTCCCGCTGGGCGGGGTCCCGCCTTCCGGCGGTGTGCCGCCGGGACCCTGCTGGGTGCCGTTGTCAGAGCCGTCGCTCTCGGTGCCGGAGGCCGACCCGCCGGGGCCACCCGAGCCTCCCGGCATGCCGCCGCCGCCCATCCCGCCACCGGAGGATCCCGACGGACCGACGCTCGGGATCGAACCGGAGTGCGCCACCGTGGTGGTGGCGAACGCGTAGGCGGTGGTGCCGGTGAGCCCGAACAGGGTGCCGGCGAGCACACCGACGGTCACGAGCTTGCGGAGCGACGGGACGCTCCCCATGACGATCGCGACGGCCGACAGCAGGCCGCCGGCGAGGATCACCCATCGCAGCCACGGCAGCCACGTCGGGTCCTCGTTGAGCAGGCACCAGCCCCAGAAGGCCGTGCTGCCGACCATCGCGGCCAGACCGAGGCGACCGGTCATCCGGGTGCGGGCCCGCCAGAGCAGGGCGCCGCCGGTGCCGACCAGGCCCGCGATCGCCGGGACGAGAGCGACCGTGTAGTACGGGTGGATCGTGCCGGACATGTACGAGAACACCAGCCCGGTGACCAGCAGCCAACCGCCCCACAGCACCAGACCCGCGCGTGCCGGATCGGCGAGGTGGCGACGTCCGACGACGACCAGGCCGAGCACGAGTGCGATCAGCGCGGCGGGCAGCAGCCATGAGATCTCCAGGCCCATCTCGGACGAGAACAGGCGGTCGAGCCCGGTCGACCCGCCGAAGGACGAGCCTGCCGTGCCGGTCGCACCGCCGCCCCCGCCGCCGTTCCCCGAGCCGCCGAAGATCCGGCCCAGGCCGTTGTAGCCGAACACCAGGTCGAGCACGGTGTTGTTCGTGGAGCCGCCGATGTACGGGCGGGCGTCGGCGGGCCACAGCCACACCGCGACGACCCACCACCCCGCCGCGACGACGAGCGACCCGGCGGCGACCAGCAGTCCGACGATGCGCTTCGGCACGGCGGTGCGGGCGGCGACCAGGTACACCAGGCCGAACGCGGGCAGGACGAGCAGTCCCTGCAGCATCTTCGTCAGGAACGCGAACCCGAGGGCGACACCGGCGAGCGCGATCCACCGCCAGCTGCCGCGGGGGAGTGCCCGCACGGTGCAGTACGCCCCGGCGGTCATCAGCAGCACGAGCAGTGCGTCCGGGTTGTCGAACCGGAACATCAGCGCCGCCGCCGGGGTCGCTGCGACGACGAACCCGGCAAGCAGCGCCCCGACGTTCGCGGTCGTCGACCCGAGCCGGGCCAGGGTGCGCCGGACGGTGCCCCACACCAGCGCGACCGACCCGACGGCCATCAGCGCCTGGGGGAGCAACAGGCTGGTGCTCGAGAAGCCGAACAGCCGGGCGGAGAGCACCATCACCCACAGCGACGCGGGGGGCTTGTCCACCGTGATGAAGTTCGACGAGTCGAGCGAGCCGAAGAAGAACGCCTCCCACGACTTCGTGCCGGCCTGCACGGCGGCGGCGTAGAAGCTGTTCGCGTACCCGGACATGCTGAGGTCCCAGCAGTACACGACGGCGGTGACGACGAGCAGCAGCCAGAACGCCGGGCGGAGCCAGCGGGCATCGGTGCGCTCGCCGAGGAAGAGCCGGGGGACGGCTCGGCGACGCGTGGGCGCTCCCGGGTGCGCACGGTCGCGACGGTCGGTCACGGGGATCGGGTACGTGGTCATGGCAGTGAGCCTCCGGGGCGTTCCCCGAACGGGCCCATGTGCCACCTGTGGCCCGCCTAAGGAGCTGCGCCAGAGTGCTCGCGTTCGCCGCCCGACCCGTGTCGTGCGACCTTGGCCGGACGGTGCGCGGTTGTTTCCTCGCACCGGGCGATCAACCTCGCACCGAGGCGCAACCCACCGTCAGGCGTACCGGCGGGCGACCCGGAGCGCGGCATCGGTGTACGAGCCGCCGAACAGCACCACGTGCAGCAGCAGCGGCGCCAGCTGGTGCAGCTCGACGCGCTCCTGCCACCCCGCCGCCAGCCGGGACTCGGCGTCGTACGCCGCCAGCACGGTCTCGAGCCGGGGCAGCCCGAACAGCGCCAGCAGCGCCAGGTCCGTCTCGGCGTGCCCGCCGTGCGGCGTCGCGTCGATGAGCACGGCCCCGGTCGGCTCGGCGTGGTCCCGCGGCCACAGGACGTTCCCGGCCCAGAGGTCGCCGTGCAGCCGCGCGGGGCCGTCCCCGACGAGCGCGGGCTGCGGGGAGCCGAGGGTGCTGTCCTCGAGTCGGTCGCACACCCGCTCGAACACCGCCGCCTCGGAGCCGTCGTACCCGCCGGCGTCGACGATGCGCTGCACGAAGTCCCGGATCCGGTACTCGGCGAAGAACTCGCCCCAGGTCGCGGGTGCCTCGGACGCGGGCACGAACGGCGTGCGGGAGCGGCCCATCCGCATCGGCCCGTTCGCCGGGTACCCGGGCGACGGCACGCCCCAGTGCGCTGCCCCGGCGGCGTGGGTGTGCGCGAGCGACCGGCCGAACCGTTCCGCCTGGGCCGCCGTCGGTGCGGTGTCGGAGACGAACTCGAGCTCGAGGACCGTCGGCCGCGGTCGACCGAGCACCCGGGCGATGCGGGTGCCGCCGGCGTCCTCGGCCTCGGCGAGCCACTCCAGGCCGGCAGCCTCGGCAGCGGCCTCGTTCGGGTCGGTGAAGGTCTTGACGTAGGTCTCGGGCATCACCCCATCCAACCCGGACGATGCCCGGAGCGAGCCGACGCCGCCGTTCAGACCGCGGCGACCAGCGCCCTCGTCAGCGGGGACCACGGCCGCGAGGACGGCCCGCTCAACACCAGCGTGCGCTCGAGCCGGGGGAGCGTCGGGACCATCACCAGGTCGTCCGGCAGCATCACCCGCCCGAGCGTCGGCACGATCGACACCCCCTCGCCCCGCTGGATCATCCCGAACATCGTGCTCATCTCGCGCACGCGGTGGGCGTAGCGGAACGGCTGCCCGGCGATCTCGTGCATCCGCTGGATCTGGTACTCGCAGCCCCCACCGCCCGCGACCAGGCCGTCCTCGTGCAGGTCGTCGAGCGTCAGGGCAGCCGAGTCGGCGAGCGGGTGGTCGCGGCGCACCACGGCGGCCATCTCGTCCGTCGCGACGACGACGCCGCCGTCCGGAATCACGGTCGGGTCGACGAGCACGGCGGCGTCCACCGTGCCGGCCTCGAGCCACTCGGGCATCTCGTCGTCGTCGCCCTCGTAGACCTGCACGTCGACGTCGGGCAGCGTCACGGCCCACAGTGCGCGGAGCCGCGGCAGCAGCCCCTGGCAGACCGTGGGGACGGCGGCCAGACGCACGGTGCCGCGCGCCGTGCCGGGCCGCACCACGGCCTCCAGGGCGTCGACCGGGGCGATCGCGCTGCGGGCGTGACCGAGCAGCCGCTCCCCGAGCGGGGTGGGGACCGCGGCCGTGCCGCGCAGCAGGACCGGTCCGCCGAGCTCGCGCTCCAGCCCGGCGACGGCGTGCGACACGGCCGACTGGCCGACGCCGAGCGCGCGTGCCGCGGCGGTGAACGAGCCGCTGTCGACGGTGGTGACGAGGGCGCGGAGCTGGGCGATCGTGATCGGCATGTGGACTCCTCATGGGGTCATGAACCCGATGCGTTTGCCTCATGAGCCCGGGTGGCTCGACACTAGCGGCATGAACGGCATCCTGTTCGTCCTCGTGGCGCTGACCTGGGGATCGAGCTTCCTCTTCATGAAGGTCGGTCTCGAGGGACTGTCCCCGCAGCAGGTCGCCCTCGGACGCGTGCTGCTCGGGGCGCTGACGCTGCTCGTGATCCTGCTCGCGACCCGCCGTCGGTGGCCGCGGTCGAAGGCGCTCTGGGGCCACCTGCTCGTCCTCGCGGTGTTCCTGAACGCGGTGCCGTCGTCGCTCGTCGCATGGGCGGAGCAGACCGTGCCGAGTGGTCTGGCGAGCATCTACAACGCGACGACGCCGATCATGGTGCTGCTCGCGATGCCGCTGCTGCTGCCGGCGGAGCGGTTGCGCGGACGGCAGCTCGTCGGTGTCCTGACCGGGATCGTCGGGGTGCTCGTGCTGGTCGGGCCGTGGGACCTGATCGGCGACCCCGCGGTGCTGGCCACGGTCCCCGCCCAGGTCGCGCTGCTCGGCATGACCGCCTGCTACGGGTTCGGACTGGCCTACATGCGCCGGTTCGTCGCGGGCAGCGGCCACGACGCCGTCACGCTCACCACCGTCCAGCTGACGCTGGCCGCCGGGCTGATGCTGATGGTCGCGCCCGTCACGGCGACCGCGCCGATGCAGCTGGACTGGAGGATCGTGGCCGCCATGCTGGGACTCGGTTGCGTCGGCACCGGGCTGGCCTACATGTGGAACACGGGGCTCGTGCAGGCCTGGGGCGCGGCTCGTGCGTCCACCGTCACCTACCTGACGCCCGTGGTCGGGGTGGTGCTCGGCGTCCTGGTGCTGGGGGAGCGGGTGCGCTGGAACGAGCCGGTGGGTGGCGTGGTGATCCTGGTCGGGATCGCGCTGGCGTCGGGGCTGCTGCGACGGCGGACGACCGCCGCGGGCCCCGTGGTCGATGCGGCAGCCGCTGCTCCGACGGCCGCGGTCAGCCGATCCGCTCGACCCTGACGTCCCACCCCAGGTCGGCGGCCCGCCGCTCGAGCTCGGACACGTTCGAGCGGCAGAGTGACTGTCCGGTGCCGGGGTAGTACCGACGGATGGCCGCGGCGGGGACGAAGCGGCCACCCAGCGGGTCGTCGGTCTGCCGCACCTGCCACCACCGCGCGGTCGCCTGCTCGAGCGCGGCGTCGAACGGCACCTCGACGTCCACGATCCGCAGCCGGTCGTACCCGGCGTCGTCGAGCTCGGACAGCAGGTCGTCCAGGTAGTCGACGCTCGACAGGGTGCCGTGCACGACGACGTTCTCGCCGTCGCGCAGGGACCGGCGTCGCAGGGTGTCCGCGACCGCGGTGGACTCGGCGTGCACGAACGCCGCGAGCTCGCGCGGGCGCACCGGAGCGCCGTCCACCAGGACACGGGCGGTCCAGGCGTCGAGCAGCCCGTCGGCCGTGGCCCGTTCGAGCAGGGCGTCCTTGAAGTCGTCCGCGTCGATGTGCCGGTAGTCGTCGAGCTCGGGCATCCGGGTCAGGGCTGTCGTCTTGCCCGCTCCCGGAGGGCCCGCGGTGACGACGACGGCGAGCGTGCCGTCGTCCGACGGTGTGGGTGTCCGGGCGGTGTGCTCGGCGAGCAGCGCCTCGTGCAGCCGCAGCCGTTCGGCCGTGTACAGGAAGCCGTCCGGGGCGTAGCGCAGGCGGGTGCTGCCCGCGGGGTCCTCGGTCCAGGGGTCGTCGAGACACGCCGACTGCAGGAACGCGGCGAGGTCGGCTGCCGTGCGGTCGCGGAGGGCTCGGTCGCCCGGTTCGTCACTCACCGTCCGTGGACCCGGCCGAGACGACCGGCGATGGCCTTGCGGACGGTCTCGTACTCACCCTCGCTGATCAGCCCGTCCTGGAACGCGGCGGCGAGCTCCTTCGCGGTGCCGGTCTGCGCGGCCGCGCTGTCGTAGCCGGAGTCGCGTGCGGGGATGCGGTGCGTCATGGCCATCGTCGAGAGCTCCCGCACCATGGTGTCGGAGTCGATCAGGCCGGCCTGGCGCTGGGAGATGACCTCGCGCGGCGAGGGGCGCGAGGCTGTCAGGCCCCGTCGGGTGAGGCGGCGCGACACGTCCGGCTGCGAGATGCCGGCGAGCCGGGCGATGTCGCGCGGGGCGACCCCGAGGTCGGCGAGCTCGAAGATGCCGCGCCGCAGCTCCATCTCGGCCAGGTGCTGCTGCTCGCGGCTGTGCAGCACGCTCAGCACCGCCCGACGGACCGCGGCGGCGTTGCCGTCCATGCGCGACGTCAGCGCGTCGACCACGCTCTCGACGTCGTGTCGTGTCCGACGCCCGGCTCCGCGTCGGGGATCGAGGTTCGTCATGCTGACTCCGTTCCCGCTGACGCCGATCGTACCGCTGCCCGAGGGCTCACTCCGGCAGCGGGACCTCGTGCTCCCGGTCCCACGGCTCCTCCCACCCCAGGCGGGTGAACAGGGCGTCGAGGAGCGACGCCGTGAAGCCCCAGACCACGTGCTGCCCGCTGGCGGTGTCGACCGTGAAGGCGGGTCCGCGCCACTCGCGGCCGTCCTGGCGCAGCACCGTGACGCCGCGGTGCGCAGGGTCGAGCAGGTCGGCGACGGGTGCCCGGAAGACCGCGGCGGACTCGGCCTCGTCGACGACGCGCACGGGGCTCGGGCGCCGCCACCAGCCGAGCACCGGCGTGACGAGGTGCCGCGAGAACGCCAACGGGACCGCCGGCATCGCGCCGAGCACCTCGACGCCCGCCGGGTCGAGCCCGGTCTCCTCGTGCGCTTCACGGAGCGCGGCGGCCGTGGTGTCGGCGTCGCCCGGGTCGACCCGTCCGCCGGGGAACGCGACCTGGCCGGGATGTGCCCTGAGCGTCGTCGCGCGGGCGAGCAGCAGCACGTCGAGGTCGCGCGCGACCGTGTGGTGGTCCGTGTGGCGGTGGCTCGGGACGTCGTCGAGGACGCCGAAGAGCATGAGCACCGCCGCCCGGCGTGGGGACACGGCTTCCGGTGCGGTCACCAGCGGCCCTGCTCCGTCTCGGACCAGGGCGGCGAGTTCGTCCCGTGCCCTCTGGGTTCCGTCAGTCACTGACACGTTCCCCAGTCTCCACGACGTCCGGTGTCGTCGCGCCCGGATTCCGCGGCCACACAGCGCTGCCCGGATGTCGCCGGCCGGCACAGCTCACTCAGCTGCCGCGCAGCGCCCGGACCATGCTGCGGAGCGCCCGGGTCGCCACGACCTGCTCGTCGGCCTCCATGCCGTCGAGCATCCGCAGTTCCACGCCGCGCACCGCCGCGGTCGCCGCGGCCAGGTCTCGCCGGCCCTGCGCCGTGAGCTCGGTCGGCAGCGCCTTGCCGACCGGTGCCCGCGTCGCCCGCGAGACCACGCCGTCCCGCTCGAGCGTCTGCAGCAGCACGTTCATCGACTGCCGGGTGACGAAGGCGCCGCGCGCGAGCTCCGAGTTGGACAGGCCCGGCCGCTGCGCGAGCAGCTCCAGGCACGAGTAGTGCGTGACCGTCATGCCGAGCGGCCGGAGTGCGGCCTCCATCGCGGTACGCAACGCACTCGAGGCCTCCTTCAGCAGGTACCCCATCGACGTCTCGAGGTCGATCGCATCGTCGCCTTGACTCATGTCAGTAGTCTGACATACAGTCCTCTGTGTCAGACAACTGACACAGATTGAAGGAGCATCCCATGCCGGTCACCGGTCCCGACTTCGTCTCGCTGCAGGTCACCGACCTCGACGCGTCACAGGCGTTCTACGAGCAGTACCTCGGTCTCGTCCGCTCGCCGGCCGGGCCGCCCCACGCGGTCGTCTTCACGACGACGCCGATCGCATTCGCCCTGCGCGACGTCGTCGCGGGCACCGACATCGCCGGCACGCCGCAGCCGGGCATCGGCACCGCGGTCTGGCTGCACGCCACCGGGGTGCAGGAGATCCACGACGCCCTGGTCGCCGGCGGGCACACGGTCGTCGCCGACCCGATCGACGGTCCCTTCGGCCGGACGTTCACCTTCGCCGACCCGGACGGCTACCACGTCACGCTGCACGACCGCGCCTGACCACCGTCGTCCGCAGCCCGTCGGTCGACCGCAGCCCGCAGCCCGCAGCCTGTCCGCAGACGCGCGGCCGGTCCGTAGGCTCTGGGCATGTCGTCCCCGGTGCGCCTGCTCCTCGCCTCGTCGCACCCCGGCCCGACCGTCACGGTCACCGTCCTGGCCGCCGTGATCGCCGCCGCGGTCGGGCACCCGGTGGGGCTCGTCGTCCTGGTCGCACTGACCGTGGTCGCCGGGCAGCTGTCGATCGGACTGGCGAACGACTGGATCGACGCCGACCGCGACCGGGCCGTCGGGCGGTCGGACAAGCCCGTCGCACAGGGCCTGGTGTCGAAGCGTGCCGTCCGGAACGCCGCGTTCGGCACCGCTGCCGTCGCGGTCGTCCTGTCGCTGTTCCTCGGGCCGGTGGCCGCGTTCGCGCACCTGGTGCTCGTCGCCGCCGGATGGGCCTACGACGCCGGCCTGAAGCGCTCCGTGTGGTCGGTGGCGCCGTTCGTCGTCGCCTTCGGGCTGCTGCCGGTGGTCGCGGTGTCCGCCGGACCCCAGGCGCAGCTGCCCGCCGTCTGGGCGATCGCGACCGGCGCGGTGTTCGGCGTCGCGATCCACTGCACGAACGTCCTGCCGGACCTGGTCGACGACGCCGCCACGGGTGTCCGGGGCTTCCCGCACCGGCTCGGGCTCCACGCCGCCGGGGTCGTCGCGTTCGGCGCGCTGGTCGTCGCCGCGGGCCTGGTGCTGTTCGGCCAGCTCACCGGGGACGACCCGGTCAGCGGCCCCGGCGTCGTCCTGGCGGTGGTCGGGACGGTCGCCGTGGTCGTGCTCGCCGCCGTCGGGATCCGCCTGGTCCTGACCGGCCCGCCGACCCGCACGCTGTTCCGGCTGGTCATCGCGTCGTCGCTGGTCCTCGTCGTCGAGCTCGGTCTGGCCGGAGCCCGCCTGGTGGCGTAGTCCGGACGGTTGCGTCGGGCTAGGACCAGCGCATGGCGTAGGTGCGCGCGAGCAGCGCGGCGGACGGGAGGCCCAACAGCGTCCGCAGCACCACCTCGCGTCCCAGCACCGCCGGCCCCACGGCCCGCCCACCGAGTGCCATGTTCGCCTCGGCCTGGCGTGCCGCCCGACGTGCGACGGCCTGGCGACGTGCCGCGTAGGCGGGCCACGGCCCGGCCGAGCCGGTGCGCACGCCCTCGGCCAGCAGGGGCGCGAGCTCGGCGGCGTCGAGCCAGCCGAGGTTCATGCCCTGCCCGCCGATGGGGCTGATCTCGTGCGCGGCGTCCCCGATCAGGACGACCCGCCCGACGCCGACCCGCACGGCCTCGCGGCGGCGGACCCGGAAGCCGCTCAGCATCGAGTTCGACGCCGGGTCCACGGCGGCCCCGGTCCGTCGGCGCACGGTCTCGGCCAGCCGCTCGGCATCGACCTCGTCGTGCTCGGGTGCACCACGGCCGACCAGCGTGACGTAGCGGCGTCGTCCGTCGGGCAGCGGGAACGCCTCGACGACGCCGTCCGGTCCCACGTCGACCAGGGCGTCGGAGCGCGCGGCGAGCGGTTCGGGGTCGGCGAAGTCGCCCATCACGTAGCGGTCCGGGTACTCGCGGCCGGTCGTGGCGATGCCGAGCAGGTCCCGCACGGTGCTGCGGGCGCCGTCAGCCCCGACCACGAACGACGCCCGCAGCTCGATCGCGCCGCCGTCGGGGCCGATGCCGACCGCCTCGACGTGGTCCCGGTGCCGTCGCAGTGCGGTGACGGTGGTGCCGGGGCGCAGGGCCCCGGGCGCGGCGGACTCGAGCCGCTCGCGCAGGATCCGCTCGGTGCGGTGCTGGTCGAGCGTGACGACGTACGGATGGGTGTCGGAGACGCCGTCGAACGACAGCGTGCCGAGGGTCCGGCCGCGGCTGCGCGCCACACCACGGCGCACGAGCGTGGCCTCGGCGAGCACCGGCACGGCGGCGTCGACCGCGGCGAACGCGTCGAGCGAGGGCGGGTGGATGCCGATCGCGCGGGACCCGGACGGGACGGTGTCACGCCGTTCCCACACCTGGACGTCGACGCCCGCGTGCGCCAGCAGCGCGCCGAGGAACACCCCGACGGGTCCGCCGCCGACGACCAGGACTCCGGTCCGCGCAAGGGTCACGGGCCGAGCCTACGGACGGCAGGGCCGGACGCGGCCGGCAGTGCCGGATGCGGACCACTGCGGGGGAACCGGCGGGTGGGGCGCCCCGCGCCTCAGCGGAGGGTCTGCGCGGCGGAACGCTCCGCTGCCAACAGGCGCCGGGCCTCCCGGAAGCGGCGGCGGAGCTTCTCGACCGGCACCTCGACCGCGTAGGCCGCGCCGACGGCGACCAGGACCGCCGCGCCGAGCAGCCACACCCAGGCCCACGCGCCGAACGCGCTCGACGCGACCGTGCCCAGCAGGGCGATCACGAGGGGGTGCCAGAGGTAGGCCGAGTACGACACGCGACGGCCGAACCACGCCATCGGGGTCCAGGAGAGCGCGGCGGAGAGCGGGCTGCGGACCGAGACCAGCCCGCCGATCAGGGCCGCGGAGACCAGCCCGGTCGCGGGCAGCAGCAGGCCGAACGTCCACGCGTGCTGCGTCCAGTCGTCGTCGATCCAGAACTGCACCGCAGCGAGCAGCCCGATGCCGACCCACGTGCCGAGGTGCCCGGCGAGCCCGGCGGCCCACGCACGGACGCGCTCGTCGTCGAGGAGCAGTGCGAGCAGGCAGCCGGTGGCCAGGGGCACGAGCCCGAGCACGGGCGAGAAGTACACGTCCGGCGTCGCCCCGCCGTTCGGCGTGCGGTAGCTGGCCCACGACGCGACGGACGCGCCCACGATGACGACGCCGAGACCCGCCATCAGCGCGCGCCGACGGGTGCGGAGCGCGAAGAGCAGCACCAGGACCGGTGGCCAGACCAGGTAGAACTGCTCCTCCATCGACAGGCTCCACGTGTGCGCGAAGACGCCCTGCGTGGTGTCCCAGAACGAGCGGAAGAGGTTGCCGGTGTAGCTCAGGGCGATGAACGCGGCCTCACCGGGAGAGAACGACGCGCCCTTGTACCCGCCGACCCACGACCAGAGGGCCAGGCCCGCGGCGACCATCACGAGCAGGGCGGGGTAGAGCCGGAGCAGCCGCTTCAGCCAGAAGGACCCGAGCCGGATCGTGCCCGTCCGACGGTGTTCGCCCAGCAGCAGCGTGGTGATGAGGAACCCGGACAGCACGAAGAAGACCGTGACGCCGATGAACCCGCCCTCGAAGCCCGCGACGTGCAGGTGGTAGAGCATGACGATGACGATGGCGACGGTCCGCAGGCCGTCAAGCGCGGTGGCCCGGGTCGCCAGTGGGGAGCGGTCGACGGGGCGACCGGACCCGCGCGTCGCCGGGGCAGTGCCGGCAGCGGGGGCCGCCGTGCGCTGGGTCAGCGTGCTCGAGGACATCGTTCGAGGATGCTCCGACTGCCCATGAACGACCTCAGTGTCCGGGGTGCAACAGCTCCGTCAACGCGGCCAGTCGCTCGTGCGTGACGGCTGCGAGGGAGCGCTCCTCGCCCGGTGCGATCCACTGCCGGAACGCCAGGTCGAACACCGTCACGCCGGTCTCCGCCGCCAGGGTGGCCGCCGGTTCGGGGACGCCGCGCGCGCGGAGGGCCTCGCCGATCCGGACCGTGAGCATGGCGAGCTTGCCGAGTTCGCGTTCCCTCAGGGACGGTTCGGCCTCGATGATCGGTTGGCGCATCCGGGACCACGCGCGGCGCTCGTCGGGGAAGTACGAGCCCGTCTGCTCGAGTGCCGACGCGACGAGGTCGAACGGAGCCGTTCCCTCGGGTGCCTGCGTGATCGGGTCGAGGAACAGCGCGACGAAGTCGTCCTGCCCGGCGAACAGCACCTCGCGCTTGTCGGCGAAGTGCCGGAAGAAGGTGCGCTCGGTGACCTCGGCCGCGGCGGCGATCTCGGCGACGGTCGTCTGCTCGAACCCCTGCTCGGCGAAGAGCTGTAGGGACACCGCCTGCAGTCGTTCCCGTGTGCCGGGTTGCCATCGCACCATGCGTCGAGTCTACTGATGACAGGGGCTGACATCATGCGCTACAGTGATGTCAGCGGGTGACATCACCTCGCCTCGGACCACGCGGCACGGTCGTCGCGTCAGGAAGGACCACACCATGCACGTCTTCGTCACCGGAGCCTCCGGCTGGATCGGCTCAGCGACCATCGACGACCTGGTCGCCGCCGGACACCGCGTCACCGGGCTCGTCCGCTCCGACGCCGCCGCCGCCCGTGTCGAGACGGCCGGCGCCACCGCACTGCGCGGGGACCTCGACGACCTCGACGCGCTGCGTCGCGGTGCCGCCGAGTCCGACGGCGTCGTCCACCTCGCCAACAAGCACGACTGGTCGGATGCCGCGGGCACGAGCGCCGCCGAACGCGCCGCGGTCGAGGCGATGGGCGAGGTCCTGGCGGGCAGCGACCGGCCGTTCGTCGTCGCGTCGGGCATCGCCGGCCTGACGCAGGACCGTCCCGCGACCGAGCAGGACCCGAGCCCGTTCGTCGGACCGGACGCCATGCGCGGCGGCAGCGAGAACCGCGCGTTCGACTTCGTGGCCGACGGCGTCCGGAGTGTCGCCGCACGCTTCGCCCCGACCGTGCACGGGATGGGGGACCACGGCTTCATCGCCGCGATCGTCGCCGCCGCGCGGCAGCAGGGCGTCTCCGGCTACGTCGGCGACGGCACGAACCGCTGGTCCGCCGTGCACCGCTCGGACGCCGCGCGGATCGTCCGACTGGGCCTCGAGAGCGCTCCGGCCGGCACCCGCCTGCACGTGGTCGCGGAGCCGGCGCTGACCACGCGGTCCATCGCCGAGGCCATCGGCGACGGGCTCGGGCTGCCGGTGACGTCGATCGACCCGGCTGACGCGGACGCGCACTTCGGGTTCATCGGCCGGTTCTTCGGCTTCGAGATGTCAGCCACGTCCGACGCGACGCAGCAGGCGTTCGACTGGACCCCGACCGGGCCGACGCTGTTCGAGGACATCGGCGCGGGCGCCTACTTCGAGGCCCGGGGCGCGTAGGCGGGCGCTGGGTGCCGCTGCCGCGGCGCGCGCGCGGCGTGCGCTGCCGCGGCGCGCGCGGCGTGCGCAGCCGTGGCGCGCGCGGGGCGCGGGGCGTGCGCTGGTGCGGGGCTGGTTGCACGGTGCGGACTTGTTGCCTCGCACGGCGCGGCCAACCGCGCACGGAGCGCAGCACGCGCACGGTGCGCGGGTCTGCTGCGCGGTGCCGGACGGGAGGCTCGTTGCGGGCTGGCACCGTGCCTCCCGTCCGACGCGGCGTGCGCTGGTGCGGGGCTGGTTGCGTGGTGCGGGCTTGTTGCCTCGCACGGCGCGGCCAACCGCGCACGGAGCGCAGCACGCGCACGGTGCGCGGGTCTGCTGCGCGGTGCCGGACGGGAGGCTCGTTGCGGGCTGGCACCGTGCCTCCCGTCCGACGCGGCGTGCGCTGGTGCGGGGCTGGTTGCGTGGTGCGGACTTGTTGCCTCGCACGGGGCGGCCAACCGCGCACGGGGGCGCAACCGCGCACGGTGCGCAGCACCCGCACCGGCGCGCAACCGCGCGCAGCCGCGCCTGGCGCTACTCGGCCTTCTGCATCTGCCAGGGCTCCGGCTCGCGGTCGCCGTTCGGGCGCACGGGCCGGACGTCCCCGACGATCGGGATCGAGCGCTTCCGCATGAACCACAGGTAGCGGACGAAGAAGTGCGACAGGGTCGACAGCCGGTTGCCGTTGCCGAGCAGCGACGCGATGTGCACCGCGACCCAGGCAGCCCAGGCGACCGGGCCGACCATCGTGATCCCCCCGCGCAGCTGGGCGACGGCGGCGTTCGTGCCGATCGTCGCCATGGTGCCCTTGTCGAAGTACTTCAGGTGCTCGGTCGGCTTGCCGTGCAGCGTGCGGACGATCTGCTTCGCGATGTGCTTGCCGCCCTGCAGCGCCGGCTGGGCCAGCTGCGCGAGGGCGTCGTCCTGCGCGGCGATGTCGCCGGCGGCCCAGATGCCCTCGACCCCCTTGACGCTGAGGTCGTCGTTCACCTGGATGCGGCCGCCGTGTGTCTGCGGCAGGCCCCAGTTCGCGACCTCTTTGTGGGCGGCGACGCCGGTGGCCCAGATCACCTGCGAGGCGGGGATGAACTCGCCCTCGGCCGTCATCACGCCGTCGGGCCGCACCTCGGACACGCCGGTGTTGAGCCGGAGCACGACGCCGCGCTTGCGCAGGACCTTGGCCGCGTACCGGCGCAGGCGCGGGGCGAACGGCTTCAGCAGCTCGCCGCTGCGGTGCACGAGCGTGATGGTGATGTTGCCGCGGACGATCTCCGGGTACGCCGCCTGCAGGGCCTGGTCGCGCAGCTCGGCGAGGGCGCCCGCCATCTCGACGCCGGTCGCACCGCCGCCGACGATCACGATGCGGATCTCGTCGGGGCCCTGGTTCGCGGCGGCCTCTTCGAGCCGGGTGAACAGCTCGTCGCGGATGCGCAGGGCCTGGGAGCGGGAGTACATCGAGTACGCGTACTCGTAGGCGCCCGGGGTGCCGAAGTAGCTGGTGTTGACGCCGTTCGCCAGCACGAGGTGGTCGTAGCGCAGGTGCTCGCCGTCCGACATCTCGGCGATCTTCTCGTCCGGGCGGATGTTGGTCAGCAGGCCGTGGCGGAACTCGGCGTTGCTCTGGCGGGCGCGCAGGCTGCGGAGGAAGTACGTCACGTCGCCGGCGTTGAGACCACCCGTCGCCACCTGGTACATGAGCGGCTGGAACATGTTGTAGACGTGCCGGTCGACCAGCGTGATGCGGACCGGTGCGTCCGCGAGCTCGCGCATCGCGGCGATGCCGGCGAACCCACCGCCGACGATGACGACGTGCGGGCGGGTGTCCTGCGGCATGGTGGGCTCCGGTCGGGATGGCGAGTTGGTCACCGTCAACGGTACCGCCGGTCGGGAGGCCCGGCTCGCCGCCGTCAGGCCGCGAACTGCCCGTAGGTGCTCAGGACGTTCCCCTTGCTCGTCACGGTGCTGCCCACCAGGCGCAGGCGCAGGGGTGGGTCGGTCGGTTCGAAGAGCTTCCGCCCGGCACCGGCGACCGCCGGGTGCACCATCAGCTGGAGCTCGTCGAGGAGGCCCGCGAACAGCAGGCTGCGCACGAGCGTCACGCTGCCGCACACCGCGATCTCGCCGCCGTCCTGTTGCTTCAGGTCGCGCACGAAGTCGTGCACGTCGCCCTGGATGAGCGAGGTGTTCTGCCACGCCAGGTCGGGGTCGAGCGTGGTCGAGGCCACGTGCTTCTCGATCGGGTTGATCCACTGGCCGAACGGGTCGTCGGGGTGCGCCGGCCACCACTCGGCCCACTCGACGTAGCTGTTCCGACCGAGCAGCACGGTGTCTGTGCTGGCCATGAACGTGCCCATGGCGGCACCGAGCTCGTCGTCGAAGCTGTCGTACTGGAAGGTGTACGGGTCCTGCACGACGCCGTCGACGGAGGAGAACAGTCCAGCGGTCACCTTGCGCATGCTCGGAGAGTAGCGCTCAGCTGTCCGGAGCGGAACCGTCGTGCGTACTGTCGAGGTGTGCGCGCGCTGGTCGAGACGGTCTCGGTGGACGGGATGCCCGTCCGGCTCCACACGATGGCGCCTGCGGGTCGACGCCGGGACTCGCTGGCGCCGACGATCGTGCTCGTGCACGGCATCGGCATGTCGCACCGGTCGTTCGCGCGCTCGCAGCGGGTGCTCTCGCGGACGCACCGCACGATCGCGGTCGACCTGCCCGGCTTCGGCGGCCTGTCCCCGGTCGGACGCCGACTCGAGATCTCCGAGCTCGCCGACGTGGTCATGCGGGCGGTGCGCTCGCGGGGCGTGCACGAGAGCGTCCTCGTCGGGCAGTCGATGGGGTCGCAGGTGGTCGTCGCCGCGGCGCTGCAGCACCCGGACGAGGTCCTGGCGGTGGTCCTCGTCAGCCCCGTGGTGGACGACCGGCACCGGTCGCTGGCCTGGCTCGCGGTCGCGTTGGGTCGTGACGGGCTGGTCGAGGACGCGCGGATGAACGTCGTGCTCCTCTCCGACTACTTCCGCAGCATCCGCCAGTACGTGCGCGAACTCCGCCCGATGGTCCGCTGGCCGATGCTCGACGCCGTCGCCGCGTTGCGCGTGCCGGTGCTCGTCGTGCGCGGCACCCGCGACCCGATCGCCCGCAGCGAGTGGGCGGGACGCCTGACCCGGGCAGCGCGTGACGGGGCCCTCGTCGAGCTGTACGGGGCGCACCACGTGCAGGAGCACCAGCCGGCGCCGTTCGCCGAGCTCGTCGACGACTTCCGCCGCGCCCGGTCGCTCGAGGCGACCCGGTGACCGACCCCGTGGCCCCGGGTGGCGAACCGACGTCTGCAGGGCGGGTCGTGCCTCCCGTCCGGGTCGGCGTCGCACGCCGCGCGTGGTGGGCCGTCCTCGACTGGACCTACGCGACCGTCTGGCAGGTCCGGAGCCTCGGGACGACGACGGCGGACGACTACCTGACCGGTGACGGCCCGCCGGTCGTCGTGGTTCCGGGCGTCTACGAGACGTGGCACTTCATGCGGCCGCTCATGGACGCACTGCACGACGCCGGCCACCCCGTGCACGTGCTGGCGTCGCTGCGGCACAACCTGCGACCGGTGCCGGTCTCGGCGGCCGAGGTGATGGCGTCGATCGAGGAACTGGACCTACGCGGCGTGCTGCTCGTGACGCACAGCAAGGGCGGGCTCATCGGCAAGTACGCCATGGCAGAGCTCGACCCCGACGGACGGATCGACCGGATGGTCGCGGTGTCGACGCCGTTCGGGGGGTCGGCGTACGCCAACCTCGCCCCGGTGGCGCATCTGCGGGTGTTCCGTGCCGCGGACCCGGTGCTCGCGGCGCTGGCGCTCGAGCGGGACGTGAACGCGCGCATCACCTCGGTGTACGGGGTGTTCGACACGCTGATCCCGGGCGGCAGCGAGCTCGTCGGGGCGACGAACGTGCGCGTGCCGGTCGGCGGGCACTTCCGCATCCTCGGCGACGGGCGGACGCGGGACGCGGTGCTGGCGGCGGCGCAGCCCCGCTGAGGCCGTGGTGCGTTCGGTGCGTTGGGCGCGTTTGGTGCGAGTGCACGATGCCGGTGCGAGGTGCGCACGGTGCGAGTGCACGATGCCGGTGCGAGGTGCGCACGGTGCGAGGTTGCGCCATGGTGCGGGCGTGACCGCAACGTGCCGGCAAAAGACCCCTGCACGGGTCCGTCAGCGCCGCACGGAGCACGAACCTCGCACGGTGCCGCGCCGCGCACCAGGGCTCGAACCTCGCACCGTGCGACGTCAACGCACCGCTCAGCGCCGGGCGACGCTCGCGCGCTCGACGATCCGGTGCGGGATCACGACCGTGGAGGGGGGCGCGTCGCGGTCCGCGATGCGCGCGGTGAGCAGGTCGAGGGCGGCGTCGGCGAAGGCCCGTCGGTCGAACGCCACGGTGGTGAGCGCCGGGATCGCGAACGCCGCACCGTCGACGTCGTCGAACCCGATGACGCTGACCGTGTCCGGCACGCTGATGCCCCGCGCCGCCAGCACGTGCAGCACGCCGAACGCGATCGAGTCCGAGAACGCGAAGACGGCGTCGGGCAGGGGATGCGTGTCGAGCCACGTCGCGAAGGCGCTCGCGGCGTCGGCGGTCGTCCAGCCCGCCAGCGGCACCCGCAGCTCGGCGTCCGGAGCGACGCCGGCCTCGTGCAGTGCCGCGTCGTGGCCGCGGACGCGCAGTTCGCTCGTGGCCGTCCGGCGGCGCGGGTCGACCGTCGGGTCCGGCGCGCCGACCACGGCGATCCGCCGGTGTCCGCGGTCGAGCAGGTACGTCGTGACCTCGTGCGCGGCGGTGACGCTGTCGACGTGCACCTGGTCGACGTGCTCGGGTTCGACCTCGCCGATGACGACCGTCGGGGGCAGCCCCGCCGTGGAGGCCAGGACGCTCGCGCTCAACGACACCGGGTTCAGGACGAGCCCGTCGACCAGATGCGCCCGGGCCCGCGACACCAGCTGGCGCTCGCGCTCCGGGTCGTTCGCGGTCTGGTCGAGCTGCACGACCCAGTCGCGGTCGCGGGCGAGCTCGACGAACCACCGGGCGAGTTCGGCGGAGTAGGCGCTGCTCATTTCCGGAAGGGTCAGGGCGATGGCGCCGGACCGCCCGTTGCGCAGGCCCCGGGCGGACAGGTTCGGCACGTAGTCGAGCTGCGCGAGCGCCTGTTCGACGCGCTCGCGAGTGTCCGGTCGCACGACGACGCCGCCGTTGACCACGTTGGAGACGGTCTTCGGCGAGACCCCGGCCAGGGCCGCGACGTCCCGCACGGTCGCACGCATGGTGTCACCGTAGCGCTCGGCCGAGCGGTCAGGCAGGCGCCGGGGGTCGGACGAACCGGTGCACGTGGGTGACGTACGGCACCCGCACGGTGCCGCTGCCGGCGGTCTCGGACGTCGAGTCCAGCAGGTCCTCGACGTCGCGGAGCAGGGCCAGACGGTCGGACGGCTCCATGACGATCACGTAGCTGCGCGAGGCGATCATGTCGAGGAACTCCGGTCGGGACTGCTCGTGGACCCAGCCGAACGTCCGGTACTCGTCCTCGGCGAACGGCTCGCCGGCGAGCGGCCGTTCGTACGCCATGACCCGCGACTCCGGGCGCTTGATGAGCTCCCCGAGCTGCGCCGTCCACGCCACCGACTCGTCGCGGATGTTCCACACCAGCCCCAGGACGCCGCCCGGGCGCAGCACCCTCGCCACTTCGCGGGCACCGGCATCGGGGTCGACCCAGTGCCACGACTGCGCGAACGTCACCAGGTCGGCGCTGGCGTCGGGCAGCGGCATCGCCTCGCCGGACCCGTCGAGCGCCCGGACCTCGGGCAGCGCCGCGGTGAGCTGGGCGCGCATCGCGGCGTCGGGCTCGACCGCGATGACCTCGACCGCCCGTGCGAGCAGGGTGCGCGTGAACTTCCCCGTGCCGGCGCCGACGTCGACCGCGCGCTCGACGGGGTCCGGCGCGAGCCAGGCGGCGACGTCGGCGGGGTAGGTCGGGCGACCTCGCTCGTAGGCGTCGGCTGCCGCTCCGAACGAGTGCGCGTGCTGCTCGAAGGTCATGCCCCAAGAGTGGCACGACGCCTACGGTGGGCGAGGGAGGAACTGACCGATGAAGCCCAGCACGCTGCCCACCACGACCGCCCCCGTCGACCTCGCCGCGCTCAGCGCAGCGGTCGCCGCCGCGAACCGCCGTGTCGTCGTGATCGACGACGACCCGACCGGCAGCCAGAGTGTCGCCGACCTACCGATCATCACGACCTGGACGGACGACGACGTCCGCTGGGCATTCGACCAGGACGCCGTTGGGTTCTTCGTCCTCGCAAACACCCGGAGCCTCGACCCCGGGGCCGCGGCTGCCGTCGTCGCCGAGGTGCACGACCGCGTCGCCGCCGTCGCCGAGGAGCGCGGCGAGGACGTCGTGCTGATCAGCCGCGGGGACTCCACGCTCCGTGGGCACTTCCCCCTCGAGACCGACGTCCTGGCTCGCCGTGGAGCGGACCGTGGGCGCGGGGTCGACGTCGTGCTGCTCGTCCCGGCCTACCCGGACGCGGGACGCATCACCGTGGACTCGGTGCACTACATCGCGAGCGCTGACGACTGGACCCCCGTCGGCGAGTCGGAGTTCGCCCGCGACGCCAGCTTCGGGTACCGGGCATCCGCGCTTCCCGAGTGGGTCGCCGAGAAGACCGCGGGGCGCGTCGCCGCGTCCGACGTGGTGTGCCTGACGCTCGACCTGATCCGGACCGGTGGCCCGACGGCCGTCGCCGAGGCGTTGCTGGGCTGCCGTGCCGGTCGCGTCGCGGTGGCAGACGCCGTCGACGAGGACGACCTGCGCGTGGTCGCCCTCGGGGCGCTCGCCGCCGAGACCGAGGGCCTGCGCGTGGTCTACCGCAGTGGACCGTCCTTCGTGCGGGCACGCTGCGGCCAGGAAGCCCGGGGCGCGCTGTCGGACACCGCCCTCGCGCGGGCGTTCATCGACGCCCCCACGGGACACGGGCTCGTCGCCGTCGGGTCGCACGTCGGGCTCACCGGGCGACAGCTCGAGCGGCTGCTCGCCGAGCGCCCAGTCGTGCCGGTCGAGATCGACCTGGCCAGGTGCCTCGAGTCCCGAGCGGGGTTCCAGGAGGTCGTCGAGGACAGCGCGCGGCAGGTCGTCGACCATCTCCGTGACTCGGACGTCGTCGTGATGACGAGCCGGACGCTCATCCGCGGGACCGACGCCGAGGACAGCCTCCGGGTCTCCCGGGTCGCGTCCGAGTCGCTCGTGTCGGTCGTCCGCGCCGTCGCGGCCCGGCGGCGTCCTGCGTTCCTCGTGGCGAAGGGCGGGATCACGTCGAACGACCTCGCCACCGAGGCCCTGGAGATCGACCGGGCGTGGACGCTCGGGACGATGCTGCCCGGGATCGTCTCCCTGTGGGTCGCCGCGGACGGACCGAGCGCCGGTGTGCCCTTCGTGGTGTTCCCCGGGAACGTCGGCGACGACGGAGCGCTCGCCGCGGTGGTCGCGCGCGTCGCAGCGGCCGCCGGAGCCGCTGGAGTCCGCGCGTCGGCCACGTAGGAGCGATGGCCACGGAGACCGAGTGGGAGGACGACGTACCGATCACGCGTGACTGGTCGTCGTCCGAGCAGCGCGCCGCGTTCGCCGGCATCGCCGTCCGTCTCGACCGATTGCCGCCCGCGATCCTCGAGTGAGCGGTCACTGGAACCCTCCAACGACTTACAACGATGGAAACGAGTGGCAACAGTTGCCAGTTCGTTGCCGTCCGCGCCAGGGTCGCACCAGGAATCCAACGGAGGGGGCCTGGAGTGACGAAGCTCGACGACCGCGTGCGATCAGCAGCGAGGGGGACCGACGGGGCGTCACCGCCGACCACCGTCGCCCGTCGGAAGACGACCTGGGAGCGCATCCGCCGCGATCGCGTGCTGCTCTGGATGGGACTGCCCGGCCTGGCGCTGTTGCTGGCGTTCCAGTACCTGCCGCTGCTCGGGAACCTCATCGCGTTCCAGGAGTACCTGCCGTTCGTGCCGCTGGGCCGGAGTCCCTGGGTCGGGTTCGAGAACTTCGCCGTGGTGTTCAACGGCGACCCGGAGTTCCTCGGTGCCCTGCGCAACACCCTCGTGATCACCCTGGTGCAGGTCGTGTTCGTCTTCCCGGCGCCGATCATCCTGGCGCTGATGCTGAACTCGCTGCTGTCCGAGCGGATCAAGGGCGTCGTGCAGTCGATCCTGTACCTGCCGCACTTCCTGTCGTGGGTGATCGTCGTCGCGGTGTTCCAGCAGATCCTCGGCGGCTCGGGACTGATCAACAACGCGATCCGGGCCTCGGGCGGCACCGCGATCGACTTCCTCGGCAACCCGCACGGCTTCGTCGCCCTGCTCACGAGCCAGGTCATCTGGAAGGACACCGGCTGGGCGACGATCCTGTTCCTCGCCGTGCTCAGCTCGATCGACGCGAGCCTGTACGAGGCAGCCAAGATGGACGGCGCGAGCCGGTGGCGGCAGCTCTGGCACGTGACGCTGCCCGGCATGCGCGGGATCATCATCCTGCTGCTCATCCTGCGCCTGGGCGACTCGCTCACCGTCGGGTTCGAGCAGATCCTCCTGCAGCAGGCCGCCGTCGGCCGGGGCGCCAGCGAGGTCCTCGACACCTACGTCTACAACAACGGCGTGCTCGGCGGCCAGTGGGGTGTCGCTGCCGCCGTCGGACTCGTCAAGGGCGTGGTGGGCGTGCTGCTCGTCCTCGGCGCGAACAAGGTCGCCCACGTCTTCGGCGAAGCGGGCGTCTACCAGAAGGAGACCCGATGACCGCCACGCACAGCGTCACCGTCCCCCAGTCCGGCAAGACCGGCAAGGGCAGGCCGAACCGGCACAAGCGCGGCGGTCCGGACACGGCACCGCTGCCCGGGCGCCTGCTCACTGGCTTCGTGCTGCTCGTCATCTGCCTGGTCGTGCTGCTGCCGTTCCTCGGCATCGTGTCGACGAGCGTCGCCCCCTCCAGTCAGGTGAACGGTGCGGGTGGGTTCGTGCTGTGGCCGACCGGGCTGGACCTCGGCGCGTACGAGAGCATCTTCGCGGGCGGCGTCGTCACCCGGGCGCTCGTGGTCAGCATCGGGATCACGGTCGTCGGCACGCTGATCAGCCTGTTCGTGACCGCGATGCTCGCCTACGCCCTGAGCCGACCGGGCTCGTACGGGTCGGGCTTCGTGCTGAGCCTGGTGCTCGTCAGCCTGCTGTTCGCCCCGGGCCTGATCCCGAACTACCTGGTCGTCAAGCAGTTCGGCCTGCTCGACTCGTACTGGGCGCTGATCCTGCCGACGGCCCTCAGCGCGTTCAACGTCATCGTGATGCGGTCGTTCTTCATGGCGATCCCGAAGGAGCTCATCGAGTCGGCACGCATCGACGGCGCCGGTGACTTCGGTGTCTTCCTGCGGATCGTGCTGCCGCTGTCGAAGGCCGTGCTGGCGGTGATCGGCCTGTTCTACGCGGTCGGCTACTGGAACGCCTTCTTCAACGCCTTGCTCTACATCAACGACACCGCCAAGTGGCCCCTGCAGCTCGTGCTCCGCACCTACGTCATCAACAACGCCCAGCTCGGCGGCGCCGACCTCGGCACGAGTTCGGACGCGCTGCCGCCGCAGGCATCCATCCAGATGGCGATCCTCGTGGTCTCCATCGTCCCCATCCTCATCGTCTACCCGTTCCTGCAGCGGCACTTCGCCAAGGGTGTCCTGACCGGCGCGGTGAAGGGCTGACGCCGTGACCGACACCCACAGCGGCCTGACCCGTCGCGCTCTCATCGCGACCGGTCTCGGCGTCGCGGCCACGAGCCTCCTGGCCGGCTGCGACACCGTGACCCGGTCCACCGACGTGCGGGCCATCAACAAGCCCGTCACCCTGCCCGACTACGTGCCCTGGACCGCAGGACCCGAGCCGGTCCTGCCGAAGACCAGCGCCCTCATGCCGAGCGCGTTCCGGAAGCTCCCGAGCAGCCTCGTCCCCACGGCGAAAATCCCCGGCGACGGTTCGACCCTGCTCGGCAGCGTCCCGACGAACTCGCCGATCCCACCCGCCAAGGGGAGCAACCGCTACTGGCAGGGGCTCGACGAGCGGATGGGCGTCGACCTCGACCTGACCATCACGTCGAACGCCGACTGGGCCAGCAAGTTCGCCACGCAGGTCGCCGGCGACACCCTCGGCGACGTGTTCACCGTGTCCGGGACGTTCTCGTACCTGCCGCAGTTCCTCGAGGCCAAGGCGCAGAACCTGACGGAGTACCTGTCGGGCAGCGGTATCCGGGACTGGCCGTACCTGGCGAACCTGCCGACGGCGTCCTGGCGGGGCACGGTGTTCTCGGGCGGGATCTACGGCGTCCCGGTGCCGCGCGGCCCGCTGACGACCGGCGTGCTGCACCGGCGCCAGGACCTGTTCGAGCAGCTCGGCATCGACCCGTCGTTCGGCTCGCTCGACGAGTTCACCGCGCTGTGTCGCGAGCTCACCGACCAGAACCGGAACCGCTGGGCCCTCGGGTCCGTGCCGACGAACATCCTGGCGTCGATGCTCGGCGTCCCGAACCAGTGGGACGAGCAGGGCGGCCGCCTGACCCACATGTACGAGGTCGACGCCTACCAGGACATGCTCGAGGTCTCGCGGAAGCTGCTGGCCGACGGGCTCGTGCACCCGGACAGCGTCACGGCCTACAACGGCAAGGTGTGGTTCGTGCAGGGCTCGGCCGTCATGCTGCAGGACAGCTACAGCGCGATCCCCGGACTGCTGCAACAGGCCGAGCCCGGCAGCGGTTTCGCGATGACGCAGGCTCCGTTCATCGGCCCGTCGGGCGCGAAGCCCAGGCCGTGGCTCGGTGACCCGAACAACGCGATCACGGCGCTCGCCGCGGGCAGCGAGGACCGTATCCGCATGGTGCTCGACGTGCTCAACTGGTGCGCGTCACCCTTCGGCACCGAGGCCTGGACCTACCGCAAGTTCGGCATCGAGGGCCGCGACTTCGAGTACCGCGACGGCGCCCCGGTCCTGACCAAGACCGGCAACAGCGAGACCGCGCTCGGCGAGTTCCCGCTGCAGTACTTCACCGAGTGCCCGCTCCCGCTGTTCTACGCCGGGTTCCCGGAGATGACCGAGGTCGTCTACGACTCGCTGGCGTCCTGGCTCGACGACGGGATCACGAACCCCACGTACGGCCTGTACTCGCCGACGAACTCGACGAAGGGGCCGGCCGTCGGCACCTTCGCCACGAACGCGATCAACGACGTGCTGCTCGGTCGCGCACCGGTGTCGTCATGGAAGGACACGGCCCGGGAGTGGCGCCGCCGCGGCGGCGACGCGATGCGGCGGGAGTTCGAGCAGGCGCTGGCGGCGCGCGCCGGGTCCTGAGCCGCACCACCACCGGACGGGAGGCTCACTGCCAGGCCGCACTGCGCCTCCCGGCCGGCGGTGGGTCGCGTCCACCACACGTGATCGTGCCGCCGGTCAGCGAGCCGTCAGATCGAGTGGAGGCCGTCGGTCGCCGCTCGGCGGTGGTTCCCGTTTCGGGAACTGACGAATCCGGTTCGCTCGGCCCGGGGATCGTGAACCGGATTCGTCACGTGCCGATCCGGATCACGGTCTCCGCGGTCCGTCGTCCGGACGGCCACGCGCGGTCAGGCGAGCCAGGTCGGATCGGCGAACAGCCGTTCGACGTCGGAGAGCAGCCGCGTCGTGTGGAAGCCGTCGGCCGCCGCGTGGTGGACCTGGACCGACAGGGGGAGCAGGGTGCGCCCGCCCTCGTCGTGGTGGCCGCCCATCGTGACGATCGGCAGGAGGTGGTCCCAGCCCTCGTGGACCTGCAGCGAGAAGCCCGAGAACGACGCCCACGGCAGCGTCGACACGTCGAAGAGGTTCGCCGGGCGCGGCTGCTGCGGGAACATCTCCGTCGCCGAGCGGTGGGTCGTCATGGCCGCGACGGCGGCGTCGTGGAAGGCGCCGAAGTCCGGGTCGTACGGCACGAACACGGCGCAGAAGGTCTCGCGCTCCGGGTTGAACACCGTGAAGGCCGGGTGCACGACGTCCCACGCGGCGGGGGAGCGGTCGGGCAGCAGGGTCATCCGGAACTCGCGGTGGGCGTTCACGGCGGTGGACAGCGCCCAGATCTGCGACGCGTACATGCGGCGGCCGGTCCGACGCAGTTCGGCGACGAAGTCGGTCACGTCCACCTGCACGGTCAGCTCGTAGCGGCAGGGGACACGGTCGCGGTAGTGCTCGAAGTGCTCGCGGCGGGTCCAGGTGTCGAGGTCGATCGGCGTCGGTGCCGGGTCGGTCGTCATGCGCCCATCCTGCCAGCGGCGGCCCGAGGTCCCGAGGTCCCGAGGTCCCGAGGTTCCGAGGTTCCGAGGTTCCGAGGTTCCGGAATTGTGCCACCTCGCCCCCGCCGACGGTGCGGTCCCGGAACCTCGACGTCCGGCGTGCGGCATGTCGTGGAACCTCGACGCTCGTAGGGTGGACTCGTGCCGAGCCCCGATCGTGTCCAGGTGACGCTGCCGACGGTGGTGCTGGTCAGTGGCGCTCCCGGCAGTGGCAAGACGACGCTCGCTGCGGCCCTCGCCGAGCGACTCGGGTGGCCGCGGGTGCACCGCGACGAGCTCTACGCCGGCCTGATGGCGTCCGGGACGCTGTCGCGTGACGAGGTCGTGCCGCACGGCGTCCGGCTGTTCTGGGACGTCACCGCCACGCACGCCGCCGCGGGGTGCAGCGTCGTCGCCGATGCCACGCTCTACCGGGACCAGTCCGAGGTCGACGTCCGCTCAGCGCTGCTGCCGGTCGGCCGTGTGCTGAACGTGCACTGCCGGAGCACGTCGGCGATGGACCGGTTCGTCGCGCGCGGGCACGGCGCCGCGATGGACGACCGGGTGCGTGCCAACCTGCCGCGGGTGTCCTCGCCGCTGGAGCTCGGGTGCCCGGTGCTCGAGGTCGACACGACCGACGGGTACGCACCGGAACTCGACGCCGTCGTGGCGTGGGTGCAGCGTCCGGGAGCCGCCGACTAGGGGACGTCGTCCACCGGTCCGCCCGGTCCGCCGAGCATCGGGCGCAGCGTCGCGACCAGGGCTGCCGAGGTCGCGGCGTCCGGGCCGAACCACGCGTTGCTGGCCAGGACGACCGGGTACGCCTGCGCGAGCACGGCACGCCCAGCGTCGGTGAGCACGATCCGCGAGCGGCGCCCCCGGCCGCGCTCGGACCCGCGGTCGATGAGCCCGCGCTCCGCCAGCGTCACCACCAGCGTGGTCATGCTCTGCGGTCGGACCCCGACGGCGCGGGCCAGGTCGGCCTGTGCCAGACCGGTGGCGGGCTCGGCGAGGCCGTCCGCGGTGCCGCGGTGGTCCGGCTCGTCCGTCGCGCCGAGCTGCACCAGCACCCCGAACTCCACGGGTGTCAGACCGAGCGGCGCGAGCACGTCGCCGAGCCGCCGTGCAAGGACCCGGGCGGCGCGGATCACGCTCCAGGCGGCGATCGCGTCGACGTCGTCGCGCGTCGGAGAGGACCGATCGGGCATGTCCCGATGGTAGCGGAGTACGGTCTGGTATCAGTTACCTGATACGAGGAGGAACCATGACCGGAGTGGTCGCCATCACCGGCGTGACCGGAGACGTGGGCGGGAAGACCCTGGCGCTCCTGCACGATGCGGGGGTGCCCGTGCGCGCGGTCGTCCGACGCGCGGCGCAGGCCGAGGACCTGGCGTCGCGGGGCATCGACGCGCGGATCGCCGACCTGGGGGACCCTGCTGCACTGGCTCGGGCGTTCGACGGCGTCGACCAGGTGTTCCTCGTCACCGCGGCGACGCAGCGGCAGAAGGAGCACGGGACGAACGCCGTCCGTGCCGCGCAGGACGCCGGGGTACGCGCGATCGTGCAGTTGTCCGGGGGCGATGCCGCCGAGCACTCGCCGATGCCCTGGGCGAGCGCGATCGCGGGCATCGACGTCGTCGTCCGGGCGAGTGGGCTGGCGTGGACGATCCTGCACCCGTCGGGGTTCATGACGAACCTGGAGTCCTCGGGCCCGGTCCTGCGTCGGGGCTTCTTCCCGCAGACCATGGGCCGCGGGGTCATCGGGTGGATCGACACCGCCGACATCGCCCGCGTGGCAGCGACCGTCCTGCAGCAGGGTGAGCACCACGGCGCCGAACCCGTGCTGACCGGCCCGGCGCTGCTCGACGGCAGGGGCGTCGCGCGAGAACTCTCCGCCGGGCTCGGGCGTCGGGTCCGCTACGTCCATCTGCCGAGCCGGGTGTTCGCCGGCGTCCTCCGACTGAGCGGGGTCCCCGCGTGGCAGGCCGAGGGGCTCCGTCAGCAGTTCGGTCGGGTCGCTCGCCGGGGCCTGGACGGGGTGGACGTCCTGACCGACGAGGTCGGGCGGATCACGGGCACGCCGGCACGGGCGATGTCGGCGTGGGCTCGTGAGCGTCGTCCGGTGCTGCTCGGGCGCCGCTGAGGTCCGGGTCAGGCGAAGCCGTCGAGCGCGGCCGTCAGGGCATGACTCTCGCGCGGTCCGCCGTGGCCCTCGTCCTCGACGATCGTCAGCGTGCTCGCCGGCCACTGCCGGTGCAGCAACCACGGGGTGGCGGCCGGGCTGCTGACGTCGCGTCGACCGTGGACGAGCGCGGCCGGGACGGCAGCGAGCTCCGCCACCCGCGCCAGCACCGCGCGCTCGCCGGGCAGGAACGCGTCGTTCGCCCAGTAGTGGGTGACGAGCGTGGCGAACGCCAGCCGGGCCTCCTGGCCGATGTGTCCGCGACCACGCGATCCGGGGTCGTCGAGCGACACGTGGACGCTCTCCCACCGGTCCCACTCCGCGGCAGCCGCCGTGCGGTCGGCCGCGTCGGCACCGGTCAGGCGACGGGCGTAGGCCTCGACGATCCGTTCACCCGGTCTGCGTCCCGATGCCTGCGCGAAGCGGTCCCAGTCCTCGGGGAACAGCCGCCCGATGCCCTCGGTGATCCAGTCGACCTCGGCACGACTCGTCGTCGTCACGGCCATCAGGGCGAGCGCGCGGACGCGGTCGCGGTGTTCGAGGGCGTACGCGAGCGCCAGGGTCGTGCCCCACGAGATGCCGGCGACGACCCAGGTGTCGATGCCGAGCGCATCGCGGACCTGCTGCAGGTCGGCGACCAGCCGGTCCGTCGTGTGGTCGGCCAGTCGGACTGGGGCGTCCGCCACGCTCGGGTTGCTGCGTCCGCTCCCGCGCTGGTCGATGCCGATCAGCCGGTACCGCGTCGGGTCGAAGTGGGTGCGGTACCAGCCGGAGCCGAGCGAGCCGCCCGGGCCGCCGTGCAGCCAGAGTGCCGGGGTGCCGTCGGGGGTGCCGGACTCCTCGACGTACAGGGCCGCACCGTCGTCCATGGTGATCGTCGTCGTGCGGTAGGGCTCGACGCGGGGGTACGGCACGTCAGTCCGCGTGCAGCATCGACCACTGCCGGAACGGCGCCGTGGGGTCCTCGGTGGCGACCTGCTCCGAGGGCAGCGCCCGCTCGTGCGCGGGCTTGGTGTACTCGCCGTAGAAGGTGTCGAGCGTCATCAGGCGGTTGCCGTCCTCGTAGTGCTCGGACTCCTGGTCGCGAGAGGCCGCGAAGACGACCCGGTCCGGCTGCGCGTAGTACAGCGCGCCGAGGCACATCGGGCACGGGTACGCGGTGACGTACACGTCGAGGCCGGTCAGGTCGGTCACGCCCATCTCGGCGGCCAGCCGGATCGCCGTGATCTCGGCGTGCGACGTCGGGTCGCCGGACTGGGCGACCTGGTTCGCCGCCTCGACCAGCACCTTGCCGTCGCGGACGATCAGGCAGGCGAAGGGCTTGCCGCCCTCGCGGACGTTCTGCAGGGCTCGGGCGACGACGCGTTCGGTCAGACGCGTGTCGAGCTCGGGGGTGCTCATGCGGTGGCGGGCTCCTGTTCCGTGGTGGTCGCAGTGCTGGACGGTGCGAACTGCTCCACCAGTGTGCGCTTGAGCACCTTCCCGCTCGGCCCGAGCGGCAGTGCGTCGACCACGTGGACGACCCGGGGGAACTTGTAGGCGGCGATCTCGTCCGCGACGTGCTTGACGAGGTCCTCGGGCGTCGCGGTGGCCCCGGCGCGCAGGACGACGGCCGCCTCGATCTCCTGGCCGTGCACCTCGTGCGGCACGCCGAACACCGCCGCCATCGTGACGTCGGGGTGCGTGGCGAGCACCTCTTCGACCTGCCGCGGGTACACGTTGTAGCCGTTGCGGATGATCATGTCCTTCGTCCGATCGACGATGGTGAGGTAGCCCTCGTCGTCCTTGGTGCCGAGGTCGCCCGTGCGGAACCAGCCGTCGACGATCGCCGATGCGGTGTCCTCCGGGCGGTCCAGGTACCCGTTCATCAGGTTGTGACCGCGGATCACGAGCTCACCGATCTCGCCGCGGGGGAGCAGCGAGATCGAGTCGGGCGTCTCCGGGTCGGCGATCTCGATGTCGACGCCCCACACCGGCGTGCCGATCGTGCCCGGGTGTGGGGGCGTGCCGACGTGGTTGAACGACGCGACGGGCGAGGTCTCGGTCAGTCCGTAGCCCTCGTGGATGGGCGCGTCGAACACGGTCTGGAACTTCTCGAGGACCGCCAACGGCAGGGAGGCCCCTCCCGAGATCGCGTAGCGCAGGCTCGGCCGGGCATCGGTGCGCGTCGCGGCGTCGAGGAGCGCCATGTACATCGTCGGGACGCCCATGAAGATCTCGCAGTCGTGCTCGACCATCGCGGCCAGGGCGGAGTCGCCGTCGAACTTCGGCAGCATCACGATCGTCGCGCCCGCCCGGAACCCGGTGTTCATGGTGCAGGTCTGCCCGAACGTGTGGAACAGCGGCAGGGCCCCGAGCAGCACGTCGCCGCGGTGCATGTCGAAGGTGCTCATCAGGTTCGTGTTGACCTGCTCGAGCAACGCGAAGTGCGAGCCCTCGGCGCCCTTCGGCTGCCCCGTCGTACCACTGGTGTACAGGATCGTGGCGGTGTCGAACGGGTCGCGGGGCACGTAGCGGTCGAGCGGCGTGGCGGACTCGGCCAGGGCCTCCAGTCGGTCCGGCGCGGGAGCGCCCGTGCCGTCGCCCGTCGTCGGCTCGGCGGTCGCTGATCCGCCGGGAGGCGCGAGCACGGTCACGACGTCGACCCCGGCCAGAGCTGCTCCCGCGGCCCCCTCCGCCAGGAGCGGCGCGGCGCAGACCAGGAGGGCGGCTCCGCTGTCGCGGAGGACGTACTCGATCTCCTTCCGCTTCAGCAGCGCGTGCACAGGCACGGCGACCGCACCGAGGGCGAGCGTGGCGTAGTAGACGCGCGGGAAGTCGGCGACGTTCGGCAGGAGCATCGCGACGCGGGACCCCGCGGTGACGCCGCGCTCACGCAGGGCTCCGGCGTACGCGAGCGTCTCCGCCCAGAGTTCGGCGTAGGTGGTCCGGCGGTCGCCCACGATGAGGGCGACGTCGTCCGGGTAGCGTGCGGCCGACTCGGCGAGGATCGCTGCGACGGAGGCGGTCGCCTGCGTCCGACGGGGGCTGGCGGTGGGCTGGGTGGCGGTCATGCCGTTCTCCGTCTCCGGTGACGAGTGATGCTCGACCACCATACGACCGGGAGGTGTGTGGGCGGTGTCCCCTGTGCGGGGCCGGGCCGGGCCGGGCCGGGCGTGGCCGGGCCGAGCCGGGCGGTGCCTGGCCGTGCCGTGCCGTGCCGTGCCGTGCCGGGCCGTGCCGCGGGCGTGGAGGCCCCGTGTCGCGCAACACGCCGCTCACCTCCGCCGAGGTCGCGCAACCTGTCGGTCGACGGCGCTTCGGGCAGTGCTTCGTGCGACCTCGGCGGCACGCAGACGGCGGGTCGCGCGACCGGGCGGAGCCGGCGGGTCAGTCGTTCGGGTGGATCAGGCAGAACGGGTGCCCGGCGGGGTCGAGGAACACGCGGAAGGTCTCGGTCCCCGAACCCGTGGCCGTGGCGCCGATGGCCAGGACCGCCTGCTCGCCGGCGTCGAGGTCCTCGACCTTCACGTCGAGGTGCACCTGTTGCGGTGTGTCCTGTCCGGGCCAGACCGGCGCGCGGTAGTCGTCGACGCGCTGGAACGCCACGAGCGGGCGGTGCCCCTCGATCGGCGTGACGACCTCGGCCCAGTCCTCGTCGAAGCCGACGATCTCACCCCCGAGCAGCTCCGCGTAGAACCGAGCGAGTGCCCGCGTGTCCGGGCAGTCGAGGACGATGACGTCGAGTGTGCCGATCATGCGGGCGAGGGTAGTCCTCAGCGGGCGGCGGTTCACTGCTTGCATGACCGATGCGTTCTTCTCGCCCTCGTTGGCGACGTTCTTCCGGGGGCTCGCTGCGCACAACGACACCGCCTGGTTCGAGGAGCACCGCGAGGACTGGGAGCGCGACGTCCGCGACCCGATGGACGCACTGCTGCAGGAAGCCGAGCGGCGGTACGGCCCCGGCCGGGTGCTACGGCAGCACCGGGACCTGCGGTTCACTCCGGACAAGCGGCCCTACCGCGAGGACACCGGGTTGACCGCAGGCGGTGTCTACTTGAGCGCCGGCGTCGACGGGCTGCAGGTCGGGGGCGGGCTGTACGAGCCGTCCCGCGACCAGCTGCTGGCAGCACGGACCGTGATCGATGAACGACCGCAGGCAGCGGCAGCGTTGCAGCGGATCCTCGACGACCTGACCGACGCCGGGTACGAGCTGGCGGGTCCGCCGCTGAAGACCGCACCCCGTGGCTGGTCGGCGGACCATCCGCGAATCGAGCTGCTCCGGATGCAGCACTACGCCGCGCTGGTGCACCTGCCGTTGACGAGCTCGCTGGACGATGTCGTCGCCGCATGGGACGGTGTCCAGCCGCTCGTCCGGTGGACGGTGAAGTGGGCGCGGGCGGCTGATCCCGAGGCATCGGACGACCCGGCGCCGCCCGTCCCCGGAGCGGGCTCGATCGACACGCGGGCCTGAGGGGCTGGTGCGCTGCGGCGGCTGGCGCGCGTCGGCGAGACTCCGGATCGACGGCTCAGCGCGCCGCGGTGGTCAAGGCCTTGGTGATGCGCTGCAGCGAGACCGTCTCGGCGGTCCCGAGCTCCTGCGCGAACAGGCTGAGCCGGAACTCCTCGAGCATCCACCGTGCGTGCACGAGCTCCGGGTGCGATCCGGGCGTGGGCGGGAAGGTCCCTCCGGCGTCCTCGTAGCGGCCCGTCGCGGCGGAGACCTCGCGCATCCAGGTGGCGTCGCGACCGGGGTTCTGCAGGAGCTTCGTCACGCGGGCCTCGACGCCCTGCAGGTACACCCGGATGCGCCGGAGCCGGCCGAGTCCCGCCACCGCGACGAACCCGGGGAACACCAGGCGGTCCAGCTGCTGCCGCATGTCGTTGAGCGCGGGCAGCAACGACATGCTGTTCGCCTGCTTGAGCGCGCGTTCTGCGCCGCGCAGTGCGGTGAGGACGGCGGCCACCTCGGACACCGCGCCGAACATGGTGTCGACGACGGAGGACGAGACCGCATCGCGAACGGCCGTGAACTCGGCCCGCGTGAAGAGCAGCCCGGTCGGGTGCGTGGCGCGGATGCCGGCGTCCACGACCGCGGCGAGCACGTCGTCGAACAGGGCGTTCGTCGAGGGGTACGGGCTCGCCGCCAACGCCAGCTTCTCCTGTGCGGTCAGGTGTGACTGGATGTAGGACACGGGGGAGGGCACGGCGAGCATCACCAGGCGCCGCACGCCGTCGGGCATCAGGACGTCGCGGTCACCCGGGGTCGCCAGCAACTGGACCCCCACGGTCGCCTTGGGGCCGGTGCCCTCTTCCACGAGTGCCGGGTAGGCGCGGATGACCGCACCGGCCTGGCGGGTGTCGAGGACCTGCGGCAGGTCGGTGTCGGGCCAGGCGACCAGTCCGGTGCGTTCGATGCGACGGTCCGGTGCATCATCGGCGACCCGACCAGCCCCGCGCCCACGCGTCTCTCGCTGGGTGGCCGCCGCGACGCTCTGCTGGGTCCGGTCCTTGAGCTTGGTCTGCAGAGCGGACAGGTCCTTGCCCGCTTCGACGCGGCGACCACGTTCGTCGACCACGGCGTAGGTGGGGAGCAGGTGCGCGGGTACCCGGGACATGTCGAAGTCCGCCTCGGTCACGGGCACGTAGGTCATGCGCTGGATCGTCTTCGCCAGGGTCGCCCGGAAGCTCTCGCTGGGCTCGGTCGGGGCGTCGTCGGGCAGTTCGTCCACGATCTTCTCGGCCCAGTCGGCCGCCGGGACGACGTTCTTGCGGATCTGCTTCGGCAGCGCCTTGATGAGCGCGGTCACGAGGTCGCGTCGGAGGCCGCGGACCTGCCAGTCGAACCCTTCTTCGCGCATGCGGGGGAGCAGGGCGATGGGGACCTGCACGCTGACGCCGTCGTCCTCGGCCCCCGGCTCGAACCGGTACCGCACGGCGAGCCGCTGGTCGCCCGAGCGCCACTGGGTGGGGTACTCGGTGTCGTCTTCGGCTGCGGAGGCCGCCGACTCGTCGAGCAGGTCCTCGCGCCGCATCGTGAGCAGGTCCGGTTGGTCTCGACGTGTGCGCCGCCACCAGCCCTCGAAGTCGCGCGTGGTGGCGACCTCGGTCGGGATGCGTGCGTCGTAGAACGCGAACACGTTCTCGTCGTCGAGCAGGATGTCGCGTCGGCGAGTGCGTTCCTCGAGCTGCTCGAGCTCGCGTCGGAGCTTGCGGTTGGCCCGGTCGAACGCCTGTTGGGAGTCCCACTCGCCCTCGATCAGGGCATGCCGGATGAAGAGCTCGCGCGAGTGCACGGGGTCGATCCGGGCGTACTGCACCCGCCGACGCTGCACGATCGGGACGCCGAACAGCGTGACCCGTTCGTACGCGACGACGGCACCCTGCTTCTTCTCCCAGTGCGGCTCGCCGTAGGTGCGCCGCAGGAGGTCG
Organism: Curtobacterium sp. MCLR17_007; assembly: GCF_003234655.2. Lineage (NCBI taxonomy): Bacteria > Bacillati > Actinomycetota > Actinomycetes > Micrococcales > Microbacteriaceae > Curtobacterium > Curtobacterium sp. MCLR17_007. The sequence goes on along the minus strand of NZ_CP126271.1, from coordinate 2,966,133 downwards.
CCGGCCAACTGCTCGGTCCAGACCGGGTCGATGCGCGCAGCGGTCCGCGCGAACAGGCGGCTCGTCTCGACGAGTTCGGCGGCCATCACGGCGTCGGGCTGCTTCTTCGCCAGGACGCTGCCCGGGAACAGCACGAAGCGGGTGTTCCGCGACCCGAGGTAGTCGCGTTTCTCGCGGTCCCGCAGCCCGATCTGGCTCAGGAGCCCGGCGAGGAGCGACCGGTGCACGGCGTCGGGGTCGTCCTTGCGCTCCTTGCCGACGTGGATGCCGACCTGTTTGGCGGCGCGTGAGAGCTGGCGGTACAGGTCCTGCCACTCACGGATGCGCAGGTAGTTGAGGAACTCGGCCTTGCACAGACGTCGGAACGCGCTCGAGGAGAGCTCGTCCTGCTTGTCCTCGATGTAGTTCCACAGGCCGAGGAACGTCAGGAAGTCGCTGGTCGGGTCCGCGAACCGTGCGTGCAGCTGGTCGGCGTGCGCGCGCTTCTCGAGGGGACGCTCACGAGGGTCCTGGATGCTGAGCGCCGAGACGATCGCCACGACCTCGCGCCCGACGCCCTGCCTGCCGGCCTCGAGCACCATGCGACCGAGACGGGGGTCGATCGGCAGTCGGGTGAGCTGCCGCCCGGACTTCGTGATCGCGCCGTCCTTGTCGACGGCGCGGAGCTCGCGCAGCAGGTCGAGGCCGTCCTTGACGCCGCGCGAGTCCGGCGGCTGCAGGAACGGGAACGACTCGATGTCGCCGAACCCCAGCGAGATCATCTGCAGGATGACCGCGGCCAGGTTGGTCCGGAGGATCTCGGGATCGGTGTACTCGGGGCGGCGACCGAAGTCGTCCTCGGAGTACAGGCGGATCGCGATGCCCGCGCTCGTGCGCCCGGCGCGGCCCGACCGCTGGTTCGCGCTGGCCTGCGAGACCGCCTCGATCGGCAGTCGCTGGACCTTCGCTCGGGGGGAGTACCGCGAGATGCGGGCTGTGCCGGTGTCGATGACGTACTTGATGCCGGGCACCGTCAGCGAGGTCTCGGCGACGTTCGTCGCGAGCACGACCCGGCGGCGGACGCCCGGGGTCGACGAGCGCTGGAACACCCGGTGCTGGTCGGCGGCAGAGAGCCGTCCGTAGAGCGGCAGGACCTCGGTGCCCTGGTAGTGCTTGCCCTCGATGGCGTCCTGCGCGTCGCGGATCTCGTTCTCGCCGGACAGGAACACGAGCACGTCGCCCGGGTCCTCGCGCGCCAGCTCGTCGAGCGCGTCGGTGATGCCCTGCAGGTGGTCGCGGTCGTCCTGGGCGTTGCCGGCGTCGGCCGTGCGCGAGTCGGTGTCGTCGTCACCGTCGTCGTCCGCGCCGGGTTCTTCGGCGACCAGCGCGCGGTAGCGGATCTCGACCGGGTAGGTGCGGCCCGAGACCTCGATGATCGGGGCACCGCCGAAGTGCTGGGAGAAGGACTCCGGGTCGATCGTCGCACTCGTGATGATGAGCTTGAGGTCCGGGCGTCGAGGCAACAACCGCTTGAGGTAGCCGAGCAGGAAGTCGATCGTCAGGGACCGCTCGTGCGCTTCGTCGATGATGATCGTGTCGTAGCGCTTCAGGTCACGGTCGAAGTGGATCTCGTTGAGCAGGATGCCGTCGGTCATGAGCTTGACGCGTGTGTTCGCACTGACCTTGTCGGTGAAGCGGACCTGGTAGCCCACCAGGTCGCCGAGCTCGCCGCCGAGTTCCTCGGACACGCGCTCGGCGATCGTGCGAGCGGCGATCCGGCGCGGCTGCGTGTGGCCGATGTGCTCCCGCCCGAGTTCCAGGCAGATCTTCGGCAGCTGGGTCGTCTTGCCCGAACCGGTCGCACCGGCGACGATCACGACCTGGTTGTCGCGGATGGCCGCGGCGATGTCATCGCGCCGCTGCGAGACGGGCAGCTCGGGCGGGTACGTGATGACGACAGGCGTGGGAGACATGAGCATTCCAGGATACCGCCCGCGCTCAGGCGCTCGCGAGTTGGCGCGTCAGGTCGTCCGCAGAGCGTGCGGGCAGGGCACACACGTGGTCGTGGCACACGTACGCGGCGGGGTCGAGGCGGTCGCGGGACTCGAGCAGCGTGAACCCCGCAGCTGCCCAGGCTGAGGCCTGTGCCGGCGTCACCGTGAGCACGACGGTGCCCGGGTGACGCGCGCCGATCGCGACGGTCTGCATCGCTGTCGGATCGGTGGCCACGACGACGACCTCGCGCGACGGGCGCTGCAGGGCCAGGGCGAGCCCGAGCGCGTCGGCGTGCCCGAGCGGTCGGTCCACGCCGCTGCGGGCCCGGTCTGCGACGAGTGTCACGGCGGCGGACCGGTAGGCGGGATCACCGGTCAGGGTGCCGATCACCAGTGCGGCGCTCGCCAGGGCGACGGTCCCCGACCGCAGCGCGGTCTGCGGCTGTTCCCCCGTCGCGGTCCCCGCGCTCGCCAGCACCGGGTCGACCGTCAGCGGTCCCGACAGTGCGTCGTCGACCAGGGAACGGGCCGTCGTGGCGTACCGGAGCTCACCCGTCACGAGTGCGAGCTCGACCAGCCCCTCGGCGAACAGGCCGCTGTCCTCGATCGTGGGCGGTGCCGACGAGGATCCGCGCGGTGTGCTCGACCGGACGACGACGTGCCCGTCGCGCAGGTGGGCGTCGATGACCGCGTCGGCTGCTGCCCGGGCCAGGGCGATCATCTCGGCGTCACCGTGCCGGGCCCCCGCGATCGCCAGGCCCCGCACGGCGAGTCCGTTCCAGCCGGTCAGGACCTGGTCGTCGAGTGGTGGGGGATCGAGGAGCGCTCGTTCGGGCCGGGGGCGCCGGTACCACTCGCCCTCGACGCGTCGGCCGTCGATCGTGGACTCGCTGTCCTGTGCCGCGACGAAGGCGCCGTCGGGACGGCGCAGGGTGTCGCGCAGGAAGTCGGCGATGCCGCGGGCCTGGGGCTGGGGAGCGATCGCCAGGAGCCCGGCGTTGTCGTAGAGCATGCGCTCGTAGTGGGGGACGGACCAGTCCCGGCGGGTCGCGTAGCGGAACACCCCGCCGTCCGGATCGGTCAGCTCCGAGGCGGCGATGACGCGGAGCGACCGCTCGCACAGCGCCGTGCCGGCTGGCACCCCGTCGGCCCCGGCGTCCGCCAGGAACTCGAGCAACGGCGCCGACGGGAACTTCGGAGCCCCGCCGAAGCCGCCGTACTCGAGGTCCTCGCCCGGTTCGAGTGCACCGACCACGTCGTGGATCGTCGCGATGGACGGGAGGTCCGGCTCGGCCCCGTCAGCGCCGTGCAGTCCGACCGTGGTGCTGTCCACGGCACCCTGGCGGATCGCCCCGGAGAGGGCGCTGGCGGTGGCGTTGACCTCGGTGCGTCGATCACGCCAGGCGTCGAGCACGGCGCCCAGGACCTGTCGGAACGACGGGTGCTGCCCGACCGGCGTCGGCGGGAAGTACGTGCCCGCGAAGAAGACGTGCGCGTCCGGGGTCATGAACGCGGTCAACGGCCAGCCCAGCTGTTCGGTGAACGCGGCCGCGGCAGCCATGGTGCTGGCGTCGACGTCGGGGCGTTCTTCACGGTCGACCTTGACGGCAACGAAGTCGCGCCGCAGCAGTTCGGCGATCCCTGGATCGGCGAAGCTCTCGCGCGCCATGACGTGGCACCAGTGGCAGGTGGCGTAGCCGATCGACACGAGGACGGGGACGTCCCGCTCACGTGCTTCTGCGAAGGCGTCAGGACCCCATTCGCGCCAGTCCACCGGGTTGTCGGCGTGCAGACGGAGGTAGGGGCTGACGGCGGTGCCGAGCCGGTTGTCGTTCATGGCTCCAGCGTGCCCCGTCCGGGCTGGACGGGCGGATCGGCAGCACAGTCGGTGGAGAACGCACGCTCCTCCACAGCGCTCAGTCGGGAAGCCACCCGGTCAGCGACGCGAGCCGACGGGCGACGTCCGCCGGGGCCAGATCGTCCGTGTCCACCCGCGTGACCCGGTCTGGTGCAGCCGAGTCGAGCCTCCCGGCGGTCCGTGCGCTGTGCGCGACCTGCGTTGCGGGCGGTGCTCCGCCGACTCGCCGGCCCAGGCGCTGCGCCGTGCGCTCGTCGCCTGCGCGGAGCAACACCGCCACGACCGCCGGGTCGTCCCCCATCGCGTCGGCCAACCGGTCGGCCTCGAGCACCGACACCGTGTTCGTGTAGACGAGCCGGTGGAACCCGAGGGCCCGGTAGTTCGCCCAGATCGCCGCGAGGTTACGTTCCGCGAGCCGGGCCTCGGGGTGCTCGACGTGGGGTGCCGGGTGTGCCAGGTCGAGAGTGTCGCCCTCGATGACGGCATGCCGGACGTGCCGCGCCGCGAGCAGTTCGTGCAGGGCATCCGCGGCGGTCGACTTGCCGACGCCGGAGCGTCCCCCGATGAACAGCACCTCGGACCGCGGCATCGTCAGGTCCCCAGGGAGAGCATGACGAGGGCGGCGTCCTCGGGCCCGTAGTCGAACATCCGGTCCCAGAACGGGTCGGACGCCCACGGCACGTCGCCGTCGGCGGGCGTGCGGCGCGCGGTCTCCACAAGCCAGTCGAGCTCCGGACGGACGGCGTCGGCGTAGCGGGGCGGTTCCCACCCGAGGGCCCGCGCTGCCGTCGTGTCGAGCACGACGGGCGTCGGCGACGACCACGGCGTCAGGCCGACGAAGGCCGGGGCGTCGGCGTCGAGCAGGACCTCGTCGAAGCGGTGGTCCAGGTGCGCTGCGACCGTCCGCACGATCTCGAGCGCGGTCAGTGCCGTCTCGTCCGCCACGTTGAGGATCCGCCGGTCCGGGACGCCGGCGACCAGGCGGACGAGCGAGCCGATCCCGCTGGCGGCCGTGGTGTGGTCGACGCCGCGGCCGTGGTCGGCGAGCAGGACACGGTCGCGGCCGTCGAGCGCGCGGCGGACGACGAACCACTCGCGCGGGCGGCCGATGCCGGGGCCGTGGACCTTCGACGGGCGGAGGACGGTCACCGGCGCACCGTGGTCGAGCAGCAGCTGTTCGGCGGCGACCTTCGCGGCCCCGTACCCGTCGCGGCTGGTCGGGTCGGCGTCGGCCGGCGTGACGGTCGGCTGGATCTCGCTGACCGCCCCGGGGAAGACGGGCTTGTCGACGGAGTTCGCGTGGCGGCCCTGCTCGTCGACGTACACGGCCTTGGACGACAGGAACACGGTGGACCCGATGTCCCCCAGGTACGGCAGGAGCTGTGCGGCGTCGTCGCGGGTGGCGCCGACGGTGTCGACGAGCAGGTCGGCGCCGGGGCGCAGCAGGTCGCGGAGGACCTGGGTGTCGCGGCGGTCGCCCGCGGTGAAGGTCGCCCCGGCCGCGGTGAGGGAGTCGGCGACCTTGCCGCCGCGTCGGGCGAGGACGTCGACCGACCAGTCGTCACCGCCGCGGCCCGAGCTGTCGAGCAGTTCCCGGACGACGGCAGAGCCGATGCCGCCGGTACCGCCGAGGACGACCGCGCGCTTGGTGCTCATGGGGCAACGCTAGTGCCGGCGTGATGGGCGGGCCTCCGTGGGCGGATGCGGTGGAGGAGCGTCGAGACGCCCAGACGCCCAGACGCCGAGACGCCGAGACGCCGAGACGTTGAGACGCCGAGACGTCGAGACGCCGAGACGCCGAGACGCCGAGACGCCGAGACGCCGAGACGCTGCCATTGTGCTGTGGCGCCGCCGTACAGCGCGGCGTCTCGGTGACCGCGCGGCGTTTCGGTGACCGCGCGGCGTCTCGGCGACTGCGCGGCGTCGGGAACCGCCGGCTTCAGGAAGCGATGGGCTCGAGGTCCCAGCGCCACCAGTCCGCGAGGGACCCGTCGTAGACCTGCACGTGGTCGTGGCCCAGCACGGTCAGCGCGAGGGCGTCGACGCACGCGGCGCTGCCCACGCCGCAGTACGTCACGATCTCGTCGGACCCGAGGACGGGTGCGAACACGTCGCGGAGTGCCGCGGGACGACGGAGCGCATTGGAGTCTTGGTCGATGACCCGGTGCAGGGTGATCGGGGTGGTTCCGGGCACGACGGGCGGGTGCTCCGTGCCCAGGGTGGTGTCGTCGGCAGCCAGCACGAGTGCCGCCGGTTGCGTGCCGTCGACGGCTCGTTCGACCCGGGCGCGATCGGCCCAGAGCGGCCGTTCTTCACCGGCCAGGAACACGTCGGTCTCGGGATGCCGCGCAGCGGCGGTCCGCAGGGCGCCGATCCGGACGGGGCGGCCCTCGTCGCGCCACTTCACGAATCCGCCGTCCAGCACCGCGACGTCGTCGAAGCCGAACGCCCGGAAGATCCACCACAGGCGCGCGGACCACTCGCCGACACTGTCGTCGTAGACCACGACGGTCGACGCGTTGGTGATGCCGAGCGCCCGGACCGCGAGCTCGAACTGCTCGGCGTCGGGCCGGGTGAAGGGCAGGTCGGCCCCGGGCGTCGAGAAGTCGCGCGCCAGGTCGGCGTAGCGGGCACCGGGGACGTGACCGTGCTGTTCGTAGCTGTCACGGGCTGTCTGCCAGGTCGTGCCGCGACCCGTGCCCGACGTGTGCACCGACGCGTCGAGCACGACGAGCTCGTCGGCACCCAGGTGGTCGGCGAGCCACTGCGTCGACACGAGCGGCGAGGTCAGGACGGAGGACATGACCCTGACCATAATGCGCACCCCTGACGGGAGACACGGGAACCGCAACAGTGCGCAATCCAGCGTCGGGTGGAGGGCACCGGACCGAAGGGCGTTCGGCCACGGGGCGCTGGACGACGCACGACGACGGTGCTGGACGACGCACGACGACGGTGCTGGCCGACGCACAACGACGGGGTCGCTGTCGTTCGACAACGACCCCGTCGTTCGGAGTTCGAGTGCGGCGGCGGCCACGTCATCCGGCGTCAGCGCGAGGCAGGTGCCACGTCAGTGCGCCGCGGCCGGGATGCTGCCCGTCGCGTTCGCCGCGAGGTGCTCGAGCTTCTGGAGTCGGACGGACTGACGGTTGATCAGGAGCCCGCTGGCGATCGCGACGATCACGAGCACCCCGGCCGAGATCGCGAACGCGACGTGGTACCCGTCGAGTGTCGCCTGGGCCTGCTGGAGCTTGGTCGGCGCCGCCGTCAGGCCCGACAGGCTGTTCTTCACGACGTCCGCGAAGATCGTCGACAGCAGTGCCGTCCCGATCGAGCCGCCGATCTGCTGCATGGTGTTCACCGTCGCGGACGCCACACCGGCATCGGCGCGGGCGACACCGGTGGTGGCGGTGTTCATCGCCGACGAGAAGATCGTGCCCATGCCGAGACCGATGACGATCAGCGCCGGCAGGACCGTGCCGGCGTAGGAGCTGTCGAGGTCGGTGCGGAGCAGCAGCAGGAGCCCGGTCGCCGCGACCAGACCACCGGCGAAGATCAGGACCTTCGGACCGACGCGGGGCAGCAGGCGGCCACCGATCTGCGTGGCCGACACCATGATCGACAGCGGCATGGGCAGGAACGCCAGACCGGTCTGCAGCGACGAGAAGCCCAGCGTCTGCTCGAGGTAGTAGGTCAGGAACAGGAAGATGCCGAACATGCCGATCGCGACCAGGCCGATCGCGATGAACGAGCCGCCGCGGTCGCGGTCGAGCACGACGCGCAGGGGGAGCAGCGGGTGAGCGACGCGGGTCTCGATGACCACGAACGCCGCGATCAGCACGACACCGGCGGCGAGCATGCCGATGGTCCAGGGGTCGTCCCAGCCGTTGGTCTCGGCGTTGGAGAATCCGTACACGACACCGACCAGGCCGGCGGTGATCGTCAGCACGCCGGCGACGTCGATGCGGGGGCGGTCGACCTTCGGCGGCTTGGCCATGAAGACCAGGGCGCCGATGACACCGAGGATCGCGAAGACGACGTTGACGTAGAGGCACCAGCGCCACGAGGCGTACTCGGTCAGGACGCCGCCGAGCAGCAGACCGATGGCGGCACCGGAACCGGCGATCGAGCCGAAGATGCCGAACGCGCGGCCGCGCTCCTTCGGGTCGCGGAAGGTCGTCGTGAGCATGCCGAGTGCCGACGGTGCGAGGAGTGCACCGAAGACGCCCTGCAGCGCACGCGCGGCGACGAGCAGCCCGAAGCTGTCGGCGAGGCCGCCCAGCACCGAGGCCACGGCGAAGCCGACCAGCCCGATGATGAAGGTGTTCTTGCGGCCGAAGAGGTCACCGAGGCGACCGCCGAGCAGCAGGAGCGAGCCGAACGCCAGCGAGTACGCGGTGACGATCCACTGCCGCTGGTCCGTGCCGAAGCCGAGGTCGGCCTGGGCGGACGGGAGCGCGATGTTGACGATGGTGGCGTCGAGCACGACCATCAGCTGTGCGAGGGCGATGACCGCCAGCGCGATCCAGCGGTGTTCCTTCCGCCCGCCCGGTGCGGCGGCGGGTGCAGGAACGGTCCTGGCGGGTGAAGTCTGTTCTGCCGTCACGGCAGCCTCCTGGGGATTCGAGTGGAGGGAGGAACACGCGCCGTCGGGCGTTCCGGGGAGTTGAGGAAGCGGATGCAGGGCATCCGCTTGGAGCTACTGTAGACCCAAACGGAGCAGGCGCATCCGCTTGTTCCCAGAAAGTTCAATTAGGTTCGTCGTCGTGAGCACCACCGACCAGCACGCGGACCTCGACCGGCCGCTCCGCGCGGATGCGGCGCGGAACCGTGAACTGATCCTGCAGACCGCGCGCAAGTGCTTCGCCGAACGCGGCCTGTCCGTCACCCTCAACGACATCGCGCACGAAGCCGGGGTCGGCGTCGGCACGGTGTACCGCCGGTTCGCCGACAAGGACTCGCTCATCGAAGCGCTGCTGGCGACGAAGTTCGACGCCATGAACGGCGCTGCCGAACGCGCTGCCGAAGAGATCGACCCGCGGGAGTCCCTCCGCCTGTACCTGATGGGCGTCTTCGAGTTCCGTGCCCGCGACCGCGCCCTGGCTGACGCCATCGTCCGCGCGGGCAAGGCCCGTCCGTCGATCGTGCACGAACGTGACCGCCTCGAGCGCCAGGTCAGCACGATCATCGGCCGGGCGCGCGACGCGGGCGTGGTGCGCGAGGGCTTCGACTACCGCGACCTCCCGATGCTCACGACGATGATCGGGGCTGTCGCCGACGCTACCCGGGCCCACGACCCCGACGCTTGGCGTCGCTACGCGCAGGTCCTCATCGACGGCGTCCTGCCGCCGGCCGGGGCCGATGCCGCCCAGCCGATGCCGGGGTCGCCGCTCGACCGCGAGTCGATCGAACGGGCGCTGCACAGCCAGTCCTGACCCGCGGCGGCCAGTCCTGACCCGCGCCGGACCGGACGGTGCGATGCGGACCGGCACCGGGCCTCCAGTCCGGAACCGCCGGACGGGCGCTCGCTACAGCCAGCTCGGCAGCCAGTAGTGCGACCGGATGAAGTCCCACGGCACCTGCATCGCCGACCACATCGGGTACCAGTACGCCGAGGCCAGCACGACCACGAGCAGGTACACACCGATCCACACGATCGCCAGCGTCCGGCGGGGTCGTGGGTCCTCGCGTGAGCCGAGCAGCAGCCCCACGGCAGCCGCCAACGCCATCACCATGTAGGGCTCGAAGGCCACCGTGTAGAACTGGAAGACCGTGCGGTCGACGTAGAGCAGCCACGGCAGGTAGCCCGCCGCGACGCCCATCACGACGAAGCCGTACTCCCACTTGCGCCGGGTGATGAAGAGCACCAGCAGCGCCACCACGGCGGCCACGGCCGGGTACCAGATGAACGGGTTCGCGATGCCGGTGATCGCCGCGCCGCAGCGGTCGACCGTGCAGCCGTCCTGCCCGGCCTCGGTGCCGACGTAGTACATCGACGTCGGGCGCTGCATCAGGAGCCAGAGCAGCGGGTTCGCCTGGTACGAGTGCGGCGTGTGCAGGCCGATGTTGAAGCCGTAGATCTCGGACTGGTAGTGCCACCAGTTCTGCAGGCTGTCCGGAACCCAGGCCAGCAGACCAGTCCAACGTTGCCCGCCCGAGGCGATCCAGTCGCGGTCCCAGCCGTCCTTCGAGACGAACCAGCCGGTCCACGACGCCAGGTAGGTCACGGCCGCGACCGGGACCGTGAGCAGGAAGGTGACCGGGGCCTGCTGCAGGACGGCACTCGATGACCAGAACTCGATGCCCGCGCGCCGCCGCAGCATCATGTCGCTCAGCACCGCGTACACGGCGAAGAACGCGAGGAAGTACATCCCGGTCCACTTCGTGCTGGTGGCGAGGCCCATCGCGAGGCCCATCGCGAGCAGCCACGGCCGCCACCACAGCACGGGGCCCCACAGCGTCGCCCGACCAGCGGCGGCTCGGGCGGCGACCCAGGCGTCCAGCTGCCGGGTCGTCCGCCGTCGGTCGAGCAGCAGCGCCCCGAACCCGAGCAGCACGAAGAAGGTGACGATGCCGTCCAGCAGCGTCACGCGGGACATCACGATGGCCTGGCCGTCGATCGCCATGAACCCGCCCGCGAGCGTGCCGACCAGCGTCGACCGGAACAGCGACCGCGCGATCACCGCGACCAGGAACACCGTCGCGATGCCGAGCACCGCGACCGCGAAGCGCCAGCCGAAGGCGTTGTCCGGGCCGAACAGCAGCATGCCGAGGCCGATGAGGTACTTGCCGAGCGGCGGGTGCGCGATGAACTCCGCCGCGCTCGAGAAGATCGCGGTCTGCCCGTCGGCGAACCGCTGGTCGGTGGTCGGGGACGAGTCGTCCGAGGGGTTCGCCGGCCAGGTGCCCTCGTAGCCCAGGTGGACGATGGACCACCCGTCCTTGACGTAGTAGGTCTCGTCGAACACGAGCGAGTGCGGCCGGCCCAGGTCGACCAGGCGCAGCAGGGCGCCGAGCACCGTGACCGCGATCGGACCGCCCCAGCGCCAGGCGGCGAAGCGCCACGACACCGACAGGAACCGGGCCCACCAGTCGTCGAGACGCGACCCGCGGGGCACAGCGGGCACGGTGTCGAGCGTCTCGGCGAGGTCCGTGGTCATCCGCAGCATCCTACGGATGTCACGCATGCACTGGCTGCGACCACAATGGGGACGTGATCGTCCTCGCAGCAACCCCCATCGGCAACCTCGGCGACGCGTCGCGCCGACTCGTCGAGACCCTGTCCAACGCGACCGTCGTGGCAGCGGAGGACACCAGGACCGCCATCCACCTGATGCGCGCGCTGGGGATCGAGAACCGCCCGCGGCTCATCGCGCTGCACGAGCACAACGAGCGAGCCAAGGCGGCCGAGGTCGTCGAACTCGCGCGGGACCAGGACGTCGTGGTCCTGACCGACGCGGGCATGCCGGCGATCAGCGACCCTGGGTTCCCGTTGGTCGAGGCCGCTGCGGCAGCCGGGGTGACCGTCACCGCCCTGCCGGGTCCGTCCGCCGTGCTCATGGCCCTCGCCGTGTCCGGCCTGCCGACCGACCGGTTCACCTTCGAGGGCTTCCCGACGCGCAAGGCGGGGGAGCGCCGCCGGGTCTTCGAGGCGCTCGCCGGCGAGCAGCGGACGATGGTGTTCTTCGAGTCGCCACACCGGCTCGCGGACACGCTGACCGACATGGCCGCCGGGTTCGGCGCGTCGCGCCGGGCAGCGGTGTGCCGCGAGCTCACGAAGCTCTACGAAGAGGTCAAGCGCGACTCGCTGGCGTCGCTCGCCGAGTGGGCGGCCGACGGGGTCAAGGGCGAGATCTGCATCGTCGTCGCGGGGGCCTCGGGGTCGGTCGACGAGGTCTCGCTCGAGGACGGCGTCCGACTCGTGCTGGAACGGGTCGCCGCCGGCACCCGCATGAAAGAGGCGTCGGCGGCCGTCGCGGACGCGACGGGGCTGTCCAAGCGGGACCTGTACGAGGGCGCGCTCGCAGCGCGCTGAGCCGACCACACACCGGACTGGAGGCCCGGTGCACGCCCGCCACGGGCCTCCCGTCCGACTTATCCACAGGCCACCGCAGGTCGCGTCATCGAGGGACGGTGCGCCCGTAGGATGGTCCGCATGTCCGACGGGTCCTCGTTCAGCATCACCACGCCGATCTTCTACGTGAACGACGTGCCCCACATCGGGCACGCCTACACCGAGGTCGCCGCGGACGTCCTCGCGCGCTGGCACCGTCAGCGCGGTGACGACACCTGGCTCCTCACGGGCACGGACGAGCACGGTCAGAAGATCCTGCGCACCGCGTCGGCGAACGACGTCTCCCCGCAGGAGTGGGCCGACCGCCTGGTCACCGACGCCTGGAAGCCCCTGCTCGGCACGGTGGACGTCGCCAACGACGACTTCATCCGCACCACCGACGAACGGCACGAGCGCGGGGTGACGGCCTTCCTGCAGAAGCTGTACGACGACGGCTACATCTACGCCGGCGAGTTCGAGGGCTTCTACTGCGTGGGCTGCGAGGAGTACAAGCAGCCGAGCGACCTGGTCCCCGGCACCGGCGCCTACGAGGGCCAGCAGGTCTGTGCCATCCACTCGATCCCGGTCGAGGTCCTGTCCGAGCGCAACTACTTCTTCCGGATGTCCGACTTCGAGCAGCGGTTGCTCGACCTGTACGAGTCGAACCCGTCGTTCATCCAGCCGGACAGCGTCCGCAACGAGATCATCTCCTTCGTCAGACAGGGCCTGCGTGACCTGTCGATCTCGCGGTCGAGCTTCGACTGGGGCATCACGATCCCGTGGGACCACGACCACGTGCTCTACGTGTGGTTCGACGCGCTGCTCAATTACGTCACGGCGCTCGGCTACGGCAGCGACGACGACGAGGCCTTCCGTCGGCTCTGGCCCAGCGTGCACGTCGTCGGCAAGGACATCGCCCGGTTCCACGCCGTGATCTGGCCGGCGATGCTGATGGCCGCCGGGCTGCCGGTCCCCGAGCGGGTGTTCGGCCACGGCTGGCTGCTCGTCGGCGGCGAGAAGATGTCCAAGTCGAAGCTCACCGGCATCGCGCCGTCCGAGATCACCGACACGTTCGGCTCCGACGCGTTCCGGTACTACTTCCTGCGCGCCATCACCTTCGGGCAGGACGGCAACTTCTCGTGGGAAGACATCTCGGCGCGCTACCAGGCCGAGCTCGCCAACGGGTTCGGCAACCTGGCCTCGCGTCTGCTCGCGATGATCCAGAAGTACTTCGACGGTGCTGTCCCCGCGCGTGGCGAGCTGTCGGCCTCCGACCGGGCGATCGACGACCTGGCGCAGAGCGTCACGGAGCGCGCCGACGCAGCGATCGCCGCCTTCGCCCCGCAGGACGCGATCGTCACCACGTGGGAACTCGTGGACGCCCTGAACGGGTACATCACCGAGCAGCAGCCGTGGGCGCTGGCGAAGGACGACGCCCAGCGCGAGCGCCTGGGCACGGTCCTGGCGACCGCGTTGCGCGGCCTCGGCACCGTCGCGGTGCTGGTGTCCCCGGTCATGCCGAAGGCCACCGAGAAGCTCTGGGCGGCGATCGGTGCGGGCGGCTCCATCGCCGAGCAGCGGGTCGATCGCGCCTGGGAGTGGCAGGGGGCCGACCGGGTCACCCAGCTCGAGTCCGGGCTCTTCCCGCGCATCGAGCAGGCCGAGCAGGGCGCGGCATGACCGACGCGCACCTGCGGAGCCGGGGCGACCGGAGCGACGGCGCCACGCGCGACGTGAGCTACCCGCCGCTGCCGCAGGCGCTCGTCGTCCCCGTCTACGACAACCACACGCACATGGAGATCGCCGACGGCGGGCCCGAGGGGGCGCTGGACTGGCGCGAGCATCTCGACCGGGCGTCCAGCGTCGGCGTCCGGGGCGTCGTGCAGGTCGGCACCGACCTGGCGACCTCGCAGTGGTCCGCCGAGATCGCCGCACGGGAACCCCGCGTGTTGGCGGCCGTCGCGCTGCACCCGAACGAGGCGCCCGAGCTCGACGCGAAGGGGCTGCTCGACGAGCACCTCGCCGGTATCGAGTCGCTCGCGGCACTGCCCCGCGTCCGGGCGATCGGTGAGACCGGGCTCGACTTCTTCCGCACGGGCGAGGACGGCCGCGACGCCCAGATCCGTTCCTTCGAAGCGCACATCCGCATCGCGAAGGAGCACGACCTCGCGCTGACCATCCACGACCGCGACGCCCACGACGCGGTCGTGCAGGTGCTCGACCGCGTGGGTGCTCCGGAGAAGACCGTGTTCCACTGCTTCTCCGGTGGTCGTGACCTCGCACGGCTGTGCGCCGAGCGCGGGTGGTACATGTCGTTCGCCGGCACCGTCACGTTCAGCAACGCGCAGTCGCTGCGGGACGCCCTGATCACCGCCCCGCGGCACCTGATCATGGTCGAGACGGACGCGCCCTACCTGACGCCGACACCGTTCCGCGGCCGGCCGAACGCGCCGTACCTGATCCCGCTCACCCTCCGGTCGATGGCCGAGACCATCGGCACCGACGCGTCGATGCTCGCGGCGCAGATCGCCTCGAACACCGAGCTGGTCTACGGCGCGTGGGACGCCGAACCGATCACGGTCGAACAGTGAGCGCACTGCTCGGCCCGGCCGAGATCCGCGACCTGGCGTCGCAGCTCGACGTCACGCCCACCAAGAAGCTCGGCCAGAACTTCGTGCACGACGCCAACACCGTGCGGCGCATCGTCGCAGCCGGTGGGGTCACGGCTGACTCCGCCGTGCTCGAGGTCGGGCCGGGCCTCGGGTCGCTGACGCTCGGGCTGACGGAGACCGGCGCGCCCGTCACCGCGGTCGAGATCGACGCCCGACTCGCGGCACAGCTCCCGACCACCGTCGCCGCGATGCAGCCGTCCGCGCAGTTGACGGTCGTGCACCAGGACGCGATGACGATCGGTCCGGGCGACCTGCCGTCGGCGCCGACGCACCTCGTCGCGAACCTCCCGTACAACATCTCCGTGCCGGTGCTCCTGCACCTGCTCGCGATGTTCCCGTCGATCGAACGGTCGCTCGTGATGGTGCAGGCCGAGGTCGGGTACCGGCTCGCCGCCGATCCGGGCAGCAAGGTCTACGGCTCGCCGAGCGTCAAGGCGGCGTGGTACGGCGCATGGCGCATCGCCGGGCAGGTGAGCCGCCAGGTCTTCTGGCCGGTGCCGAACGTCGACAGCGTGCTGGTCGGGTTCGTGCGGCACGACCCGCCGGGCGACGAGGCACTGCGGGCCCAGGTGTTCGCGCTCGTCGACGCGGCGTTCCAGCAGCGACGGAAGATGCTCCGCCAGGCGCTCTCCGGCGTCCTCGGCGGCAGCGCGCACGCGTCCCAGGTGCTCGAGGCGTCCGGCATCGCGCCGACGGCCCGGGGCGAGGAACTCGGTGTCGACGACTTCGTGCGGCTCGGGCGCACGGTGCTCGCCGCCGCGGACTAGCCCGCCCCACGCCGCACCGTGCGAGCTTCGCGGTCCGTGCGACGGTGACGGCGTGGTGCGAGGAAACAACCTCGCACCACGCGATCACTCGTCCCATGTAGCACCGTGCGAGCGTCGCTGCCCGCCCCAGGCCGCACCGTGCGAGCTTCGCGGTCCGTGCGACGGTGACGGCGTGGTGCGAGGAAACAACCTCGCACCACGCGATCACCCCCGCACGAACGCGCCCGCCGCGCCGCGCCGCGCCGCCGCTGCGCCGCCGCGCCGCACCTCCCTCAGTGCGACGCGAGCCGCTCGATCAGCTGCTGCTGCGTCCCGTCGCGCTCCGACCACCGCAGCGGCAGCACGTTCTGCACCAGAACCTCCGGCGACGCCCCGGCCTGCAGCAGGGCCACGACCTCGGTCAGGAAGTCGTCGAGCGGCATCCCGCCGAAGTCCACGCCCGCGCCCTGCAGGTCGGTCGCGACCGCCGGGGGCACGAGCTCGAGCACCGAGACCGGCGAGCCGACGAGCTGCTGCCGCAGGGACAGCGTGTACGAGTGCACGGCGGCCTTCATCGCGCTGTAGGTCGGTGTCGGGGTCAGGGGTGTGAAGGCGAGCCCGGACGAGACCGTCATCACGGTGGATGCCTGCTGCGTCAGCAGGTGCGGCAGGAACGCGTCGACGAGCCGGACGGTCCCCAGGAAGTTCGTCGTGACGGTGGCTTCGGCATCCGCCAGGTGCGCCGACGACCGCAGGTCCTCCTGGCGCATGATCCCCGACATCGTGACCAGGGTGTCGAGCGCGGGGTGCGTCTCGATGACCGAGGCTGCCGCGGCGGTGATCGACGCCGGGTCGTCGACGTCGATCTGCACGGTGCCGAAGCCGTGCTCGGCAGCCAGGGAGTTCAGCAGCGACTGACGGCGCCCACCGATGACGACGGTGCTGCCGGCCTGCTGCAGGCGGAGGGCGAGACCCAGGCCGATGCCCGAGGTCGCGCCGGAGATGAAGACGGTCGAGTTCGTGATGTCCATGCCGACCACGATGCTCCGGCGATCGCGGCGCATCCAGAGCCCGCACATCGGGGGACCGTCGGTCCCTGGCACCGGCGCGCGGGTCGCAGCAGACTGGTCGGCATGGACCGCCCAGCGCTCGCCGACTTCCTCCGCCGTCGCCGTGAGCTCCTGCGCCCGGAGAACGTCGGGCTCGGTGCCGGCGCGCGGCGTCGCACGCCCGGGCTGCGCCGCGAGGAAGTGGCCGCATTGGCGGGGATGTCCGTCGACTACTACACGCGCCTGGAACAGCAGCGGGGTCCGCAGCCCTCCGAGCAGATGGTGGCCGCGATCACCCGGGCGCTGCGCTGCTCCCTCGACGAGCGCGACCACCTGTTCCGCCTGGCCGGCCACAACGCGCCGGTCCGGGTCCACCGCAGTGACCACGTCGACGCGGCGATCCTGCGCGTGCTCGACCGGCTCGAGGACACACCGGCGATCGTCGTGAGCGACCTGGGGGAGACCCTCGTCGAGAACCGGCTCGGTGCCGCGTTGCTCGGCAGCACCGTCGGGCTGACCGGCAACGAGCGCTACCAACCGTGGCGCTGGTTCATGACCACGACCGAGCCGGCGAAGTACGCGCCCGAGCAGCACGACCGGCTCGCGCGAGCGCAGGTCGCCGCGCTCCGTGCCGCGGTCGGCGCCGCCGGGCCGGGCGATCGCCGTGCAGCGGCCCTCGTCGCGGACCTGCAGGCGCAGAGCGAGCCGTTCCGGCAGCTCTGGGCCCTGCACGAGGTCGCCAGCCGCTGGGAAGACCACAAGACCTTCGTGCACCCGGAGCTCGGGCGGATCACGGTCGACTGCCAGGTCCTGCACACGTCGACCCAGACCCAGGCCCTGCTGCTCTTCACCGCGCCGGTCGGCAGCGAGGACGCCCAGAAGCTCGAGCTGCTCGGTGTCGTCGGCCAGCAGGTATTCACGCGCTGAGCTCACCCGGGCAACACCGCGTCACACACCTGGCACCTGCCGACCCGCCGTGCCTAGGGTGGACGCGTGAGCACTCCGCGCGTGTACGTCATCCACGAGAACCCCGAGTGGTTCCCGCCGCTCGCCGCTGCCTTCGAGGCCGAGGGCGTCCCGGTCCAGGAGATCCTGCTGACCGAGGGCCAGATCGACCTCGGAGCCGAGCCCGAGCCGGGCGTCTTCTGGTCCCGGATGTCGGCGAGCTCCCACACGCGCGGGCACGAGCACAGCAAGGAGTACACCCGTGCGGTGCTCGGCTGGCTCGAGCGCGCCGGACGACCCGTCGTCGGCGGCAGCCACGTCCTCGAGCTCGAGGTCTCCAAGGTCGCCCAGCACGGGCTGCTCGCGGGCGCCGGGTTCGACGTCCCGCGCACCACGGCCGTGTTCGGCTCGACGACGCTCAAGCAGGCCGCTCGGACCTTCACCGACGGCCAGGACGTCCCCTTCATCACCAAGCACAACCAGGGCGGCAAGGGCCTCGGCGTCCGCCGCTTCGACTCGCTGGCTGAGTTCGACGCCCACGTCGACTCCCCGGAGTTCGAGGAACCGGTCGACGGCATCACCCTGCTGCAGGAGTACCTGACCGCCCGCGAGCCCTTCATCACCCGGGTCGAGTTCGTCGGCGGCGAGTTCGTCTACGCCGTCCGCGTCGACACCAGCGCCGGCAGCTTCGAGCTCTGCCCGGCCGACGCCTGCGAGGTCCCCCAGGTCATCGCCGGAGCGGTGTGCGACGTCCCCGGGACGGACGGGCCGAGCGCCTTCGCAGTGCGAGCAGACGTCACCGCGACCCATCCCCTCGTCCAGCAGCTCCGCACCTTCCTCGCCGATCAGCGCATCACGATCGCCGGCGTCGAGTTCATGGAGACGACCGACGGCCGCCACGTCGTGTACGACATCAACACGAACACGAACTACAACCCGGCCGTCGAGGAATCGGCGCCCGCCTCCGGGCCGCGCTCGATCGCGCGGTACCTCGGCGGTCTGCTCGACGCCGCGTACCAGCCCGCCTCCGCGGGCGCAGCGGCGCACGGCTGACCCGACCACCCACCGGACGGGAGGCCCGGCTCGCCACCGGCACCGAGCCTCCAGTCCGTCGTCCCCACCAGCAAGGAACCTCGTGCGATTCGGATACTGGACCCCGCTCTTCGGCGGCTGGCTGCGCAACGTCGACGACGAGCAGATGCCCGTCACCTTCGACTATGTCAAGCGCCTGGCGCAGCGCGCCGAGCGGATCGGCTTCGACCTGACGCTCGTCCCGGAGCTCAACCTCAACGACATCAAGGGCGTCGCGGCGCCCTCACTCGAGGCGTGGGCGCTCGCCGCGGCCATCGCGGCGACGACCGACCGGCTCGAGATCATGGCGGCGATGCGCCCCGGCTACCACCTGCCGGCGGTCACCGCCAAGCAGGCTGCGACGATCGACGACATCTCCGGCGGCCGGTTCACCTTCAACGTGGTGAGCGCCTGGTGGGCCGAAGAGGCACGGCAGTACGGCGGGATCTTCTCCGAGCACGACGACCGGTACAAGCGCACGGCCGAGTTCGTCGAGGTCATGAAGGGGCTCTGGAGCCAGACTCCGTACTCGTTCTCCGGCGAGTACTACGACATCCAGAACGCCCACCTCGAGCCGAAGCCGCGCGTGACGCCCCGCATCTACGCCGGTGGCGAGAGCGAGGCCGGCAAGGCGAGCATCACCCACTACGCCGACGCCTACGTGACCCACGGAGGGACCGTCGAGGAGCTCCGCGCGAAGATCGCCGAGATGCGCCGTCGCCGCGACGAGGCCGGGCTGCCGCCGTTCGAGGCGTTCGGCATGGCCGCGTACGCGATCGTCCGCGAGACGGAAGCGGAAGCGCAGGCCGAGCTCGCGCGCATCACCGACGTGCAGCACGGCAACGCCTACGAGTCCTACCAGGACTTCATCTCGAAGTCGCAGCTCGAGCACGTCCCCTCGCTCGAGGACTACTCGGTGTCCAACCGGGGCCTGCGTCCGGGCTTCGTCGGGACCCCGGAGCAGGTCGCTTCGCGGATCCGCGAGTACGAGGACGCCGGTGTCGACACCCTGTTGCTGCAGTTCTCCCCGCAGCTCGAGGAGATGGAGCGGTTCGGCGAGCAGGTCATCCCGCTCGTGCGGGCGTCGGTGCCGGACGATGCCGTCTCGTCCGTCGGTGCCGGGCCGGTCGCCTGATGGCAGTCGAGGACGACTGGGCCTTCGAGACCCGGCAGATCCGGGCCGGCTTCAAGTCCGACCCGGGGTTCGGCGGGAACGTGCCGCCCATCGCGCAGACCGCGGCGTTCGTGTACCCGTCGGGTGAGGACGCCGCCGACCGGTTCCTGCTCAACGCGCCCGGGCACACGTACTCGCGGGTGAACAACCCGTCAGCAGCCGCACTGGAACGCCGGATCGCCGACCTGGAGGGCGGGGTCGCAGCGCTGGCGCTGGCGTCCGGTCAGGCAGCGACGTCGCTCGCGGTGCTCGGGCTCGCCCGGGCCGGGGACCACATCGTGTCGAGCGCGTCGCTGTACGGGGCGACCTACACGCTGTTCGCGTCGACGCTGAAGGACCTCGGCATCGCGTTCACCTTCGTGCAGGACCCCACCGACCTGTCCGAGTGGGCAGCGGCGGTGCGTCCGGAGACCCGGGCGTTCTTCGGGGAGTCGATCCCGAACCCGCGCGGCGACGTCCTCGACTTCGCCGGGGTGGCGGGTGTGGCCCACGACGCCGGGGTCCCGCTCATCGTCGACAACACCATCGCGACGCCGTACCTGGTCCGCCCGATCGAGCACGGCGCGGACATCGTCGTGCACTCGGCGACGAAGTACCTCGCCGGGCACGGCAGCGCCATCGCGGGGTTGATCGTCGACAGCGGGAACTTCGACTGGGCCGCCCACGCGGAGCAGTACCCGCAGCTGACGTCGACGCAGGAGTCCGGCTTCGCGAACACCGACTTCGCCGCCAAGTTCGGGCGCCGCGCCTACATCCAGCGCACGCGGTCGAAGCTGCTGGCCGACCTCGGCCCGGCCATCGCACCGCTGAACGCGTTCCTGGTGCTGCAGGGCATCCAGACGCTCTCGCTGCGCATGGACCGGCACGTGGCGAACGCCGCGACGGTCGCATCGTGGCTCGACGCCCACGACCAGGTCGAGCACGTGCACTACGCCGGGCTGCCCTCGTCGCCGTGGCACCACCTGCAGCAGCGGTACGTCCCCGCGGGTCCGTCCGCGGTGCTCGCGTTCGACCTCGCCGGCGGTGTCGAGGCCGGGCGTCGGTTCGTCGACGCCCTCGAGCTGTTCGACCACGTCTCGAACATCGGCGACGTCCGGTCGCTCGTCGTGCACCCGGCGTCCACGACCCACGTGCAGATGACCCCGTCGGAGCGGGCATCCGCGGGGGTGGGCGAGGGACTCATCCGCCTGTCGATCGGCCTGGAGCACCCGGACGACATCCTGACCGACCTGGAGCGTGGTTTCACCGCAGCGCGCGCGGGATAGGTTGGGGTCATGACCTCGCTGGCCGCTCCGACACGCGTCCGGACGCGCGCCCCCGGCAAGATCAACGTCTTCCTGTCGGTCGGAGCCCTGCAGGACGACGGCTACCACGACGTCGCGACGGCGTACCAGGCGGTCTCGCTGTTCGAGGACGTCGTCGCCGAACCCGCCGACGACTTCTCCGTCACGTTCACCGGTTCGATCGACACGTCGTCCGTGCCCGTCGACGGCACGAACCTGGCGATCCGTGCGGCCCGGATGGTCGCCGAGTCGGCCGGGTACACCGGTGGGGTGCGCCTGACCATCGAGAAGCGCGTCCCGGTCGCGGGCGGCATGGGCGGGGGATCCGCCGACGCCGCTGCCACGCTGCTCGCCGTGGACACCCTCTGGGGCACGGCGCTCGGGCGGGACGAACTGCTCCGGATCGCGGCACGACTCGGAGCCGACGTGCCGTTCGCCTTCGCCGGCGGGACCGCGGTCGGGACGGGTCGTGGCGACGAGCTCAGTCCGGCGCTCGCGAAGGGCGAGTTCCACTGGGTGCTGGCGCTCAGCGACGACGGGCTGTCGACCCCGGCGGTCTACCGTGCGCTCGACGCCCACCGCGACCGCTACCGTGCAGACATCGCTCCGGCGCCGTCCACCCCGGTGGTGGAGTCCAACGTGTTGCAGGCCCTGCGTGCCGGCGACCCCGACCTGCTGGCCGACTGCCTGCACAACGACCTGCAGGCCCCGGCGATGCGGCTGCAGCCCGAGCTGGCGCGGACGCTCGAGCTCGGGGAGAAGTCCGGGGCGCTGGCGGGTCTGGTGTCGGGCAGCGGACCGACGGTCGCGTTCCTCGTCGCCGACCGCGACAACGCGCTCGAGGTCCAGGTGGCGCTGAGTGCCGCGGGCTTCGTCGCCGTCCGGGCGACCGGTCCGGTGCACGGCGCCCGCCTGGTGCACTGAGCCGACCCGAGCACCGCCGTCCGCGGCGCCACCGTGCGTCGACGTGGCGCCGTCAGTCGGCCAGCCGCTGGAACAGCACGTGGTCCTGCCAGTCCCCGGCGATGCGCAGGTAGCGCGGCGCGTAGCCGTACCGCTCGAAGCCGCTCTTCTCGAGCACCCGCTGGGACCGCGCGTTGTGGGGGAGCGTCCCCGCCTCGAGCCGGTGCAGCCCGAGGCCGTCGAACGCCATGCGCGCGGCCAGTCCCACGGCCGTGGTCGCCGCTCCGTGCCCGGCCGACTCCTCGGCGACCCAGTAGCCGAGGGTGCCGGACTCGAACGCGCCGCGGACGATCGAGTTGACGTTGAGCCGTCCCACGACCACGTCGTCGGTGGTGATGACGAGGGGCAGCATCTCGCCGCGACCCCGGCGGCGCAGACAGCCGTCGATCTCGGCGCGCTGGCCGCCCTCGGTGAAGTAGGAGTCGGGCCGCGCGGGATCCCACGGGGCGAGCCACGCGCGGTTCCGGACGAGCAGGTCGGCGAGCGGTGCGGCGTCGGCCGGCGCGATCAGGCGGACGTCGTGCTGCATGCTCGCAGCATGGCACAGCGCGGCATCGGGACCGTGCAGGTGCTCGCGGGTCAGCGTGCGCGGACGTACTGCGTGAGCAGCACGGTGCCGGTCTGCCAGTGGTGCTCGGCGACGAAGCCCTGTCGGGCGAGCACGGCGGCGGCCTCGGGCTCGATGTTGCGCGAGGTGCCGCCGACGAACCAGACGGTGTCGATGTCGCCGAGTCTGGCGGGGACGGTCGTCGCCAGGTCGCCGGTCTGGTTCCAGAGGACGCCGGACTCCGGACCGTCCTTGCGGACGCCCAGGTCGGTCATGCCGGTGAACGCCCACGGGTAGGACACGCGGATGATGTCGGCGGTGGCGCCCGGGTGGCGGTAGACGCTGCCGTAGATGACGCCCTCGTCGGCGTCGGGCCGGGCGTCGCGGGCGGCGGCCACGATGGACGCGGCGCGTGCCCAGGTGGAGTCCTGCTTCGACAGCGGGGTCTTGACGTCGTAGGCGTTCGGGACGGACAGCACGAGCACCACCGCGAGCCCACCGACCAGCAGGGCCTTGGGCCGCACCACCGTGAGGGCCAGGGCGACGAGCAGGGCGACGAACGGCAGGCTCAGGCTGGCGTACTTCGGGGAGTACAGGTGCTCACCCAGAGCGGTCGCGCCGACGAGGGCCGCGGTCGGCAGGATCGCCAGCGGCAGGGCGACACGGACGGCCTGCATCCGGAACAGCGCGCGGACCGAGGGGCTGCGCCGGTGCGACCGGACCACGGCGACGACGACCCCGACGGCCATGAGGGTCCAGGCGACGGCGGCGTACCAGTTGAGCCCGCCGAACCACGCGGTCGCGAACACCTGGTCGTTGGTGCGCTCGGTGATGCCGGCGATCCAGCCGACCTGCTTGGACTGCGACGCGACCGCGAGCACGAAGGGCGAGACCAGGAGTGCAGCGGAACCGGCGGCGATCATCCACGACCGCACGGCCCGACGGGACACCAGGGGCTGCGCGGACGACCCCCGCGCGGTCATGAGCGAGTCGCGCGTGCGTCGACGCTCGGCGAGACCGGTCCAGAGCAGGACGACCGCGTGCGCGACGACCGCGAGTGCAAGGTAGACGTTGAAGGTCACTGCGACCAGGGCGACGACGCCGTAGGCGGACCACCACAGCACCGGACGACGGCCGGACCGCGTGCGGCGGACCGCGGTCAGACCGACGAGGGTCAGGCACACCGAGAGCGCCGTGATGGTGGCGTAGGGACGGCCCTCGCCGCCCGCCCACTGGACGCGGGGGAGTGCGAGGAAGACCAGCCCGGCGACGATGCCGAGTCGGCGTCCGCCGAGTCGTCGACCGAGGGCGACCACGAGTCCCGCGGCGACACCGATCGCCAGGGCGCTCGGGAACCGGAGGGTGAAGGGCGTGTACCCGACCAGCCAGAACCACGCGTGCATGAGTGCGTAGTAGAGACCGTGCACGGCGTCCACCGAGTGCAGTTCGGCCCAGAGCTGCGGCCAGCTGCGGGTCGCGCTGGTGACCGTGGCGGCTTCGTCGTACCAGAGCGAGGGCACCCACGAGAACGCCGCGGTGACGATGACCGCGAGTGCGCCGATGGTGAGTTCGGGGGTCCGCACGACGGCCAGACCGACGGCACCGGTGGCCCCTCGGAGCCGGCTGCGCACCGTGGGTGCGGACAGCGGCCGAGGGACGCTGATGGTGCCGGTCCGGGGTGCGCTCACGGGCTCGACGGTATCGGCGGCTCCTGGACGGGGACCCGAAGCCGAGACGCGGTGGGCTGGGAAGGACACCCCCTGATTCGGAGTGCTCACAGGATCCGGCAGGTGTCCGCACCCGCTAACATCCCGGCATGAGCCGCCTACGCATCAGGGATGCCGCCCGGTACCTCGGTGTCAGCGACGACACCGTCCGTCGACTGGTGGATGCGGGGACGTTCACACGTTTTTCGGACGACACCGGCCGCGCGGTCGTCGACGGGCACGAACTGGCCGTGCACGCGAAGGCCCAGAGTGCCGCGCTGCCCGACCCCGCCGTCGGTCGGAGCTCCGCACGGAACCGGTTCGTCGGCATCGTGACCGACGTCGTCGTCGACACCGTCATGGCCCAGGTCGAACTGCAGTGCGGCCCGCACCGCGTCGTGTCCCTGATGAGCGCCGAGGCCGTCCGCGAGCTCGGACTCGAGGTCGGGTCCGTCGCGACGGCATCGGTCAAGGCGACGATGGTCACCGTGGAGGCGCCCCGTGACGACGAGTGACCCGCTGAGCCCCGCCCGACGCCGGCTGGGGTCCCGCACCGCCGCCCTCGACGCCGGCGGAGACCGCACCCTGGAACGCCTGGCGGGCGCGCGGGTCCTGGTCGTCGGAGCCGGCGGTCTCGGCGCCCCGGTCGTGTCCTACCTGGCCGGCAGTGGGATCGCCCGGCTGACGATCGTCGACCCGGACACCGTCGACCCGTCGAACCTGGCTCGGCAGACGCTCTTCACGACGGCGGACCTCGGTCGGCCGAAGGCACAGGTCGCCGCCGAGCACGCGCGGGCGGTCGACCCCGAGGCCGTCGTCGACGCCCGTGTCGAGCGGTTCGCAGCCGCGGTGGTCACCGGGCACGACGTGGTGGTCGACGCCGCGGACTCGGTCGTGGTCACCCGCGAGGTGTCCGACGCCTGCGCCGCAGCGGGGGTGCCGTTCGTCTGGGGGACCGTGCTCGGCTACGACGGGCAGGTGTCGGTCTTCGACGACGCGGGAACGGTGACCGGCACCGCGGTGGACTTCCACGACCTGCACCCCGACGTGCACCCGGACGAGGGGTCGTGCGCGGTCGACGGCGTGCTCCCCGCCCTGTGTGGGGCGGTCGGGTCGGTGATGGCGGCGCAGGTGACGGCGATCGTGGCCGGACTCGGGGACCCGCTGGTCGGCCGGGTGCTCAGCGTCGACGCCCGACGCTGGCGCTGGACCGAGAGCCCGCTGCGACGGGGGCCCGACTCGCGCCGGCCCCCGGCTCCGGTAGCGGAACCCGACCGGATCGCCCCCGCGGCGCTCGCGGCGCGGCTCGCCGACCCGGCCGACCCGCTGGTCGTGGTCGACGTGCGGACGCCGGAGGAGCGGGCCGAGGGGGTCATCCCGGGTGCCGTGACCCCGGACGAGCTCGCGACCGACGGTCAGGACAGCGGATCGGCGCTCGTGGTCGTCTGCGCACGTGGCCCCCGTGCCGTCGCGTGGGCGTCGGCCGCAGGCCGCCCCGCCGTGGTCCTCGACGGTGGCATGCAGGCCTGGCAGCGGGAGGGCCGCCCGGTCGTCTGACCCGTCCCGCGGTGCAGATGCGCCTAGGATCGGGTGGAGTAGTCGCAGATGCGGCTCAGAGGGGATCGGACATGCGCAGGACCAGCGCGATCGTCACGGCGGTCGTCGCCGCCGCGCTCCTGTCCGGGTGCAGCACCCAGGGCGGGACGGACAACAGCGGCGGTGCGAGCACCACGCCGGGCGCCAGTGCGACCCCCACCGGCGCGATCACCGTCTTCGCCGCGGCGTCCCTGCAGCAGACGTTCACCACGCTCGGCAAGGACTACGAGGCGTCCCACCCGGGCGCCACCGTGATCTTCTCGTTCGCGGGCTCGAGCGACCTGGTGTCGCAGATCCAGAACGGCGCCCCCGCCGACGTGTTCGCCAGCGCGGACGAGGCGAACATGACCAAGCTCACCGACGCCGGACTCATCACCGGCGGCACCCCGGCCTTCGCGACGAACACCCTGCAGATCGCGGTCGCCCCCGGCAACCCGAAGGGCATCCACGACCT
The DNA here is from genome assembly GCF_003234655.2 of Curtobacterium sp. MCLR17_007. Classification (NCBI taxonomy): domain Bacteria; kingdom Bacillati; phylum Actinomycetota; class Actinomycetes; order Micrococcales; family Microbacteriaceae; genus Curtobacterium; species Curtobacterium sp. MCLR17_007. The sequence goes on along the minus strand of NZ_CP126271.1, from coordinate 2,940,043 downwards.
GCGGGACCTGAACGCACCCGGACTGCAGGTCGTGACGTGCGCGGCGCCCGTGCCCTGCGGCGCGGCGACCCAGACCGTCGAACAGGCCAGCGGGGTCACGCTGCAGCCCGTCAGCGAGGAACAGTCCGTCACCGACGTGCTCGGCAAGGTCGAGTCCGGACAGGCCGACGCCGGGCTGGTCTACGTCACCGACGTCACGGGCGCCGACGGCAAGGTCGACGGGGTCGACTTCGACGCCGCGGCCAAGGCCGTCAACACCTACCCGATCGGCGTCGTCACGGGCTCGGAGCACGCCGCGCTCGCCGCGTCCTTCAGCGCGTACGTCCGTTCGAGTGCGGGCGAGCAGGTGCTGCGGGGAGCGGGCTTCGGGAAGCCGTGACCCGCACGCACAGCCGCACCGCCACGCCCTGGTGGCTGCCGGTGCCGGCCGTCGTGGGCGGCCTGTTCGTCGTCGTGCCCGTCCTGGCGATGGTCGGCCGTGTCGACTGGTCGTCCTTCGTCACCCTGGTCACCGCACCCGCCTCGCTCACCGCCCTGGGACTCAGCCTCGGCACGGCGGCCGCTGCCACGGGCATCGCACTGGTGCTCGGCCTGCCCCTCGCGGTGCTGTTCTCCCGCGTCCGGTCGCGCTGGATCGGCGTCGCACGGGCGCTCGTCCTGCTGCCCCTGGTGCTGCCGCCCGTCGTGGGCGGGCTCGCGCTGCTGGCTGCGTTCGGGCGCATCGGCCCGGTCGGCGGGTTCCTGGCCGACCACGGGATCCGGATCGCCTTCACCACCGTCGCGGTCGTGATGGCGCAGACGTTCGTCGCGATGCCGTTCCTGGTGTCGTCCGTCGAGGGTTCGCTGCGCGTCGGTGGCGACCGGCTCGAACGGGTCGCCGGGACGCTCGGCGCGAGCCCCACGCGGGTGCTCGTCACGGTCACGATCCCGCGCGCGCTCCCCGGCATCGCGTCCGGCGTCGTGCTGTGCTTCGCCCGGGCGCTCGGTGAGTTCGGCGCGACCCTGACCTTCGCGGGCAGCCTGCAGGGGGTCACGCGCACCCTGCCGCTGGAGATCTACCTGCAGCGGGAGATCGATCCGGACACCGCGGTCGCGCTGGCACTCGTGCTGGTCGTGGTGGCGGTCGTCGTCATCGGCGTGACGTCGATCCGCGGAGCGCGGACGGTGACGACGTGACCGGCATGCACGCCCACGTCGTCCTGCGCGACCGTGACGTCGACGTCGACCTGGTGGTCGGTACCGACGAGTGCGTGGCGCTGGTCGGACCGAACGGCGCCGGCAAGTCCTCGGTCGTCGAGGCCGTCGCCGGGCTCCTGCGCATCGACGCCGGCGGCATCGAGGTCGCCGGCCGGTCCGTCGACGACGGGCACCGCTCCGTGCCGTCCCACCGCCGTCGGGTCGGTCTGGTCACGCAGCGCCCGGAGCTGTTCCCGGACCAGTCGGTCGCCCGCAACGTCGGCTACGGTCCGCGCGCAGCCGGCACGGGCGGACGGGAGGCCCGGCTCCGCTCCGATGGGGCGCTGACCGCCGTCGACGCGCTCGCGTTGGCCGACCGAGCGCCGGCGACGCTGTCGGGGGGACAGGCCCAGCGCGTCGCGATCGCCCGGGCCCTGGCCGCGGACCCCGCGGTGCTGCTGCTCGACGAGCCGACCTCGGCGCTCGACGTCGAGGCCCGCGACGACGTCCGGGCCGCCCTGCGCATCGCCGTCGCCGGTCGGCCGAGCGTCATCGTGACCCACGACCCGATCGAGGTCGTCGCCCTGGCGTCCCGCATCGTGGTCGTCGAGCGCGGTCGTGTCGTCGAGCAGGGGCCGACCGCCCGGGTGCTCGGACGCCCGACCAGTGCGTTCGGTGCCGCGTTCTCGGGACTGGCCCTGGTCTCCGGGACGGCCACGGGCCGGGGCGTCCTGCTGCAGGGCGGCGGCGAGCTGACGTCGCGGGCGCACACCGAGCCTCCCGGTCGTGCCGTCCTGGCCGCGTACCACCCGACGGCCGTCGTCGTGACGCGGGACGGTGCCGGGCCGGAGCGCACGGTGCTCGGTCTGGAGCCGCGCGACGGACTGGTCCGGGTCCGCGCCGGCGAACTCGTCGCGGACGTGACGATCGCCACGGCGTCCCGCCTGGGCCTGACCCGCGGCGACCTCGTCCGCATCGCCGTCGAGCCCGACGAGCTCGACGTCTATGCGCCGGCCCGCTGACGTCCAACACGTGCGCGGATGACCGCTCCGTGCGAGGTTCTTTCCGGGCACCCAGCGATCAACCTCGCACCACGGCGCAACCTCGCACCGTGCGCAACCGCGCAACCTCGCACCGTGCGGGCGTCAGCCGCCGGCGAAGGGCGGCATCACGTCGACGAATGCGACACCGTCGAGCGGCGTCGACCGGTCGCGGGTGCTGAGCCCGTCGACCAGGTACGAGCAGCGCTCCTGCAGCGTGCGCCAGCGGTCCGCGTCGGCGGCGTCCACCCCGCGCAGCGCGTCGTCGAGCGTGTCGGCGTCGACCGTGGTCTCGTCCACGCCGATCGCGGCACGCGCGGCGGCGAAGAACCGCATCGTGGTCATCGTCATCCGCCGATCGCGCTCATGCCGCGGGACGGGTGCACCATGCCGTCCGCGTCGTCGCCGTGGTCACGCGGCTTCGCCCACATCGCCAGACGCCAGCGGTCGAGCACCTGCTCGTCCGTGGCACCGTCGCGCATGAGGGTCAGCAGGTCCGACTCCTCGTCCGAGAACAGGCAGCTGCGGACGTGTCCCTCGGCGGTCAGGCGGGTGCGGGTGCAGTCGGCGCAGAACGACTCGGTCACGCTGGCGATGACGCCGACGGTGCCCAGGTCCTCGCCGGTCGCGCGGGACGCCACCCGGAAGCGCTCGGCCGGTGCGCCGTCGCGGGGCGCGTCGTCGGGGGTCAGGACGTGGTGCTCGCCGAGCATCGCGCGGGTCTCGGCGGCGGTCACCATCGACGTGCCGTCCCAGGCGTGTCCGGGGTCGAGCGGCATCTGCTCGATGAACCGCAGCTCGTGGCCGCGCTCGAGGCACCACGTCAGCAGGTCGACCGCCAGGTGGTCGTTCACGCCCCGCAGCAGGACCGCGTTGACCTTCACCCCGAGCCCGGCGTCCGCCGCCGCGGCGATGCCGTCGAGGACCCGCGCCAGGAACGGCCGGCGGGTCACGGTGGCGAAGACATCGGGGTCGACGGTGTCGAGCGACACGTTGACGCGGGTGAGCCCGGCGTCACGCAGGGCCTGGGCGCGAGCGGCGAGCCCGATCGCGTTCGTGGTGAGGGACAGCTCGACGGGCAGCGCGGCGCAGCGCGTGATGACGTCGACCAGGTCGGCGCGCAGCAGCGGCTCACCGCCCGTGAACCGGACCTTGCGGATGCCGAGGTGCTCCGAGCCGAGCCGCACGAGGCGTTCGATCTCGGCCGCGGTCATCAGCGCATCGGTGGGGATGACGGGCAGCCCCTCGGCCGGCATGCAGTACGTGCAGCGGAGGTTGCAGCGCTCGGTCAGCGACACGCGCAGGTCCACCGCGCGACGGCCGAAGCGGTCGACGAGCCCGGTGTCGCCGTCCGGTCGGGGCGGGACGGCGGACTCGGCTCGGACCCGACGGAGCAGCCCGGTGGCCGGGAGTGCGACGGCGGTCATGGCTGCGATGATACGTCGCGCGACATCGGTGCCGGTCGCGGACGGCGCATGCGGGACGGCACGAGTCGGTCCCGCCACCGGAGCCAGTCGTCGCGGTCGGTCCGGACGAGCGTGACGACGACGATCACGAGGACCGCCGCGCCGAGCCACCACCGGTACGCGTCGACCGAGGGCCACACGCCGCGCAGGGCGATGGCGAGCGCGATCGACAGCCACTCCCACCGGCCGGACAGCACCACGAACGGGATGAGCAGGAGCGCGTACCAGGGGTAGCGCGGGGTGACGGCCAGGAAGGTCACGCCGATCATCAGGACCTCGCCGGACCACGGGCGTGCGGGGTCCGAGAGCCGCCAAGCGACCACGGCCGCGGCCAGCACGAGCAGCCCGACGAGCACGGTGCCGGCGTCGCCCTCCGTCACCAGCGAGACGAGCGCGAAGCGGGAGCCGTCCTCGTAGCCCTCCTCGGTCAGGTAGCCCGGCAGGTACCCGAGCACCTTCGCGCCCGTCGTGATGACGTAGGGCACGTAGAGCAGCCCGAACACGGCGATGCCGACCGGGATCGCCCACCAGTGCCGCCACCGCCCGAGCAGCGGTGGGTAGACGATCGCCGGGATGAGCTTGGCGGCGGTCGCGGCCCCGAGGGCGATCCCGCCCCAGATCGGCCGGCCGAACGCCACGAGCACCGCGCCCGCCGTGGCCAGCGCGGCTCCCAGCACGTCGACGTGCGAGTTGGTCACGGCCTCGGACGCGACGAGCGGCGACCAGGCCCACAGTGCCGCCCACCACGCCGGGCGACCGAGGCGGCGCAGGACGACGAGCAGCCCGACGGTCACCCCGAGCGAGACGAGCAGGCCCGCCACCTGGAACGGCATGTACTGCGCGGTCGTCGGCACGACCAGTCGCACCAGGGCGAACCACATCTCGGCGAGCGGCGGGTAGATCGTCGGCACGTCCACGCGGTTGATCGCGACGCAGTGCCCGTCCGCCCCGTCGCCGAGCCCGTGCAGCCGCGGCTTCAGGTTGTCGCACGTGCCGTTCACCTTGTCCGGGAACAGCCAGTCCGGGCGCAGGTGTGCCAGGGCCTCGGACTGCGGCGTGTGTGCGTAGGGCGAGACCCCGGCGTTCTGCACGATGCCGTCCCAGGCGTACCGTGCGGAGTCCGTGCTCGTGTTCGGCGGGCCGACCAGTGCGGCGAGTCCCACCACGAGCGCCCCGCCGAGGACGATGATGGTCACCAGTCGTGCCGGGACGGACCGCAGCGCCAGGACCGCGATGACGAACACCGCCCAAGCGATCAGGGTCCACGTGACGAATGGTGTTCGATGACCGGACCGGAGGAACCCCAGATGCGTGATGCCGACGGCGATGACGCCCGCCAGGGCCAGCACGCCGACGACGGCGATCACTGTGGACAGGGGATGGCCGAGTCGCAGTCGCATGGTGCGTCGAGGCTACCGACGATCGTGCGTCGCTCACTGCACGACGCCCGGTCCGCGATGGCGTCCCCGAACCGCAACGCCCGGACCGCTGTCGTGCTCGGCCGGCTGCTCGGCATCGCGTTCCTGATCTGCTTCGGCACCGGCGTCTACAGCCACTTCCTGCAGGACCCGCTGCCCTGGATGCGGTTCCCCACGCGGCCGACGCAGCTCTACCAGTTCACGCAGGGGCTCCACATCACCGCGGGGATCGCGATCATCCCGCTGCTGTTCGCCAAGCTCAACACGGTGATGCCCGCGCTCGCGCAGGACCCGCCGGTGCGCGGCGTGCTGCACCTGCTCGAGCGCGTGTCGATCGCGGTCTTCGTCTCCGCGGCCGTCGTGCAGGTCGGCACCGGGCTCGTGAACACCTACCAGTGGTACCCGTGGCCGTTCCCGTTCCGCCAGGTCCACTACGCGCTGTCGTTCGTGCTCATCGGCTCGCTCGTCATCCACATCGCCGCGAAGCTGCGGATCATCGCCCGCTACTGGCGGAAGCGGGACGCCTACGACGCCGAGGGCCGGTTCGTGTACGACGGGTCGGTGGGCAGCGAGCTGCCCGAGTACGCCGTGGAGGCCCGGGGCGGGTCCGCCACCTACCCGCGGGGGATCACTGGTCGCGTGATGCGCTGGGCCGACGGTGCGCCGACCGCCAGCGCGACCGACGGGGCGGAGTCGCCCCGGGCCTCCCGTCCGGTCCGGCGCGAGCGCATCGCGCGCCGCGGCTTCTTCGCCGGTGTCGCGGCCGCGACGGCCGGCGTCGTCGTCCTGACCGTGGGGCAGTCGTCCAAGCTCGGTGAGCCGTTCAACGTCTTCGCACCGCGCCGGCGCCACATCGGGCCGAACGCCCTGCCGGTGAACCGGACGGCGCGTGCCGCCGGGGTGCTGGCGACGGCGACGGCGGCCGACTGGACGCTCACGGTCGCGGGGCCTGCGGTGACGCGGACGTTCTCTCGTGCCGAGCTCGTCGCGCTGGGGATGGCCCAGGTCGAGCTGCCGATCTCGTGCGTCGAGGGGTGGAGTCAGATGGCGACGTGGAAGGGCGTGCGGATGCGCGACCTGCTGGCCGCGGTGCAGGCGGACTCGGGGTCGAGCGTCCGGGTGACCAGCCTCGAGCGCCACGGCGGCTACCGGATCATGGACATGGGGCCCGAGTACGCCTCGGACCCGACGACCCTGGTCGCGCTCGAGCTGAACGGCTCGACGCTCGACCTGGACCACGGTTTCCCGGCGCGGATCATCGCCCCCGGACGACCCGGCGTGCTGCAGACCAAGTGGATCGAGCGGATCGAGGTGCGGTCATGAGGGCCACACGGATCGTGCTCGTCGTCCTCGGCGTGCTCGTGCTGGCGTTCGGCGCGTACACGATGGTCGAGACCGTCCGGCCGAACCGCATCGGCGGACTCGCGACCTGGCTGATCGCCGCGGTGGTCCTGCACGACGCGATCCTGTCCCCGTTCGTGGTGCTCGTCGGGCTCGGTCTCCGCCGCGCCGGACGGGCACTCCGGACGTGGGTGCTCGTCGTCGTGCAGACCGCGGTCGTGCTCGGCAGCGTGCTCGCGCTCGTGGTGCTTCCCGAGATCGCGGCGAAGGCGCACGGGGCGAAGAACCCGACCGTCGTGCCGTTCGACTACACGACCCGGCTGCTCCTGGTCGAGGGCGCGCTGCTGGTCGTCGTCGTTGCCGTGCTCGTCGTGGGCTGGGTGACCGCGCGGCGGAGCTCGACTCCCAGGGTGGTTGAAACGACAACCATTTCGTAGGATGGGGTCATGACCGACGAGGTGCCCTGGCTGACGCGCGGACAACTGCGCGCCTGGATGAAGCTCGTCGCCGTCATGGAGCTGCTGCCGGCGGCGCTCGACCAGCAGCTGCAGCGTGACGCCGACCTGACGCACTTCGACTACATGGTCGTCGCGATGCTGTCCGAGACCGAGGGGCGCACGCTGCGGATGTCGGCCCTGGCCTCGGCGACGAACGCCTCGCTGCCCCGGTTGTCGCACGTGGTCTCCCGGCTCGAGAAGCGCGGGCTGGTGTCGCGGTGCCCCTCGGCGGACGACCGACGTGCCACCGACGTGCGGCTCACCGACGCCGGCTACGCGACCATCGTCGACGCGGCCCCGGACCACGTCCGCACGGCACGGCAGTTCGTGATCGACGCGCTGACCGACGACCAGGTCGAGGCGCTCGACGGCATCACCCGCTCGCTGCTGGCACGGCTCGATCCCGAGGGGCGCTTCGCCGCGGTGACCTACCCGCGGGACGAGGACGACACCGCGATCTGCGAGGCACGGCTGACGGGGACGGCGACGGACTGACCGCCGGGATTGCGTCGGCGCCGGGTGCTCCAGCCCCGCTGTGGCGGCGGCGCCGGGGGCTGTTGGTGCTTGCAATAGGCTCGGCCGCATGAGCCAGCCCGACGTCGAGCCCGACACGTACAGCTACCTCGGACCCGCCGGCACCTTCACCGAGGCGGCCCTCAAGCTCGTCGACGCGGCGGCCGGCAAGCCCTGGCGCAGCGTGAACAACGTCGGCGAGGCCCTGGACGACGTCATGTCCGGCCGGTCCGTCGGGGCCGTCATCGCGATCGAGAACAGCGTCGACGGCGGGGTCAGCGCGACGCAGGACGCCCTCGCGCGCATCCCCGGCGTGCGCATCGTGGGGGAGTACCTGGTCCCCGTCGACTTCGTGCTCGTCGCCCGGCCCGGCACCGCGCTCGCCGACGTGCGGACCGTGAACGCGCACCCGGTGGCCTACGCCCAGACACACCACTGGCTCGAGGCGAACGTGCGCGGCCACGGCCACATCCCCGCGTCGTCGAACGTCGCCGCCGCGGCCGCGCTGCTCGACGACCAGCCGACCGCCGACGCCGCCGTGGCGCCCCCCGGCATCACCGACCACTACGACCTGGCGGTGCTGGCCGACTCGATCGGTGACAACGCCAGTGCCGTCACCCGGTTCGTGCTCGTCTCGAAGACCCTGGCGATCCCCGAGCGCACCGGATCGGACAAGACCAGCGTCATCGTCGAGCTGCCCGCCGACCACCCGGGGGCCCTGGTCGACATGCTCGAACAGTTCGCGACCCGGGGCATCAACATGGGGCTGCTGTCCTCGCGGCCGATCGGCGACGAGCTCGGTCGCTACCGGTTCGTCATCGACCTGGACGGGCACGTGCTCGACGAGCGGGTCGCGGACGCGCTGCTCGGCCTGCGGCGGTTCAGCCCGCGCGTGACGTTCCTCGGGTCGTACCCGCGCGCCGACCGGCTGGAGTCCGAGGTGCCGCTGCGCTACTCGGACGAGGCGTTCGTCGAGGCGCGGGACTGGCTGCGTGCGATCGTCGCCGGCGAGCCGGGGGCGTAGCCCGGTCCGCACGGCCCGCTCGGCCCGCGCGCCCGCCCCGCACGGTGCGCGGTTGCGCCCGGGTGCAACTTTGACCGCCCCGTGCGAGCTTGTTGCCCTGCACGGGCCCGTCAACCTCGCACCGAGTGGGAACCTCGCACCGTGCGCCGGCCCGGCCCGCCCGCCCGCCTCAGTGCCGGTGCGCCCGGACCTGCCGCGTGGCCCGAGTCTGGTCGCGCGGCCCCGCGACCCGCACCCGCAGGGCGCCCCCGTGGATCTGCGCCTTGAACGCCGTGATCTTGCCCACCGGGTCCCCGTCGATCTCGAACTCGTCGGGCTGTTCGAGCCGCGCCGTGAACTCCTCGCCGCGCAGGTACCGCAGCGGACGCTCCTCGCGGGCGAGCGTGGTGATGCGCTTGCCGATCGCGGTGTGTCCGAGGGCAGATCGGCGGACGGACCGCAGGATCGCGTTCTCCCAGAGCATGCGCGCGGCGATCCGGACCCACCCGAAGAACCCTCGCGGACGCATCACGACCACGTCGAACACGCCGTCGTCGATCTCGGCGTCGGGCAGCAGCGTCGCGCCGGCCTGCAGCGTGCCGCAGTTGCCGACGATGAGCGAGTGCGCGCGCACCGAGCGGTTGCCCTCGCCGTCCAGGCGGTACCGGAACTCGAAGGCGTCGGCATCGCGGAGGGACCGGATCAGCGAGTCCACGTAGGCGAGCCACCCGACCTTCTTCTTCAGCTCGGGCTTCGTGTTCGCGAGCATGCGGGCGTCCAGCCCGAGACCGGCCATCACCAGGAAGCCGAACTGCTCGCGCGACCCGTCCTCGCGCTCGACGCCGACCGTGCCGATGTCGATGGGTCGGTCCTCGCCGCGGAAGATCGTGTGGACGCTGGCCGCCATGTCGTCGATCGGGGACGGGATGTTCCGGGCGAGCAGGTTGCCCGTGCCGCTCGGCAGCAGCGCGAGTGCCGCGTCCGACTCCCACACGACCTCGGCGACCGCGCGGACGGTGCCGTCACCGCCGGCAGCGGCGACGACGTCGACCCCGGCCGCGATGGCCTCGCGTGCCATCCCGCCGCCCGGGTCCGCTTCCGACGTCTCGAACCACAGGGTCTCGTTCCAGCCGGCTTCGCGCTGGTACCGCTCGACCGTCCGCTTGAGGGTGGGGAGGTCCACCTTGACGGGGTTGTAGACGACGGCGGCGGTGTGCTGCTCTGAGGCGAGGGCGTCCGGCTGCGCGGGCGCGGTCTCCGAGGGCGATGACATGCCCTCGACCGTACCGACGGCGGCTGGGGAGCGCGCACCGGGGCGGGACCCGGCCACGGCCGGACGGGAGGATCGTGGCGGCGCCCGCACCGGGCCTCCCGTCCATCTGCTGGTCACCTGGCTCTGGCTAGGATGAAACGGTGATTGACCCACAGCTGCTGCGCGACGATCCCGATGTCATCAAGGCCTCACAGGCTGCGCGCGGCGCCTCCGTCGAGGTCGTCGACCGGGCCGTCGCGGCGGACGCCGCGCGCCGCAGCGCGATCTCGTCGTTCGAGGCCCTGCGTGCCGAGCAGAACGCCTTCGGCAAGACCGTGGCCAAGGCGCCGAAGGACGAGAAGGCCGCGCTCGTGCAGCAGGCCCAGGCGCTCGCCGCCCAGGTGAAGGACGCGCAGGCAACCGTCTCCGCGGCCGAGGACACGTTCAACCAGGTCGTCCGCGCGATCCCGAACACCGTCCTGCCGGGTGTGCCAGCGGGCGGCGAGGACGACTTCGTCACGCTCAAGACGGTCGGCACGAAGCCGTCGTTCGACTTCGCGCCGCGCGACCACGCCGACCTCGGTGAGCTGCTCGACATCATCGACATCCCGCGCGGGGTGAAGGTGTCCGGCTCGCGCTTCTACTTCCTCAAGGGCCTCGGAGCCCGGCTCGAGATCGCGCTCATGTCGCTCGGGCTCGACCGCGCCGTGCAGCACGGGTTCACGCCGCTGATCACGCCGACGCTCGTGCGCCCCGAGACGATGGCGGGCACGGGCTTCCTCGGGGAGCACGCGGCCGAGGTCTACCGACTCGAGGCCGACGACCTGTACCTGACCGGCACCAGCGAGGTCGCCCTGGCCGGCTACCACGCCGACGAGATCCTGTCGTTCCCGGCCGACGACCCGGCACTGCGGTACGCCGGCTGGTCGACCTGCTACCGGCGCGAGGCCGGCTCGGCGGGCAAGGACAACCGCGGCATCCTCCGCGTGCACCAGTTCAACAAGCTCGAGATGTTCTCGTACGTGCACCCGGACCTGGCCGACGCCGAACACCAGCGGCTCATGGCGTACCAGGAGTCGATGCTGCAGGACCTCGGGCTGCACTACCGCGTGATCGAGACCGCCGCGGGCGACCTCGGCACGAGCGCGGCGCGCAAGTACGACCTCGAGGCCTGGGTCCCGACCCAGGGCACGTTCCGCGAGCTGACCTCGACGTCGAACTGCACCACGTTCCAGGCCCGGCGCCTGGACATCCGCTACCGCACCGAGAGCGGCAAGACGGCCCCGGTCGCCACGCTCAACGGCACGCTCGCGACCACCCGCTGGCTCGTCGCGATCCTCGAGACCCACCAGCAGGCCGACGGGTCGGTCGTGGTGCCCGAGGTGCTGCGGCCCTTCCTGGGCGGCGTCGAGGTGATCGAACCCCGATGAACGACGCACACGGCACCGCCGCCACGACCCGCGTGAAGCGCTGGCTCGTCGCGCTCGACATCGACGGCACCGTCATGCGTGAGGACGGCGTCGTCACGCAGGCCACCGTCGACGCGATCCACGCCGCGGCGGCCGCGGGGCACGAGGTCATGCTCTCCACGGGTCGCAGCGAAGGGATGACCGTCCCCGTGCTCGACAAGATCGGCCTGCAGCCCGAGTACCTCGTCTGCGCGAACGGGGCCGTCACCCTGCGACGCTCCACCGCTCCGACAGCCATCAACGGGTACGTGCGCGTGCACGTCGAGACCTTCGACCCGACCGACGTGCTTCAGACCATCCGCGGCGCGCTGTCGAACGCCGCCTACGGTGTCGAGTCGCCCGACGGCGCCTACCTGCTGTCCGGGGAGTTCCCGGACGACGCCATGACGAAGCACGGCTCACACGTGCCGTTCGAGCAGCTGCTCGGCGTGCAGGCGACCCGTGTCGTGGTGATCTCCCCGGAGCACGGCCTCGAGGAGTTCCTGCAGATCGTCGACCGCATGGGCCTGCACAAGGTGTCGTACAACGTCGGGTGGACCGCCTGGCTCGACATCGCTCCCGAGGGTGTCACCAAGGCGACGGCGATGGAACGCGTGCGCGAGTGGTTCGACATCCCGCGATCGCGGGTGTTCGCCGCGGGTGACGGCCGCAACGACATCGACATGCTGCGGTGGGCGTCGACGTCCGGCCGCGGCGTCGCGATGGGGCAGGCGCCGTCCGACGTGGTCGACGCCGCGAGCGAGATCACGGGCGGGGTCACGGACGACGGCCTGGCGGCCGCGCTCGACACGCTGCCCCGGTAGTCCTCCGTCGCGTCCCCCGGGTGGTCGCCCTGCCCGGTGTGGAGGCCCGGTACACTTTCCGGGACGCGGTCACGTCTCGCCACGTGGCCGTGTCACCTGGAGGGTTGTCCGAGTGGCCGATGGAGCCTGTCTTGAAAACAGGTGGGCAGCGATGTCTCGTGGGTTCGAATCCCACACCCTCCGCCAGCGTGCCGATCGGGACGAGCACCGGCCCGGTCAGGGCAGCACGATGACCTTGCCGGCGACCTGGCCGGCCTCGGCTTCGGCGTGCAGCGCCGGCAGCTCGGCCAGTGGGATGCGCCGGTCGACCTGGACGGTCAGCTGCCCGGCGTCGACGAGGGACACCAGTTCCGCCAGCCGCTCGCGGTCCGGCCGGACGAACACCGTCGTCGCCGCGACGCCGCGCTCCTCGTCACCGGGTGTGGCCATGAACGCGGTCGTGCTGACGACCGTGCCACCGTCGCGGACGGCGGCCACGTCGGCAGCGAACTGCTCGGGGTCGATCGGCGCGAGGTTGAGCAGCACGTCGACCTGACCGTCGAGGGCGTCGAGCGGTTCGGTCGTGGTGTGGTCGATCACCTGGTCGGCGCCGGCGGCACGGACGGCAGCGACGCTGCGGGGGCTGGCCGTCGCGACGACGGTGACCCCGGCGCGCTTGGCGAGCTGGATCGCGTACCCGCCGACGACCCCGCCGGCCCCGACGACCAGCACGCGCTGACCCGCCGCGAGGTGCCCGTCGTCGAACAGTGCCTGCCACGCGGTGAGCGCCACCGAGGGCAGGGCCGCGGCGTCCGTCAGGGGGATGCTCGTCGGCGCGGGGACGAGCGACGCGGCGGGGGCGACGACGTACTCGGCTGCGCCGCCGTCGAGCTCCATCGGCAGGAAGCCGATCACCGCGTCGCCGATCGACAGTCCGTCGACCCCGTCGCCGAGCGCGTCCACCGTGCCGGACACGTCGTACCCGGGGACGTGCGGGAGCTGGACGGGGATCGGCAGGAACCCGCCGCGCATGCCGCCGTCCGCGGCGTTGTGGGCCGACGCGGCGACACGGATGCGCACCTGGCCGGTGCCGGGGGTGGGCCGGTCGATGTCGACCAGGTGGAGGACCTCGGGTCCGCCGACTTCGTGGAACTGCACTGCCTGCATGGTTCTCTCCTCTGCTCAGTGCTTCGAGTTCGAAGCACTGAGCAGCACGGTATCACTGCTACGAATTCGAAGCAACAATGGATCGAGCATCGAGGGGAACTCCGGTCACCGACTGTTGAGGCGCCCCGCGTAGCGTCGTTGCAATGAGCGACATCATCATCTTCGGCGGCCACGGCAAGGTCGCACTCCTCGCGACGCGCATCCTCAGCGAGCGCGGTCACCACGTCACGTCCGTCATCCGCAAGCCCGAACAGGCCGACGAGATCGCCCAGCACGGCGGCGAGGCGACCGTCGCCGACATCCAGCAGCTGACCCTGTCGGGCTTCGAGGACCTGGTCCGTGGCAAGGACGCGGTCCTGTGGTCCGCGGGCGCCGGCGGGGGATCGGTCGACCGCACCTGGGCGATCGACCGCGATGCGGCCGTGCTGTCGGTGCAGGCCACCGCTCGCGCTGGCGTCGAGCGCTACGTGATGGTCTCCTGGTCGGGCTCCGAGCTCGACCACGGGGTGCCGCAGGACGACGACTTCTTCGCCTACGCCCAGTCGAAGATGATCGCCGACGCGGTGGTCCGTGACTCCGGCCTCGAGTGGACGATCGTCGCACCGAGCACCCTGACGGACGACGAGCCCACCGGCGCGGTCGACTGGGACGGCACGGGGGCGAAGGTCTCCCGTGCGGACGTCGCGCACGTGGTCGCCGACGTGCTCGAGTCCAGTGGCACCGCGGGCAGCACCTACCGCTTCAACAGCGGCAGCACCCCGATCGCCGACTTCCTCCGCGCCGACCAGGCCTGACCGGTCGGATGCAGCCAGACCAGGGCCGGCGCGCGCAGCTCGTCGAGGCGGCCGCGGTCGAGTTCGACCGTGACGGCTACGCCACGGCGAGCATCGCCGGGATCGCTCGTGCTGCCGGGGTCTCCCAGGGGACCCTGCACCGGTGGTTCCCGACCAAGCACGCGCTGGCGCTCGCCGTCATCGACGAGCAGAACGCCCGGACCTTCCATGCGCTGCAGTCCGTCGACCCCTCGCCACTCGTCACGCTGATCCGCGCGTCGCGAGGGGTCGCCGACCTGCTGATGACCGACGTGGTGGTCCGGGCAGGCATCCGCATCTCGCTCGAGCACGGTGTCCTGGCGCAGCAGACGGCGAGCTTCTACGAGCAGTGGATCGCCGGCGTGGTCGACGTCTTCCGGCTGGCGGTCGCGAGCGGCGAGGTGCGCTCCGACGTGGCACCGGAGGCACTCGGCGCGACGCTCGTGCCGTACTTCACCGGTGTGCAGCTCGTGTCGAACGTGCGGTCGGGACGAGCGGACCTGCTGCCCGCGGTGTCGACGATGTGGCAGGTGCTGGTGCACGGGGTCGCCGAGCGGACCCACCGCCGACGACTGCTCCGCGTCGTCGAGGAGACCTTCATCGCCTGAGCTGTGTGCTCAGACGTCGCGGAGTTCACGGTCGCGGAACCACCGGAGCAGCCACGCCGCGCTGGTGCGGTCGAACGACGGTGGGAAGTCCATCCCACCGCGCAGGAACGGACTGAAGCCGTCCTCGGACGCCAGGTCGTGGTCGTCCAGGCTGTGGAAGGCCATCGACCACCCGTCGAAGCGCCGCTCCGGGATCTCCTCGCGGATGAGCGAGGTCAGGTCGGTGTGCTTCGGGTCACGGGCGATCGCGGCGTACCGGTCGTCGACGCTCCATGCGGGACCCTCGAGCAGCTGCATGAACCGGCCGCCCTTCGCCACGAGCAGCCCGGACACGCCCAGCGCTTCGTTGCGGAGCCGCGACCCGTGCAGGAGTTCGGCCATCGCGGCGTCGTCGAAGTCGGCGACCGCGCGGCTCATGTAGACGATCGAGACCAGCACCCGTCCATCCTGCCGGATCAGGGCGGTCAGTGAGCAACCCGTGACTGGAACCGGATGAGGTACCCGTCCGGATCGGCCACCAGGAACTGTCGGACGCCGACCTCGGTGTCGCCCGTCGGGTACCACTTTGTCTCCGGCGCCATGAAGAGCGGGACATCGGCCTGCCGCAGCGCCTCCGCCACGCTGTCGCTGTCGGGCACAGCGATCTGCAGGTTCACGCCCCGCCCGAGCGGCGGGTCGAGCGGTCCGGCGACCCAGTTCCGTCCGACCCCTGCCTGCTCGAGCATCAGGTGCGCGGACCCGAGCACGAGGTACGCGAAGCGCTCGTCCGGACGGGCGTACCGGATCGTGAACCCGCACCGGTCGACCCAGAACCGCAGGCTGACGTCGAGATCGGTCACCAGCAGCTCGGGGACGAGTGCCGGCTCGTCGGTCACCGGCTCAGGCCTCGGCGCGGCGGACGAACACCCAGCGGCTCATCGCCCAGTAGCGGAAGACCATCGCGATCATCGTGCCGATCACCGGGCCGCTGACGAAGTCCGCGATCTCCTGTGTGGCCAGGGTGACGTTCGGGACCTCGAGGCCGAAGGCGTAGCGCGAGAGCCACAGCGGCGCGGAGTTCAGGCCGATCCCGATCGCGCTGACGATCACGAAGTACAGCATCTCGAGCCCGGTGTGCCGACCGCCGCGGTCGCCGAAGGACCACTTCTTGTTGAGCCAGTAGGAGACGACCGTCGCGACGACGGTGCCCACGATCAGCGCGATGACGGGGTGCTGGGGGATCACGAACAGCTTCAACCCGTAGTTGATGACCATCGTGATGAGGAAGCCGATGCCGCCGACGACGAGGAACCGACCCGCCGAGGGGTAGCGGCGGAACAAGCGGAACACGGCATCCATCACCTCCAGTATGCAGACCGGCCTGGGCGCCCGACGAATCCGTGGTGGCCGCGCGTGAATAGGATCGACCCATGGCGACCGTCCTCCTCGTCCGGCACGGACGCACCACCGCGAACGCGACGGGGCTGCTGGCGGGCCGCACCGCCGGTGTTGCCCTCGACAGCGTCGGCAAGCAGCAGGCAGCACGGACGGCGGAACGCATCGCCGAGGTGCCGCTGGTCGCGGTGGTGTCGAGTCCGCTCGAGCGCTGCCGGCAGACGGCGCGCGCGATCACCGCGTTCCAGCCGGGTGAGCCCGAGCAGCGGATCGAACGGGCGATCACCGAGGCCGACTACGGCGACTGGCAGAACCGGAAGCTCAGCGACCTGGCGAAGGAGCCGCTCTGGCGCGTGGTGCAGTCGAACCCGAGCGCGGTGGTGTTCCCGGGCGGCGAGTCGATGCAGACGATGCAGTCACGGGCCGTCGCGGCCATCCGCAGGATCGACGCGCAGATCGAGGCCGAACACGGCGCGAACGCGGTCTGGGTCGCGGTGAGCCACGGCGACATCATCAAGGCGGTCCTGGCCGACGCCCTCGGCATGCACCTCGACCTGTTCCAGCGGATCACGGTCGGTCCGGCGTCGGTGTCCGTCGTGCGCTACGGCGAGCACCGTCCCGAGGTGGTGTCCACGAACACCGAGTCCGGCGACCTGTCCTGGCTCGCGAAGGCCCCGGCCCCGACCGGTGACGCGGCCGTCGGCGGCGGCGCCGGCAACCCGGTGCCCGACGACGGCAGCGACGCCGAGCCGGACGACGCACCGCAACCCTGAGCGGGACCCCAGACCCTGAACGGACGCAGCCGCCCGCTCCTACAATGCGGGTATGCCCACCATCGTCCACGGCTTCGACTGGCCGGACCGTCTCGTCGTCGGCACCATCGGGAACCCGGGCGAGCGGTCCTTCTACCTGCAGGCCCGTGACGGCCGCCGCGTCGTGAGCGTCGCGCTCGAGAAGGAACAGTCCGCCGTGCTGGCGGAGAAGCTCGACGAACTGCTCGACGAGGTCGCGACGGTCGAGGACAACCGGTTCAGCGTCCCCCCGACGGTGCCGCGTGAGCTGTACGACGTCGACCCGCTCGACCAGCCCGTCGAACCCGAGTTCCGCGCGGGAGCCCTCAGCCTGGGCTTCGACCCGGCGACCGCACAGGTCGTCATCGAGGCGTACCCGATCGACGACGAGGTCGAGATCGTGGCCGAGGAGACCGACACCGACGGCGAGGTCGAGGCCGTCGTGGAGATCCCGGAACCGGCCGAGCTGCTGCAGGTGAAGATCCCTGTCGGTACCGCCCGGGCCTTCGTCGAACGCACGCGCGAGGTGGTGGCCGCCGGGCGACCACCCGGACTGGCATGAGCGGAGCCGCAGACACGAGCGGCATGGAGCTCGTCGCCCGCATCCGCGAGGCCTCGAACGCCACCTTCTTGGCCGAGCTCGACGGCAACGAGGTCGTCTACAAGCCCGTCGCCGGCGAGAAGCCGCTGTGGGACTTCCCGGACGGCACCCTCGCCGGCCGCGAGGTCTCGGCGTTCCTGGTCTCCGAGGCGTTCGGCTGGCACGTCGTCCCGCCCACCTGGTTGGGCGACGGACCGCTCGGACGCGGCATGGTGCAGCGCTGGCAGGACGTCGATCCCGACCAGGACGCCGTCGACGTCGTCCCCGCCGACCAGGCGGAGCAGCCCGGCGTCAGGACCGTCCTCGAGGCGATCGACGAACACGACCGACCCGTCACCCTGGTGCACGAGGACACGGCAGCCCTGCGGCGGATGGCGGTCTTCGACGTCGTCGTCAACAACGCCGACCGCAAGGGCGGCCACGTGCTGGCCATGCCCGACGGCCACCGGTACGGCGTCGACCACGGCCTCACCTTCCACGTCGAACACAAGCTCCGCACGGTGCTGTGGGGCTGGGTCGGCGAGGCGCTCACCGAGGACGAGCTCGCCGGCATCGACCGCGTCACCGCGGCACTCCACGGTGACCTGGGCGAGGCGCTCACCGAGCACCTGACCGTCGACGAGATCGACAACCTCGAAGCGCGCTGCGCCGCCCTGTCGGCCGTCGGCAGCTTCCCGCCGCCGGCCGGGTACGGCTCGGCGGTTCCCTGGCCACTGTTCTGACACCGGTCCAGAACGGACAGGAGGCCCGTGGCGGTACCGCCACGGGCCTCCTGTCCGTCATCCGGTCGGGTCAGCCGGATCGACCGAACGCACTACCGAAACCGCCCCAGTCGTCGTCGCGGAACAGCCCGCCACCGCGACGCGAGCCGAGGTACGAGCCCACCACCGCGACGCCGAGGTCGTCGTTCTCGGGCGCGGTGACGGTGCCGTCCACGCGCCGGGCCATGCCGTCGATGAACCGCGCGAGCCCCGGGTCGTCGCCGAGCCGGAAGAACGTCGTCTGGGCGCCGAGCCGGTGGGCGTTCTCGAGCTCGCGGACGCTCAGCGCGATGGTCATCGGGTCGGGCGGGTAGCTGAAGAACACCTGCCCGTTCGGCTCGAGGTGCGAGGTCGGTTCGCCGTCCGTGACGATGAGCAGCACGGGCTGGGCCGTCGGGTGCTTGCGGAAGTGCCGGTTCGCCAGCAGCAGGGCGTGGTGCAGGTTCGTGCCCTTGTCCCACATCGCGTCGAGCCCGACGAGGTGTTCGACGTCCATCACCTCGGCTTCGCGGCCGAAGGCGATGAGCTGCAGGTCGTCCCCGCGGAATCGGGTGGAGATGAGCGTGTGCAGGGCCAGGGCCGTGCGCTTCATGGGGACCCAGCGGTCCTCCATCGCCATCGAGAACGACGTGTCGACGAGCAGCGCGACCACGGCCTGGGTGCGGGCCTCGGTCTCCTGCACCTCGACGTCGTCGATCGTCAGCCGCACGCCCGCGCCGGTGCGGCCGGTCGAGGCGGTGCGGGTCACGGCGTTCGTGATCGTCCGGGGGATGTCCCACGGCTCGGTGTCGCCGAACGCCCATTGACGTGTCGCGCCGGAGGCCTCGCCCGCGGCACCCGACCGGCGCAGGTCGCGCGCGCCCTGACGGCCGGACATCTTCTGCGCGACGTCCTTGAGCAGGTTCTTGCCGAGCTGCCGCATCGCCTTCGGGGTGAGCCTGAACTGCCCGTCGGCACCGCGGCGCATCGTGCCGGAGTTCTGCAGTGCCTTCTCGAGCTGCTGCAGGGTGCGGGCGTCGACGGCCGCGTCCGCGCCGAGCTGCCGGGCGAGGGAGTCGAGGTCGAGGTCGTCGATGTCCGACCCCGGACCCGACTGCGCCAGTTGCTCGGCGAGGGAGTCGAGGTCCGCGATGTCCTGGAACACGCCGGTGCCGTCGCCCAGCCCGAGCCCCTGCTCGCCCTCCATCCGCTCGGAACCGCCCCAGTCCTCACCGGGGCGCAGCGCGCGGAGGTTGCCGTCGAGCTGGGACAGCGCACCCATCAGGTCGGGGGAGCCGAACGCCTGCTGCGCCAGGGCGTCGAGCTCGTCGCGCTGCTCGGGCGTCATCGAGTTGCGCATCCGCTGGGCGGCGGCCGACCGTGCGGCCAGGTCGTCGAGGAGCTCGTCGACGTTCTTCGGGTCCGACGGGAAGTACTCGCCGTGCTTGGCCATGAACTCGTCGAACTGCTCCTGCGAGTCGGTGCCGGCGCGGTGGTCCTCGAGCAGCTGGTTGAGGTCCTGCATCATCGCCTGGACGTCGGCGCGGTCGTCGTCATCGGCGTTCTCGAGCGCCTGCTTCATCCCCGCGAACCGCTGGTCGAGCATCTCGCGGCCGAGCAGGTCCTTGATCTCGTCGTACTTCTGGCGCGCCGTGGGGCTCTTCCAGTCGTAGCTGCCGAGTTCGCTCACCGCGGCGGCAGGCGACGGGGGCAGGCTGTCGAGCTGCAGTTCGGCCAGGGCTCGGTCGCCGTCCTCGATCTCGGTGTCACGCGCGAGCTGACCGCGTTCGGCGAGCAGAGCCTCGTCGAGCAGCTGCTTGACCTGCTGCAGGGTGCCGTCGAGGTTGTTCTTCGCCGTGAGCTCACGGCGCTTCTCGGCGACCCGGCGCGCCAGGTCGTCGAGTCCGCGCTGGTCACGACCGCCGCGGCGCAGGAACTCCCGCATCGCGCGTTCGGGGGAGTACCCCGCCATGACGTCCTGTCCGATGGCGTCGAGCGCCTCGGACAGGTCGGCGGGCGGGGCGAGCGGGTCCGGCCCGCCCGCGTAGCGGCCGTAGCGGGTGTCCCGCGACAGGCGTCGGTTCTGCCGACTAGCCATAGACGGCTTCGCCCCCGCCGGACTCCTTGCTGATCTTGCGCGCGAGGAACAGCCCTTCGAGCGCGAGCTCGATCGCGCCGGCCCGCTCGCCGTCGTTCGTGGCGCCGAGTCGTTCGCAGATCCGGTCGTACAGGTCGGACTCGCCGAGCGACGGCAGGCCCTCGAGGAACGCCCGCGCGGAGACCTGCTCGCCCGTGGTGACCATCGTGCCGCCGTCGAGGGCCTCGATGAGCTGCGCGAGGTCGAGCCCCCGGAGCCGGGAACGGACCGTCTCGGCCGTGGCGGTGCGGAGCAGGTGCTCGAGGACCTCGTCGGCCCGGTCCTCTTCGCCGGACTCGAACTCGATCTTGCCGCCGAGGACGTCGACCGCGGTCTCGAGGTCGATCGGCCGGGCGACCGCTTCGGACTCGCCCTGCCGCGCCGCACGGTGCACGGCGGCGGCGGAGACGGTCTCGGCGCCGGCGATCGAGAAGCGTGCGCTGACGCCGCTGCGCTGGTCGACCGCGCTGGACTCGCGCAGTGCCCGGGTGAAGCGGGCGAGGATCTCGACCAGGGCGTCCGGGACGTCCGCCGTGAGCTGTGCCTCTTGCCGGATGACGGCGATCTCGTCCTCGAGCTCGATCGGGTAGTGCGTGCGGATCTCGGCGCCGAAGCGGTCCTTGAGCGGCGTGATGATCCGGCCGCGGTTGGTGTAGTCCTCGGGGTTGGCGCTGGCCACGACGAGCACGTCGAGCGGCAGCCGCAGCACGTAGCCGCGGATCTGCACGTCACGCTCTTCCATCACGTTGAGCATCGCGACCTGGATGCGTTCGGCCAGGTCCGGGAGCTCGTTGATCGCGACGATGCCGCGGTGCGCGCGGGGGATCAGCCCGAAGTGGATGGTCTCGGGGTCACCCAGGCTGCGCCCCTCGGCGACCTTCATCGGGTCGACGTCGCCGATCAGGTCCGCGACGCTGGTGTCCGGGGTCGCGAGCTTCTCGACGTAGCGGCCGTCGCGGTGCCACCACTCGACCGGCATCGCGTCGCCGAGTTCCTGCGCCCGCCGGATGCTGGCCGTGGTGATGGGCTCGAAGGGGTGCTCGCCGAGTTCGGAGCCGGCGATCACGGGGGTCCACTCGTCGAGCAGACCCTGCAGGGTGCGGAGCAGGCGGGTCTTGCCCTGGCCGCGTTCGCCGAGCAGGACCACGTCGTGGCCGGCGATCAGGGCTCGTTCGAGCTGGGGGATCACCGTGGTCTCGAAGCCGTGCAGGCCGGGCCAGGGGTCGGTGCCCGCTCGCAGGGCGGTCAGCAGGTTGTCGCGGATCTCGGCGCGGACCGTCTTCTGGACGTGACCAGAGGTGCGGAGCTCGCCGACCGTTCGGATGGTTGGTCGGGTCACGTCTCCGACGCTACGCCTGCGCACCGACAGCGCGGACGGGAGGATCGGTGCCAGCTGGCACCGGGCCTCCCATCCGACCTCGGCGTCAGCCGAACAGGCGCTTGCTCGCGATCTCCGCGCCCTCGGTGAGCGCGCGGAGCTTCGCCCACGCGACGTCCGTCGCGACGAACTCGTAGCTCGCGAACGTCGCGAGCCCGCAGTCGGTGCCGGCCACGACGCGGGTCGGGTCGCCGACTGCTTCGGCCGCTTCGACGATGCGGTTCGCGACGAGCTGCGGGTGCTCCAGGTAGTTCGTCGTCACGTCGATGACTCCGGGGACGAGCACGGCGCCGTCCGGCAGCGGCAGGTCGCGGAACGCCGGGAACTCGTGTGCGTGCCGGGGGTTGCCGAACGGGATGCTGAAGGCACCGACCTCGGCGCGGTACAGGTGCGGCAGCAGCACGTCGACCGGCACGTCGTCCTGGTGCGGGCCCTGCCAGTTGCCGTAGCAGACGTGCAGGCGGGTCTGCTCCTTCGGGATGTTCCGCAACGCGTGGTTGAGCGCGTCGACGTGCAGGTCGACCGCGGCCAGGAACTCGTCGAGGCTCGCGTCGCCGAAGTGGATCACGCGCTCCATCGCCAGGTCCGGGGCGTCGAGCTGCAGCACGTGCCCGCGCGCGACGATCTCCTCGTACTCGACGCGGAGCTGCTCGGCGAGCGCGAAGACGTACTCGCGGTGGTCGGCGTAGTGCGGGTTGGCGTCGTCGAGGAGCAGCGTCGTGGCGACGATGCCCGGTGTCGCTGCCGAGATGAAGGTGCCGGCGGGGGTGCGGCCCGCGGCGGCGTTGCGGTCGAGTTCGCGCGCGAAGCCGTCGAGGTCCTCGCGGATGCCGGCCCGCTCCTGGTCGTACTGCAGCAGCCCCTGCGCGACCGGGGTGTCCCAGACCCGGGCGAACTCGGCGCCCTCGTCGATTTGCTTCGCCTGGAAGGCCGCGTAGTCCGGGAACTTCAGCGAGTCCAGGGTCGGCTTGCGGTGCCCGACACCGCCGAAGCCGGTCAGGCGTTCGCGGATGTAGGTCGAGAAGCCGACCCGCGGGACCTCGCCGTCGTTCACCACGTCGATGCCGGCGTCGAGCTGCGCGTCGACCGTGCGGGCCAGGACCGCCGCCGTCTCCTCGCGCAGGGCGTCGTGGTCGTACGGCTTGCCCTGGTCGCGGGCCACCAGCAGCGCGCTGAGCTCGGGGGTCCGGGGGAGCGAGCCGGTGTGGGTCGTCAGGATGCGGTCGGTCGGACTCTGGATCGGCACGCTGCCACGGTACTGATCACGGTCCCGTGTCGTTCCACCGTGACACTTGTCTCTGGCCCTGGCAGCCGCGATGATGCTGGACAGGGTCCGACCGGACGAGCAGCACGCCGTCGGCCCGCCACCGGCGACGGAGCCGGATCTGGATAGGGGGATCCGGCTCCGCGCCGGTCCACCGGCCGCCGTGTCCGGCCCGTCTCGTTCCGCCCGGGAACGACCGCGGCGATCCGGGCGTACGTTCTCCATCTGTGCCGGGCGTCGGAGCTCCGGCGGGTGAGGAGCAGGACGCGATGACGACCGCGAACGGGTTGCAGGACGGACAGGTCAGGAGCCTGGTGCCGGCGAGGATGGACCGGCTGCCGTGGACGCGGTTCCACTGGAGTGTCGTGGTGGGACTCGGCATCTCGTGGATCCTGGACGGGCTCGAGATCCAGATCGTCTCGAACGCCGGGTTCCAGGCGGACCTGAACCTGTCGACGCAGCAGGTGACGTCGCTCGGCACGGTCTACCTGTTCGGACAGGTCATCGGTGCCGTCGTCTTCGGGCGGTTGTCCGACCGGCTCGGGCGCCGCAAGCTCTTCATCCTGACGCTGGCCATCTACCTCATCGGTTCGGGCATCGCGGGGTTCGCGCAGGACTACTGGTTCCTCGCCGTGTTCCGCTTCATCGCGGGCCTGGGCATCGGCGGCGAGTACGCCGCGATCAACTCGGCGATCGATGAGCTGATCCCGGCGAAGTACCGCGGGCACGTCGACATCGCCATCAACGGCACCTACTGGGGCGGTGCCGCGCTCGGCGCCTTCGCGAACATCTACCTGCTCGACACCGCGCACTTCGCGGAGAACATCGGGTGGCGGATCGGGTTCTTCCTCGGCCCGGTGCTCGGCATCGCGATCATCTTCCTGCGGCGGCACATCCCCGAGAGTCCGCGGTGGCTCATGACGCACGGCCGCGAGGAAGAGGCCGACGCCACGGTCTCGCGCATCGAGGCCGAGGTCGAGCGGGAGTCCGGCAAGCCGCTCGAGAAGGTCGACGACTCCAAGGCGATGACCGTCACCCCGATGGACAACGTGCGCTTCACCACGATCGTCAAGGTGCTGTTCCAGCAGTACCCGACGCGCACGCTGGTCGGCGCCACGATGATGATCACGCAGGCGTTCCTGTACAACGCGATCTTCTTCACGTACGCACTCGTGCTCACGAACTTCTTCGGGCTGAAGACCTCGGAGACCGCCGTGTACTTCTTCCCGTTCGCGATCGGCAACCTGCTCGGGCCGATCCTGCTCGGGCGGTTGTTCGACACGTGGGGCCGTCGACAGATGATCTTCAGCACCTACCTGATCTCCGGACTGGTGCTCGCTGTCTCGGCGTTCCTGTTCCAGGCCGACGCCATCACCGCCACCGTGCAGGTCGTCTTCTGGTGCATCTCGTTCTTCTTCGCCTCGGCGGGGGCGTCGAGCGCCTACCTGACCGTGAGCGAGATCTTCCCGCTCGAGCTGCGGTCGCAGGCGATCTCGTACTTCTTCGCGCTGGCCCAGATCTTCGGCGCGATCGCACCGCTCATCTACGGCGCGCTCATCGGCGACGGGTCCTCGCGTGAGCCGCTCTTCTGGGGCTACCTGCTCGGTGCCGGCATCATGATCGTCGGCGGGGTCGTGGCGCTGATCTTCGGTGTCGACGCCGCGCGGAAGGGGCTGGAGGACGTCACGCAGCCGCTCTCGGTCATCGTGAAGAAGGAAGACGCGAAGCGCTGACATCCGGAATACCGAATGTTTAGCAGTGAGGGTCCCGGCCTGCAACGCTGACTCCATCGACCTCCGCCGGGGGTCACGACAGCGGGAGTGCAGTGATGCGAGACGGGGTGATCGCGGGGCCCTCCGGGCGACGTGCGGTCGACGGGTGTCCGGTCCTCCACAGGGCAGCGCGACGCGCGGGCGTCCACGGATCGGTCGACCACCGGGGGCGCCGCGGGTGCCATGCGTGACGCTGGTGCCATGGGGTTCGGGGAGACGACAGCGTCCGCTGTGCTCGGGCAGCGGGAGCGCGACGGGCTGGGCGTCCCGCGCAGCCTGCTGCGCGACGCGGTGTTCCTCCGGCTCCTGGAGCGGATCCTCCGGGGCGAGTACCGACGAGGGCAGCGGCTCCGGCTCGAAGCGCTGGCCGACGACATGCGTGTGTCGCGCACCCCGGTCCGCGAAGCCCTCGTGCCGCTCGAAGCGCTCCGCCTGGTGTCGGTGCAGCGGTACGTGGGCGTCGTCATCGCACCGTGGTCGGTCGAGCAGATGCAGGAACGGATCCGTCTCGGATGTTGCATGCTCGCCGAACCCCCGGCCACCACGGGCGCCACCGACGAGCACTTCGACCCCGCCTGGATCCGCGACTGCCTGTCCGAAGCCGGGGCCTTCGTCGAACTCGCGGCGTGGCTGCTGCGGCGGGCCGGGTCCTCGGTCAGCGCGGACCTGCTCGCGGCGCAGCGTCCGGTGCTCGACGTCTTCTACACCGACGACGTGGCCCTGGCGAACGGCATCGATGCGGACGTCGACCGCCGACAGCGGCTCCGGCTGCTCGACCGTGCTCGTGACGCCGCCGAGCGGGACGACCTGGTGCTCTGTGGGCAGCTCGTGCGCCAGCTCGGCACCTGCCTGAGTGCGCTGCCGGACCGGTTCCGATCGGCGGAATCGGCGTGAGCAGGGGGTGATCCGAGCGCTGGCCCCCGAACAGGGCACGCCGAGCCGATCGGGTTGCCGGTCCGTTCGCACCGTCTCGGGTATCGTCCCCCCGCGAGTGGCCGGTCCGCAGGTCGCTCGGAGGGAGTCCGCCCGTGACCGATCCCGACGGTCCGTACCGAAACCGCGCCACGTCACCATCCAGCCCGTCGGTGTCCAGTCCGTCGTCGACCGGCTCGACGTCCACCGGCAGGGCAACCGGAGGATCGTTCGACGACCTGCTCGACGCACGCCGTCGGCCGTCCGTCGTCTCCGGACCGGGGTACCGCGTGAGCGGGGCGCGCCACGGTCGTGGGCGTGGTCCGCTCGGGGCGAGGCGCCTGGCGACCGGTGTGGGGCTCGCGGCTGCGGTGGCCGTCGCCAGTGCCACGTCGCTCTCCGCCTATGCCGCCTACGACGTCGGACACGGTTTCCAGCAGCGTGCCGTTGACATCGGGGACGGCGCCTCGACCGACGGTGCCTTCAACGTGCTCGCCATCGGGGCCGACAACGACCCGGCCCAGGGCCAGTCGTACGGGGACCGCGGGGTCACGCTCAACGATTCGAACGTCCTGTTCCACGTCTCCGCCGACCACACCCAGGCCGTCGCGGTGAGCTTCCCCCGTGACCTCATCGTCGACCAGCCGGCGTGCGGCAGCGCACCCGCCGTGACCGACACGCCGCTCAACCAGGCGTACGGCCGCGGTGGGATGGACTGTGTCGTCTCGACGATCGAGCACGTCTCGGGCATGGACGTGCCCTACGCGGCGCAGGTCAGCTTCGCCGGGGTCATCCGGATGTCGGACGCCATAGGTGGGGTGCCGGTCTGTGTCACGGACGCGGTCGACGACCCGTACACGGGACTCAAGCTCTCCGCCGGCGAGCACACGGTGTCCGGGGCGACGGCGCTCGCGTTCCTGCGGGACCGACACGGCGTCGGGGACGGCAGTGACCTGTCGCGGATCTCGAGCCTGCAGCAGTTCCTGTCGTCGCTCCTGCGCAAGGTCAAGAGCGAGGGCACGCTCAGCGACCCCACGAAGCTCTACGGCCTGGCCAGGTCCGCGTCGAGGAACATCACCCTGTCGACCTCGCTCGCGAGCCCGGCGACGATGGTGGACATGGCCGGGGCGCTCGACGGCATCGGCCTGGACCGCGTCACCTTCGTGCAGTACCCGGGCAGCGTCACCGACCCGGCGTTCCCGGGCAAGGTCGTCCCCGACCGGGCGACAGCTGGCAAGCTCATGCGTGCCGTCCGCAGCGACCGTCCGTTCCGGCTCGACGCGGGCGCGACCGGACGCGGTGCGACGGACGCGACCAGCGACTCCCCGGGTGAGGGCACGACCAGCGCGACCGGCGCGGACGAGCCGGCGGGGGCCTCCCGTCCGGACACCGACCCACCGGCGGCGTCGGATCCGACCTCGTCGGCGACCGCCCAGGAGATGTCCGGCGTGACGGGGCAGACGGCCAAGCAGAAGACCTGCGCCGTCGCCGCTGGCTGACCCCGACGCTCGGGGCTGCCCCGGAGGCGCCTGGGATCCACGCCGGATCCACACGGAACCGCCAGGCGGACCTGTGGCAGCCTTGTCCGGTTGCCGTTCCCGCGGCGTGACCCGACCGGTCCGCGCGCGGGACCCGACGGAGGCGTGCAGGACCGCCCCGTCATCGTGTCCGCCGACGACAGGAGCGCCCGTGGAAGACGTCCGTGATCGATCCCACCGCCTGAACCGCGCATCCGGGATCGCCCGACACGGACGACTGCCACGGCACCGACCCTTCGGGACCGTCGCCAAGGTGCTGTCCGGCGTGGTCGCCGTCGCCCTGGTGAGTTCGTTCTCGGTGGCGGCGATCGCAGCGAAGCAGGTCACGGACGACCTCGGCGACGGCGTGCAGATCCAGGGGCAGCCCTCGGTCGCAGCGAAGGGGGAGTCCCTCAGTGCGTACCAGGGCGGCTTCAACATGCTCGTCGTCGGCACCGACAACGACCCCGCGCAGGGCACCCAGTACGGGGAGCGGGACGCGACGCTCAACGACGTCAACATCCTGCTGCACGTGTCAGCCGACCACACGAACGCGACGGCGGTGAGCATCCCGCGCGACCTGGTCACGCCGATCCCGGCCTGCGAGAAGCCCGACGGGTCCGGCACGACGCCGGCGATGGCAGCGCAGCCGATCAACGACGCCTGGGGCGAGGGCGGCCTGAACTGCGTCGTGCAGACGGTGCAGGGACTGACGGGGCTCGACGTGCAGTACTCCGCGGCGGTGTCGTTCAACGGCGTGATCGAGATGTCGAACGCGATCGGCGGCGTGCCCGTGTGCGTCGCGTCGCCGATCAAGGACCGCTACACCGGACTCGACCTGCCGGCGGGGACGACGACGCTGCAGGGGTCGCAGGCGCTCGAGTTCCTGCGGACCCGGCACGGAGTCGGTGACGGGTCGGACCTCGGGCGGATCTCGAGTCAGCAGGTGTTCCTGTCCTCGTTGCTGCGGACCGTCAAGTCGAACGAGACCCTGACCTCGCCCGCCACGCTGTACAAGCTGGCGCGGGCGGCGGCCTCGAACATGCAGTTGTCGCAGAGTCTGAACGACGTCGGGACGATGGTGCAGATGGGCCGGGCGCTGCAGGACCTGCCGCTCGACCAGGTGAACTTCGTGCAGTACCCGGGCGACACCGGCGGGACGGGTGTGTACGCGGGGAAGGTGCAGCCGACGCAGTCCCTGGCGGACGAGCTGTTCGCCAAGATCAAGGCGGACCAGTCGTTCTCGCTGGGGGAGGGCAGCACGGGCATCGGGTCCGAGGCCGCACCGGACGCGCCGCCGACGGATGCCTCGCCGTCCTCGGACGCCACCGCTCCGACCGGACAGGCGGCGCCCCCGTCGTCCGCGGCGTCGTCGCCGTCGTCGTCGGGCGAGACCGCCGCCCCGTCCGCGCCAGCGACGTCCGACACGATCGACGGCCTGCAGGGGCAGTCCGCGGCACAGGAGACCTGTTCGAAGGCGTTCGGCTCGTAGGCCTCCGGCTCGTGGGCCGACCCCGCGACGCAGAAGCGGGGGCGTGGCCGCGGCCACGCCCCCGCGGAGTCGCTCCTCGGCGGACGCCGGTCATCGGGCGAGCCGGGCCCAGGCCTGGGAGCGACGCTGGGTGCTGTGTCGCGACAACGGGGACGAGCCCCGGAACGTGATCGCCGCGTCCCGATGACCCTACGGCTCGGGGTACGAGCGGACAACCCCGGCGTGTCCCCACTTCGGGGGACCGGCCGCTGAACACCGCAGCGCGGGTGAGTCGAGAGTCCCCGCGTCCTCCTGTATGGTGGTGCCTGCGTCCGCGAGGGCGCACGGAGACGTCGCATAGTCCGGCCGAGTGCACCACCCTGCTAAGGTGGAGTCCCCTTTAGGGGACCGAGGGTTCAAATCCCTCCGTCTCCGCACACGAGCCACACACGAAAGCCCCGCTGCTGTCCAGCGGGGCTTTCGTCGTCGCGGGCACCCGCTCGTCAGCGGCGGACGTCCGGGTTCAGCGAGTGCTGTTCGAGTCGAGCCACCGGATCCACCCCTCGAGCTGCGCCTTCGCACTGTCGAGCGTGCTGTGGGTGCCACGGACCTCGCCGCCTGTGGACCGCACCGCGTAGCCGTCCTCCCACGACACGATCCCGACGAGCACCTGCCCCGACGAGCCCTCCCAGTGGCGGTCATCGACCTCGACCCAGAGGATGCCGTCGAGGAGCGTCATCGAGGACACCCCGGACCGGGATCGGGGTGACGGTGGACAGGTGGTGCATGCATGAGGACTTCCGGTCGGCTTCGGACGAGAGATCGTTCCAGCGGCCGGGGGTCTGGGTCACCTGACGTGGACAGTAGTCCGAGCGGCTGCGCGTCGCCCGGGTCCCTCGGACGGTCCCCGGGTGCACGCCGACAGCGCGCTACGGTGTCGACGTGTCCCGTCGCGCAGCGCTCGTCGTCCTCGGAGCGCTCGTCGCCGCGTCGCTCCTGACCGGGTGCGCAAGTCCCGCCGGGTTGCAGGTCGAGGCCTACGTCGAACCCGGGGCCCGAGCGGTGCACCGGGTGCGCGACGCGGTCCCGCTCGCCAGCACCATCGGCATCGACGGCGTGACGGTCGCGTCCGACGGGGCGACGCTCGCGACGCCCCCGGGTGGACTCGACACCCTGGCCGCGACCGCGAACGGCGGGGGCGCCGCAGCGGAGCTCCTGGTGAGCAACTACGCCGAGGAGCTCGGGGACTTCTCACCGCGGGTCGGTACGGCGCTGCTGTCCTCGGCGACGAACCGCGAGCGGGTCGCCCGGCAGCTCGCGACGGCGGCCGAGCGGTCCGGGATGCGCGGCGTGCAGATCGACCTCGAGTCCCTGCGCGCCCGGGACCGAGCCGACCTCGTCTCCTTCGCCGCCGCTGTCCGCACCGCGGTGCACGACCGCATCGGACCCGACGCGACGGTGTCGATGGCGGTGATGGCCTCGACGGACGGCGCGGGCTACCGCGACACGGGCTACGACCTCCGTGCGCTCATGGAGCACGTCGACCGGTTCGTCCTCATGACCTACGACCAGCACGGGCCCTGGAGCAGCCCCGGCACGGTCGGGTCGCTGCCGTGGACCGAACGGGTGGTCCGGGCGGCCCAGCGGCAGGGGCTCACCGCGGACCGGATCGACCTCGGCATCGCCGGCTACGGGTACGTGTGGGGCGGGGGCGCGGACCGGCTGCTCTCACCAGCGGCGGCGCGCTCGGCTGCCGGGGATGCGGCGACCTGGTCGCGGCGGGACGGTGAGTGGTCGGCCACGCTCGGCGACGGGCGCGAGCTGCACTGGTCGGATGCGCGGTCGTACCGGGTCCGGACCGCGCTCGCCACGGAGCTCGGCCTGCACGGGGTCGCGCTCTGGTCGCTCGGCACGATGCCGCTCCCGCACTGACGCCGATGTCGCTCCCGCACTGACGCCGATGCCGCGCCCCCGCGCGGACATCGCGCCCGCGGTCAACGGGGCGCGATGTCTGCACGGGGGCGCGATGCGCGCGCCCGGGGGATGGCTGGCCGGGCGGCGCGCGGCGCAGCGACACGCGGTCGACGCGCCGCCGGTCACCGCCGCGGCGGCGCCGTCGTCCCCCGGACCACGAGCGTGGGCGGCACCAGGGTCGTGTCCGGCGTCGGGCGGGCGCCCGTGCCGATCAGTGCGACGAGCCGTTCGGCGGCGAGCCGACCGACCTCGGCGTTGTGCGGGTCCACCGTCGTCAGGTCGACCAGTCCGGAGCCCGCGAACGGGGTCTCGTCGTGCCCGACGACCGACAGGTCCTCCGGCACCCGGAGGCCCATGGAGCGCGCCGCCGCCATCGCGCCCATCGCCATGACGTCGTTCGCCGCGAACACCGCGGTCAGCCCGGGGTGCTCAGTCAGCGCCGAGCGTGCCGCCTGGTAGCCGGCCTGCTCGGAGGTGGCACCGTCGCCGACGACCACCGGCGCGATGCCGGACGCCACCATCCGCTCGACGGTGGCCGTGCGGCGGGCGGCCGCGGAGCCTCCCGTCCCGCTCAGGTGCGCGATCGACCGGTGGCCCAGCGTGACCAGGTGGTCCGTCGCCAGGCGGGCGCCGGCGGCCTCGTCGGAGGCGACCACGTCGACGTCGGCGGGCGCCAGCGCCCGGACGCCGGCGACGACGACCGGGGTGTCGGCGGGGACCTCGAGGTCGGGGGAGCTCTCGGCGGCGAGCACCACGCCGTCGACCCGCAGCGACACCAGGTCGTCGAACGGCGAGGACGGCAGGTGGGCGTTGGCCGTCGTGTCCGCCAGGGTCAGTCGCAACCCGTGCGGTTCGAGCGCGCCGCGGATGCCGTCGAGCATCGGCACGTACCAGGGGTTGCGGAAGTCGTCGATGACCACCCCGATCGTCCTGGTGCGGGTGCCGGCCAGGATCGCGGCGGCGCGGTTCGGCCGGTACCCCAGGTCCGCAGCGGCGGCGAGGACCGCGGCGCGTCGTGGCTCGGAGACGCCCGGGTCGTCGCGCATGACCATCGAGACCAGCGACTTCGAGACCCCGGCCCGCGCGGCGACGTCGATGATCGTCGGCGGTCTGCGGTTCGTCATGCGTGCTCCTTGACAGGACATGGGGTCGGGCAGCTACAGTCTGTCACACGCTCTGGAACGTTCCAGAGCGATACGGCACGACGACGTGAACGGAGCACTCGTGCGCACCAACGACAACGACCCCATCGGCGTGGCCGTCATCGGAGCAGGCATGGCGGGCAAGGCCCACATGGCGGCCTGGCGGAACGCCCCGTCCCTGTTCGACTCAACGCTGCCGCCCGTGCGGCTGGTGTCCGTCGGCGACGTCTTCGAGCCGCTCGCCGCCGAGACGGCGGCCCGGTTCGGCTACGCCCGGCACGACACCGACTGGCGCGCGATCGCCGCGGCGGACGACGTCGACGTGGTGAGCGTCGTCGTCGCCAACCGGCTGCACCGCGAGATCGTCGAGGGGCTGCTGGCCGCCGGCAAGCACGTGCTGTGCGAGAAGCCGTTGGCGGACTCGCTCGAGGACGCCCGCGCCATGGTCGTGGCCGCGGACGCTGCTGCCGGGCGAGGCCAGGTCGCACGACTCGGCTTCACGTACCGCCGGGCACCGGGGCTCGCCGCGATCCGACAGCTCGTCGAGGACGGCACCCTCGGCCGGGTCCTGCACGTGTCCGGACGGTACTGGACGGACTACGGCTCGTCGCCGGACGTCCCGTTCTCGTGGCGTTTCGCCGGGGCACCGGGCACGGGGGCGCTCGCTGACGTCGGGTCACACCTGACGTACGTCGCCGAGTTCCTCGCCGGGGACGTCCGGAGCGTGCGCGGCGGGCTCTTCAGCACCACGATCACCGAGCGGCCCGTCGCCGCGGGACACGTCCTGCGCGGGCAGCAGGCCCAGGTCACGGGGGAGACCGCGACCGTCGAGAACGACGACTACGCCACGTTCGGGGCGCGCTTCGGCGACGGCTCGGCGGTCGGCTCGCTCGAAGTGTCCCGCGTGGCGAGCGGTCACCCGAACGGCCTGGTCGTCGAGGTCTTCTGCGAACACGGTGCCGCCCGCTGGGACCAGGAGCGTCCGTCGGAGATCGGTCTCGCACTGCAGTCGGACGGCTCGCGGCTGGGCGGGTACCGGCAGGTGGTGCTCGGACCGGACCACCCCTACGTTGCCGGCGGCATGGCGATGGACGCACCCGGCGTGGGCTGGGGACAGAACCAGATGTTCGAGGTGCAGGCACGGGCGTTCCTCGACGAGGTCGTCGGTGCCGAGGACGCGCTGCCGGCCAACGCCACCTTCGCGGAGGGCGTCCACAACATGGAGGTCCTCGACGCGGTCGCGCGGTCCGCCGCAGCCGGGGGAGCGACCCAGACCATCGACGCGAGCGCGAGCACGGGGCAGGAGCAGCACGCATGAACCTCGGCCTCTACGACGCGGTCTTCCACGACCGCCCCCTCGCCGACGCGATCCGTGCCGTCCGGGACAACGGCCTCACCGGCATCGAGCTGAACACGGGCGGCTTCCTGCCCGCGGTGCACGTGCCGGACATGGACGCGGTCCTCACGGACGACGCAGCACGGGACGCCTTCCTGGCGCAGTTCGACGGGACGGGGGTCGCCGTCGCGGGCCTCAACTGCAACGGCAACCCGCTGCACCCGGACCCCGCGATCGGCCCTGCGCACGCCGAGGACGTCCGACGCAGCATCCGTCTGGCCGCGCGACTGGGACAGGACCGCGTCGTGACGATGTCGGGCCTGCCGGCGGGGGAGCCCGGCGGTACCCGGCCGAACTGGGTCGTCAACGCCTGGAACTCCGCGGCCCTCGACGTGCTCGAGCACCAGTGGAGCATCGCCGTGCCGTTCTGGCAGGAGATCGACGCCCTCGCCCGCGATCACGGCGTCAAGGTCGCACTCGAGCTGCACCCCCAGAACCTGGTGTTCAACCCGGCCACGGTCCGCGAGCTCGTGGCGCGCGGCGGACTGACCAACGTCGGGGTCGAGCTGGACGCGTCCCACCTGTTCTGGCAGCAGATGGACCCGGTGGCCGTCGTCCGCGACCTCGGTCCGCTCGTCGTCCACGCCGCTGCGAAGGACGTCCGGATCAACCCGCACGCCGCGATCAACGGCGTGCTCGACAACGGGTTCGGGCGGCTGTCGCCGGACGAGCCGCGGACGAACCTGGGCGGCGACGAGTGGGCCAACGCGTGGCCGAAGCCGTCCGCCTGGGACTTCGTCGCGCTCGGCAAGGGCCACGACCAGGCGTACTGGACCGAGTTCCTGCGAGCCCTGCACGAGGTCGACCCCGACATGTGGGTGAACATCGAGCACGAGGACACCGAGCTCGGCCGCGACGAGGGCGTCGCCGTGGCGGCCCGCGTGCTGCTGGCCGCGGACGCGGCCCTGGCACCGCGCGCCGGGCGCGACTGAGGCGCGGTCCCGACACCGGACACGGACGGGAGGCCCGGTGCCGGTGAGCCGATCTGCGCACCTGTACCGGGCCTCCCGTCCAGTGCCGTGGTGCCGACGGCACCTCGGTGACACATCCTCCGGGTGCTGTCACCGGCCCGATGTAGCATGCGCGGACATCGAACCGAGGAGACCTGCGTGCCGGAAGCCCCCGACTTCGCCTTCCCCATCGACCGGGTCCGTGACGCCGGTGCGGCGATCATGTCCGCAGTCGCTACGGTGGTGGACGGCAAGACCGACGCCATCCGCACGGCGCTGACGGTGATGCTCGCCGAGGGGCACCTGCTCGTCGAGGACGTGCCCGGCGTCGGCAAGACCGTGCTGGCGAAGGCCCTCGGTGCCTCGGTGGGCGGGTCGGTGAACCGCATCCAGTTCACCTCGGACATGCTGCCGTCCGACGTCACCGGCGTGAACATCTTCGACCAGTCCTCGGGCACCTTCCGGTTCTCGCCCGGCCCGGTCTTCGCCAACGTCGTCATCGGCGACGAGATCAACCGCACCAGCCCGAAGACCCAGTCCGCGCTGCTCGAGGCGATGGCCGAGTCGCAGGTCACCGTGGACGGCGTCACCCGGCCGCTCGAGCAGCCGTTCATGATCGTCGCGACGCAGAACCCGGTCGACATGGAGGGCACGTACCCGCTGCCCGAGGCACAGCGCGACCGCTTCATGGCCCGCATCGCCATGGGGTACCCGAGCGTCGAGGCCGAGCGCCGCATGCTCACGGCCCGCGGCACCCGCGACCCGCTCGAGTCCGTCCGCCCGGTCGTCGACGTCCAGACGCTCCGCGCGATGATGCAGGCCGTCCACCAGGTCCACATCGCGCCCGACGTCGAGGCCTACGTCATCGCGATCGTCCGCGCCACGCGCACCCACCCGGACCTGCTGCTGGGCGCCAGCCCGCGCGCCACCCTGCACCTCGCCCAGGCGACCCGGGCGCACGCGGCGTTGCTCGGTCGGCCCTTCGTCACGCCGGACGACGTCGCCGAGCTGGCGCCGATCGTCCTGGCGCACCGGCTGGTGCCGGTCGCCCGGGGGCTCGGTGGTTCCGCCGAGGACACGGCGCGCGAGATCGTCGTGCGCGTCGTCGCCGAGACGGCCGTGCCCTTCACCGCCGCGCCCGTCCGCTCCTGATGGCCCGGTCGCCGGTGGCCCCGCCGTTGCTGCGCCGAGCGGGTGCCGCCCGCTCGACGCTGTCGCGGTGGACCCGCCGGGGGACCGCGGCACTGCGACGGACGCCGTTCCCGCGGCCGACGGCCCGCGGCTGGACCGTCATCGCGGTCGGTATCGGCCTGGTCGGCGGCGGGTTGGTCGCCACCACGAGCGTCGCCGTGTCGGCCGGACTGCTGCTGCTGGTGCTCGTCGTCCTGGGGTTCGTGATGGCGTTCCTCGTCGCGGCGCCGCTGCGCGGGTCCCGTGTCGCTCCGCGGGCGATGGTGCAGGTGGGTGAGGTCTACCGCGAACGGGTCACGCTGCGCGGCGCCACGATGGCGCTCGGACCGCGGTCGACCCTGCTCGTGCGCGAACAGCTCGACGACGCGTTTGCCAGCGTGTCCGAGGCCGAGGCGTACGTCGAGGTCGGCCCGTCCGTGCCGCCGGCCGTGTTCGACGTCGAGGCCCTGGCGATGCACCGCGGGCGCACGACCGTCGGTCCGGTGACCATCCGCGTCGAGGACCCGTTCGGCCTGCTCCGCATCGACCGCCCCGTCGTCGCCCCGGACGAGGTCGTGGTCGTGCCGTCCTCGACCCCGCTGTCGGCGGTGGACACCGGCGCGCTCGCCGGGGCGGTCTCCGCCGACGAAGGCCGCGTCGGGCAGGGTGGCTCCGCCGACGACAGCGAACTCCGTCCCTACCGACCAGGGGACCCGATCCGCCGCGTGCACTGGGCGCAGAGCGCTCGACGCGGAGAGCTCCACGTCCGGCAGACGACCCAGGCGCAGCCACCCGAGGCCGTCATCGCGCTCGACGTGCGGCGCGAGTCGTACCAGCAGCTGGGTCGGGACGACCTCGCCGAGCTGAGCGACCTCGGCGGCGACGCGGCGTTCGAGCACGCCGTCGTGGTCGCCGCGAGCGTCGCACGGGCACTGGCGGCACGGACGTCGCGCGTGGTGCTGGTCACGGACGACGCTGACGGCGCCACGCGGCACACGGGTGACGCCGGCGGCCTGACCGACGTGCTGGTCGGGCTGGCCGAGGTGCACCTGCGCAGCGACGCCCGCGCCGTCACCGACGTCCTGCCCGACGTCCGCGGACGGGACGTGCACGGCATGACCGCCGTCGTCACGGGCAACTGCACGGCGGAACAGGCCGCAGCGCTCGTCTCGTCGACCAACGGTTCCAGCCGCGGGATCCTGGCCACGATCGTGCCGCCGGACCCCGTGGTGCGCGGGATCCTCGACCGCGGCGGCTGGCGCACCCTCGTGGTCCCCGTCGCCGGGACCGGAGCGACACGATGACCACGCAGGACACGGGGCGCGGCGGGCGCGGTGGCGCCGGCGGCGGACGCGGTGGCGCGGCGGGCGGGCGCGGTGGCGCGGCGGGCGGCCCGGCAGCCCGCGCCGGTGGTGACCGTCGTCGGGCGGACGTGCGCGAGATCCTCGAGCGCGAGGACACCGTCCGTGGCCCGTCCGCCTGGGTCGTGGCACTCGCCCCGGTCCCCGTGCTCATCGCGGCACTCGCGTTCCGCCCCCTCGTGCAGGGCATCGCCTGGTGGACCTCGGCGCTCGCGATCGTCGTCGTGCTGGTCGGCGTCGTGCTGGCCGTCCGCCAGCGACCACCGGGCGTCCGCTTCATCGCCCTCGTGGCGACGCTCATCGCCAGCTCGTGCGCCGCGGCACTCGTCAACGACATCCAGCCGCTCGGGTGGATCGACGGGGACGGAGCACTCGGGCAGACGATCGCCGCGATCCGGCTGAACCCGGCCCCGCTGCCGCAGACCGACGCGATCCGTCTGGTGGTGACGGTCGCGATCGCCTGGGTCGCCGCGGCGTCGATCTTCCTGGCGACGGTCGCCCCGGCCGCAGCGCTCGCCGCGGCCCCGGCGCTCGTGATCCTCATCGTCCCCGGCGTCGTCACCGGAACGCCGGCGAGCACGGGGCTCGTGATCGTCACCGGTCTGGCCTTCCTCGCGATCCTCTGGCTCTCGGTCAGACCCGTCCAACGCGCACTGCCGGCGACGGTCGTCGGCGCCGTCGCGCTGGTCATCGCCGTGGGACTGCCGTCGATCGTGCCGCTGAACGCGAGCTGGCTGTCCGGGGTGACCGGTGCCATCCAGTCGCCCATCCAGCCCGGCCGTCCGGGCACGCTCCTCAACCTCGGCCAGGACCTCCGCCGGCCGAACGAGCTCGAGGTGTTCCGCTACCGCACGTCCGACGGGCAGCCCGAGTACCTCAAGCTCGCGGACCTCGACGACTTCGGTTCCGGCGACTGGGTCCCGACCGTCACGGACGCCAGCAACGCCCCGACGGCCGACCAGCAGCAGTGGGCGGTCGGGGTCAACCCGCGCCTGGCCAGCCGCGGCGACGCGACGATCCGCATCACCGGGCTGTCGAGCAACTACCTGCCGGTGCCCGCCGGGGCGGTGTCGATCGAGTCCCAGTCGACCAACCTCGAGCTCGACCAGTGGCGGTGGATGGCCAACTCGAACACCGTGCGCTCCACCGGACCCGCCACCCGCCGGGGCGCCACCTACCAGGTGTACGGCGCATCGACCTTCGCGAACGCGTACCTCGACGCCGTCGACGCGTCGGGCCGCCTGGCGGCCTTCGACGGCCGCGGCTACCCGACCCCCTCCACAGCCGAGCTCCGGACCGACCGACAGCTGCCGAAGGACCTGCCGAAGAGCATCGCGGCCACGGCACAGCGGGTCGCCGGCAGCGCGGCGACCGAGTACGAGCAGGCCCGCTCGCTCGAGCAGTGGTTCCGCAGCGACCTGTTCACGTACTCCGAGACGGCGCCGGTGGAGCAGGGCTACGACGGGGACAGCATGGACGTCGTCGCGAAGTTCCTGCAGGTGCGCGAGGGGTACTGCGTGCACTTCTCGTCCGCCATGGCCGTGATGGCCCGTACGCTCGGCATCCCCTCCCGCATCGCCGTCGGGTACCGCGCCGGCGGCACCGCCGAGGACGGCGAGTACACCGTGTCGAACCGGCAGCTGCACTCGTGGCCGGAGCTCTACATCAAGGGCGCCGGCTGGGTGGCGTTCGAACCGACGCCGGACTCGGACGAGGCCGCGACCACGGAGCCGCAGCCCTCGGCGAGCCCGTCCGCCGCCGACCCCGAGACGCCCCTGCCCGCCCCGGACCAGGCCACCCCATCGACCACGGCCACCCCGACCCCGTCGGCGTCCGCCGAGGCCGGAGCGGCGACGCCGACCGGTGGTGGAAACGGCCCGTGGGGGCTGCTGGTCGGGGTCCTCGTCGCGGTCGGGGTGCTCCTCGCCCCCGGGCTCGTGCGCGCTGTCCGACGCCGGGCACGACTGACGGCCGTCGCGGCGGGTCGCTCGCCGGCGGTCACCGCATGGCGGGAGCTGCTCGATGACGTGGCCGACCACGGGTACGCGCCGGGACTCGCACCACCGGGCGATGCGGCTGCGGTGGCCCGGACGGCACGGGCCGTCCTCGGGCGGCTGCGGGTGTCGGTGTCCCCGACGGTGATCGGGCACCTCGAGGCCGTCGTCGACGCGATCGACCAGGAGCGCTACGCCGCGGCGGGTTCCGTCGACGGCGATCGACTGGTGGTGGTCTTGCGCGAGGCCCGGGCCGCGCTCGACGCGTCCGTCTCCCTGCCCGCGCGGCTGCGTTCCCGGCTGCTGCCACCGAGCCTGACGCCGTCGTCGGCATGGTCCCACGGGGGCCGACGCCGTCCCGCGCGGTCGTAGCGCGTCGGGCACGCACGGTGCGAGGGAGCACGGTGCGAGGTTGCACGGTGCGAGGTTGCACGGTGCGAGGGAGCACGGTGCGAGGGAGCACGGTGCGAGGTTGCCCGTTCGTGCGCCGCTGACCGGGTGGTGCGAGGCTGATGCCCCTCACGGGGCGGTCAACCTCGCACCGAGTGCACCGAGCGCCCGCAGCGCGAGCGCACGCAGCGCCCGCAGCGCGAGCGCCCGCGGCGTCACCGTTGGCGGATGACCGCCTCGACCAGGGTGGCGACGACCTCGCCGGGGTTCGTCCCGTCGAGCGCCGGCGCATCGAACACGAGACCGACGTTCGCGCCGATGAGCGCCTCGGAGAGCACGTCGAGCGGCATGCCCGGGTCGACCTCGGGGTGCGCGTCGAACCACAGGTGCACGAGCCGCGCGACGCCGTCCTGCAGCACGCGGCGCTGCCGGACGAACTCGGGCAGGAACTCCGGGTGCCGGATGGCGTACCCGCGGAACTCGGACAGCAGGGCGAACTGTTCGCTCTGGTCGTGCCGCCCGAACGCCGTGCGGACCACGTCACCGATGTCGGTCGCGGCGACGTCCTCGCTGACCAGGTCGTCGAGCGAACCGAGCACCAGGTTCGTCGCGCGCTGCATGACCTGCGCGAGGAGGTCCTCCTTCGAGGAGAAGTTCGAGTAGACCGCGCCCTTGCTGAAGCCCGCGCGCGCAGCGACGTCGTCGAGGCGGGCCTCGTGCACACCGTGTTCGGCGAAGACCGCAGCGCCCGCGGTCAGCAGCCGCTCCCGGACCTCGGCACGCGGCGTCCGGGTCGGGCCGGTGGCTGTCGCGTCGTCGGGTCGAGCCCCGGACGACGCAGCAGCGGACGAGGCCGCTCCGGTCGTCGGGCTGTCGTCGGGGACATCGGCGTCGTGCATCTGGTCCTGGTTCAGATGAGTGCCCGTCCCGGTGGTCGGGCGGTGGGCAGGCGTGTGGGCTGTGGGCTCCGGTCCCACTCGGTGTCGTCAGCGCTGTGCAGCCCGGGACCTGCCGCACCGCGCGTCTGAACCCGCGCGGAGCGGTGGAGCCCCCGTTGGCTGCACACCCCGCGCTGCTCCGACCGGTACCGCCGCATTCGGGTCGCGTCGGTGTCGATTCGGGCCCCCTGGCGTGCGGAACACGCCGTGTGGGACAACGCCGGGATGAGGTGCGCCGGGTACTCGATACCCGGCGGTTTCGATGATAGGCGTCGCGCTCGGAGCGGGGAAGCAGGTCGGCGTGATGGGGACAACTCCCGGGTGGTCAGCGCTCGTCGTCGGCGTGCACGCTGCCGTCACCGTGCCGTCGCCCGGGCCGTCGGAGCAGCCGGACGGCGTCCGGACGCAGCCCGCGGCCCCGGCGCAGCAGCGAAGCGAGCGTCGACTGCGGTTGCCACTCACGGCCGTTCGGCAGACCCCAGCCCCACCGCACAGCACCCCAGCGCAGCAGGAGCGAGAGCACCACGGCGGCGACGATCCCGATCGTGGGCGAGCCGAGCGCGGATGCGATGACCATCACCGCCGAGGCGGCCACGGCCACCGACGCGTAGAGCGCGTTGCCGCCGAACACCGCCGGGACGCGTCGCAACAGCAGGTCGCGACCGACCCCGCCGCCGACGGCCGTGATCGTCCCCATGATGATCGCGGCCGGCCACTCGAGCCCGGCGTCGAAGGTGCGCTGGACCCCGACCACCGCCCAGAAGCCGATGACCGCGGCGTCGAGGAAGGTGAACAACCGGTCCCAGCCCCGCTCCGAGAAGGAGACGAAGAAGGCGACCAGGGCGCCGGCGACGGCGACCGGCAGGTAGAGCGGGTCCGTCAGGGCGACCGGGGGGCCGTTCTGCAGCAGGACGTCGCGGAGCATGCCGCCGCCGAGCCCCGAGACGAACCCGACGACCAGGAACCCGAACAGGTCGAAGTCCATCGTCCGGGCCACTGCGCCCCCGAGCAGCGCGGACGCGAAGACCCCGGCCAGATCGAGCACGTTCGTGACGGCGGCGAGACCGTCCGCCGAGAGCAGGTTCATGAGAACCATCCAACCCCACGCCGCCGTGCTCGACGGAAGCCCGGAAGTAAGGCTAGCCTTGCCTACGTCATGCTCGTCACCCTCGTCATCGGTCTCCGTGAAGGCCTCGAAGCCACGCTCATCGTCGGCATCATCGCCGCGTTCCTGCGCCGCAACCGTGCCCCGCTCGCGCCGATGTGGCTCGGGGTCGGCGTCGCGGTCGCGCTGAGCATCGCGGTCGGCTTCGGCCTGCAGGCCGTCGAACAGGCCCTGCCCCAGGCGCAGCAGGAGGGCATGGAGGCGGTCATCGGCATCGTCGCGGTCGTCTTCGTCACGGGCATGATCGTCTGGATGCGCACGCACGCGCGGCACCTCACGAAGGAGCTCGAGGCGAGTGCGACCGAGGCGCTCGGCCGCGGGACCGCCTGGGCCCTGGCGGGGATGGCGTTCCTGGCGGTGCTCAAGGAGGGCTTCGAGACCTCGGTCTTCCTGCTCGCCACGTTCCAGGCGTCGAGCGACACCGGACTCGCAGCCCTCGGCGCCGTCGTGGGCATCGCCGCCGCGGTCGCCGTCGGGTACGGCATCTACACCGGCGGCGTCCGGATGAACCTGGCGAAGTTCTTCACCGGGACGGGTGTCTTCCTGGTCTTCGTCGCCGGCGGCCTGGTCCTGACCGTCCTCCGCCGGGCCCACGAGGCCGGGTGGGTCGTCATCGGCCAGCAGCGCACCGTCGACCTGAACTGGCTCGCCCCGAACGGCTCGGTGCAGGGAGCCCTGGTCACCGGCGTGCTCGGCATCCCGCCGGACCCCCGCGTGATCGAGGTCCTCGGCTGGGTGCTCTACGTCGTGCCCGTCCTGGCGATCTCCCTGTGGCCGCGCGCTTGGCGACCCGCCCCCGCACGCGTCCCCGTGGTCCGCGGGAGCATCGCAGCCGTCCTCGCCGTCGCAGCAGCCGTGCTGGCGCTCGCCGTCCCCACCGGCGGCCTGCTCGTCCCGTCGACCGTGTCGGCGACCGGGGACCAGACGTCAGTGTCGGCCGAGGTCCACGGGCAGGCTGCGGTCCTCCGCACCCGAGGACACGGACGGGAGGCCCGTGTCGACTTCCCGGCGTCGGCCCACCGGTCCGTCAGCCGCGCCGGGGTCGCTGCCGACCGGTGGCGGTCCACCACCGACGACGGGTCCGACGGCCAGCCAGCCTCGCTGACGCTCGACGACCTGGTCGGGGTCTTCGGCCGTGTGCCCGTCGGCATCTCGCCCTCCACGAACCCCGGCCCGTTCCGGGCCACCTGGTCCGTCTCGACGACGACCACTCTCTGGTCGGTCGGTGGCGGGGTCCTGGACGCGACCAGCACCCAGCGCTCGGTGCTGACGCTGCGGGGTGGGGGCCTCCCGTCCGCACGCACCACGTCGATCGACCGCACCGCCTTCGCGGTGCCGGCCGCCCGCGTGCAGCGCACGGCCACCGCGGTGGCTGCCGGCGAGACCCGCTCCGCCGAACTCGCGCTCTGGAGCGCCTGGCTGCCGATCGCCCTGGGCGTGGCCGCAGCAGCGCAGCTCGGCCTCGCCCTGCGCGACCGTCGCCGTCTGGCTGCACCCGCGCACCACGACCCCGTACCCGTCCCCGCCCGCGGACCACCCGCCGGGGACCC
Source organism: Curtobacterium sp. MCLR17_007 (assembly GCF_003234655.2). Classification (NCBI taxonomy): domain Bacteria; kingdom Bacillati; phylum Actinomycetota; class Actinomycetes; order Micrococcales; family Microbacteriaceae; genus Curtobacterium; species Curtobacterium sp. MCLR17_007. The sequence goes on along the minus strand of NZ_CP126271.1, from coordinate 2,897,512 downwards.
GACAAGGAGCACCGCCCATGCCGTTCGTTGAGCGAACCGTCCGACCCCTCACCATCCTGGGCGCGATCGGCGTCGTGACCGCGCTGGCCCTGACCGGCTGCGCCGCGAACCCGTCCTCGGCGACGGACGATCCGTCGGCCTCGGGCAAGGTCGCCCGCGTCGCGATCACGCTGACGAACGACGGCTCGGACAAGTGCGCCGTGTCGACCACGAAGGTCCCGGCCGGCCCCGTCACCTTCACGGTCAAGAACGAGTCCTCGACCGCGATCACCGAGGTCGAGCTGCTGCAGGACCAGCGGATCTTCGGCGAGAAGGAGAACCTCGCACCGGGCCTGGCCGCGGTCTCGTTCACCAGCACCCTCGGCGGCGGCAAGTACCAGGTGTACTGCCCCGGCGCCGACACCGAGCTCACCGACTTCACCGTGACCGGCAAGGTCGCCTCGACCGCGAACAGCAGCGCCGCGACCCTCCTGAAGCAGGGCGCGACCGGGTACGCGGACTACGTCGACGCCCAGGTCAGCGACATGGTCACGGCCGTCAAGCAGCTGCAGACCCACGTCGAGGCGGGGGACCTCGACGCGGCCAAGAAGGACTACGCCGACGCCCGGCCGTACTACGAGCACGTCGAGAGCGACGTCGACGGCTTCGTCAAGAAGGGCTTCAAGGCCACCGACAACGCCGGCAACCTCGACTACCTGATCGACATGCGCGCGTCGAACCTCGACCCGGCGGTCGGCTGGAGCGGCTTCCACGCCGTCGAGCGGGACCTGTTCGCCAACGGTGCGATCACGGACGACACGAAGAAGACCGCGTCCGAGCTGGTCACGGACGTGCAGCTGCTCGCGAAGCTCGTGCCGACGCTCGACTACCAGCCCGAGGACCTGGCGAACGGTGCCGCCGGTCTGCTCGAAGAGGTCCAGTCGAACAAGATCTCGGGCGAGGAAGAGGCGTACAGCCACATCGACCTGGTCGACCTCGCCGCGAACGTCGAGGGCGCCCGCCAGGCCTTCGCGTACCTCAAGCCGGGGCTGACCAAGCTCGACCCGACCCTGACCAAGCAGATCAGCACGCAGTTCGACGCCACGAACACCCTGATGGACGGCTTCCGGAACGCCGGAGCCCCCGGTGGGTTCGACAGCTGGACCGACGCCACCAAGTCCGCGCACGCCAACGAGATCTCCCAGCGGGTGCAGGCCCTGCAGGACCCGCTGTCCCGCCTGGCCGAGAAGGTCGCGACCGCGTGAGCGCGGTCTCACGGCGCGGTCTGCTCGGCGCAGGGCTCGCGGCGGCCGGTGCCGGCGTGGGCGCGGTCGCGGGCGTCGCCGGAGCCACCGCGGCCACCGGCGTCGACCCGTTCAGCGCTGCGGCCAACGGTGACGAGTCCATCGACCTGTCGCTGAGCCACCCGTTCTACGCGACCGCCGCGCGCCAGCCGCAGGGCGGGATCCGCACCGAGCCGCAGCGGTACTGCGTGTTCATGACGTTCGACCTGTCGTCGTCCGTGAAGACCGACCTGCAGGTGCTGCTCGCACGTTGGTCGGCCTCCATCGCGCAGCTGCAGGCAGGCAAGACCGTCGGGTCGGTCGAACCCGCGCACGGCAACGGCGTCGGTGCGGACACGGGCGAGGCGCTCGACCTCGGGCCTGCGTCGCTCACCGTGACGGTCGGCCTCGGCCCCGGGGTCTTCGACGACCGCTTCGGGCTGGCGTCCTCGCGGCCCGCCGCACTGGCGGACATCCCCGCGCTGCCGAGCGACCGGCTGCAGGACGGCCTCAGCGGCGGCGACCTGTCCCTGCAGGCCTGCGCCGACGACCCCCAGGTGGCGTACCACGCGGTTCGCGACCTGGCCCGCATCGCACGGGGGACCGCGACCGTGCGGTGGACGGTGCTCGGGTTCGGGCGGGCGTCGGCAGGTCCGTCGCAGACGACTCCGCGCAACCTGATGGGGTTCAAGGACGGCACCCGGAACATCACGACCGACGAGGACTACGACCGGTTCGTCTGGCTCGGGGACGACGCCGGGTGGATGGCCGGCGGGACCTACCAGGTGGTGCGGAAGGTCCAGATGAACATCGAGATCTGGGACGCCGACGTCGTCAGCGACCAGCAGCGGGTGTTCGGCCGGACGAAGGTCGAGGGCGCACCGCTCTCCGGCGGGTCGGAGCACACGACGCCCGACTTCCACGCTCGCGCGGCGGCAGGTTCCGGGAAGTCGGACGGCGACACCGCCATCGACGCCCGCTCGCACGTGGCCCTCGCAGCGCACGAGAACAACGGCGGCGTGAAGATCCTGCGGCGCGGGTACAACTACACGGACGGGCTGAACCAGTACGGGCAGCTCGACGCGGGGCTGTTCTTCGCGGCCTACATGACCGACCCGGAGCACTTCACCCGGATCCAGCGGCGCCTGGGTGCGGTCGACCGGCTCAACGAGTACATCGCCCACATCGGGTCGGCGGTGTTCGCTGTGCCGCCGGCGCCCCGCGCGGGTTCCTACATCGGCGAGCAGCTCTTCCGGTAGCCCCGACGTCGCACAACCTGCCGCTCGCGTCCGCCGAGGTCGCGGAGGTCGCCGCGCACCGATGCCGCGAGCGACAGTTCGTGCGACCTCGGCGATCCGTCGGCGGCGGGTCGTGCGACGTCGGGGGACACGTAGACGCAGAGCGGGCCAGCGACGTGCCCTGAGGTGGGTGCCCTCCGCCGTTTCCCTGGAGACGGAGGACACCCGCGCCACGGAGTCACGCGATACGGAACCACCGCTCGCGAAGAGAGGCGACCCAGCGTGGCGCGTCGCGGGGCGACAGGCCTGAGGTTACCCGCCGTTCCCGGGGAACGACAGGCGATCGACGCCGACTGGCTACGCCCGGAGCGGACGTCCAGGTTCCCGGACATGACGGACGCCCCCGTGCCGCATGACTCGGGGGCGTCCGGCGTGCGGATCAGGCCGTCAGGCCCGCGTGCGCCTGCGACGAGCCGCCACCATCGCCGTGATCCCGGCGAGCAGGAGCAGCCCGGCGATGACGGCCGGAGCAGCCAGGTCGGCACCCGTGTACGCCAGGTCGCCGGAGCCACGGACGGCCGAGCCGCCCGTGCCCGCGCCGACGACGCTGCCGGTGCCCGCGCCCGCTCCGGTGCCGCCGTCACCCGCGACGGGGTCGGTGCCGGGGTCGGTGCCGGGGTCAGACGGGTCCGTCGGGTCGGTGCCCGGGTCGACCGCCGCGGCGAGCGGGACGGTCACGGGGAGGACGATCCGCGTTGCGCCCACGGTCACGACGAGGGGCTCGTCGGTGGTCGCCGCACGGCTCGCCGGAGCGTCCGCAGCGGTGGGGACGGTGAACGCCAGCGAGGCCGTGCCCTGTTCGTCCGTCGTGTCGACGACCGTCGGGTCGATGTCCCCCGTGGCGAGCAGCTGGTCGCCGGCGCTGACCGACACCGTGGTGGGCTGGTCGGGTGCGCTGCTGAAGACGAGCGACGACAGCTGCAGGGCGACGTCGTCACCGGGCTGGAAGCCGCCCTCGGGCGTGGGCGTGACCGTGACGCCGACCGAACGCTGGTCGTCGGCGACGGTGACGTCCGGGTTCGTTTCGAAGTACTCGACCTGGGCCTCGAGGTCGACCTTGCCGCTGTCCTGCTTGGCGGCCGCACCGGCGAAGGCGGTGAAGTTGTCACCACCGGACGCCAGGAACGAGTTCACCGTGACCTTGTAGGTCGTGGCGGCGTCGATCGGGGTGCCGTCGAGCGTCATGGACGTGATCCGCGAACCGGCAGCGGCCTCCGGGTCGTAGGCGTACGAGAAGCCCTCCGAGACGCCGAGCTTCAGGAACGGCCGGCTCGCCGTGGACGGCTGCCACTGCTGCTCGAGCGCCTGCTTGACCTGGGCCCCGGTCAGGTCGAGCACGACCAGGGTGTTGGCGAAGGGCTGGACGACCGCGGCTTCCTTGTAGGTCACGTCGCCGCCGGCCAGGTCCGCACGCAGACCGCCCGGGTTCATGAACGCGATCTGCGCACCCTGGCGCTCCTCGGTGGCGCTGCGCTGCACCTCGGCGACGAAGTTGCCGAGCGTCGACTCGCCGCCGCGGTTCTCGCTGCCGTCGGTCTGCACCGCGCGGCGCATGTCGACGTCGGTCGACCCGATCACCTGTGCTCCGCGCACGTCGGCCTCGGCGACCGCGGCGGAGACCGTCGCGGCGACCTGGGCGTCCGGCGCGAAGGTGCCGTCGACCAGCGAGATGTTCTCGGCGGTCGCGCCGACCGTGCCGTCCGCTGCCACCGTGAGCTGCAGGTGACCGAGGTTGAAGCCGTACGAGCCGGTCTGGACCACCGGGCGGGGGACCGTGCCACCATCGGGAACGACGTTGTGCACGTAGGTCTGGTGGGTGTGGCCGGACAGGATCGCGGAGACGTTCGGCGTCACGCCGTGCACGGCCTTCGCGAACGCGGTGTCGTTGTCGAGGTCACCCTCCGCCGAGGTCTCGGCGCCGTCGTGCACGAGCAGCACGAGCACGTCGGCCTCGCCGTTCGACTCGTCCCCGTCCTGCAGGTCCGCGGCGACCGCGTTGACCGAGGTGGTGATGTCCGCCATGCGGAGCGTGGAGATGCCGTCGGGGCTGACGAGCCCGGTCAGGTCCACCGTCGCGCCGATGAAGCCGACGCGCTTGCCGCTGATCTGCTGGATCGAGTACGGGTCGAACGCGGGCTGGCCCGTCGTCGCGTCGATGACGTTGGCGGAGACGTAGTCCCACTGCGCGTTGCGGGCGTCGTCCGGCCCGATCACCCGGTCCTGCAGGTCGGCGCGGCCGCGGTCGAGCTCGTGGTTGCCGATCGCGCTGACGGACAGGTCCATCTGGTTGAGGACGTCGATCGTGGGCTGGTCCTGCTGGATGAAGGACTCGAACGTCGAGGCGCCGATGTTGTCGCCGGCGCTGACGAACGCCGAGGTCGAGGGGTCGTCACCGCGCAGTTGGTCGAGCGCCCCGGCGAGCACCGCTGCGCCCGCGGCGTCCCCGGCGCGCGGCGTCGGCGTGCTGAGGGACTGGGCGATGCGCCCGTGGAAGTCGTTGACGTCGTAGATGTCGATCGTCGTGTCGCCCGGGGCCGCGACGGCGGCGGAGGGGACGGACAGGGCGACGAGGACGCCGGCGGTGGCCAGGGCTGTACCGGCTGCGATGCCGCGCCGTCGGGAGGTCGGTTTCGTGTTCATCGGCGTCGAACCTACGAGGACCCACAGACAACGCGCCAGGCTCGCGGGGTGAACGTCACACGCTGTTCACATGTCCGGACGGGAGGCCCGGCTCGGGTGACCGACGTCGGTCACCCGAGCCGGGCCTCCTGGCTGGTGCCCACCGCCGGCCCTGACACCGGTGTCAGCCGATCGCGCCCCAGCGGCCGTCGGCCGCGCTGGCGACGACGGCGTCGATCACCTGCGCGGAGCGGGCGCCGTCGGCGAAGGTCGGCAGGCCGTCGGGCGCGACCCCGGTCCGGACCGCGGTGTAGGTGTCGGCGACGAAGGCCGCGAAGGCGTCGAGGTACCCCTGCGGGTGCCCGGACGGCACGATCGCCAGACGGCGCTGGTCGGGGGAGCCCTGCGACGGGTCGCGGACCAGGATCTGCGCCCCGGTCTCGGTGCCGAACCACGCGGACTCGGGCTGCTCCTGGTCGAACGCGGCGGAACCGCGGGTGCCATCGACCTCGAACCACAGCCGGTTCTTGCGACCCGCGGCGACCTGCGAGATGACGACGTTGCCGATGCGACCGCTCCCGGTGCGGAAGGTCGCGACCGCGGTGTCCTCGGTCGTCACCTCGGCGCGGGTGCCTGCGTCGGCGATCGGGTCCGGGTCCGGCGACCCGGAGAACGACGGACCCGATGCTGCTGGTCGTGTCGGGTAGACGATGTCGGTCGCAGCACTGACGGTCGCGAAGCGCTCGCCGGTGACGAACTCGACCAGGTCGCACCAGTGCGACCCGATGTCCGCGAAGGCGCGGGACAGTCCGCCGGAGCCGGCGTCGACCCGCCAGGACGACGAGTCCTCGTCGAGCATCCAGTCCTGCAGGTAGTGGCCGTGGACCGCGAGGACCCGACCGAGGTCGCCGTCGGCGATCTTCGCGCGGACCTCGCGCACCATCGGGTGGAAGCGGTAGACGAACGGCACGGTCGCGACGACACCGGCCTCCGCGGCGGCGCGCTCGAGCTCGAGGGCCTGTGCGCTCGACACCGCGAGGGGCTTCTCGCACACCACGTTGATGCCCGCGCGGATGACGGCGAGCGCCTGCGGGTGGTGCTGGTCGTTCGGCGTGCAGACGTGCACGACGTCCGGCGCGTCGGCGATGACCTCGTCCAGCGAGGCGTAGCCACGCGGGACGTCGAGCTGCGCGGCGACCTGGGTCGAGCGCCCCGCGTTCCGGCCGAGCACCCCGAGCACATCGGCCCCGGCCGCCTTCGCGGCGCGCACGTGCACGGCCGCGATCATCCCCGTGCCGACCACGACCACGCGCAGTCGTCGTCCGGTGTCCTCAGTCGCCATGGTGCTCCCTCGCGCCGGTGCAGGTCTCCACAGTATTGGAACCACCCGTCCGTGCACCGGAACCGGTGGGTACGGTCAGGGGCATGGCGAGCCTCCAGACCACCCTCCTCATCCTCGGCGCCAGTGGCGACCTCTCCAAGCGCCTGCTGCTGCCGGGCCTCGCGACCCTGCTGGAGGTGAAGGAGGACTGGGACATCCAGCTCGTCGGCGCCGGCGTCGAGGACATCTCGGACGCCGACTGGAAGCAACTGGTTCACGACTCGTTCGAGAACGCACAGGCCTCCAAGAACGAAGAGGACGAGGGTGCCTCCGGGTCGAAGCCGCTGCCGAAGCGCCTGCAGGACGTCATCGACGCCTCGTCGTACCGCAAGGCCGACGTCACGAGCGCCGACGACCTCCGGGCACTGCTGGCCGACTGCCACCACGACCCCGCCGTGTACTTCGCGCTGCCGCCAGCCGTCACCGAGAAGAGCTGCGCCGTCCTCAAGGACCTCGACCTGCCGACCGGCACCCGCCTGGCGCTCGAGAAGCCCTTCGGCACCGACGTCGCCAGCGCCGAGCACCTCAACGCCCTGCTCCTGTCGTTCCTGCCTGAGGAGCGCATCCACCGCGTCGACCACTTCCTGGGCCGCGCCACCGTCCTCAACCTGCTCGGACTGCGCTTCGCGAACCGCATCATCGAGCCGTTGCTGTCGTCGGCGCACGTCGAGCGCGTCGACATCGTCTACGACGAGACCCTCGGGCTCGAGGGCCGTGCGCGCTACTACGACAAGGCCGGCGCCTTGGTCGACATGATCCAGAGCCACCTGCTGCAGGTGATGGCCGTCGTCGCCATGGAAGCTCCCGCGTCGATCGACGCCGACGACCTGCGCACCCAGAAGGAACTCGTGCTCCGCGCCGTGCGGCCGTGGGGCGGCGACCCGCTCACCGCCGGCAAGCGTGCGCGCTACACCGCCGGCACGGTCGGTGACCGCTCGATGCCCTCCTACGTCGACGAGGACGGGGTCGACCCGTCGATCGGCACCGAGACCCTGGCGCAGATCCAGCTCGAGATCGCGAACTGGCGCTGGGCGGGCGTGCCGTTCACGCTGCGGTCCGGCAAGGCCCTCGGTGCCCAGCGGCGCGAGATCGTCATCACGTTCAAGGACTCGCCGCACGTGCCCGACGGGCTCACCGGCGTGCAGCGTCCCGACCGGCTCCGGATCTGGATCGCGCCGGACAAGATGGACCTCGAGCTCAACGTCAACGGCCCGGGCGACCCCTACACGATCGACCACACCGTGCTCGAGACCACGTTCAACCCCGGCCGGCTCAGCGCGTACGGCGAGGTCCTGGCCGGCGTGCTCGAAGGCGACGCCACGCTCTCGGTCCGCGGGGACAGCGCCGTGCAGGGCTGGAAGGTCGTCGAGCCGTTCCTGACCGCGTGGAAGGCCGGCAAGGTCGACCTGGACGACTACGCCGCCGGGTCCGAGGGGCCCGACGGCTGGGACAACATCGACTGCTGAGTGCCTGCGGAGCCACCGGCCCGTCGTCCCCGGCAACGGCCGGGGCGGCGGGCGTAGCGTCCGGAACATGACCACGATCGACGACGTCCTGCAGACCGTCCCCGAACCCGCCGGAGCCGACATCCGTGTCGAGCCCGTCCGCTACGACCACGACGGGACCGCGCTCCTCGGGGTCCTCGCCAAGGACGCCGCCGTGTCGGGTCCGCGGCCCGGCGTGCTCGTCATCCACGACTGGCACGGCGTGAACGAGCACGTCGAGGCCCGCGTGACGATGCTCGCGCGCCTGGGGTACGTGGCGTTCGGCGCCGACGTGTACGGCGAGGGCGTCCGACCTGGCGACGACACCGCCGGCCAGGTCGCCGGCTCGTACTACCAGGACCTGCCGCTCATGCGTGCCCGGGTGCAGGCGGGCCTCGACCGGCTCCGCGCCGACCCCGACGTCGACCACTCCCGGATCGTGGTGATGGGCTACTGCTTCGGCGGCTCCGCGGCGCTCGAACTCGCCCGGACCGGTGCCGACCTCGCCGGGGCGGTGTCCTTCCACGGCGGGCTGATCGCCCACGACCCGTCCGACGCGTCGGCGATCCGGGCGAAGCTGCTCGTGATGACCGGTGCCGTCGACCCGGTCGTGCCCGATGACGCGGTCCAGGCGTGGGAGGACGAGATGCGCGCCGTCCCCGACCTCGACTGGCAGGTCGTGACGTACGCCGGGGCGATGCACGCCTTCGCGGTGCCGGAGACGGACGCACCCGACCACGGCGCGCAGTACCAGGCCCGGGCCGACCGCCGCTCGTGGCAGGCGCTCGAGGTGTTCCTCGCCGAGGTGTTCGGCGAGGAGCTCGCCACCGTCTGACCGCCCGTCGAGCCGGGCGACACGCCGACTGCGGCGTCGACCCCGGCTCGATTGGCGCTCCGTGCTGCACCTGTTGTAGAGTCTTCCACGGCCGCTTCGGCAGCCATGCGCTCGTAGCTCAATGGATAGAGCATCTGACTACGGATCAGAAGGTTGGGGGTTCGAGTCCCTTCGAGCGCACAGTTCCGTCGGTTCAGGACGACGGACTGACACCGAACCGCTGAAGGCCCCGATGCACACCGCATCGGGGCCTTTCGCGTTCCCGGGGTCGGACAGACAGGAGGCGCGGTGCCAGCCGGCACCGCGCCTCCCGCTCGTGTGGGCGGTGGTCCTAGGCCGTCGCGCGCACCTCGGCCAGCGTCGGGTAGTCCGTGTAGCCCTCGGCGCTCGCCCCGTAGAACAGCTCCGGCCGGGGCTCGTTGAGCTCCGTGTCGCGCTCCCAGCGGTGTGCGAGGTCCGGGTTGGCGATCGCCATCCGGCCGACGGCCACGGCGTCCGCCTGGTCGGCGTCGACCAGGGCGATGGCCTCGTCGCGGGTGGTCAGCGACGAGAAGCCCGAGTTGACGACGAACGGGGCGCCCGCGGTGCGACGGATGTGCTGCACGAGGTCACCGGTCGGCTCGGCGTGCAGGACGTCGATGAACGCCAGGCCCAGCGGGGCCAGACCCTCGGCGACGGCCGTGTAGGTGGCGCGGACGTCTGCGGCGTCGTCCTCGATGACGCCCTGGATGCCGTGCTCCGGCGACAGGCGGATGCCGGTGCGGTCCGCGCCGACGGCCTCGGCGACCGCGGTCGTGACCTCGATGGCGAAGCGCGCGCGGGCCTCGGGGGAGCCGCCGTACTGGTCGGTGCGGGTGTTCGACACCGGGGACATGAACTCGTGTACCAGGTACCCGTTGGCACCGTGGACCTCGACCCCGTCGAGCCCGGCGGCGATCGCGTTGCGTGCGGACTGCGCGAACTGCTGGACGACCTCGGCGACCTCGTCCGTGGTCAGCTCGTGGGGGACCGGCATGTCCGCCTTCGAGCCGTCGGCCAGGTGGGTCTGTCCCGGTGCGGCGACGGCGCTCGGGCCGACGATGCGCGGGGTGGCGGAGATCGACGTGTGCGAGACGCGGCCACCGTGCATGAGCTGCATGACGATGGTGCCGCCCTCGGCGTGCACGGCGTCGGCGACGCGGCGCCAGCCGGCGATCTGCTCGTCCGTCTCGATGCCGGGCTGACCGGGGTAGGAGCGGCCTTCCTGGACGGGCCAGGTGCCCTCGGTGATGATCATGCCGAGCCCCGCGCGCTGGCGGTAGTGCTCGACGAGCAGGTCGTTCGGGATGCCGTGCTCGCCGGCGCGGGTGCGGGTGAGCGGGGCCATGACGATGCGGTTCGACAGCTGCAGGGCGCCGAGGGAGGTGGGTTCGAAGAGCTTCACCTCAGGGCCAACGCACTGTTGCGGCGTGCAATTCCGTGTGTGCGGAGACCGGTCAGTCGCGCGGGCAGACCAGCGTCGAGGAGCGCACCTGTCCCTCGGGTCGGATCACCTGGTGCAGCGACAGCGGCCGGTGGCAGATCGGGCAGCCGCGGTCGACCGTGCGGTCGTCGAGGCCCTCGGCGTGCCCGGCACCGATCTGCGACGGCCCCATCTTCTCGATCAGCGTCGTGTTCCACCGCTCGTACCACCGGCTGAAGCGTCCCACGGTTCTCCTTTTCGTTCGTGCACTCACCATTGTCGCACGAACGAGTCACACCGTGTCGACGAGTTCCAGCAGCGCGGTGAGCTCGTCCTTCAGGGCCTCGAGGCGCGACAGCGGCCACCCGAGGCGCTCGGCGATCGTCACCGGCACCGTGCGGGCGCGGTCCCGGAGGGCACGTCCTGCCGTCGTGAGCGTCACCTCGAGCTGCCGTTCGTCGGCGGTGCTGCGCGTCCGCCGCACGTACCCGGAGGCTTCCAGTCGCTTGAGCAGCGGGCTGAGCGTCGCCGAGTCCAGCCGCAGCTCGCTGGCGATCTCGCGGACCGAGCGCGGGTCGTGCTCCCAGAGTGCGAGCATCACGAGGTACTGCGGGTGCGTCAGGCCCATCGGCTCGAGCAGGTCGCGGTACAGCCCGATGACGCTGCGGCTGGTCGCCGCAAGCGCGAAGCAGAGCTGTCGGTCGAGGGCGAGCGGGTCGAGGTCGGTGCGGGCCATGCTGCCAGCGTACCGTTCGTGCGCGAACGACTGGCGCGTCGGACACGGCCAGGAGGCCCGGTGCCGGTCTCGTGGACCGGCACCGGGCCTCCAGGGTGGTGCGAGGGGCGCGGTGCGCTCCGCTACGCGCGGTGCGCTGGCGGGTGCCCCGAGTCGTGCGTCGCGGCGTCCGGCGCGACCGGCAGGACGTGCGTCCCCGTGTGCGTCGACTCGCGCGGCATCTCGTGGCGGTCTCCGGGGTGGGAGCGCTCGAGCTTGGCGCCCTCGACGTCGACGTCCGGCACGATGCGGTCGAGCCACTTCGGGAACCACCAGGCGCTCTCGCCGAGCAGGTGCATCGCCGCCGGGATGAGCAGCATGCGCACGACGAACGCGTCGACGAGCACACCGAACGCCAGGCCGAAGCCGATCGGCTTGATCGTGGAGGAGTCCGAGAAGATGAAGCCCGCGAACACCGAGATCATGATGATCGCCGCTGCCGTGACCACCGCGCGACCCGCGTGCAGACCGCGCTGGACGGCCACCTTCGCGTTCGCGCCGTGGGCGTAGGCCTCACGCATGCCCGACACCAGGAACAGCTGGTAGTCCATCGCGAGCCCGAACAGGATGCCGATCTCGATGATGGGCAGGAAGCTCAGGATCGGCGCGGGGTCGTGCACCCCGAACACGCTGCCGAGCCAGCCGAACTGGTAGATCGCGGTCAGGCCACCGAACGACGCCAGCACCGACAGGATGAAGCCCGCCGTGGCCGTGATCGGCACGAGGAACGACCGGAACACGATGATGAGGATGATCAGGGACAGCCCGACCACGACCGCCAGGTAGAGCGGCAGCACGTTCGACAGCTTCTCGGACACGTCGATGTTCGCCGACGCGTTGCCCGCGACCCCGAGCGAGACCGTGCCGTCGTCCACGCTCACGTCCTGCGTGCGCAGGTCCTTGACCAGGTTCTCGGTCGAGACGCTGTCCGGGCCGCCGTTCGGCTTCACCTGGAAGGCGATGACCTCGCGTGACTTCGAGGCGCCGATCGGCAGCACCGCATCGACGTCGTCGTTCTTCGCGATCGCCTGCCCGATGGTGACCTCGGTCGCGGTGACGTCGTCCGCGCTGACCGCCTTCGGCAGGGTCGCCACGACCAGCAGCGGACCGTTCTGGCCGGCGCCGAACTCCTTGTCGAGCGCCTTGTACGCCTTGTACTGGCTGGAGTCGACGGCTTCGGACGAGCCGCTCGGCAGGCCGAGGCGCATCTGCGTTGCCGGGAGGGCGATCGTGCCGAGCACCGCGACGCCCGCGACGAGCGTGATGACCGCGCGCCAGGTCGACATCGGCTTGTTCGGCACGCGGGTCGAGCCCGTGTTGCCGATGCGCTCCCGCTCCTTGCGCCGCAGGATCCGCATGCCGATGAGCGACAGCAGCGCCGGGGTGAACGACGTGGCGATGCAGATCGCGAAGAACACCGCGACCGCGCCGACCGTGCCCATGAGGCCGAGGAACGGGATGCCGGTGATGTTGAGCGCGAGCAGCGCGACGATGACCGTGGCGCCCGCGAACACCACGGCGTTGCCCGAGGTGCCGTTCGCCAGGCCGATGGACTCGTGCACCGGCATGCCCTGCTTGAGCTGGGTGCGGTGGCGGTTCAGGATGAAGAGCGAGTAGTCGATGCCGACCGCCAGGCCCAGCATCACCCCCAGCACCGGCGTGACCGAGATGAACTCGACCAGGCTCGAGAAGGAGAGCGCGGCGAGTGACGCGACGCCGACGCCGAGCACAGCCGACACGAGCGGGACCGCGGCGCCGATCACCGTGCGGAGCATCAGGAACAGCACGATCGCCGCGATGATCACGCCGCCGATCTCGCCGGGTCCGAGGATCGACGGCACGCCCTGGGCGATGTCGTTCGACACGTACACCTCGACGCCGTCGATCTTCGCGTCGTCCGCCTTGTCCGAGATCGCGGTCTTCGTGGACGCCGGCACCTCGTAGGTCGACTTCGTGAACTGGACCGTCCCGATCACCGTGCTGTCGTTCTTCGACACGAAGCGGATGTCCTTCGACAGGTCCAGCAGCTTCGTGCCCTGCGTGAGCTCGGTCGCGTTGGCGTCGAGCTTGTCCTTCGCCGCGTCGAGCTTCGCCTGCCCCTCGGTCAGTTGCGCCTTCTTCGCGTCGAGCTCGGACTGCGCAGCCGTGAGCTGCTGCTGGGCCGCCTCGGCCGCGGCGCCGGTCAGCGCAGACGTCTGCTGCTTCTGCGCGTCCAGCTGCTGCTGTGCCTGCGTGATCTGCTGGAGACCGGAGTCGATGGTGGACTGCTGCTGCGACAGCTGGGAACGGCCGTCGGTGATCTGCTGCTTGCCGTCGACGAGCTTCTGGCGCTGGTCGTCGAGCTGCTTCTGGGTGTCGAACCCGCTCGTGGCGCCCTTGACGCCCTTGAGCTGTTCGACGTCCTCGAGGAAGTCCGCGACGCCGGTCTTCTGCGCGTCCGAGAACGCCTTGCCGTCCTTCGTGGTGAACACGAGCGTGCCGGTGCCGCCGTTCGCGCTCGGGAACTTGTCCGCGAGCTCGTCCTGGACCTGGCTGGTCTTGGTGCCCGGGATGGTGATCGACGAGGAGATGGTCCCGGCGAACAGGGCGTACGTGCCGCCCGCGATGCCCATCAACACGATCCACGTGATGATCACGAGCCAGTGCCGCCGTGCGGAGAATCGTCCGAGGCGGTAGAGCAGACCGGCCATGCGGTGCCCCGTTCCTTTCGTAGAGGGTGGTGCTGTGGGTGCGGGGCACGCCGGCGGACCCCTGGTGGTGTGTCTAGTGGTCGGCCATGTAGCCGCTGCGGACGCTGTGCACGAGTCGCGCGAGCAAGGCGTCCCAGTCGTCGAGGGCAGCTTGGTCGAGGCGCGGGCCCGTCGTCGTGAGCCAGTGTTCCGCGATGACGACGATGCCGCTCATGAGCGACTCGACGAGCAGCGCGGCATCGAGGGCGTCGGCGGCGGGGTGCCGGCGGGCGACCTCGTCGCGGAGCCGGCCGGTGACCCGGGTGAACGCCGTCTGCGTCAGCACGGCGGCCTTGGCGTCCGTCTCCTCGTCGGGCTCGCCGAGGATCGTCTGCATCCGGACGATCGCGGGTGCGAGGTCGGCTCCGCGGGCGGCCGACTCGAGCTCGTCGAACATCGCCGACCGGGTTCCGTCACCGACGGGTGTGTTCGCCATGTCGGCGAGGAACCGGTCGATGATCACACTGAGGACTTCTTCGCAGACGGTCAGCAGGATCTCGTCGAGCGAGGAGAAGTGGTTGAACACCGTGCGACGGGCGACGTCGGCCCGCTCCGCGAGCTCGTCGACGCTGAAACCCCGGCCACCGCGCTCGTCGACCAGTTCCCGCGCGGCCTGCAGGATCGCAGCACGGTGCTTCGCCTTGAGGGCGGCACGGCGGTCGATCGACAGGGTCACGACGTGAACACTAAGTGCATCGATGCACTCGGTGCAACGAGCACGAGTGGATGCTCAGGCTTGTCCCCCGACGGTGATCGCAGGTGAACGACGGTGCAGAACATCTGTTCCGTGATTGACTTGCCGGGCCATCACCACCGTACGAAGGAGTACCGATGTCCGTTCGCCTGTCTCCGGACACCCTCGACGAGATCGCCGCGAGCGGTGTCGCGGTCCCGACGTACGACCGGGCCGGGATCACCGCCGGGATCGTCCACTTCGGCGTCGGCGGCTTCCACCGCGCGCACCAGGCCATGGTCATCGACCGTCTGCTGCAGCAGGGCGAGGCTCGTGACTTCGGCATCTGCGGCGTCGGGGTCCTGGAGCAGGACCGCCGCATGGCCGAGGCGATGGCGACCCAGGGCGGCCTGTACACGCTCGTCCTCAAGCACGCGGACGGCACTCGCGAGGCCCGGGTCGTCGGCAGCATCGTCGACTACCTGCTGGCGGTCGACGACCCCGATGCGGTCATCGAGAAGATGGCCTCGACCGACACCCGGATCGTCAGCCTGACCATCACCGAGGGCGGCTACAACTTCGACCACGTGACGGGGGAGTTCGTGGCGGACGAGCCCGGTGTCGTCGCGGACCTGTCCGGGGACCAGCCGCCGCACACGGTCTTCGGCCTGGTCGTCGAGGCGCTGCGTCGACGGCGCGACCGCGGGCTCGAGCCCTTCACGGTGATGTCGTGCGACAACATCCAGGGCAACGGCCACGTCGCACGCGAGATGTTCACCGCCTACGCCCGCCTGCAGGACCCGTTCTTCGCCGACTGGATGGACGAGCACGTGCACTTCCCGAACTCGATGGTCGACCGGATCACGCCGGTCACGACCGACGAGGACCGCGCGTCGGTGCGCGACGACCTCGGCATCGAGGACGCGTGGCCCGTCGTCGCCGAGCCGTTCTTCCAGTGGGTGCTCGAGGACGACCACCCGGCGGGACGTCCGCCGTACGAGGACGCCGACGTGCAGCTCGTCGACGACGTCGAGCCCTACGAGCTCATGAAGCTTCGGCTGCTCAACGCAAGCCACCAGGGGCTGTGCTACTTCGGGTACCTGGCCGGGTACCGGTACGCCCACGAGGCGACCCAGGACCCCGCCATCGCGACCTTCCTGCGGCGCTACATGGACGAGGAGGGCACGCCGACGCTCAAGCCCGTCCCCGGCATCGACCTCGACGACTACAAGGCGACGCTCATCGAGCGGTTCCAGAACCCGGAGGTGCGTGACACCCTGGCGCGCCTGTGCGCCGAGTCGAGCGACCGCATCCCGAAGTGGCTGCTGCCGGTCGTGCGCGACAACCTGGCTTCCGGCGGCCCGGTCACCCTGTCCGCGGGCATCGTCGCCTCGTGGGCGCGCTACGCCGAGGGGACGGACGAGTCGGGCGAGCCCATCACGATCGTCGACCGGCTCGCGGACTCACTCAACCGCATCGCGCTCACCCAGCGGGAGGACCGGCTCGCCTTCATCGAGAACCGCGCGGTGTTCGGGGACCTGGCCGACGACGAGCGGTTCGTCACGGCCTACCGCGACGCGCTCGACGGACTGATCGACGACGGTGCCCACGCGACGGTGGAGCGCCTGTCCCGCTCCTGATCCCTCATGCCAGCAGCGCCGTGACGCGCGCGGCCAGGTCGGTCTGCCGGGGATCTGCCCGCACCGATGCGTCGAGTACTCGGCGCATCCGGTCCTGAGTCGTCCCGTCGAGTGTCCCGATGCCGACGCGGTCCGCGGCGCGCTGCAGCAGCCCGTCGACGTCGCCACGGCCGCGGTGCTCGGCCTTGGTCGCGGCGACGACGTTCATCACCGCGCTCTCGGCGCGTGGCCACGGCCGCATCCACCCCGGCGGTGGGCCGCCGAAGGACCCGGTCAGCTCGAGGTCGATCCGCTGGAAGAGCGACCAGTGGGCGATCCGGACGAACACCAGCCACCGCACGCTGCTCGGCAGGGTGTCCGGATCGAGTCGCAGCGACTCCACTGGACCGACGCCCGCGACCCCCGCAGCTCGACCGAGCTCTTCGGGACCGCGTCGGCCAGCGCCCGCTGCAGCGCTCGGATCCGCTCTGCGACGAGCGGGTCGTCGGGCGGCGGGGCGGCGGACATGGCGCGAGCGTACCGGCGGCTGTCCACAGATGCTCCCCGCCCGCCTCTGACTTCCGTCAGCGACTGACAGCATCCAGAGGATGACGAAGGCAAGACACCAGCAGCGCCCCCCGACGCCCCGGATCCCGATGGAGTTCGACCCGGGGGTCCGTGTCCGACATCGCCTGGCGATGCAGCGAGCCATCGAGACCGCCGCAGTGGCGCTCGTCGCACAGCGGGGCTTCGACGCCGTCACGGCGCAGGACATCGCGGCCGAGGCGGAGATGACCCAGCGGACCTTCTTCCGCTACTGCCCGGCGAAGGTGGACGCGTTCCGGTTCGGCGTGCACCACGTCCACCGGTTCGTCGGCGCGCTCGTTCGCGACCCCGTCGACTTCGAGGCCGTCACGGAGCGGGTCCTCCAGTGCCTCGGCCGGATGGAGGCGGACCCGACCGGAGAGCGCGAGCGGCTCCGGAGGGTCTGGGGCCTCGTGGTCTCCGATCCGGCGCTGTCGGCTGCGATGGCAGCGCGGGACGCGGAGCAGATGGTCGACCTCCGGAGCGTCTGGCGGTGTCCGGATCCGTTCGTGGTGCCGATCACGCTCCTGGCGCTGCGGGTGTCCCTCGAGATCTGGGTGTCGGCAGACGATGCGACGCTCGGCGATGCCTTCCGCTCGGCCTGCGCACGCCTGCGCGACAGTCTTCGACCGTGACGCAGGTCGGTGTCGGATACTGGCGGCATGCGTGCAACGACGATCGTCTCCTCGTCGGCGATCGGCCTGGCGGTCGTGCTGGCGGCGGCCGGCTGCAGCGGAGGCGCCACGCCGGCTGCCTCGACCGCGACGTCGACGGGGGCAGCGGCGGCGGCAGCGACGACGGACACGGGCACGTCGCAGCGATCGGTCGACGCCGCGTTCCGACAGCTCGAGCGGCAGCACGACGCGCGCCTGGGCGTCATGGCGCTCGACACCGGCTCCGGACAGCGCGTCGCGTACCGGTCGGGGGAGCGATTCGCGTTCGCGTCGACGAACAAGGTGTTCATCGTCGCGGCGGTCCTGGCGGGCTCATCGGACGCCGACCTCGACACCGTCGTGCACTACGACCGAGGCGACCTGCTGTCCTACGCCCCGGTCACGAGCCGGTTCGTCGACTCCGGGATGACCGTGCGGGAGCTCGTCGACGCGACCCTGCGCTTCAGCGACAACACCGCGGCGAACCTGCTCGTCGAGCGGGTCGGCGGCCCGGACGCCGTCGAGCGGTACCTGCGCGGGATCGGCGACCACACGACGAACGTCGACCGCCTCGAACCCGAGCTCAACGAGGCGACGCCGGGCGACCCGCGCGACACCACCACCCCGGCGCAGTTCGTCACCGACCTGCGGAAGGTGCTGCTCGGGACGACCCTCGACACGACGGACCGGACGTTCCTGCGCGACACCATGCTCGACAACACCACGGGTGCGGCAACGGTCCGCGCGGGCGTCGATCCGACGTGGCCGGTCGCCGACAAGACGGGCACGGGGGAGTACGGCGTCCGGAACGACATCGCGGTGGTCTACCCGGCCGGTCGTGCTCCGGTCGTGGTCGTGGTCATGACGAGCCGGGACCAGCCGGACGCCACGACCGACGACGCCCTGGTCGCCGCCGCGACGAAGGCCGCGGTCGGAGCGCTGCGCTGACCCGGAGGACCGCGGCGTACGCTCCGCGACATGGCTGACTTCACCGCCGCACAGGCTGCCGTCGTCCGGATCGAGCGCGCCGAAGAGGGGCGTTGGGACCTGACCGTCATCAGTGACAGCGGTGTCCCGATGGGGCACGGCGTGTACCTGTTCGAGCCCGACCGCGACGACGAACAGGACGAGGTCGCCGGCGCGGCCGAGTTCGTCGGCGAGTACGGCTTCCGCTTCGACCCGGAGGCCGTCGTCGCCGACGGCCCCGATGCGTTCTGGGCTCCGCTGCTGCCGAAGGACTGACCACGCGACGGACGGGAGGCCCGGTGCCAGCTGGCACCGGGCCTCCCGTCCGGATCGGCGTGGGTCTAGGACAGCTTCTTGCTGTCGTCGAGCCAGCCCGCCAGCTGCGTCATGTACTGCGCCTGCGAGGCGTAGTCGAGCGCCGGGAACGTCCAGCTGTGGACCTGGCCGGCCTGCAGTGCCGTGTTGTCGGCGAACGTCGGCTGCTTCTCGAGGTCGGCGACCTGGTAGCCCTGCTGCGACAGCAGCAGCACGTCGCCGCTGATCTGACCCGCGTTCTCCCAGCTGTAGATCCCCCAGTAGAAGCCCTTCGGCTTCGGCGTCACGAGGTCGACACCGAAGTCGCGGTACATCTGCAGCGTCGGCTCGTCGGCGGGGCGGGTGACGTAGGCGCCGTCGCCGTCGGCGTACATCGAGACGACCCGCAGGTCCTGTCGCTTCGTCGCCGCGGTGAGTTCGTCCTTCGCGGTGTCGAAGCGCTTCTCGGCAGCGGCGACCGTCGACTCCTTCGCCCCGAGCGACTCGGCGAGCCCGCTGATGTCCTTGATCACGTCGAGGCCCTTGCCGCCCCACTTGACCTGGACGATCGGGGCGATGGCCGCGATCTGCTTCTCCTGCGCCTTGTCCTTGAAGCCGTAGCCCGGCGCCTTCGGGTCGAGCGTGCCCTGTTCGTCCGTCGGGTACACGGAGGTGACCACGAGGTCGGGCTTGAGCGCCGCGAGCTGCTCGAGGTCGATGTCGCCGTACGCCTTGCCGAGCTGGGTGATGCCGTCGGTGTCGAGGCCCTTGAAGCGCGCGTCGGAAGCCATCGTCAGCTGCCCGAAGGTACCGACCGGGCGCAGACCGTACTGCACGAACGAGATCGCGATGTCGTTGAGGACGACGACCCGCTTCGGCGTGTGGTCGACCTTGACGGTGGTGCCCGTGGCGTCCTCGTACGACCAGGCACCGCCAGCGGCGGCGGAGGAACCGCTGCCCGCGGACGATCCGGTCGTCCCGGTGCTCGAGCAGCCGGCCAGGAGGAGGGCCGATGCGGCCACTGCGGTCAGGAGAATCGATCGGAGCTTCACATTAGGAGAGCCTAACCTAAGTAAGTCGAGTCGGCGAGCCCCGTGACGTGGTCCAGGTCGTGTTCGTCGGCCTCGGGCACGACCATCGGCGCCCCGGTCACCGGGTCCGGGACGACACGGGCGTGGAGTCCGAACGCCGCGGCCAGGACGGCGGGCGTCAGCACCTCGTGCGGCGTGCCGTCGGCGACGACACCGCCGTCGTGCAGCACGACCAGGCGGTCCGAGTACCGGGCGGCGAGCGTCAGGTCGTGGAGCACCATGACGACCGTCGCGCCCTGGTCGCGGTTGATCCGCCGGACGAGCCGCAGGACCTCCAGCTGGTGGGCCAGGTCGAGGTAGGTCGTGGGCTCGTCGAGCAGCAGGGTGTCGGCGTGCTGCGCGAGCACGAGGGCGATCCACGCACGCTGCCGCTGGCCACCGGACAGGCTCGCGACGTCGCGGTGGGCCACCGCCGTCAGCCCCGTGGCGGCGATGGCGTCCTCGGCGACGGCGGCGTCCTCGGCGGTCCACGGCTTCGCCCAGGACTGGTGCGGGTTCCGGCCGCGCATGACCAGGTCGAGCACGGTGGTGCCGGCCGGGGCGACGGGGGACTGGGGCAGGATCGCGAGCTTCCGCGCGACGGCACGGTTCGGCTCCGAGCGGATCGGGACGCCGTCCAGCAGGACCTCGCCCGCGATCGGCTTGAGCACCCGACCGAAGGCCTTGAGCAGCGTGGACTTGCCGCAGCCGTTCGCCCCGAGGAACGTGGTCACGGTGCCGCGCTCGATCGACAGGTCGAGGTCCTGCAGCACGGGGTGGCGGTCGTAGCCGACGGAGAGCCCGCGGGCCTCGAGCACGGACGGGGTCATCGGGACATCTCCTTGCGGTGGCGGACGAGCAGCCAGATCAGGTACGGGGCGCCGATGACGGTCGTGACGATGCCGACCGGCACCTGCCACGGGAACGCCGAGCGGGCGAGCAGGTCGGCGCCGAGGACGAGGACCGCCCCGAGCGCCGCGGACAGCAGCAGTGGCGGACGGTTGGTCCCCGCCAGTCGGAGGGCGATCTGCGGCACGACGAAGGCCACGAAGCCGACCGGGCCCGCGGCGGCCACGGCGGCGGCGGTGAGCACGACGGCCAGGGCGATCACGAGCAGCCGGTGTCGCTGGATGCCGAGCCCGACGCCGACCGCGACCTCGTCCCCGAGCTGACCGATGCCGAGCGCCGCGCTCGTCGCCAGGGCGATGGGCACCGCCACCACGGCCACGGCGAGCAGCGGCCAGACGCTCGACCACGACGTGCTCGACAGGCTGCCGACGAGCCACTGCGACGCCGCGGTGGCCTGGGTGATCTGGGCACGGACGAGCAGGTAGCTGGTGACCGCGTCGAGCGTGGCGCTCACCCCGATCCCGACCAGCACGAGCCGGTAGCTCTGCACGCCGCCGCGCCAGCCGAGCCCGTAGACGGTGACGGCGGCGACCAGTGCGCCGATCGTGGCCGCGACCGGGATGCCGCCGCCGAGCACGAGCGTGCTGATGGCGGAGCTGCCGCCCCCGAGCACCACGGCGGCCACCGCGCCGACGCTGGCGCCCGAGGTGACCCCGATGATGTCGGGCGTGCCGAGCGGGTTCCGCGTGAAGGTCTGTGTCAGCGCCCCGGCAACGGCGAGCGTCAGCCCGACGAGCGCCCCGGTGAGCACCCGGGGCAGTCGGAGTGCGGTGACGATGAAGGCGTCCGGGCCGCTCTCGAGCCCGACCAGCGACCGGATGACCACACCCGGCGCGATCCACGTCGAGCCGATCGCGACGCCGAGCACCACGAGCAGCACGGCCACCACGACCGCGCCGACCGTCACGCCGAACACCCGTGGGCGCCAGGCGAGTCCGATCGGTCCGATGCGGACGCCCCGGCGCGGACCGGCGTGCGGTGCGACGACGTCGGCGTCCGCGAGCACCCGCCCGCTCACAGCGACACCAGCGATCGACGGCGGGCGACGGCGACGAACACCGGGCCGCCGATCACGGCGAGCACGATCCCGACCTCGACCTCGGCGAACCCGCCGATGAGCCGGCCGACCACGTCCGCGAGCAGCACCAGCGCGGCCCCGAGCAGCGCGGACGCCGGCAGCGCCCATCGGTGGCCCGTCCCGACGAGGGCTCGTGCCACGTGCGGGACGGTCAGACCGACGAAGCCGATCGGACCCGCCGCCGCCGTCGCTCCGGCGGCCAGCAGGGTGATGCCGCCCAGGCCGACCAGCCGCGCGACGAGCACGTTCTCCCCGAGGCCCCGCGCCAGGTCGGCGCCCAGCCCGAGGGCGTCGAGCGCGCGGACGTTGGCGACCGCGAGCACGAGTCCCACGACCAGGAACGGCCACGTCGCACCGAGCACGTCGAGCTGCCGTCCGGACAGGGACCCGACCACCCACAGGCGGTACGCGTCGAGCGAGTCCCGGTCGGTCAGGACGATGAACGACGTGACGGCGCCCAGCAGTGCTGACACCGCGGCTCCGGCGAGCGCGAGCGGTACGGGGCTCGCCGTCCCGCTGCCCGCGATCGTGACCGAGAACACGACGACGCTGGCGACGACCGCGCCGGCCAGGGCGAACCACACCGTCACGCCCGTGTTCGTGATGCCGAAGACGTAGACGCCGACCACCACGGCGAGCCCCGCACCTGCCGACACCCCGAACAGGCCGGGGTCGGCGAGCGGGTTGCGCGTGTGTCCTTGCATGAGCAGCCCCGCGATGCCGAGCGCTGCGCCGACGGTCGCCCCGATGAGCGTGCGGGGGATCCGGGAGCCCCACACGATGGCGTCGTCGGTGCTCGTGCCGGTGTGCAGCAGCCCGGCCACGACCCGGTCGACGCCGATGTGGTTGCTGCCGAGCAGCATGCTCAGCACGCTCGTGACGGCGAGCGCCACGACCATGACGACGACGAGCAGTGACCGCCGGCGGAGCGTCGCACGGTGCACCCCGGTCGCGCGGACCGACGTGCCGGCGGTCAGCGGGCGGGTGTCCGTGGGGACGGGAACGGAGACTGGCACGCGAATCATCTTAGGTTAGCCTTGCCTCATGGCGAAGACCCCGCGGCTCATGCCCACGAACCCCCGGCTCTTCCGGGCGCGCGTCCTCCGGACCGAGCGTGCGACGCCGTCGATGCACCGCGTCACCGTCACCGGTGACGACCTGCACGAGTTCGGGTACCTCGGCTTCGACCACTGGTTCCGCCTGTTCATGCCGCTCCCGCACCAGGACGCCTTCCGGCTGCCGGAGCTCGACGGCGCGAAGTGGTGGCCGCCGTTCCTGGCCATCCCCGAGGACGTCCGCCCGCACTGCGCGAACTACAGCGTCGCCGCCTTCCGCCCCGGGACCGAGACGTCGCCGGCCGAACTGGACATCGACTTCGTCGTGCACACCGACGTCGACGGCACGCCCGAGGGCCGCGCGGCGCTCTGGGCCTGCGCAGCACAGCCGGGCGACGAGCTCGCCTTCCTCGACCAGGGCTGCATCTTCGACTGCCCGGACGACGCCACCGAGGTGCTCGTCGTCGCCGAGGAGACCGGACTGCCCGGCGTCGTCGGCATCGCGGCGTCGCTGCCGAGGGACGCCGTCGGACGGATCATCATCGAGGTCCCGGCGGCCGCCGACATGCGGGAGCTCGACGCCCCCGACGGTGTCTCGGTGACCTGGCTCGTCCGCCAGGACCCGCACGCGACCCCGGGTGCCGCCGCCCTCGAGGAACTCCGCCGCCACACCCCGTCGGACGACCGCGGCTACGCGTTCGTCGTGGGGGAGTCGACCCTGGCCACCGAGGGCCGGCGCCACCTGCACCGGTCGGGGCTGCCGAAGTCCCGCATCACCTTCAGCGGGTTCTGGAAGCAGGAGCGCACGCGCGTCCACGCGTGACGTGCCCGCGGCCGGACACACGAACGGACGGGAGGCCCGGTGCCAGCTGGCACCGGGCCTCCCGTCTGCGCGCGTTCCGCTGGCGTCAGCCCTTGAGGCCGGAACCCGTCACGCCCTCCACGATCTGCCGCTGGAAGATCAGGTAGAGGATGATCAGCGGCAGCGCCGCGAGCAGCGCACCGGCCTGGATGTCGGCGTAGCGCTGGCCGAAGCTGCCCTGGACCGTCGCCAGACCGACCGGGAT
Organism: Curtobacterium sp. MCLR17_007; assembly: GCF_003234655.2. Lineage (NCBI taxonomy): Bacteria > Bacillati > Actinomycetota > Actinomycetes > Micrococcales > Microbacteriaceae > Curtobacterium > Curtobacterium sp. MCLR17_007. The sequence goes on along the minus strand of NZ_CP126271.1, from coordinate 2,873,719 downwards.
GGTCATGAGATCCGGGTTCGACAGGACGAACAGCGGCAGGAGCAGGTTGTTCCAGACGCCGACGAACGTCAGGATCGTCACCGCGGCGATGACCGGACGCGACAGCGGCAGGATCACCGACCAGTAGACCTTCCAGATGCCCGCGCCGTCGATGCGTGCGGCCTCCTCGAGCTCGCGGGGGATCCCGTCGAAGAACTGCTTGAAGATGAACACCGCGATCACGGCCGGCACCTGCGGGAAGATGACCGACCAGTAGGTGTTCAGCAGGCCGACGGAGTTGAGCTCCTGGAAGATCGGGATGATCAGGACCTGCGTCGGGATCATGATGCCGAGGATGATCAGCAGGAACGCGACGTTGCGGCCGCGGAACACCAGCCGGCTCAGTGCGAACGCCGCCATCGAGGCGAACAGCACCGTCAGCAGCGCCGTGATGACGCTCGTGATGCCGCTGGCCAGGTACCAGTTCCAGATGTCGCCGGCCTGGAACAGCGACGCGTACGAGTGCAGCGTCGGGTTCCAGTTCGACAGGATCGAGTTCGCGCCGAGGGCCGCGACGCCGTTGTCGGACAGCGACGTCTTCAGCGCGAACAGGCTCGGGATGAGCCAGATGATCGCGAACACCGTCAGGATGATGCCCGACGCGATCGTGAACCCGCGGCCGCTGACACCGATCTTGGCGGCGCTGGTCGGTGCGGCCGACGAGACGCCGGAGCGGTACTTCGGGCGCTCGGTCGTGATGCTCTCGGTGGCGGTCATGTCAGGCACCGATCTCTCGCTTGGCGGCAGCGCGCTCGACGAGCTGCCGGATGACCGCGATCGCGACGATCACGATGAACAGGAGCACCGATGCGGCCGATGCCGCACCGAGCCGGTTGTCGGTGAAGCCGACGCCCGTGATGAGCTGCAGCGAGACCTGGGTCGAGATGCCCGGGCCGCCGTTCGTCATCAGGTAGACCTGGTCGAAGATCTTCAGGCTGGCGATGATCTGCAGCAGGATGACGAGGGTCGTCGTCCGGCCGAGCAGCGGCAGCGTGATCGACTTGATCTGCTGCCAGTTCGACGCACCGTCGACCGCGGCTGCTTCGTACAGCTCGCGCGGGATCTCCTGCAGGCCAGCCAGGTAGAGCACGAAGTTGAAGCCGAGCGTCCACCACACGGTCGCCAGGGCCACACCGATCATGGCCGTGTTCGGGCTGGCGAGGACGCCGGCGCCGGGGGTCATGCCGAGCAGCGACTGGATGCTCGCGAACAGGCCGGTGCTCGGCGTGAAGATGAACACCCAGATCAGCGAGATCGTCGCCGAGGGCAGGATGAACGGCAGGAAGAACGCCAGGCGGAAGAACCACTGGCCCTTGTTCATGCGGTTCGTCAGCACGGCGAACACGAACGCCAGGATGACCAGCGGCGGCGTCGTGTAGAGCGTGAACTGCAGGGTGTGCCAGAGCGACGACCAGAAGTCGTCGCGGCCGAGCATCTCCGCGTAGTTCGAGAACCCGGCGAAGCTGCCGAGCCCGGTGCGGACCGTCGAGGTGTTGAAGAAGCTCGTGACGAGCATCCACACCGTCGGTCCGAGCAGGAAGGCGATGTAGAACAGGCCGAAGGGAGCCAGGAAGAGCCACCCGCTGCGGCCCTGGCCGCGGGTGAGACTGGTGCGGTAGGTGCGCAGCTTCCGGGGCGCGGACGCGGCGTCCGTGGGCCGGTCGAGGACAGGTGCTGTGGTCACGTCATCGTGCCTTTCGCAGGGTGTTCACGGCGTTCGTGGTGGTCGTCGGGCTGATCACAGCGGGCTCGGCGTGTTGAGGTAGGTGGACAGCTGGGACTTGATCGCACCCATGGCGGCGGCGGGGGAGCTGCTGCCCTGCTGGACGAGCGCGAGCTGGGCGCCGACGGTGTTCTCGAACGTCGAACCCGACCCGCCGTACCAGGCGGCGTCGTCGAACACGGCCGACTCGGCGGCCGACGCGTAGTTCGACTGCGGGGTCAGGTTCTTGTACGCGGAGCTGTCGTACGTCGGCAGGTAGGCCGGCACGTGACCACCCTGGGCCCAGGTGAGGCTCTGCTCGAGCATCTGCTTGATGAAGAGCATCGCCGCCTTCTTCTGCTCCGGCGTGCGGTCCTTACGCGGCAGGATGAAGGTGTGCGAGTCGGCCTGGGTGGCGGGCTTGTCGAACAGCTGCGGGATCGGCGCCATGCCGAACTTCAGTCCCTTGATGGACTGCGCGGTGCTGATCTCCCACTCGCCCTGCATGAAGAACCCGGCCTTGCCGGTGAACATCAGCGTCTGCGCCGTGGCGTAGTCGAGGCCCTTGTTGAGCCAGCCGCTCTTGACCCACTTCTGGGTCATCTCGGTGACCTTCGTGTACGCGTCCTCGTTGACGGTGAGCTTCGCGCCGCCGTCGCTGATGAACGGCGTCGCACCGTTGATCTGGTTGTACATCGTCCAGAAGAAGCGCCACGGGGTCGCGACCTCGCTGACGTTCGCGACGTTCAGGGCGGTGCCACCGGTGACCTTGGAGACCGCGGCCAGCGCGCTCTCGAAGGCATCCACGCCGGTGAGGTCCTTGAGCTTGCCGTCGCCGTCGAGCAGTCCGGCCTTCTGGCAGACGTCGACGTTGTAGAAGAGCACGAAGGGGTGGGTGTCGAGCGGGATGCAGATGTTCTTGCCGTCGGTCTTCTGCGCCGTCCACGCCTTCTGGTTGAAGTCGCTCGCGCTGAGGCCGACCCCGGCCAGGTCGTCGGACGTGATCGGGTCGAGCAGGTCCCCGTCCCACAGCGGCTTCGCGCGGGTGAGGTGGGAGATCGCGACGTCCGGCGGCTTGTTGCCGACGGTGGCCAGCGTGACCTTGGAGTAGTACGGGTTGCCCCACGCGAACGTGGTGGCCTGCAGCGAGCTGGAGCCGCCGTGCTGCTTGGCGTAGCCGCGCTCCATCTCCTGCATGCGCAGACCGTCACCGCCGCCGAACAGGTTCCAGAAGACCAGGGTCTCGGGGTTCAGGGCACTGCCGGCGAGACCGGCGGAGAGGGGGCTGGAGCACGCGGCGAGCGGCAGGACCGTGGCAGCCGCGGCGCCGGCGGCGAGCAGGCTCCTTCGGGAGAAGCCCGCGCCGCGCATCGGCGTGACGGGTGGGACGGGTCGGATCGGCATGGCATCACTCCATCGGGATGGGCCGGGCGAGGACACCTGGGTCAGTGTCCCGTGAGCGCTCACATTAGCCCGCGTGTCCACGGTGCGCCAGCCCTTTCGTCGCGCTGTGGATACCGGTAGCGTTACGGACAGGTGAGCGCTCACTTTTCGTGACGGGGTGCCACCGAACGCACGACCCCTGCACGACGAACAGCCTGATCAAAGGAGATCCATGCCCCGCACACACCTCGTCCTCGACGCCGCCTTCACCGTGGGGCCGGTGCGCCGTCGTCTCTTCGGCGGGTTCGTCGAGCACCTCGGCCGTCACGTCTACGACGGCATCCACGAGCCGTCGCACGAGACGGCCGACGAGCACGGCTTCCGCAAGGACGTCATCGAGCTCGTCAAGGAGCTCGGCGTCACCACGATCCGCTACCCCGGCGGCAACTTCGTGTCCGGCTACAAGTGGGAGGACGGCGTCGGCCCGGTCGACGAGCGTCCGAAGCGCCTCGACCTGGCCTGGCACTCCACCGAGACCAACGAGGTCGGCCTGCACGAGTTCCAGCAGTGGCTCGACTCCGTCGACTCCGAGCTGATGCTCGCCGTCAACCTCGGCACCCGCGGGACCGAGGCGGCCATCGAGCTGCTCGAGTACGCGAACATCCCCGGCGGCACCGCCCGCTCCGAGGAGCGCAAGCGCAACGGCCGCGAGGCACCGTTCGGCGTCACGATGTGGTGCCTGGGCAACGAGATGGACGGCCCCTGGCAGCTCGGCCACAAGAACGCCGACGACTACGGCAAGCTCGCGGCGATGACCGCCAAGGGCATGCGCCAGATCCAGCCCGACCTCGAGCTCGTGATCTGCGGTTCGTCCGGTGCCTCGATGCCGACCTTCGGTGAGTGGGAGCGCACGGTCCTCGAGCACGCCTACGACGACGTCGACTACATCTCGGCGCACGCCTACTACGAAGAGGGCGACGACCTCGCGACCTTCCTGGCGTCCGGCGTCAACATGGACCGCTTCATCGACACCGTGACGACCGCGGCCGACCACGTGCAGGCGCACAAGAAGTCGGACAAGCGCATCGACATCTCGTTCGACGAGTGGAACGTCTGGTCGATCTCGAAGTGGAACGAGATGCAGAAGGAGTTCACGATCGACGAGTGGCCCGTGGCCCCGCGTCTGCTCGAGGACATCTACACCGTGGCGGACGCCGTCGTCGTCGGCGGCCTGCTCATCTCGCTGCTCCGCCACGCCGACCGCGTTGCCTCGGCGTCGATCGCACAGCTCGTCAACGTGATCGGCCCGATCATGACCGAGCCCGGTGGCGAGGCCTGGCGCCAGACCACGTTCTTCCCGTTCTCGCTGACCTCGCGCCTGGCGCACGGCACCTCGCTGCAGGTCATCGCATCGGGTGACACGGTCGACGGCGGCACGTACGGGCAGGTCCCCGTGGTCGACTCCGCCGCCACGATCGAGGACGGCAAGGCCGCGGTGTTCCTGGTGAACCGCCACCCGTCCGAGAGCACGACGGTCACGATCGACCTGTCCGGGCTCGACGTCACGGGCGACCTGCACGCCGAGGGCGTCTGGGACGACGACCTGCACGCGGTCAACGACCTCGCGAACACGGCGCGCGTGGGGCTGCGCACGAACGAGACGGCTCGCCGCGAGGGCGACACCGTCACGATCGAGCTGCCGCCCGTCTCGTGGACGGCGCTGTCGATCGGTTAGTAGGTCGGGACGCGCGTGGTGGGTCGGGATCCCCGACCCATTACGCGCGTTCCTGCTTCCCGGGCCGGCAGGCGGGCGCGACGGCGCACGCTGCGGACGGGAGGCCCGGTGCCGGGCCGCCACGAGCCTCCCGTCCGCACCGTGCGCGGTTCGCGGCCCGTGCGAGGTTGCACGGGTGGTGCGGCGCTACAACCTCGCACCGGGCGGTCAGGCTCGCACGAAGGACCAACCGCGCACCGTGCGACCGCGCCGCGCCGCGCCGCGCGCGCTCAGCGCGCCGGCGCCGCCGTGCTCGCGCGCTCGACGAGCCGCACGGGAACCAGGTCCGTCACGGCGGCGACGACCTCGCCGTCGATCTGCGCCAGCAGGGTCGCGACCGCGCGCCGGCCGACCTCGTCGAAGGACTGGTGCACGGTCGTCAGCGGCGGCCAGAACGAGTCGGACTCCGGCGAGTCGTCGAAGCCCACCACGCTGAGCGACGACGGGACCGCGCGCCCGAGCTCGTGGCACGCCCGCAGGATCCCGAGCGCCGTCTGGTCGTTCGCGGCGAACACGGCGGTGATCTCCGGCCGTTCCGCGATCTCGAGCCCGGCGCGGTAGCCGGACGAGGTGTTCCAGTCGCCGCGGAACACGGGTGGCACCGTGCGTCCGGCCCGTTCGAGCGTCGACTGCCACGCGGCGAGCCGGCGTGCTGCCGAGTACGACGACGAGGGGCCGGCGACGTGCCAGACGGTGTCGTGACCCAGGTCGAGCAGGTGCTGCGTCGCGAGCCGGGCGCCCTGGGTCTGGTCGGTGTCGATCGCCGGGTGGTCCGTCGTGCCGGTGGAGTCGACGACCACGACCGGGACGCCGTCGGGCAGGGCGACCTCGGCGGTGTCGATGACGTGCGACTCGATGATGATGATGACCCCGTCGACGGCCTGTTCGTGCAGGCGGGAGAACGCCGACCGCACCCCTTCGCCGGTGCGGGATGCCATGGGCAGCAGGGTGATCGTGAAGTCGGCGGCGCCCGCGGCGTCGGCGATGGCCTCGAGCGTGCGCATGTTGCCGAATGACGCCAGCGTGAACATGATCACGCCGATCGTGCGGAACCGCCCTGAGCGCAGGGCACGCGCGGCACGGTTCGGCCGGTAGCCCAGCGAGGTCATCACCGCCTGGACGCGGAGTCGGGTGTCGGGGCTGACGTTGTCGAAGCCGCGGGCGACGCGGGAGACCGTCTGCATCGAGACCCCGGCGGCGTCGGCGACCTCGGCCATCGAGGGGGAGCGCTTTGCTCCGGGCGACAGCTCCGTCGTCACGATGATCCCTCTCGACACCTGCGGCAACCGTGCGGGATCCCGAACGGCCTCCCCGGACGGTAACGCATGTTGACGTTGCCATGCTATCGTCGGCTCGTTCGATGTTGACGTCAACATCGGCAACACAGAACGCTGCAGACGAAGGAGTCCCATGAGCACGCTCGCAGCGCGCACGGCACCGGCGGCCTCGCCGGAATCGCCTCCGCGACGGCGGCCGAAGCCCCGCGGCCGGTACACCGGCTGGCTGTTCGTCGGGCCGTTCGTCGCCGTCCTGGTCCTCATGCTCATCGTCCCGATCGGGTACGCGCTCTGGCTCAGCCTGTTCCGCGACCAGCTCGTCGGCGGCAACCAGTTCGTCTGGGTCGCCAACTACGTGCAGCTGTTCCAGGACTCGCAGTTCTGGACGGGGTTCGGCCGGGTCGCGGTCTTCCTCGTCGTCCAGGTGCCGATCATGCTCGGCCTGGCGCTCGTCGCCGCGCTGGCGCTCGACAGTGCCCGCCTGTGGGGAACGGGCTTCTTCCGCATCGCGGTGTTCCTGCCCTACGCGGTCCCGGGCGTCGTCGCGGCCCTCATCTGGGGCTTCATCTACGGCAACCAGTTCGGCCTGACCGGGGCGGCGAACGACGCGATGGGCATCGACCTGCTGCAGCCGTTCAGCCCCACGTGGGTGCTCACCTCGATCGGCAACGTCGTCACGTGGGAGTTCCTCGGCTACAACATGCTGATCTTCTACGCGGCGCTCCGCACCGTCCCCGGCGAGCTGTACGAGGCAGCCGAGCTCGACGGCGCCGGCCCGATGCGCACGGTGTTCTCGATCAAGCTCCCCGCGCTCCGCGGCCCGATGGTCATCGCCACGATCTTCTCGATCATCGGCAGCTTCCAGCTCTTCAACGAGCCGAACCTGCTGAAGACCCTCGCCCCGAACGTCATCGGCAGCTCGTTCACGCCGAACATGTACGCCTACTCGCTGTCCTTCAGCGGCCAGCAGTTCAACTACTCCGCCACCGTCGCGATCGTCATGGGCGTGATCACCGCCGTGATCGCCTACGTCGTGCAGGTCCGCGGCACCCGTCAGGAGAACCGATGAGCACCCTGCAGCACCCCGCCACCGGTCCTGCCGCTCCGGCCACCGTCACCGAGGCGACCACGACGCTCCGCGACGGCCGTGGCGGAGCGGGACGAGCCTCCAGGAAGACGAAGCCGCCCGTCGACGGCCGGAAGCCGAAGCGCTCCGGGCTGCTGACCGCCGTGATGATCGTGTTCGTCGTCTACTCGTTCGCGCCGCTGTTCTACCTGCTGGTCAACAGCACGAAGACGCAGTCGTCGCTGCTGAGCACCTTCGGGCTCTGGTTCGGCGGGGACTTCAACCTCTGGCAGAACATCGTCGAGACGGTGACGTACAACGACGGCATCTTCCTGCAGTGGTTCGGCAACACGCTGCTGTACGTCGTCGTCGGTGCCGGTGGGGCGACCCTGCTCGCCACGGTCGCGGGCTACGGCATGGCGAAGTTCTCGTTCCCCGGTCGCCGCGCGGTGTTCGCGGTCGTCCTCGGCGCGATCGCGGTGCCCGGCACGGCGCTCGCCGTCCCGACCTTCCTGCTGTTCTCGCAGGTCGGCCTGACGAACACCCCGTGGGCAATCATCCTGCCCTCGCTGATCAGCCCGTTCGGCATGTACCTGATCTGGACCTATGCGGTCGACGCGATCCCCGCCGAACTGCTCGAAGCCGCCCGCATGGACGGCGCGGGGGAGTTCCGGATCTTCTTCACGATCGCGCTCCGGCTGCTCGCGCCCGGCGTGGTCACCGTGCTGCTGTTCGCGGTCGTGGCCACGTGGAACAACTACTTCCTGCCGCTCATCATGCTGAGCGACCCGAAGTGGTACCCGCTCACCGTCGGCCTGAACCAGTGGAACGCGCAGGCCACCGGCTCCGGCGCGCAGCCCATCTACAACCTCGTCGTCACCGGGTCGCTCCTCACGATCATCCCGATCGTGGTCGCGTTCCTCTTCCTGCAGCGCTTCTGGCAGTCCGGCCTGGCCGCCGGGTCAGTCAAGGCCTGAGACCCGGACCGGAGGCTCGCGTCTCCCGTCCGCACCACAGCAGCACCACCCCCCAACACGAAGAAGTGAAAGGCACCCCATGAACACCAGGCTCCGGCGCGGACTCAGCGCCCTCGCCATCGGCGTCACCGCCGCCATCGCCCTGGCGGCCTGCGCCTCCGGCGGCTCCTCCTCCGGCGGTTCGTCGTCGGACATCGACTCGGCGCTGTCGAAGGGCGGGACGCTGACCTACTGGTCGTGGACCCCGTCCGCGAAGGCCCAGGTCGCCGCGTTCGAGAAGCAGTACCCCAAGGTGAAGGTCAAGATCGTCAACGCCGGCACCGGTGCCGACCAGTACACCAAGCTGCAGAACACGATCAAGGCCGGCTCGGGCGCCCCCGACGTCGCCCAGGTCGAGTACTACGCCATCCCGCAGTTCTCGCTGTCCGAGTCGCTCCTCGACCTGTCCAGCTACGGCTTCGGCGACCTGAAGAGCAAGTTCGCGGCCAGCACGTGGAGCTCCGTCACCGACGGCGACAAGGTCTACGGTCTGCCCCAGGACTCCGGCCCCATGGCGCTGTTCTACAACAAGAAGGTCTTCGACGAGCACGACATCGCCGTGCCCACGACCTGGGACGAGTACGTCACCGCGGCCGAGAAGCTGCACCAGGCCGACCCGAACGCCTACATCGCGGCCGACTCCGGGGACGCCGGCTTCACCACGAGCATGATCGCCCAGGCCGGCGGCACGCCCTTCACCACGGACGGCGACAAGGTCTCGATCAACCTCGCCGACTCCGGTGTGCAGAAGTGGACGAAGACCTGGAACCAGCTCGTCGAGAAGGGCCTGCTGTCCAAGACCGTCGGCTGGACCGACGACTGGTACAAGCAGCTCGGCAACGGCGAGATCGCGACCCTGATCACCGGCGCCTGGATGCCCGGCAACCTCGAGGCGAGCGTCGCTGACGCGTCGGGCAACTGGCGTGTGGCCCCGATGCCGACCTACGACGGTTCGAAGGCCGCCACCGCGAACAACGGCGGCAGCGCCGAGGTCGTCATGAAGCAGTCGAAGAACCCGGCCCTGGCCGCTGGCTTCCTCAAGTGGCTGAACTCGTCGAAGGAGTCCACGAAGGTCTTCATGGAGTCGGGCGGCTTCCCGTCGACCACCGCTGACCTGGAGTCGTCGTCGTTCCTCAACGAGGAGCCGTCGTACTTCGGTGGACAGAAGATCAACGAGGTCCTGGTCGACGCGTCCAAGGCGTCGGACAACGACTTCACCTACCTGCCGTACCAGGTGTACGCGAACAGCGTCTACGCGGACACCGTCGGTCAGTCGTACGAGAAGGGGACGTCCCTCGAGTCCGGGCTGCAGGCCTGGCAGGATGCGCTCGTGAAGTACGGCAAGCAGCAGGGCTTCACGGTCTCGACCAAGTAGTCCCGCCACCGCACACCCCGGAGGGGCCGCACGGGCAACCGTGCGGCCCCTCCGCTGACAGAAAGGCGCACGATGCGCTTCGCCATCGGCGACACCGACTTCCTGCTCGACGGCGAACCGCACCGGGTCCTGTCCGGCGCGATCCACTACTTCCGCGTGCACCCGGACCTGTGGCAGGACCGCATCCGCAAGGCCCGGCTGATGGGCCTGAACACCGTCGAGACCTACGTCGCGTGGAACGCGCACGAGGCCACGCCGGGCGACTTCGACTTCACGGGCGGCCTCGACCTCGGGCGGTTCCTCGACCTGGTCGCCGCCGAGGGCATGCACGCCGTCGTCCGCCCGGGCCCGTACATCTGCGCCGAGTGGACCAACGGCGGTCTGCCGTACTGGCTGTTCACCGACGGCACCGTCGGCATCCGGCGCGACGAGCCGCAGTTCCTGGCCGCCGTGTCCCGGTACCTCGACGCCCTCGCGCCCGTCCTCGTCCCACGCCAGATCGACGCTGGCGGACCCGTCGTGCTCGTGCAGGTCGAGAACGAGTACGGCGCCTACGGTTCCGACCCGGTGTACCTGACCAAGCTCGAGCAGATGCACCGTGCGATCGGGCTCACCGTCCCCTTCACCAGCGTCGACCAGCCGATGGGCACCATGCTCGAGGACGGGTCGCTGCCCTCGCTGCACAAGACCGGGTCCTTCGGATCGCGCTCCACGGAGCGGCTGGAGCGGCTGCGGCAGGCCCAGCCGACCGGGCCGCTGATGTGCTCGGAGTTCTGGGACGGCTGGTTCGACAGCTGGGGCGAGCACCACCACACCACCCCGGCCGCGGCGTCGGCGTCCGACCTGGACGACCTGCTCGCCGCCGGCGGCTCGGTCAACGTCTACATGTTCCACGGCGGCACGAACTTCGGCTTCACGAACGGCGCGAACGACAAGGGCGTGTACCGGCCGATCGCGACGTCGTACGACTACGACGCCCCGCTCGACGAGGCCGGCCGACCGACCGCGAAGTTCCACGCGTTCCGCACGGTGATCGAGCGCTACGCGCCCGTGCCCGAGCTGCCCGCGTCGATGCTGCCCGGCGGGTCGGGTCGCCTCGCTCCGGTGGGCGCGACCGGCGTCGCCCTGGAGGACCGGCCCACCCCCGCCACGGACCTCGCCGTCCGACTCGACCGGTCCACGCCGCTCGCGTCGCTGCTCCCGCACCTCACGTCCTGGACCACGCACCAGGACGTCCCGACGTTCGACGAGCTCGGCGCCGCCTCGGGCTTCGTGCTCTACCGGACCGAGGTCGACCTGCCCACCGGTGGCGTCCTCACCGTCGGCACCGAAGTCCGTGACCGTGTCCTGGTCAGGGTCGACGGTCGCCCTGTGGGCGTGCTCGAACGGGAGCACCACGACCGGGCGCTGGCGCTGCCGCGGGGGACCGGCACGCTGGAGCTGCTGGTCGAGGACCAGGGACGGGTCGACTACGGCGTCCGCATCGGCGAACCGAAGGGCCTGATCGGTGGCGTGTCCGTCGACGGTGTGCCCCTCGAGCGGTGGACGGTGTCACCACTCGCGCTCGACCCCCTGCCCGAGGCGGCGCTCGACGTCCTGCGGGCACTCCCGAGCACGAACGGCTCCGTCCTCGCCGGGCCCGTCGTCGCGCTCGGGTCGTTCGACCTCGACGTCGTCGACGACCGGTACCTCGCGCTCGACGGCTTCCGGAAGGGTGTCGCCTGGGTCAACGGGTTCTGCCTCGGCCGGTACTGGTCACGCGGCCCGCAGACGACGCTCGCGGTACCGGGACCGGTCCTGCGCGCGGGCCGGAACGAGGTCGTCGTGTTCGAGCTGCACGCCTCGGCATCGCGCACGGTCACGCTCCGCACCGAGCCGGACCTGGGGCACACCGAGGCCTAGTCGAGGGCGTCGAGGTCCTGCAGCGCGCAATCGGCGTCCGCGACGCGGTCGGCCTCCGGGCGGTCCCACCACTCCGGTCCGCGTTCGCCCAGGCCGTGCTTCGCGATGCCGTTCCGGTGCCGCGCCGCCGCGAGGGCCTCGTCGTCACCGGACCGTTTCGCCTGCTTGACGGCGTTCCGACCGCGCCCCAGGTGCGACCGGAGCGCTGCGGCCGTCGCCTCGGGGATCGCCGGGTCGGTCCTGCGCCACCGACGGCCGTCGACGACGAAGAAGTGGTCGTCGGGCTCGCTCATCCCCCGAGTCTGCTCCGCCGGGGACGACCGGGTGACAGACAGACGTGCGGACGGCCCGGCATCGATGGATGCCGGGCCGTCCGTACGTTCAGGAGCCGGTGCTCACTTGCCGTCGAGGGCGTCCTTCGCCTTCTCGGTCTGCATGCGACCCTCGCCCATGACCTGGTCCTTCTGGCCCTGGTGCTTGAGCTCGGCGTCGTCCGTGTGCTTGCCGACGGTCTCCTCGACCTTGCCGACGATCTTCTGGGTGGCGTCCTTGGCCTTGTCTCCGAGCGACATGGTGATTCCTTCCGATGGGGCATCACCGGTGGACCCGGCGGTGTGACTCCGACTCTACGGACGCCCGTGTACCCCGTTCCCGGGCTCGGGCCAGGTGTGAGACGGCAACGTCGGCGGCGGAGCATGCTGGACCGACGGATGTCGTCCCAGCCCCGGACCGACCAACGGAGTACAAGTGCACATCACACGCCGCAACCTCCTCGTGGGGCTGGGTGCGCTGACGCTGCCCGCAGCCCTGGCGGGGTGCGGGTTCGTGCCGCAGGACACCGGCGCGCGGAACGACGCCGACACGCTGACCTTCACCACCTGGGGGACCGACGCCGAGCTCGCCGGGTTCCGCTCGGCGATCAAGGACTTCCAGCGCGCGTACCCCGGACGACGGGTCGAGCTGAACGCCGTGCCCTACGAGCAGATGTTCACGAACATCGACGCGCAGCTACAGGCCGGGAACGCCCCCGACGTCTTCCGGGTGCCCTACTACTCGTTCGGCGCCTACGCCGGACGCGGGCAGCTGCTCGACCTGTCGCGCTCGCTCAACGCGAGCGTGGGGGACCGGTTCACCGAGACAGCGTGGGCGGCGGTCCAGTCCGACGGTCGGCCCTTCGGCGTGCCGCACCACACGGACACGTCCGCGATCCTCGTCAACACCGACCTGATGCGGAAGGCGGGCATCACCGAGTTGCCGCGGACGGTCGACGAGGCCTGGACCTGGGACGAACTCGGCGACGTCGCCGGGAAGCTGCGGTCCGGGCTGCCCGACGACGTCCACCCGTTCGCCTACAACTGGCAGGGGAACGGCGTCACCAGGTGGCTCAGCCTGCTGTTCCAGGCGGACGGTGCATTCCTCGGCTCGGACCAGCGGACGCCGCGGATCGACAGCGCCGCCGGTCGCGATGCCGTCACGTTCGCCAAGCGGTTCTTCTCGGAGGGGTGGGTGCCCGCGAACGACTCGGTGAAGTCGGCGACCTACGCCAGCGACACCTGGTACCGGCAACGCGTGGCGATGGTGTGGTCCGGGGCGTTCCAGATCCCCGACGCCGCCTCGACGCTGGACTTCCCCTGGACCGCGACGTACGCGCCGCGGCGGGACCGGGGCGGCAGCGACTTCGGCGGCAACGCCCTGGTGGCGACCGCCCAGTCCCAGAAACCTGACCTCGCCGCGTCGTTCCTCGACTTCGTCACCCGCCGACCCCAGATGCAGGACTTCTGCGAGCGGGCCTCGTTGCTGCCCACTCGTCGGGACCTGCTGGACGGTGGGCTGCGCTTCGCGGTGCGGCCTGAACTGACGCCGGTGTTCGTCGACCAGGCGTCGGTCATCCGGCCGGCGGACGTCGCCCAGGTGGCCTCGCCGGACATGGCCGCGATCATCACCGTGCTGCAGAACGGCATCGAGGACGCGCTGGTCGGCGGTGTCGGTGCCGCCGAGACCGTGCAGCGCCTGCAGCGGGGCATCGCCGACGCCACGGGAGGGACGGCATGACCGCCACGACCGGGCGGAGGATCCGCCCCCGCCGTTCGCGCTCCGCCCGGCACGAGGAACGCGCCGCCTACGTGTTCATCGCGCCGAACATGGTGCTGCTCGCGGTCTTCGTGCTCGTCCCGCTCGTCGGCGCGTTCGTCATCAGCTTCCAGCGCACGAACGGCTTCGGCGCGGCCGAGTGGGTCGGGCTGGCGAACTACCAGCGCCTGCTCGGCGACGCGCTCTTCTGGCGGGCGCTGCTCAACACCGTGCTGTTCACCGTCCTGGTGACGCCGATCTCGATGGGGCTCGGGCTGCTCGCGGCGCTGCTGCTCAACTCGGTGCTCCCTGCTCGGGGACTCTTCCGCTCGATCCTGATCATGCCGATGGCGGTGTCCGGCGTCGCGACGGCCCTGATCGGCGTCCTGGTGTTCGACCAGAACTCCGGCGTGCTCGACGCGCTGCTGGGCGTGGTCGGCATCTCGCCCGTGCAGTGGCAGTCCGACCCGACAGCGGCGTTCGCGTCGGTCGTGCTCGTGACCATCTGGTGGCGCGTCGGGTTCAACATGCTCATCTACCTGGCGGGGCTGCAGGGCATCGGCCCGGAGCTGCCCGAGGCGGCGATGCTCGACGGCGCCGGGTGGAGCCGACGCCTGCGCTCCGTCACCGTCCCGTTGCTCGGCTCGTCGACGTTCTTCCTGACGGTCCTCAACGTCATCTACTCGTTCCAGGTGTTCGACATCGTGTTCGTGCTGACCGGAGGTGGCCCGCGCAACGCGACGTCCGTGCTCGTCACGTACGCCTACGACACCGGGTTCGTCACGCGTGACCAGGGCTACGCGGCGGCGATCGGCATGGTGCTGTTGCTGCTGGCGGTCGTCTTCGCGATCGCGCAGTGGCGCGGCAGCCGCAACCGGGACCTCGCAGGATGAGCGCCCGCACACGCCGGGCCCGCATCGGCCTCGCCGCCCGGACCGTCCTCGCGATCGTCGTCGCGGTGGTCGTGATCGCTCCGCTGTACTGGATGGTCGTCGTGGCCTTCTCGCCGCGTTCCGAGCTGCTCGGTGGGACCGTCCGGTTCTTCCCGCGCACGCTGACGCTCGACAACCTCGACCGGGTGTTCTCGTCCTTCCCGGTCGTGGAGTGGCTCGGCAACTCGACGGCCATCGCCCTGTCGGTCGCGATCCTGACGACCGCGATCAGCCTGCTCGCCGGGTACGCCTTCGCGCAGCTGCGGTTCCGGGGCTCGACCGTGCTGTTCTTCATCGCGCTGGCGACCCTCGCCGTCCCCGTGCAGGTGATCATCGTGTCGCTGTTCCGCATCGTGACGGGCATGCACCTGTACGGCACGTACTGGGCGGTGATCCTGCCGAGCGCGGCGTCGGCCTTCGGCGTGTTCCTCGCCCGGCAGTTCCTGCTCGGGATCCCGAAGGAGCTCATCGAGGCGGCACGCATCGACGGTGCCGGGCACGTTGCGGTGTTCTTCCGGATCGTGCTGCCGATGGCGCGGCCGCTCGTCGCGGTGCTCTTCTTCATGAGCCTGCTGCAGGCGTGGAACGACTTCGCCTGGCCGTTGATCGCGCTCCGCGAGAACCGCCTGTTCACGCTGCCCATCGGGCTGCTCTACCTGCAGGGACAGTTCAACTCGGACTACGGCGCCACGATGGCGTTCGCCCTGCTCGACGTCGTGCCGATCGTCGTCGTGTTCCTGCTGTTCCAGCGGTGGTTCGTGCAGGGGTTCGCGCGGAGCGGGATCCGCTAGGCCCCGGGCCTCAGGGGACCAGGCGGTCCGCTCGGTACCGGTCGAACAGGTCGGTGAAGGACCGCTCGGTGCGCCGGTACCCGGTGAACCCGGCCTCGCGGCTCTTGCTCATGTCGGTGACGACCTCCATGGCACGGCCGAGGTCGGCGTCGGTGTGCCACCAGGACGCGACCCGGTCGATGTCGGGCTCGACGAGTCCGTGGCGCTCGGCGATCTCGGGCCATGCGGACGCGTGCGGTGCCATCTGCTGCTCGAGCGGCCGGGGTGCGTCCTGGTAGCCGACGACCCGCGCCGGGTCGACACCGAGGTGCGCGGCCAGGCGCGGCCACATCCAGCGCCAGCGGAAGACGTCGCCGTTCACGATGTTGAACGGCTCGTCGGCGCCCTCGGGCGAGGTCGCGGCCCAGACCATGTGCTCGGCGAGCAGTCCGGCGTCGGTCATGTCGGTCAGGCCGTTCCACTGCGCCTCGCTGCCGGGGAACACGAAGTCCAGGTCACGCTCCTTGGCGATGGTCGCCTGGACCGCCAGGGTCAGGCCCATGTTCATCGCGTTGCCGACCGCGTGGCCGATGACCGTGTGCGAGCGGTGCACGGACCACGTGAAGCCCTGGCGCTCGGCGGCCGCCATGAGCTCGTCCTCCTGCGCGTAGTAGAAGTTCGGGGTGTCGAGGCGCGGCTCCTCCTCGTGGAAGGGCGTGTCCGGCATCTCGCCCGCGGCGTACGCCTCGAACGGGCCGAGGTAGTGCTTCAGCCCGGTCACGAGTGCGACGTGCTCGAGGGGTGCGTGGTCGAGCGCTGCGAGCAGGTCGCGGACCATCCCTCCGTTCACGGCGATGTTCTCGGCCTCGGTCGCCTGCCGCTGCCACGCGGTGAAGAAGACGTGGGTCGGGCGCTCGTCGGCCAGCGCGGTGCGGAGCGACTCCGGGTCGCGGAGGTCCGCGGCGACGCCACGGACGCCGTCGCGGGTGCCGGCGCGACGGGAGAGCGCGGCGACGTCCCAGCCGTCGCGGGTCAGGTGCTGCACCAGGGCGGAGCCGGTGATGCCGCTGGCACCGACGACCAGGGCGCTGCGGGGGACGGTGGACTGCGTGGTGGTTTCGTCAGGAGACATCGTTTGGAGCCAACACCTGTCGTCCTGCGGGTGTTCCCGCAGCGGGTGTCGCCTCAGCGCGGACGACGGATCCGGATCGGTCCCTTGGCCGTCGAGGGGTCGACGACGGTGCCGCCCTGCGTGATCTCGACCTCGCCGCGCGCGACCATCCGGCGCGCGGCACGACGGGCGGGTTCCATCAGGTCGCGCCAGTCGTCGTCGCCGACCGCGCGGGCAGCGTCCGACGGGCAGATGCTCGAGGTCACGGCCCGGGCGTCGAGGAGCTCGTCGATCGTGCGTTCCAGTGCGCGGTCGGTGTCGTCGAGCTTGTGTCGACGGCAGGCGTCCGAGCACCACTTCGCGTCGGGTGCGGCGTTCGTCGGCATCCGACGTCCGCACGACGCACAGGTCCGCTCGGCGTGCGCTGCATCGCTGCGCTCGGCGTCGGCCTCGGTGCGGATCGCTCGTCCCATGGCTCCATCCTCGTCCGGAAGCGCATCGCCGTACCCAGCGAGTGCGCCACCTGGCAGCATCGGAGCAGTGACCACCGACATCGTGCCCGACCGTCCCGCCGAACCGGACTGGGTGCGTCACGTCATGTGGTGGCACGTCTACCCGCTCGGCTTCGTCGGCGCCGAGATCCGACCGGAGGCACCCTGGGCGGACCGCGCGGTGGAGCACCGGCTCGACCGGATCACCCCCTGGCTCGACCACGTCGTGGACCTCGGCCTGAACGGCCTGCTGCTCGGCCCGGTGTTCGCGAGCTCGACCCACGGCTACGACACGGTCGACCACCTGCGGATCGACCCGCGCCTGGGTGACGACGACGACTTCGACGCCCTGGTCCGTGCCGCCCACGACCGCGGGGTCCGGGTGCTGCTCGACGGCGTGTTCAACCACGTCGGTCGGGAGCACCCGGCGTTCCGAGCGCTCGAGACGCAGGGGCCGGCGGCGGACTCCGCCCCGCTGTTCGGCATCGACTGGACCGGCTGGAACCCGGGCGACCCGGTACCGGTCGGACTGTTCGAGGGCCATGACATCCTCGTCGCCCTCGACCACACCGCCCAGGCCACCGAGGACCTCGTCGTCGAGGTCATGACCCACTGGCTCGCGCGCGGCGTCGACGGCTGGCGGCTCGACGCGGCGTACGCGGTCTCCCCGGCGTTCTGGGCACGGGTGCTGCCGCGCGTCCGGGAACAGTTCCCGGACGCGTGGTTCAGCGGCGAGGTGATCCACGGGGACGCCGCCGCGATCGTGTCCGCGTCGACGATGGACTCCACGACGCAGTACGAGCTGTGGCAGGGGACCTGGCACGGGATCGCCGACCGGAACTGCCACGAGCTGGCCCATGCGATCGGTCGACACGACGCCCTGCTGTCGACGTTCGTCCCCACGACCTTCGTCGGCAACCACGACGTCAGCCGGATCGCCAGCGCGGTGGGGGAGCGGTTCGCCGGGCACGCCGCAGCGGTGCTGTTCACGGTGGCCGGCACGCCGGTCGTCTACGCCGGCGACGAGTACGGCTGGACCGGCGTCAAGGAGGAGCGCGAGGGCGGCGACGACGCCGTCCGTCCGGCCTTCCCGGACGCACCGCCCGCCGCGACCGACCTGACCCACGCCCACGAGGCGCTCATCGCCCTGCGCCGTCGAGAACCGTGGCTGCACCGGGCGCACACCGACGTGACGCACGTGGAGAACACCGCGATCGTCCTGCGGACCGCGACCGCGGACGCGGCCGTCGTGACGGCCCTGAACCTGGGCGACGACCCCGTCGAGCTGCCCGTGGCCGACGCGACGCGGGTGGAGGCGGGCGGTGGTGACCTGCGGGACGGGACCGTGGTCCTCCCGGCTGCCGGTTGGGCCGTCCTGTCCCGCTGACGCGACCATGACGGCACCGCGGAACGGACACAGCACCCCGGAGATCCGAGGTGCTGTGTCCGTTCCGCGGTGCGGTGCGGTGCGCTGCGAACGTGCCTACTTGCGCGCGGACGCCGCCCGGCGCTTGTTGAACACGTCGAACGCGACGGCGGCGAGCAGCACCAGGCCCTTGATCAGGGACTGGAACTCGGTGCCGACACCGAGGATCGACATGCCGTTGTTCAGCAGACCGATGATGAGACCACCGATGATCGCGCCCGGCACCGTGCCGATGCCGCCGGTGACGGCCGCGCCGCCGATGAACACCGCGGCGATGGCGTCGAGCTCGAAGCCGTTGCCCGCGCCCGGTGCCGCCAGGTTGAGCTGCCCGGTGAACACCACGCCGGCCAGCGCCGCGATGACGCCCATGTTGACGAACAGCAGGAACGTGACCCGCTTCGTCTTCACGCCGGAGAGCTGCGCCGCCAGGGCGTTGCCGCCGATGGCGTACACGTGGCGACCGAAGACCGCGCTGCGCATGACCACCGAGTAGACGACCACGAGCAGGCCGAGGATGACCAGCACGATCGGGGTGCCGCTGTAGCTGGCGAGCAGCAGGGCGACGTAGATGACCAGCAGGGCACCGAAGGCGAGCTTGACGATGAACCAGACGAACGGCTCGCTCTCGAGCTGGTACTTCCGACGCGTGGCGCGTCCGCGGATCGACACGACCACCATGACCGCCGCGGCCGCGAAGCCGAGGATCATCGTGAGCGGCTCGTAGCCCGAGCTGCCGAAGGTGGGCAGGAAGCCGGAGCCGAGCGAGCGGAACCCGGTCGGGAACGGCGAGATCTGCTGGTTCTGCAGGACGATCTGCGCCGCACCGCGGAAGGCGAGCATGCCGGCCAGCGTCACGATGAACGCCGGGATCCCGAAGTAGGCGATCCAGAAGCCCTGCCAGGCGCCGACCAGGCCACCGAGCACCAGGCACAGCACCACGGCGATCGGCCACGGGATGCCCCACTGGGTGATCATGACGCCGGCCATGGCGCCCGTGAAGGCGACGATGGACCCGACGGACAGGTCGATGTGGCCGGCGATGATGACCATCACCATGCCGATCGCCAGGATCAGGATGTAGCTGTTCTGGACGATCAGGTTCGAGACGTTGATCGGGGCCAGCGTGATGCCGTTCGTGGTCACCTGGAAGAAGACGACGATGACGATCAGCGCGATGAACAGGCCGATCTGTCGGAGCTGCCCGGTGAGGTAGCTGGCGGCGGACTTAAGCGCGTTCATTGACTGGGGTCTCCCGTTCCTGGGTCATGTACTGCATGAGGACCTCGGGCGTCGCCTCGGAGCGCGGGACGTCGGCCGTGATGGTGCCCTCGGAGAGCGTGTAGATGCGGTCGCAGATGCCGAGCAGTTCCGGCAGCTCCGAGGAGATGACGATGATGCCCTTCCCCTGGTCCGCGAGCTGGTTGATGATCGTGTAGATCTCGTACTTCGCGCCGACGTCGATGCCGCGGGTCGGCTCGTCGAGGATGAGCACGTCGGGGTCGGCGTACATCCACTTCGACAGGACGACCTTCTGCTGGTTGCCGCCGGAGAGCTTGCCGGTGACCGCGTTGACCGACGGCGCCTTGATGTTCATGTTCTTCAGGAACTGCCGGGCGACGCTGGTCTCCTCGGAGCTGTTGACGAAGCCCCAGGTGGCGAGCTTGCCGAGTGCCGAACCCGAGACGTTCCGCTTGATGTCGTCGAGCAGGTTGAGGCCGTAGCGCTTGCGGTCCTCGGTGGCGTAGGCGATGCCGTTGTCGATCGCCTGCGACACCGTGTGCGTCTTGATCGGCGTGCCGCGCTTGTACACGGTGCCGGAGATGCCGGTGCCGTAGGAGTGGCCGAACACGCTCATCGCGAGCTCGGTCCGTCCGGCGCCCATCAGCCCGGCGATGCCGACGATCTCACCCGAGCGGACCGCGAGGTTCGCCTGGTGGATGATCTCGCGGGACCCGTCGAGCGGGTGGTGCACGGTCCAGTCCTCGATGCGCAGGAGCTCTTCGCCGATCGTCGGCTCGTGCTCCGGGTACCGGTTCGACAGGTCGCGACCGACCATCCCGCGGATGATGCGGTCCTCGGAGACGTCGTCGGCGTGCATGTCGAGGGTCTCGATGGTCTTGCCGTCACGGATGATCGTGACCTTGTCCGAGATCGCCTTGATCTCGTTGAGCTTGTGGCTGATGATGATCGCCGTCATGCCCTCGGCCTGCAGCGACCGGATCAGCTCGAGCAGGTGCTCGGAGTCGTCGTCGTTCAGTGCGGCGGTGGGCTCGTCGAGGATGAGGAGCTTCACCTCCTTGGACAGCGCCTTGGCGATCTCGACGAGCTGCTGCTTGCCGACACCGATGTCGACGATCTTGGTGACCGGGTTGTCCTTGAGACCGACGCGCTGCAGGAGCGCCGCGGCCTCGAGGTTGGTCTTGTTCCAGTCGATGAGCCCGCCGGTCGAGCGCTCGTTGCCGAGGAAGATGTTCTCGGCGATCGACAGGAACGGGCTCAGTGCGAGCTCCTGGTGGATGATGACGACGCCGGCTGCTTCGGAGTCGTTGATCGACCCGAACTTCACCGGCTCGCCGTCGAGCAGGATCTCGCCCTCGAACGAGCCGTGCGGGTAGACGCCCGACAGCACCTTCATCAGGGTCGACTTGCCCGCGCCGTTCTCGCCGCAGATCGCGTGGACCTGTCCGCGCTCGACCTCGATCGAGACGCCCTGCAGGGCCTTGACGCCGGGGAACGTCTTGGTGATGTCCCGCATCTCGAGGATGGTGTCCGCCATGTGGACGCCTTTCCGTCGTGCGCGCGTGCGCGCTGGTGGAGACGGACAGGAGGCGCGGTGCGGGCCGGCACCGCGCCTCCTGTCCGTCAGATGGGCAGGACCTACTTGAGGTCGGCCTCGGTGTAGTAGCCGCTGTCGACGAGGACTTCCTTGTAGTTGTCCTTCGTGACGACGGTCGGCTGGAACAGGTAGGTCGGGACGACCTTCACCTTGTTGTCGTAGCTCTTCGTGTCGTTGACCTCGGGCTTCTTGCCGGTGAGCAGGTCCTCGGCCATGGTGACCGACTGCTTGGCGAGCTTGCGCGTGTCCTTGTAGATGGTCGAGTACTGCTGACCGGCGATGATCGACTTGACCGAAGCGGCCTCGGCGTCCTGACCGGTGACGATCGGGAGCGGACGGTCACTGCTGCCGTAGCCGGCACCCTGCAGGGCCGAGATGATGCCGATCGACATGCCGTCGTACGGGGAGAGGACGCCGTTCAGCGTCTCGCCACCGGAGTAGGACTTGGCGATGAGGTTCTGCATGCGGGCCTTGGCGGTCGCCGGGTCCCACTGCTGCGTCGCGGCCTGCGAGAGCTGGTCCTGGCCGGACTGGATCTTCAGCGTGCCGTCCTCGATGTACGGCTTGAGGGTCTCCATGGCGCCGTTGAAGAAGAACCCGGCGTTGTTGTCGTCGAGCGAGCCGGCGAAGACCTCGATGTTGAAGGGGCCCTTCTTGCCGGTCTTCTTGCCGTCGGAGTCGACGACGCCCAGGCCGGTGAGCAGGCTGGTGGCCTGGTCGACGCCGACCTTCTCGTTGTCGAACGACACGTAGTAGTCGACGTTCTTGTTGCCCGTCAGCAGGCGGTCGTAGGAGATGACCTTGATGCCGGCCTTCGCCGCGGCGTCGAGCTGGTCGGAGAGCGCGCCACCGTCGATCGACGCGATGATCAGGACCTTCGCGCCCTTGGTGATCATGTTGCTGACCTGCTGGGCCTGCTGCTGGACCTTGTTGTCCCCGTACTCGAGGTCGACCTTGTAGCCGGCGTCCTCGAGGTCGCTCTTGACGGCGTTGCCGTCCTTGATCCAGCGCTCGGACACCTTGGTCGGCATGGCGACGCCGACCAGGGCGCCCTTGTTGTCGGTGGAGCCGCTGCCGCTGCCGGCGTCGGAACCACGGCCGCCGGCGGAGCAACCGGCGAGTGCGATGGCGATGCCGAGGGCGGCGACGCCCGCGACGATCCTGCGCTTCATCATCGAAGTACCTCTGTTCCTGTCACGTCGACATCGACGTGAGCTGTGTGACTTCGGCTGCTGTGCCGTTGTCGGAGATGTGATCGCTCGGAGTGAGCGCTCACATCTTGGGCGTTGTGTACCGCGGTGTCAACTCAGGACATGGGGATGTCCGCGCCGTTGCGGGAATCCGCGTGAGCGGTACGGTTGCCCGGTGACGACCACGGCGGCGAACAGCAAGGGGCGCAAAGCCCCGACGATCTTCGACGTCGCCGAGCGCGCCGGGGTCTCCCACCAGACCGTCTCCCGCGTGATCAACGGGGACCCGACGGTCCGCGACCACTTCCGCTCCCGCGTGACGACCGCCGTCACGGAGCTCGGGTACCGGCCGCGAGCGGCGGCCCGCGCGCTCGCCGGCGGCCGCAGCAGGGCCCTCGGACTGGTGACAGCGGGCGACGCGCTCTACGGACCGTCCAGCACCGCGATCGGGTTCGAACGCGCGGCTCGGCACGCCGGCTACCACGTGCTGCTCTCGACGTTGCCGGACGACCCCCGCGCGAACGACCTGTCGAACGCGCTGACCACGCTGCTCGCCCAGGACGTCGCCGCGGTCGTGCTCGTGGCCGCCGACAACCGCGTGCTCGACTCGCTCGCGTCGCTGACCGTGCCGGTCAGCGTGCCCGTGGTCGTGTCCAACGCGGTGCAGCGGGACGCACGTCGCGCCGAGCGGCTGCCCACCGTCGCCGCCGTCGCGATCGACCAGGCCGCCGGCACCCGGATGGCGATGCAGCACCTGTTCGACCGCGGGCACCGGCGGATCGTGCACATCACCGGTCCGGTGGTCTCGCAGGAGGCCGAGGTCCGACGCGCCACCTACCTGGACGTGATGGCCGCGGCCGGGGTCGAACCCCTGGTGCTCGACGGTGACTGGACACCGGGCAGCGGGTTCGCCGCGGCCCGGTCGCTCGACACCGCCGCAGTCGATGCGGTGTTCTGCGGGAACGACCAGATGGCGCTCGGGGTCCTGCACGCCTTCGCGGACGACGGGCTGCGCGTGCCGGACGACATCGCGGTGCTCGGCTTCGACGACATCCCCGAGGCGGCGCACTTCACCCCGCCCCTCACCACCGTGCGCCAGGACTTCAAGGCGATGGGGGAGCAGGTGCTCGCCACGGCCAGGTCTCTGGTCGAGGGCGAGCCGCTCGACGAGATCCTGCTGCAGCCCGAGCTGGTGGTGCGGCGCAGCGCCTGAGCGCTGCTGCGGCTGCGGCTGCTGCGCACCGTGCGCGGTTCGCGGTTCGTGCGTGCTGCGCACCGTGCGAGGTTCGCGGTTCGTGCGGGCTTGATCGCCTGGTGCGAGGCTGGTTCCCTGCACCGAGCGGTCAACCTCGCACGGCCCGGGGAGCGAGCACCGTGCGAGGGTCGCACCGTGTCCGGAACCTCGCACCGTGCGCGTCAGGCCAGCGGGAGCCAGACGCGCATGGGGACCGCACCGCGGTTGGCCCAGGCGTAGTACGGGATCGCGACGGCCGTGACGGGATGGAGGGCCGGCTCGGCCCCGTCGCCACCGGTCACGTCGTCGGCGCTGGTCGCGGTGCGGGCTGCAGCCGAGCCTCCCGGACCGGGCGCCGCGTCGAGACGGCGGTACGGCCACGATGCCTGCTCGTGCCCGGCCGGCGCATGGGCCGGCACCCGCAGGGTGACGACGCCGTCGAGCAGGTCGTCGCGCTGCTCCTCGGTGATCGGCGCATCCGCGTCGATCGTCAGGTCGTCGACGGTGAAGCCGTCCTGGTCGGGCTGCTCGACCGCGTAGACGAGCGGACCGCGCTCGATCGCGACCTGCCCGCGGGCGGCGTCGATCCGGGCGTCCGCGACGAAGCGGTGCGGGGTGGTGTCGAACACGAGCTCGACCGTGTCGCCGGCGTGCCAGTCGCGTTCGATGGTGTGCACGGTGCCGGGTTCCGGGTGCTGTTCGGAGCCGTCGAACGTGACCGTCGTGGTGTCGGACCAGGCCGGGACCCGCAGCCCGAGGGCGAGCGGGCCGTCCTGGGTCACCGTCACGCGGACCGTGCCGTCGTGCGGGTAGCCGGTCTCGACGCTGACGGCGCCGAGGTCGGCCGTCGCGTACTGGTGCACCTGCAGGCCGCCGTCGGTCGCGGTGGCCAGGTAGCCGTCCAGGCTCGCGAACGTGCGCATGATGTTCGGCGGGCAGCACGCGCAGTCGAACCAGCCGCGGCGCCCGTGCGCGGGGGAGCGGTTCTCGTCGGCGTGCGCGTGGTCGCGGTGCTGCAGCGGGTTCACGTAGAAGTACTCGGTGCCCGCCAGGCTCACACCCGGCAGGAACGCGTTGTACAGCAGGCGCTCGACCGCGTCGGCGTACTCGGGCCTGCCCGTGGCCAGCAGCAGCCGCCACGCCCACTGCACGCCCCCGATCGCCGCGCAGGTCTCGGCATAGCCGCGGTCGGTGGGGAGCTCGTACGGGTCGCCGAACGCCTCGAAGTCCCATCGCGCGCCGAGTCCGCCGGTGATGAACGCCTTGGTCGCCATCATGTCGGCGAACTGGCGCTCGCTCGCCGCCAGCAGTTCGGCGTCGCCGGTCTCGATCGCGACGTCGACCGCGCCCGCGGCCAGGTACACGGCGCGGACGGCGTGGCCCTCGACGGTCGTGGCCTGGCGGCTCGGGACCCGGTCCGAGAAGTAGGTCGGCTCGCCGCCGGCGCGCTCGATGATGCCGTGCCCGCGGGCGTCGACGAACCAGTGCGCCAGGTCGAGGTAGGCGCGCGTGCCGGTCTCGCGGTAGAGCTCGACGAGTCCCATCTCGACGACCGGGTGGCCGTCGACGTCGCGGACCTGGTCGGCGCCGTCGCCGAAGGTGCGCACGAGGTGGTCGGCGTTCCGGATCGCCACGTCGAGCAGCGCGGTGTCGCCCGTCGCCCGCGACTGTGCCACGGCGGCCTGCATCAGGTGCCCCGCGCAGTACATCTCGTGGCTCCACTTGAGGTCCGTGTACCGGGCGCCGTCGAAGCGGACCTGCTGCACGGAGTCGACGTAGCCGTCGTCGGCCTGTGCTGCTGCGACGAGCGCGGTGACCTCGCGCTGGAGCTCCCGCAGGTCGTCGGCCGGTTCGCGTCCGAGCTCCCAGGCGACGGCCTCGAGCCACTTGTACACGTCGGAGTCCATGAAGATCGGCCCGACGGCCTCGCCCTGCTCGGTCCCCGCCGCGATGCGCAGGTTCCGGAAGTTGCCGGCCGCCTCGAGCTGGCGGTACCCGTCGCGGACGGCGTCGCGCCCGTTCCGCTCCTGACGCAGGTGCCAGAAGCCACCGGTGATCCGGGCGGCGTCGGCGGGGAGCGGCCGGAGGGTCAGGTGCGCCTCGGCGGTCGGGAGGACCGGGGTCGCGGTGTGCGCGCGGCTGTCGGTGGCGAGCGTGGTCGTCATGGTGTCTCCTGCTGGCGTCGGACGCCACGGCCAGCTTCGAGCCGCGATGCCCTCGTCGAGTTCGCACTGCCGAGCGGCAATTGCGGAAAACGGTTTCTGCTGGATGACGCTACGACACCCCCGATCGGTCCGCAAGAGCCGATCCGGTGGTTCATCGTATGATCGTAGCCACGACGGACAGGCGGAAAGGAGTTGCCGTGACGCTCGAACGATCCGGCAGGCCCGGGTCCGCCCCGGTGCGCATCACCGACGTGGCGGCGCTCGCCGGCGTCTCGATCGGCACGGCGTCGAAGGCGTTGAACGGCACCGGGCAGCTGCGCGACGAGACCCGGGCTCGGGTGCGCGCGGCGGCGGCCAAGCTCGGGTTCGTCGGCGATGCCCGCGGACGGGCACTGTCGTCGGGCCGGTCGTACACCGTGGGCATGATCACGACGGACTCGTTCGGGCGGTTCTCGATCCCCGTGCTGCTCGGTGCCGAGGACGTGCTGTCGGCCGGGCAGATGGCCGTGCTGCTGTGCGACACCCGCGACGACCACGTGCGGGAGTCCCACTACCTGCGCTCCCTCGTCGCCCGGGGCGTCGACGGGATCATCGTCACGGGGCGGTCCGCCGACCCGCGGCCACCCATCGACGTGGACATCCCCGTCGTGTACGCGTTCACGCCGTCGACCGAGCCGGCCGACGTTTCCGTGACCCTCGACGACGAGCACGGGGCGGCGCTCGTCGCATCCCACCTGCTGACGCTCGGGCGCCGACGCGTCGCCATCGTGACCGGACCCGCGTGGGCCCGGTCGGCGACCCGACGGGTCGACGGTGCGACCCGTGCGCTCGGGTCCGCGCTCGTGGGGCCTGCGCTGTACGGGGAGTGGTCCGAGCGCTGGGGGCGCCAGGCGGTCGACGTGCTGGACCGCGGCGAGGGCGGCATCGACGCGATCGTGTGCGGGTCCGACCAGATCGCGCGCGGCGTGTGCGACCGGTTGCGCGAGCTCGGGCGTTCCGTGCCCGGCGACGTCGCGGTGGCCGGCTTCGACGACTGGGACGTGATGGCGCTGGCGAGTCGGCCGCCGCTGACGACCGTCGACCTGCGGCTCGAGGAGCTCGGTCGCGTCGCCGGCCAGGCCCTGCTCGACCTGATCGAGGGCTCCGCCGCCCGTTCGGCCACGGTGACCCCGACCCTGGTCCTGCGCGAGAGCACCCTCGGCGCCTGACGCGGTCGCTCCTCGAGGTTCCACAATTGCGGCATCTCGAGCCCGCGCACCGACGACTCGTGGAACCCCGGCGCACGCGAGCGGCGTGTCGTGCGACCTCGTCCAAGGCCGCCGGACGCCCCGAACCGTCCGCGTCGCCACGACGCGCGCGGCGCGTTGCGAGAGTGAGCGCTCACGTGCCAGGATGTGAGCGCTCATCCGACGGTGGGCACGGACGACGGAGTCTCGGGAGGACTGCATGGACGAGGACCGCCGACAGCAGGTCGCGGACGGCCGCACGACCCTCGGGATCGAACTCGGATCGACGCGCATCAAGGCCGTCCTCATCGACGAGGACCACCGCCCGATCGCCAGCGGCGACCACGAGTGGGAGAACGCCTACGTCGACGGGCGCTGGACCTACTCCCTCGAGTCCGTCGAGACCGGACTGCGGGCCGCCTACGCCGCACTCACCGCCGACGTCGAGTCGCAGTACGGCGTCCGACCCACCACCTTCCGCGCCGCCGGGGTCTCCGCGATGATGCACGGCTACCTGGCGTTCGACGCGTCCGGCGAGCTGCTCGTGCCCTTCCGCACATGGCGCAACACCTCGACCGGCCCGGCCGCCGAGGAACTCAGCGCACGCCTCGGCGCGAACATCCCGCTCCGGTGGTCCGTCGCGCACCTGTACCAGGCCGTCCTCGACGAGGAGCCCCACGTCGCCGAGGTCACCAGCGTGACCACGCTCGCCGGGTACGTGCACCGACGGCTCACCGGGCGGGACGTCCTGGGGGTCGGTGACGCCAGCGGCATGTTCCCGATCGACCCCGCCACGGGCGACTACGACGCGGCCATGACCGGGACCGCCGACGCCCTGATCGGGATGTCCGTGCGCGAGCTGTTCCCCGAGGTGCTCACCGCCGGCCAGGACGCCGGTGCGCTCACCCCCGACGGCGCCGCGTGGCTCGACCCGACCGGCACGCTCGAGCCCGGCGTGCCGCTGTGCCCGCCCGAGGGCGACGCCGGCACGGGCATGGTCGCGACGAACGCCGTCGCGCCCCGGACCGGCAACGTCAGCGTCGGCACGAGCATCTTCGCGATGGTCGTCCTCGAACGCCCGCTCACGACCCCGCACGAGGAACTCGACGTGGTCACGACACCCGCCGGCGACGCCGTGGCGATGGTGCACTGCAACAACGGCGCGAGCGAGGTCGCCGCCTGGGCTCGGGTGTTCGCACGGTTCGCGGAAGCGGCACGAGCACGCACCGGCGGCCCGGCGATCGACATCGACGACGTCTACGCGACGCTGCTCGCCGAGGCAGAGGAAGCCGACCCGGACGCCGGCGGCCTGCTGTCCTACAACTACCTGGCGGGGGAGCCCGTCACCGGCGTCGCCGACGGCCGCCCCGTGCTCGTCCGCAGCCCCGACGGCCGGTTCACGCTCGGCAACCTGGTGCGAGCAGAGGTGCAGGGGGCGTTCGCGACCCTGGCGATCGGCATGGACGTGCTGCACGGCGAGGACGTCGTCGTCGACCGGATGACCGCGCACGGCGGACTGTTCCGGACACCGGGCACGCCCCAGCGTCTGCTCGCCGCCGCGCTCGACGTGCCGGTCGCCCTCGAGGACACCGCCGGCGAGGGCGGGGCCTGGGGCATCGCGGTCCTCGCGGCCTACCTGGCGCACGCTGCCGACACCGACCTGACGCGCTACCTGGCCGACCGCGTCTTCGCGAGCGACAGCGTGCACGTGGCCGAACCGGACGGGCGCGACGTCGCCGGGTTCCGCGCGTACCTCGAGCGCTTCCGCGCGGGCCTGCCCCTGCAGGCGGCCGCGGTCGCCGCGACCACCGCGGCCCACGACACCCCCGCCCACGACGCCGCCACCGGTGGCCCGGAGACGACGGCCGGAGCCGAGCCGGGCCTCCAGACCGAGAAGGAGCCGACCTGATGACCGACGCGAGCCAGCAGGACGCGACCGACCCCGACACCGCCACCCGGGAGGCCGTGGCCGCCACCCGCGAACGCGTCGCCCGCCTGCACGGCGAGCTGGTGCGCTACGGCCTGGTCATCTGGACCGGTGGCAACGTCTCCGAGCGCGTCCCCGGCACCGACCTGTTCGTGATCAAGCCGAGCGGCGTGTCCAGCGACGACCTGACGCCCGAGAACCAGGTCGTCTGCACCCTGGACGGCGTCCCCGCCGACGGCTGGGGCAACGCCCACGGTCCGTCGTCCGACACCGCCGCGCACGCCTACGTGTACCGGAACATGCCCGAGGTCGGCGGTGTCGTGCACACCCACTCGACGTACGCGACCGCGTGGGCGGCCCGTGCCGAGGCGATCCCGTGCGTGATCACCGCGATGGCGGACGAGTTCGGCGGCCCGATCCCGGTCGGCCCGTTCGCGATCATCGGCGACGACTCGATCGGGCACGGCATCGTCGAGACGCTCAGCGGGCACCGCTCACGCGCCGTGCTCATGCAGAACCACGGCGTGTTCACGATCGGCAAGGACGCGAAGGACGCCGTGAAGGCCGCGGTGATGTGCGAGGACGTCGCGCGCACCGTGCACATCGCGAAGCAGGGCGGCGACCTCGTGCCGATCGCCCCCGACGACATCGATCGACTCTTCGATCGCTACCAGAACGTCTACGGACAGAACCCCGAAGGAGCCATGCGATGACGCAGGTGGACCCGCAAGCGACGCTCGACAGCTACGAGATCTGGTTCCTCACCGGGTCCCAGGGCCTGTACGGCGAGGAGACCCTGCGCCAGGTCGAGGAGCAGAGCCGCGCCGTGCACGCCGAGCTGGCGCCCCACGTGCCGGTGACGCTCGTCTGGAAGCCCGTGCTCAAGGACGCCGACGGCATCCGTCGCGCGCTCATCGAGGCCAGCGCCGACGACAAGGTCATCGGCGTGACCGCCTGGATGCACACCTTCAGCCCCGCCAAGATGTGGATCGGCGGCCTCAACGCGCTGACCAAGCCGCTGCTGCACCTGCACACGCAGGCGAACGTCGTGCTGCCGTGGGCGGACATCGACTTCGACTTCATGAACCTCAACCAGGCCGCGCACGGTGACCGCGAGTTCGGGTACGCCCTGGCCCGCATGGGTGTCCGCCACGCGACCGCGATCGGTCACGTCTCCGACGAGCGCGTGCAGCAGCGTGTCGCGAACTGGAGCCGTGCCGCCGCCGGGGCCGCCGCGATCCGGTCGCTCAAGCTGACGCGCTTCGGCGACAACATGCGCTACGTCGCCGTCACCGAGGGCGACAAGACCGAGGCCGAGATCGAGCTCGGCGTGCAGGTCAACACCTGGGCGGTGAACGAGCTGGCCGAGGCCGTTGCGGCCGCCACCGACGACCAGGTCGACGCGCTCGTGGCCACGTACGAACGCGACTACGACGTGGACCCGTCGTTGCGCCGCGACGGTGGCGACCGACACGGCGCGCTCCGCGACGGTGCCGCGATCGAGCTCGGGCTCCGTGCGCTCCTGGAGCAGAACGACTCCGCCGCCTTCACCACGAACTTCGAGGACCTCGGCGCGCTCAAGCAGCTGCCCGGCCTGGCCGTGCAGCGCCTGATGGCCGACGGCTACGGCTTCGGGGCCGAGGGCGACTGGAAGACCGCCGTGCTCGTCCGCGCGATGAACGTCGCCGGCGCGGGGCTCCCAGGCGGGGCGTCGCTCATGGAGGACTACACCTACGACCTCACGCCCGGTGCCGAGAAGATCCTCGGCGCCCACATGCTCGAGGTCTCGCCGACGCTCACCAGCGCCACGCCCACGCTCGAGATCCACCCGCTCGGCATCGGCGGCAAGGACGACCCGGTGCGCCTGGTCTTCACCGCGGACTCCGGCGAGGCCGTGGTGGTCGCGCTCTCCGACACCCGCGACGGGTTCCGCCTCACTGCGAACGTCGTCGACGTCGTCCCGCCGACCGAGGCGCTGCCGAAGCTCCCCGTCGGCCGTGCGGTCTGGGAGCCCCGGCCGTCGTTCCCCGTGGCTGCCGAGGCCTGGCTCACGGCCGGCGCCGCCCACCACACCGTCATGACGACGGCCGTCGGACTGCAGGTGGTCGAGGACCTCGCGACGATGCTCGGGACCGAGTTCCTGGTCATCGACGAGCACACGACCTCGCGGGGCTTCCGCGACGAGGTGCGCGGGCAGCAGACCTGGCACCGTCTCGACCGCGGGTTCTGAGGACCGGACGATGACCGACGTGACCGCGACGCAGCGCACCAACTGGGCCGGCAACCTGACCTACCGGGCGGCCGCCCTGGAGCGCCCGTCGTCGGTCGCGGCGGTGCAGGAGCTCGTCGCGTCGACGCCGCGACTGACGGCGCTCGGGTCGACGCACTCGTTCAACGACATCGCCGACACCGAGGCCGTCCAGGTCACGCTCACCGACCTGCCGCCGGTCCTCGAGATCGACACGGCACGTCGGGTGGTCCGGGTGGCGGCCGGGATGACGCACGCGCAGGTGGCCGCCGGACTGGAGGCCCGTGGCTGGGCACTCGGGAACCTCGCGTCGCTGCCGCACATCTCCACGGCCGGCGCGGTCGCCACCGGTACGCACGGGTCCGGTGTCCGGAACCCCTCGCTGGCGCAGGCGGTGGTCGGGCTCGACGTCGTGCGGGCCGACGGCTCGCTCGTGCGGGTCGCCCCGGACGGCTCCGGCTCCGGGTCCGACTCCGGCACCGGTTCCGGTTCCGCGGGTGACCTCGACGCGCACCGGGTCGCCCTCGGCGCGCTCGGGGTCGTCACCGCGGTCGAGCTCGCGATCGAGCCCTCGTTCCAGGTGGCCACCACCGTGCACCTCGACCTGCCGTGGGACGCCGTCCTCGAGCACTTCGACGCGGTGATGGCCGACGCGTACTCGGTGTCGATGTTCACCGCGTTCGACGACCGCGGTGCCCGGCAGGTCTGGACGAAGCACCGCATGGACGAGCCCGCACCGTCGATGGACCTGGTCGCGCTCGGAGCCCGTCGCGCCACCGGTCCCGTGCACCCGGGGGAGAACGACACCGCCGGGGTCACGGAGCAGGGCGGCGTGCCCGGGCCGTGGTCCGAGCGGCTGCCGCACTTCCGGTCGTCCTTCTCGCCGTCGACCGGGGCGGAGATCCAGGCGGAGTACCTCGTCCCGGCGGCGTCGGCCGTCGCGGCGATCCAGGCGCTCCTGCCGCTCCACGACCTGTTCGCGCCGATCCTGATCGCGGCGGAGTTCCGCACGGTCGCGCCCGACACCGCCTGGCTGGCGCCCTCGTCCGAGCGGCAGTCGGTCGGGCTGCACTTCACCTTCCGGCGGGACGTGTCGGCGGTCGCAGCGGCGGTCGAGCAGATCGAGGGCGTCCTGGCGCCGTTCGACCCGCGGCCGCACTGGGGGAAGGTCTCCGCGGCGTCTCCGTCCCGGCTGCACGAGGCCTACCCGCACCTGGCGGCGTTCGCTGCCCTCGCTCGCGAGCTCGACCCCACGGGGCGGTTCCGCAACCCGTTCCTGGAGCGCATGCTGTCCTGACGACGAGGAGCGGTCGCGCCGCCGGCTGCGGCGCGACCGCTCTGGTCACTGGCCTCTGCGGTACAGGTCGTGCAGGAACCGAGCGACGGTCACGAGCAAGCTCGCGATCCCCAACCACGGGACCTGACGCCTGGGCCGGCGCTCGTCGTCGTGGGACATCGAGTACCTCCTGGTGTCGTCACCGGCGGACACGAGGAGCAGTCGGCCAGGGGTGTGGAGCCGAGCGAGCTCGGCTACACTGACTCCCGAGTGTTCGACTCGGGGAAGTGTCTTTTCCCCTGGCTTTCCACTCGGAGAGCGAATCGAAGCCCGGAACTGTTGCTGCAGTTCCGGGCTTCACGCGTTCGCCCTGGGACCGCGTTCCGGTGGTGACACAGCCCCGCAACCAGCCTACCGATACTGATGTTCCGGTCGCGCTCTCAGGGGATCCGGATGTGCTCTGCGGGCGCTGCACCGGCGGGATGCTGAGTGCTCACATGTGCGGACGCAAAGGTCGGTTCATGGCGAACCTCTCTCGATTCATCGGCATGGCCTCGAAGGTCATCTCCAAGCAGATGCAGCAGCGCGGTCAGGGGAACATCGCCGCGGGTCACGGGCAGCCGTCGCAGGGCGGGAGCGACTGGCGTGACATGGTGCGGACCGCCGCCGACAAGCTGACCGGGGACGACCGGACCCAGCCGCAGCGGCCTCCGCAGCAACACGGCCAGCCGCAGCAGCACGGCGAGCAGCACAGCCGGCCGCAGCAGCCCGCTCAACCGCAGCGCGGGGCCGCTGACGCGGACAAGGTGGCCCTCGCGAAGTACGACTACCTGCTGCGCACCGCGTCTCCCGACCAGCTGGAGCAGGTCCACCACGACGCCTTCGCGCGGCTCACGCCCGAGCAGCGGCAAGCGGTGCTCCAGCGCCTGAACACCGAGCTCCCGCCGCACGCCCGGCCCGCGGACGCCTCGGCGGCGGGGATGGCTCGCGCGATGACCCGCGGCGAGGTCGCCCGTCCCGGCATGGCACGCCGCGTCCTGGGTGGGGCCGCTGTCGGCGCCGGAGCGATGGCGATCGGCGGCGTCGCGGTCGCGGTCGCCGGCGGAGCGGTCATGAGTGCGGCCGCCGGACCGGTGCTGGCGGGTGCCGCCGACCTCGGGGTCGACTTCGAGGGGATCGCGTCGGGGATCGGCGACGTCGGGTTGGCCGACCTCGGCGGTGGGCTCGGCGAGCACGTCTCGGGCCTCGGCGAACAGGCGTCGGGTCTGGGTGAGCAGGTCTCCGGGCTCGGCGAACAGGCGTCGGGCCTCGGTGAGCAGGCGTCGAACCTCGGCAACGACTTCCTCGGCGGCCTCTTCGACCGCTGACCCCGGCGGGGGAGGACTGCCGATCGGGAATGGCGGCAGAGACGCACGGCTTGGATTGTTTCGTCGTGCGTCATCCCGTGCGTGCCGCCCGGAGTGCGCGGTGCCAGGATGGACGCCGCCGCGGCGGTCACATCGCCGCCGACACCGCAGCAACCACCCCCACGAGGAGCAGCCCCGTCATGAGACGCCCGAAGCGCCTGACCATCACCGCGGCAGTCGCCGCAGCCGCAGCCCTGGTCCTGACCGGCTGCTCGGGCGGCGGTGCCTCGGACGACGCCTCGGCCGGCACCAGCAAGGGCGGCACGCTCGACATCCTCACGCCCCAGACCGCGCTGCACTTCGACCCGGCCACCAGCCAGAGCCTCGGCATCACGTCGATGGGCCTGGTCGCTCGACGCCTGACCACGTGGAGCGTCGAGCCGGGCAAGACCGCCAAGGTCGTGCCGGACCTGGCGACGAACACCGGCGACTCGAGCGACGGCGGCAAGACCTGGACCTACCACCTGAAGCAGGGGCTGAAGTTCCAGGACGGCTCAGCGATCACCACCAAGGACATCAAGTGGGGCATCGAGCGCTCGTTCGCGCCGACCCTGACCGGTGGCCTGAGCTACCACAAGTCGCTGCTCGTCGGCGGCGACACGTACACGGGTCCGTTCGAGGGCAAGACCCTCGACAGCATCGAGACCCCGAACGGCTCCACGATCGTCTTCAAGCTCAACGCGCCCTACGGTGACTGGCCGTGGCTCGCTTCGATGCCGGCGTTCACGCCCGTCCCGGAGGGCGAGGGCACCGACACCGGCGCGTACGACGCCAAGCCGGTCGCGAGCGGCCCGTACCAGATCGAGTCCAACACCCAGGGTTCGCAGGTCACGCTCGTCCGCAACAAGGAGTGGAGCGCGAAGACCGACTCCGTCCGCACCGCCGGCCCGTCGAAGATCGTGTTCAAGGAGGGCCAGGACGCCTCCACCATCACGCAGAGCCTGATCGCCGACAACGGCGACGCCAAGAACTCCTTCGGTGCGATCTACCTCGGTGCTGCCGAGCTCAACCAGGTGCGCTCGAACGCCGCCGCGCAAGACCGTCTGGCCACCTCCAAGGCCGGTCCGATCACCTACATGGCGATCAACACGCAGCGTGGCCAGCTGAAGGACCTCAAGGTCCGCCAGGCACTGCAGTACGCGGTCGACCGCAAGTCCTTCCGCATCGCGGCAGGCGGCGCGCTCGCCGGGTCGTACGCGTCGACGCTCATCACGCCGGGGATCGCCGGGCGCCAGAGCTACGACCGGTACGAGCCGGGTGCGTCCGGTGACGTCGCCAAGGCCAAGCAGCTGCTCAAGGAGGCCGGGGCGACCGACCTCAAGCTCACGCTGGTCACCCAGAACGACCCGACCTACCTGGCGCAGGCCCAGGCGCTGCAGTCCGGGCTCAAGCGTGCCGGCATCACGGTGACGCTCAAGCCGCTCGACTACGACTCCTTCACCCAGGCCACGACGAACGGCACCGACTTCGACCTGTCGCTCTCGAGCTGGCAGCCCGACTTCCCGAGCGCGAACGCGAACCTGCAGCCGCTCTACGCCTCGTCGCAGATCGGCGGCGGCGGGTACAACATCTCGAAGTACAGCAACCCCGACGTCGACGCGCTCATCGCGAAGGCGACCAGCACGGTCGACCAGAGTGACGCGCAGAAGCTCTGGGCGCAGGCGGACAAGAAGATCATGGAGGACGCCCCCGTCGTCCCGCTGATCTACGCCAAGCAGTCGTTCCTGGCCGGCTCGAACGTCGAGAACTTCCGGATCGCGGACTTCCCGGCGTACCCGAACTACCTCACGGTGTCGCTCGCCAAGTGACCGATCCGATCCTGCAGGTCGAGGGGCTCCACGTCGCGTTCGGCGACGCGGAGCCCGTCGTCCGTGACGTCTCCTTCTCGCTGACGCCCGGACGGGTGCTCGCCCTGGTCGGTGAGTCCGGGTCGGGCAAGTCCGTCAGCGCCATGAGCGTGCTCGGGCTCCTGCCGCCACAGGCGCGCGTGTCGGGCAGCGTCCGGTTCCGTGGTGACGAGCTCGTCGGCGCACCGACCGAGCAGCTGCGTGCCGTTCGCGGCGCTGGCATCGGCGTCGTGTTCCAAGAGCCGATGAACTCGTTCACGCCCGTGCTGTCCATCGGGACGCAGATCGCCGAGGCAGTGCGAGCACACCCCCGAGGCCTCGACCGCGCAGGGGTCTCCGCCCGCATCGACGAGTTGCTGCGCTCGGCCGGCCTGTCCGACCCGGACCGCATCCGCCACGCGTTCCCGCACGAGCTCTCCGGCGGACAGCTGCAGCGCGCGATGATCGCGATGGCGCTGGCCGGTGACCCCGTCGCACTGATCGCCGACGAGCCGACCACCGCGCTCGACGTCACCGTGCAAGCCGGGATCCTCGACCTGTTGCGGGACCTCTGTCGCGAGCGGGACCTGGCCGTGCTGCTCATCACCCACGACATGGGCGTGGTGGCCGACGTCGCCGACGAGGTCCTGGTGATGCGCCGCGGCGAGCCCGTCGAGCACGGCGCGGTGGACGCGCTGTTCCGCGCACCGCAGGCCGCGTACACGCGCGCCCTGCTGGCAGCCGTGCCCGGACTGGAGGATCGGGTCGACCCCGCCCCGTCGGCGCAGCCCGCAGCCGACGCGGCGGGGGCGAGTGGGGCCTCCCGTCCGGTCGTCGCCCAGGTGCGCGACGTGAGCGTCCGGTACGACCGGCGCGGTGCGCCGACGGTCTCCGGCATCGACTTCACGCTGCACGCGGGGCAGACCCTCGGCCTGGTGGGGGAGTCCGGCTCCGGCAAGTCGACCATCGGGCGAGCGCTCGCCGGTCTGGTGCCGGTCGTCGCCGGATCGGTCGAGGTCGACGGCAGCGATCTCCGGACGGCGCGTGGACGTCGACTGCGCGAGGTCCGCAGCCGCGTCGGGATCGTGTTCCAGGACCCCGCGTCGTCCCTGAACCCGCGCCAGACCATCGGCTGGAGCATCGCCGAACCGCTGCTCGTGCACGGGGTGTCCGCGTCGGAGCGGGCCACGCGCGTGCACGACCTGCTCGTCGCGGTGCAGCTCGACCCGACCTGGGCCGAACGCTTCCCCCATGAGCTCTCCGGCGGCCAGCGGCAGCGCGTCGCCGTCGCTCGTGCCCTGGCGCTCCGACCCGCCCTGGTGATCGCTGACGAGCCGACCTCGGCCCTCGACGTCACCGTGCAGGCGGCGGTGCTCGACCTGCTGTCCACCCTGCAGGACGAGTTCGGCTTCGGCATGCTGCTGATCAGCCACGACCTGGCCGTCGTCCGGCAGCTCGCAGACCACGTCATCGTGCTGCGTGACGGGCGCGTCGTCGAACGCGGCGCGACCCGGACCGTGCTCGACGACCCGCAGGAGGACTACACCCGCATGCTGCTCGCCGCTGCCCCCGTGGCCGACCCGGTACGACAGGCGACGCGACGCGAGGCGTGGCGCCGACTCGTGGAGGTGGCATCGTGACGGCGAACGTCGTCGACCGCCCGGTCGCGACCTCGGGCGCTCGCTCGACCGGCCTCCGCGCCGTCGTCCGGCGGGTCCGGAGCGACCGGTGGGCCGTGGCCTCGGCCGTCGTCATCGTCGTCTTCCTGCTCGTCGCCGTGCTCGCGCCGGTGATCGCCGGGATCAGCGGGCAGGACCCGTACGGGTACAACATCAACGCGCTCAACTCGTTCGGCGCCCCGCGCGGGTCGCTCGGCGGTGTGAGCGGCACCCACTGGTTCGGCGTCGAGCCGCTGACCGGACGCGACCTCTTCGCGATCGTCACCTACGGCGCGCGGACCTCGCTCGGGATCGGGCTGGCTGCCACGGCGATGTCGATCGTGATCGGCGTGCTGGTCGGTGTCACGACGGGGTTCTTCGGGGGCTGGTACGACCGCGTGCTGTCGCGCGTGGTGGACGTCATGTTCGGCTTCCCGTCGCTGGTCTTCATGATCGCGCTGACGGCGATCGTGCCGACGTCGTTCCCCAAGCCGCTGCTCGTCGTCCTGGTCATCGGGTTCTTCGGCTGGCCGGCGGTCGCCCGCGTGGTGCGTGGGCAGACGCTGTCGCTGCGGACCCGCAACTACGTCGTGGCCTCGACCGCACTCGGCGCCGGGCGTTGGCACGTCATCCGCACGCAGCTGCTGCCGAACCTCGCCGCGACGATCACCGTCTACGCGACGATCTCGATCCCGTCGATGATCGGCGCCGAGGCCGCGCTGTCGTTCCTGGCCGTCGGCGTCACCCCGCCCACGCCGTCGTGGGGCCGCAGCATCGGTGACGCGATCGGGTGGGTGCAGACCGACCCGATGTACCTGGTGTTCCCCGGTGCCGCGCTGTTCCTGATCACCCTGGCGTTCAACGTGCTCGGCGATGCCCTGCGTGACGCCCTCGACCCTCGGGGAGGCACCCGATGAGCGCCCTGCGCTTCCTGCTCTTCCGCGTGCTCGGCGCCGTGGTCGTCCTGCTCGTCGTCGCCGCGGTGACCTACGCGCTCTTCATGCTGCTGCCGACCAACCCCGCCCGTGCGATCTGCGACAAGCCGTGCACGCCGGAGCGTCTGGCACAGGTGCAGGCGTTCCTCGGGACGGACAAGCCCTGGATCGCGCAGTTCGGCGCCTACCTGGGCGGGATCGTCACCGGTCGGACCTTCGGCAGCGGCGCGTCCGCCATCCACTGCGCCGCGCCGTGCTTCGGGTACTCGTTCCAGCTGCACGACAGCGTCACGTCGCTCATCCTGACCCGCCTGCCCGTCACCGCGTCGATCGCGGTCGGTGCCGCCGTGCTGTGGCTCGTGGCCGGTGTCGCCGGGGGAGCCGCCTCGGCCCTGCGCCGTGGGTCCGTGCTCGACCGCACCGTGATGGGCATCGCCGTCGCGGGGGTGTCCTCGCCCGCGTACCTGATCGGGCTGCTGTCCATCCTGCTGTTCGGGTTCGTGCTCGGGATCCTGCCGACCAGCGGGTACGTGCCGTTCGGCGAGGACCCCGTCGGCTGGCTGACCCACCTGGTGCTGCCGTGGTGCGTGCTCGCGTTCATCAGCGCAGCCATCTACGCCCGGCTGACCCGCGGCGAGATGCTCGAGGCGATGTCGCAGGACTTCGTCCGGACCGCCCGCGCGAAGGGCATCCGCGAGCGCCAGGTCGTCGTGCGGCACGGACTGCGGACCGCGATCCTGCCCGTGGTGACGCTGTTCGGGCTCGACCTCGGGTCGCTGCTCGGCGGAGCCGTCATCACCGAGAAGGTGTTCTCGATGCAGGGCCTCGGCGCGCTGCTCATCGACGCGGTGCACACGCTCGACCTGCAGGTCGTCGTCGGCTTCACGCTGTTCTCGGCGTTCCTGGTCGTCACCGCGAACGTGATCGTCGACGTGGTCTACGCGGTCGTCGACCCCCGGGTGCGCCGGCGGGCGTAGGCCCGGCCGCGCGTGGTGCGAGCTTGATCGGCCGCTGCGAGGTTGTTTCCCCGCACCCGCCGATCAACCTCGCACCAGCCGCGAACCACGCACGGTGCGACGGACCGGCCGCGCGTCAGAAGTACGTGATGCCGTGCGGGGTCCGCACGGGCAGCAGCATCGCGCGCAGCAGCACGGGCACCGCCGGGTCCGTCGCCCGCAGCAGCCCGGCTGCGGCGAGCGTCACCGGGGACACCGAGCCGAGCAGCAGTGCGCCGAGGTCGGCCACGTCGAGCTGCACGTCCGACGGGGCATCGGCGGAGTCCGACTCTCGCGTGACCGTGCCCACACCGGACACCACGTCGAGCCGGTACGTCCCCGTGGCGTGCCCGAGCGCGTCCGACACCGACAGCACGAGCGTGCCGTCGACGGCGAACGGCCGCGAGGACAGCGACGCCGCGACGTCGAGCACCCGGAGCCAGACGTGGTCCTCCTCGTGGTCGACGTCGTACGCGCGGTTGTCGCCGAGCGCCGCGACGATCGGGTCGTCGAGGCGCGAGCGGTTGTACCGCACCACGTCGTTCAGGTCGATCGAGAGCAGGAACTCCCAGAGCGACAGGTACGCCTGGTCCGTGGCGTAGACCAGGTCGAGGACCTCGATCGCGGTCTCGTCGCCGGACTCCTTGACGCGCCAGGTGACGTACCCGTCGACCTCGTCGGCCGCCGACGTCCGGTGCACCGCGGCGCGGACGCCCTTCGCCTTCTCGCCGTCGGAGCCGTACTCGCCGAACACGACCGGCCACGTGCCCGCGTTCCGGACCATCGACCCGGGGGTGCGCTCGTGGAAGCGTGCGAACACGCCCTTGCCCACGCCGTCGGCGAGCCAGGTGGTCGGGACGACCGAGACGACGCCCGACGTCGGCGCGACGAACGGCAGTGCACGGTTGCGGCGCACACGCACCGCGCGCTCGCGGATGGCGCAGCCGAAGCCGAAGCGCCGGTAGATCGTGCCCTCGGACGCGGTGAGGGACGCCATCGCGTAGCCCTCCTGCACACCGCGGTCGAGCGCGTGCGTCATCATGGCGCGCAGGATTCCCCGGCGGCGTTCGGTCGGGCGGACGGTGACCGCCGAGATCGCCTGGGTGTCGACAGTCGCCCCGTCGCCCCAGCTGAGCTCCTTGCGGAACCAGGTGAAGGTGCCGGCCGGCCAGGTCGCGTCGACGGACCCGGGCACCGGGTCCGTGACGTAGACGCCGAGGAAGGTCTCCTGGTCGGCGATGAAGTTCGCCGCCATCCGGGACGCGAGCTCGGGTGAGGCCGAGGCCTCGTGGAACCCCATGCCCACGGCCTCCATCCAGTCGGCGGTCTGCGCGTCCGGCGCACCGTCGGCGTCGGTGCCGGGCGTGAACTCGCGGAGGTCGAAGCGGGTGGTGAATTCGTCGTTGATCGATGCCACGCTGCGACCCTATCGGTGCCGCGTGACCGTCCGGCAGCACGGTGTCAGAGGCCGAGCACCACGAGCCAGGCGACGACCGACATCCCGACGGTCCGGAGCACCGATGCCGCGCCGTGCCGACCACGCCACGTCGCCACGAACTCGGCGATGGCAGCCACGAGCGCCGTCAGGGTGACGACGACCGCGATGCCCGGCAACGGGTGCCCGACGACCCCGGCGCCGACCTGGTGGAACGCCACGATGCCCCACGGCACGATCCCGACCGCCGACCCGAAGCCCAGGGGGAGGCGCGACCCGGCGCTCGGGGTCGTCTGCGGTGCGGAGCGGTCCTGCACGACCGCGAACAGCACACCAGCGGACGCCAGCGCGTAGATGCCGACCAGGGCACCGACGTCGCGCACGCCGTTCAGCTGCGCGATCACGAACAGGGTGATCGGTGTGGTCAGCAGCGGGTCCAGGACCCACGCCCGGCGCGCGGGGAGCGCCCGGGCCACCGCCACGAGGGCGAGCACCACGACCATCGCGACGTCGAGGTCCACGCGCGCCAGCACGGCGGGCGCGCGGCCGTCGAGCGCCACCGTCACCGCCCTCGTGGTGCGGTCGCCGAGGAGGGCCACGACGAGCAGGACGACGGTCTCGATCCCCACGAGCACCGCGACGAGCACCGGGACCCGGACCCCGACCGGGACACTGACCTCCCCGCGACCGTTGCCCATGACGGCCAGCCTGCCACGTGGCCCCCGCGTGCACGCTCGAGGACGCCTTGACCAGTCCGCCCCGCGGGAGGACCATCACCGCATGAGCCTCTTCATCAGCTGCCCGGTGGACAGCGTCGAGCGCGCCACCGCCTTCTACGACGCCCTGGGCTGGACCCGCAACGCCGACATGTCGAACGACCAGGTGTCTTGCTTCGCCGTCCGCCCCGACCAGTACGTGATGCTCGCCAGTCGCGAGATGTACGCGAGCGTCGGCGGTGTCGAGGAACTCGTGGGCGGTCCCGACACACCCTCGAAGGTCACCGTCTCGTTCGACCTCGACAGTCAGCAGGCGGTCGACGACCTCGTCGAGCGTGCCCGTGCTGCCGGTGGGCGGATCGGGGACACCGACGACTACCCGTTCATGTACCAGCGCCAGTTCGACGACCCGGACGGGTACCACTGGTCGCCGTTCTGGATGAAGTCGGGCAGCGCTGCCGACGCCTGATCAGACCCGCGGGTGCGGGTCGTGCGGATGCGCCGGGTCCGTCAGGAAGACCCGCTCGTACACGTCGTACACGACGGCGGCCTTCGCGTCGTTGTAGCGCAGGGACCCCGTGCCCGCGGCAGCGGCCTGCTTGGCGGCCGCATAGGCGCGCCGGTCCGCGGGATGCGTCCGCAGCCAGTCGACGAACACCCGGTGCCGCTGCGGCTCGACGGCCCCGGGCGCGAAGACGTGCAGGTTCGCGTTCGGCTCGGCGAGGCTGAGCTGTCGGTGCGGCGACCCGCCCAGCTCGTCGCGGAACAGCAGCCGGAAGCCCACGGCCTCGAGCGCGGGCAACCAGGAGTCCTCGTCCGCGACGTCCGGCACGAGCAGGTCGACGTCGATCACCGGTTTCGCGAGCAGGTCCGGCACCGCGGTGGACCCGACGTGCTGGATCCGGACGCCGGGTCCGAGTGCCGTCTCGACCGCGGACCGCACCACCCGGTACGCGTCCACCCATCGCGGGTCGTGCGGCTGCAGCGGACCGGGCTCGGTCTGGCGGAACGCCACGCGCTGCGCCTGCCGGGCAGCGTTGCTGCCGGCGGCGAACGGACGCCAGAGCGGATGCCGGACCACGGCACGAAGCCTGCCACACGCCGGACGGGAGGGGCGGTGCCAGCCCGCCCCGCGCCTCCCGTCCGGCGGTGTTCAGGGCGTGCGGCGCCGGGCCTCTTGGCTGACCACCTGCTGGCGGTCCGCCATCCCGCGCAGCTGCCGCAGCGGCTGCGTCATCCGCGGGTTGCCACGCAGGTCCGGCTCAGCGCGGTCGAGGAAGGCCCAGTACCCGGCGGTGAAGGGGCAGGCGTCCTCGCCGAGCCGCTTGGTCGGGTCGAACCGGCAGCTGCCGCAGTGGTCGGTCATCCGGTCGATGTAGCGGCCCCCGGCGGCGTAGGGCTTCGTCGCGACCCGCCCGCCGTCGGCGTGCTGGGACATCCCGACGATGTTGGCCGGCATCACCCAGTCGGTGCCGTCCACGAAGACGTCGGTGAACCACTCCGTCAGCTGGACGGGGTCGTAACCGCGCTGCAGTGCCCAGTTGCCGAGGACCATCAGCCGCTGGATGTGGTGCGCCCAGCCGTGGTCGGCGACCCCGTCGATCGCGGTGGACAGGCAGACGGCCTCGACCTCGGACGCGTCGAGCTCCCGCCACCAGCGCGGCAGCCGGTGCGGCGGCTCGGTGCCGAGCGGTGCGGCGGACGTCCCGTACTCCTCGCCGAACCACCAGTACAGGTGCCAGACGTAGTCCCGCCAGCCGGCGACCTGTCGCACGAACCCCTCGACGCT
The DNA here is from genome assembly GCF_003234655.2 of Curtobacterium sp. MCLR17_007. Taxonomy (NCBI): domain Bacteria; kingdom Bacillati; phylum Actinomycetota; class Actinomycetes; order Micrococcales; family Microbacteriaceae; genus Curtobacterium; species Curtobacterium sp. MCLR17_007. Next base: position 2,830,523 of record NZ_CP126271.1, on the reverse strand, counting down.
GCCGAGCGGGGCGGAGCCGTCCTCGTACGCCGACACCGCCGCCGTGATCGCGGCCCGGGGGTCGAGCACGCCGAGGTTCATCGGCACGCTCAGCAGTGAGTGCGCCATCGTCCAGTCGTTGGTCAGCACGGCGTCCTCGTAGGGGCCGAAGTCGCCGAGCCGCACCTCGACGAAGTCCGCCAGCGCGGCCTCGGCCTCGGCGGCCGTGACGGCGAAGCGTCGACGGTCGTCGCGGCCGACGAACCGCACGAGGCCGTCGCGCTCCCACCGGTCCAGGTCGTGCCGGACCTCGTCGTCGACGTCGTCCTCGGTCGGCCACCACGGATCGGGCAGCCCGAGCGACATCGCGCCCTTCGGCGGTGGCTGCCGGTTGTCGGCGTCGTGGCTGAACCGTCCGCCGACGGGGGCGTCGCGGTCCATCAGCCATCCCTCGCGTCGCCGCACCTGCTCGTAGAACGTCTCCATCAGGAACCGGTCGCCGCGGCCGGTCGCCCACGCGCCGAACTCGTCCTCGCTGGTCACGAAGCCGCGGCTCGGCAGCACGCGCGTGTCGTGACCCCAGTGCCGGACCTGCCCGCGCAGCAGTCGTGACGGCGGATCGACCACCTCGAGGTCCGTGCGGCCGACCAGCGCGTCCCGCAGCCGGTCGACCCGGACGTGCTCCGCGCGGTCGCCGAGCTCGCGGACACGGTGCCGCAGGGCACTGAGCCACAGGTGTGCCTTCGCCCGGTGGACCGGACGGGCGGTGAAGAACTCGCGCGCCTCGACCACGAGGGCCGGGCCGCCGTCGTCGAACTGCGGGCCGTACTGCCCTGGGAGGACCAGGCGGGTACGGGGAGCGTCGGTCACCACCCGGACGGTACGCGAGCGCCCGTGGCCGTGCTCGGCTGGTGGCCGTCACGCGCGCTCGGCGCGGCGCCGTGGGACGGGAGGCCCTGGTCACCGCCGCACGCGGCTCGCCCCGCGCACGTGCCGGCCCGGTCGTCAGTCCGTCGCGCCCGCGGGTGGGTCGACGAGCAGCCCGACGCGGTCGGCCAGGTAGTCCGCCAGCGGGACCGCCGTCGCCGCCGTGGGGGACCAGCGCACCATCGGCAGGTCACCGTCGACGAACAGCACGCCGTCGCCGCCGAGCAGCGAGTCGTCCAGGTCGATGGGGGTCGCCCCGTGGTTGACGGTGTCACCGGCGTCGAAGCGCCCGCGCACCGCTGCGGCGCGGTATGCGCGACGGGTCTCCATGGACACCGACTGGAACTGCGCGCGTCCGGGGTCGGTCACGCGGGTGATCGTGCCCGTCGCCCAGACGCGTCCGCCGGTCTGGAGCGAGGACCCGATCAGCAGGGCCCCGACCCGCCAGACCCGGCCGAGGGAGCGCATCGTGGCCTCGCGGCGGATGCCGAGCACGGGCTTCGGCACGACGTACTCGCCGAGGGCCTCGTCGGGGACGTCCGCCGCGCGCAGCCGCCGGGCCGCGGCATCGAGCAGCGCCCGCGCCTGCACCACACCGTCCGCCACGTCCACCGAGCCTAGACGCGGCGCTCCGGCAGTCGTGCAGGTGCCCGTCGACGTCCGTGGCGACGACCGGCCCGACGGCGCCGGACGGTGGACACGGCGCCGATCGTCACCATGACCGCGCCGTACGCGATGAGGACACCGGCGACCAGGGGGACGAGCCATCCGCGCGACCCGTTGACCACCTGGTTCACGTACCCGAGCACGGGGACGCTGTACCAGACGACGCCGCGCACCTGGACGCCGCGGACGGGTGCGTCCGGCTCGGCGTTGGCGTCGCCCTTGACGACGAAGGTGTGCTCCCCGTTCGAGGACGACGCGACGGACACCACGCGGTGGCTGATGACCTCGGGGTGCCCCGACCGGATCTGGTACGTCACGACGTCGCCGACGCGGACCTCGTCGAGCGGGGTGGGCCGGACGACGAGCAGGGTGCCCGGCGGCAGTGCCGGCTCCATCGACTGCGTGAGGACGGTGAGCGGGGTCGATCCGGTCACCTTCGGCACGACGACGAGCACGACGGCCAGGCCGGCGACGACCAGGAGCATCCCGGTGCTGAGTCCGAGTGCGATCGCGTGCACGAGCGACCGCCACCCGGTTCGTCGGGTCACCGCGTGGGCCGTCATCCGCCGCACCGGAGCGCGGGGCCGTCGTTCTGGGTGAACAGGGTTACGGGACCGCTGCCGGCGACCGTCGAGGTCGGGTTGCCGTCGCCGTCGAGCACCTTCACGACCACGGTCTGCGTGCCGGTCGTCGCGACCGGGGCCAGGTCGTTCGGCGCGAGGGTGATGAACCCGGAGTACATCTGCGCCCGCGAGCCGACCATCGTGTCCCGCACGTACGCGGCGTACCAGGTGTCGGCCGCGCGGGACGAGTCCGGCCACCGGACGTCGACGTAGTTGCCGCTGTGGTCGGTGCAGGTCAGCGCCGGCGTCGCGGTCGTGGCGGCCGCGGTGTTGAGGTAGAAGCCGCCCTGCACGACCGCGGACCGCCAGCTGCCCCACGTGGTCGTCAGGCTGATGACGACGTTCGAGGTGCTCGACGCCGGTGCCGAGGCCTGCGGGGTGCTCCGCGTGCACCACACGGCACTCGCGCCCGCGGCCAGGGTCGACGTCATGCTCGGCAGCGACGCCCAGGTCCCCGTGACCGATCCGGAGCCCACGGCGGCGCTGTCGGTGCACGCGGCGGTCGAGCCGACGGGCCAGGCGACGACGTCGACGGCCCCGGCCAGGGCGGCGGGCTTGTCCGACTGGGGAGCGACGGACGTGGACGTGGTGCCGGCCAGGTTGCCGGTGTTCGTCAGGGTGACGGGCTTCGTCATCGACCGCACGGAGTCCGAGAAGGTCACCGTCATCTGGTCGGTCCCGCTGATCGAGGCGGCGAGCTTGCCGATGACGGTGCTCGACGTCGCCCCGGCGCTCGTCGTCCAGAGTGCCCAGGCGGCACTCGAGCCACCGACGACGAGCGCGGCGCTGAGCAGCAGGGTGACGAGCACGCGGACACGGCGGTTCACGGTGCGACCTGCGTGCCGGTCACCGTGAGGGTGAAGTCCGTGACGGCGCCCGAGACCGTCTGCGGGGCGTCCTGTGCCAGCGTGATCTCGACGCAGGCGACCCCGCTCGCGCCGACCGGCAGCGTGTAGTAGCCGCTGCCGGTGTCGAACGAGGCGAGCGGACCGCTCGCGCCCCCGAGGCCGGCGCGGCAGGCCGATGCCGACCCGACACTCGCGAGCTTGAGGGTCTGGGCGCCGAGCACCACGGCGTCCGAGGCGTCGGCGTAGGAGACCTTGGTCGCGGTCGTCATGACCCGCATCGAGAGCGGGACGGTCCCCGTGTTCTTCACCGTGAACGACCCCACCGTGCTCGCTCCCGGACCGAGCGCGGGCGCCCGCATCGCGGAGAGCGGGCTGACCGTGACCGTCGCGGTCCCCGACTTCACGGTCGCGCCCCTCGTGCTCGCCGAGGCGTTCCACAGGGCGTAGGTCCCACCGGTCCCGAGCAGGGACACCACCACGCCGAGTGCGAGGACGAGGGACGCGGGCCAGAGCACACGGGCCCGCACCGGACGTCGGACGCGCGGCGCGCGGTGACGTCCGGAGATCGTCGTGCGGGTCATCCTCGTCACCCCCCGGTGAACTGGTCGGACGGACGGGTTCCGGCGCGGTCGGCGGATCAGGGACCGACCGCGCCGGGGATCAGGAGCCGATCGCGGTCTGCGTCAGCGTGAAGGCGAGCGCTCCGACGTTCACGGAGCCGTTCTGCCCGGTCGTGGCCGACGAGGGCAGCTCGATCGTGAAGAGGACCTTCACGGCCGAGGTGGCGCTCGAGGGGGACACGACGAAGGTGTTCGCGTTCGTGGTCGACGGGACGACCGAGGCACTCGTCGAGGTCACGGACAGGGTCTTCGTCGTCGCGGCGAGCAGTGCCGGGTCGCCGGTGATGCTCTGGTCGGCGTAGGTCAGGTTCGCCTTGAGGTCCTGCCCGGTCGCCCCGATGTTCAGGGTCTGCGTGAACTGGTACTTGTTGCCCGGGACCATCAGGACCTTGGCCGGGTCGATCGTGGTCGAGCGGCCGTTGGTGATGTCGGTCCAGACGCCGTCGTTCACGGCGCTCAGCGTCAGGGTGCCGGAGCTGACCGTGGTGGCTGCGGTCGAGGCGTTCGCGTTCCAGAGGGCGAACGTGCCCGCCCCACCCAGGAGCAGCGCGATGCCGGCGGCGCCGGCGATGGTGCCGGTGACGATCTTGTGCATGGTGTTCCGTTCCGCGCACAGGGGTGCGCTTCGAGCCAGCGGCACGGTGATTCGGGTCGGGTGCCGGTGGGACGGTGTCTGTCGGCCCCACAGGAGCAGGGGTCGCGGCTGACCGGTGCCGAGGGTGACCGCCGGGCTCCGAGGCTCAGAGGCGGCTCGGGCGGGCTGGATCGCTCCTGTCATCGACGCTACCGGTCCCCCAAAGTGCTGACAACGGGGATGATGCTTTTGCATGGACCCAAAACGGGGGTGATTTCGGTCCCCAGCAGTGCGGACCGGGTTTGTACCCCGATCTTGCGGTGGTGCGCCAGGAATGCGGGGTGGGGGTGCGTGGTTGGATGCACCGGAACGAGGAGGCACCAGATGGGCATCGTGCGCTGGTTGTTCGACGCGCAGATCGTCATCGGTGACCAGACCGTGCTGTGGCGCGAGGTGATCGGCAACGTCTTCGGGCTGCTCAGCGCGCTCGGCGGCATGCGTCGGAAGGTGTGGGCGTGGCCCGTCGGCATCGTCGGCAACGTGCTGCTCTTCACGGTGTTCATGGGGGCGCTCTTCGACACCCCGAACCCGGTCAACCTGCTGGGCCAGGCGGGCCGTCAGGTGGTGTTCGTCATCGTCAGCGTCTACGGCTGGTACCGGTGGACGCACCGTCCCGCTGCGGCGACGACCGTGATCGACCCGCACTGGGCCTCCTGGCGGACCCGGGGACTGCTCGTCCTGACCCTGGTCGGCGGCACCGCGCTGCTCACCCCCGTGTTCCGTGCCCTCGGGTCCTACGAGCCGGTGTGGAGCGACGCGTGGATCTTCGTCGGGTCCCTGCTCGCGACGTACGGCATGGCGAAGGGCTGGGTCGAGTTCTGGCTGGTCTGGGTCGCTGTCGACCTGGTCGGGGTGCCGCTGCTGTTCTCGGCCGGCTACTACGCCTCGGGGCTCATGTACGTCTTCTACGGCGTGTTCACGCTCACCGGGTTCTTCGTCTGGATGCAGCAGCGCACCAAGCCGTCGTCCGCGCCGGTCACCGTCGGCTGAACGGTCGCACGTGCCTGCTCCGGAGCAGAGTGGACGCATGAGTGACGGCCCGTTCGCGATCGGCTGGCGCGTGTACCGCGCACGTCGGCGCGAGTTCCTCGACCCGGCACGGCTCCGCCGTCGGACGGTCGTGTGCGCGACGGTCGCGACGGTCACCGGCGCGGTGGTCATCGTGTCGCAGCTGCTGTGGGGGTGGTCCGGTGTGTCCGGACCCGCCGGGGTGGTCGCAGCGGTCGCGTTCGCCGCGGCGCTGGGGTGTCTCACCGCGGCGTTCATCCGGACGAGCCGGAAGCTCCAGGCGCAGCCGTTCTCGCCACGACCCGGCGGCTGGCGTCGTGACGAGCGCATCGGAGCGCAGTTCGCCGCCCGGCCGCCGGCCCTCGTGCCCGAGGACCGTGACGCGGTGCTCGAGCAGGCGGAGCGGGTCGTCGAACCCGCGATCGCGACGATCGACCGGACGCGGTGGATCCCGGCGGGGTGGTTCGCCGCCTGGATCGGTGCGCTCGCCGGCGGGTTCGCCTCCGACGGCCTCGTCCCGCTCCTGCTGCCCCTCGTGTTCGGCGTGCTGCAGAGCGCGACGACGGTGGCGACGACGACCTGGCTCGGTCGCGCCGAGCTCACGCGGGCCCGGGTCGCCGCGACGCCACGGGTCGAGCCAGCCCCGCCGCTGCCGCAGCGGAACGTCGAGCCCCGCGGGTCGAAGGTCGCCCTGCCTGACGAAGGGCGTCCGACCACCCAGTGAGCGGTCACGACCCCCGGTCTGGGTCAGGACAAGCGCGCCCCGATGCGGTGCAATGTCCTGGTGGAGACCCTCACTGACGGAACGATCGTCGAAGAACAGACGATCGCGGAGCGCCTGACCCGGGCCGCGATCCGCGCCTACCGCATGTACCCGTTCACGGACGTCGACGCCGCCGTCGTCGCCGAGGTCGCCGGTGTGCCGGTCGACGTGGTGACGCGGGCGTTCCCCTCGTGGGACGCCCTGCTGCTCGTGACGTACGACTACTGGACGCAGCTGCGTGGATCGACCCGACGGCGGAAGCCCTCGTGTGCGGTCGACCACGTGCGGATGACCCTCGCCGAGGACATCGCCGACCCGGGCCTGGTGCGGGTCCTCGCCGGCGTCATCAACATCGCGGGTGCCGACACGAGCTTCGCCGAGCTGTTCCGGAAGCGCTACGAGGACTACGTCACCCAGCTCGCCGTCGCCCTGCGCCGTGACTTCGACGCCGGCGTCGAGGCGTCCGTCGTGCCCGCCGAGCGCGCGGCCACGCAGCTCCTCGCCCTGTACGAGGGCTTCCAGATCCAGCTATTGGTCCGACCCGGACTCGACGTGCTCACGGAGTGGGACGAGGCCGTCCGTGGCCTGCGTGCGGGGTGGCGCACGCCGCGTCCGATCCCGGCGTGGGACATCGACTCCGTGCCGACGTCGCCGATCCTGCCCGTCTGAGCTCACCCGGCCACGCCGGGACGGACAGGAGGCCCGGTGCCTGCCAGCACCGGGCCTTCCGTCCGTCACCTGGTCGCGTCCCTACGCGCGCAACCAGACCGTCCCCACGCCCGTCAGGGCGCCGTCTGCCACCGGCGCCGAGGCGAGCAGGAGTTCCCCCGCAGGCAGGTCGTAGGGCTCGTCGCTGAACACCGTCACGCTCGTCCACCCGTTCGGACGGCGGAACGCCAGGACGTCGTCCCGACCGGTCTCCAGCCACTCGAGGTGCTCCTCGGACTGCAGCTGCCCACGCAGGCCGAGGGCCCTGCGGTACAGGTTCAGCGTGGATCCCGGGTCGGTGTCCTCGGCCTCGACGCTGGACGCACCGAACCACGCCGGCTGCGGCAGGTGCGAGCCGCCCTCGCCGAAGCCGAAGCTCTGACCGTCGCGCGTCCACGGCAGCGGGACGCGGCAGCCGTCACGGCCGACGTCGACACCGGGGTTCCGGAAGAACGCCGGGTCCTGTCGGTCGGCGTCCGGGATGTCCCCGACCTCCTGCAGCCCGAGCTCCTCACCCTGGTACAGGTACGCCGAGCCGGGGAGCGCGAGCTCGAGGAGCGTCGCCGCGCGGGCACGCCGGAGCCCGAGCTCCTGGTCGAGCGCGTCCTGCGATCCGCCCGCGAGCAGCCAGGCGCCGCCCTGCTTCTCGTGCGCACCGCCCCGGGCCGGCAGCGCGTAGCGGGTGGCGTGCCGGACGACGTCGTGGTTCGAGAACACCCACGTCGTCGACGAGCCGGACTGCTCGGCGAGGCCGAGGTTGAACTCGATGATGCTGCGGAACGAGCCGGCGTCGAAGTCGGCCTCGAGCAGGTCGAAGTTGAACGCCTGGCCGAGCCCGTCGGCGCTGGCGTAGCGGGCACGGCGGTCGGCGGCGACCCAGGCCTCGGCGACCGCGGTGCGTGCGGGGGTGTACTCGTTGAACACCGTCCGCCACTCGGCGTAGATCTCGTGCACGTCGTCGCGGTCCCACAGCGGGTGCGAGCCGTCCTTCGGCATGGCCGAGAGCTCGGCCCAGGTCGGCAGCACCTCGCCCAGGTCCTTCGACAGCCCGTGCGCGACGTCGATGCGGAAGCCGTCGACCCCGCGGTCCGACCAGAAGCGCAGGGTGTGCAGGAAGTCGTCGCGGACCTCGCGGTTCGCCCAGTTCAGGTCGGGCTGCTCCTTCGCGAAGGAGTGCAGGTACCACTGCCCGTCGCCCGCCGCCGTCCAGGCGGGACCGCCGAAGATCGAGATCCAGTCGGCGGGCGCCTCGGAGCCGTCGGGGCCGCTGCCGTCCCGGAAGACGTAGCGGTCGCGTGCGGGGGAGCCGGCGGGGCTCGCGAGGGCCTCACGGAACCAGGCGTGCCGGTCACTCGTGTGGTTCGGCACGACGTCGACGATCACCCGGATGCCGGCGCCGTGCAGGGCTGCGACCATCGCGTCGAAGTCGTCGAGCGTGCCGAGCTTCGGGTCGACGTCGCGGTAGTCGTCCACGTCGTAGCCACCGTCGGCGAGGGCAGACGGGTAGAACGGGCTGAGCCAGACGGCCTCGATCCCGAGGGACGCCAGGTAGGGCACCCGGTCGGTCACACCGCGCAGGTCGCCGATGCCGTCGCCGTTCGCGTCCGCGAACGACCGCGGGTAGATCTGGTAGACGCTCGCCTGGCGCCACCAGGTCTCGTCGGTCGCCGTCGGGGCAGGGGAGGTCAGGGTGTCCGTCATGGGGGTCCTCTCGTCGGTCCGGCTCGTCACTTGATGGCGCCCTGCGTCACACCGGACATCACCCATCGCTGGGTGAGCACGTACACGATGATCGACGGGGCCATCGCCATGAGGTAGGAGGCGAACGACACGTTGTAGTTGTTGCTGAACTGGCTCTGGAAGATCTGCTGGAGCACCGGCAGGGTCTGCAGCGCGGGGTCGGCGGTGATGAGCGCCGGCATCATGTAGTCGTTCCACGACGCCAGGAAGGCGAAGATCCCGACCGTCGCGCTCATCGGCGCCAGCAGCGGGAACAGCAGCCGCCAGAACACCTGCCCGACGCTCGCACCGTCGATCCGCGCGCTCTCCTCGAGCTCGCCCGGGATCGACCGCAGGAACGCGGTGAAGAGCAGCACGCTGAAGGACAGCTGGAACATGACGTGCAGGATCGCGACGCCGATCGGGTTGTCGAGACCGACCATGCCCGTGAGCTTCACCTGCGACAGCGCGAGCACCGGGAACGGCAGGAACATCGCCGCCAGCAGGTAGAAGAACGACCAGCGGAACAGCCGGTGCTGCCAGTTGTGCGAGATCGCGTAGGCGGCGAACGAGGCGAGCAGGATCGTGCCCGTCACCGAGATCGCGGCGACCAGGACCGAGACGCCGAACGCCCGCGGGAAGTCGGTGAGCTTCCACGCCTGCACGAACCCGTCGACGCTGAAGGGCGTCGGCAGCGAGAACGCGTTGCCGTCGAGCGCCTGGCTCGTCGTCTTGAACGCCATCACCACGGTGACGTAGAGCGGGACCAGCACGGTCAGCGTGCAGATCGACAGGATGATCGTCAGCGGCCAGTTCCAGCCGCCGTTCTTCGACCTGCGGCCACGGGCGGTGTCCGCGTCGACGGACCGCATGCTGCCGGTCTGGGTGGTGCCGGGCTGCAGGGGGGCTTGGAGCGTCATGAGAAGAGGGCCTTCCCGCGGCTGAGCCGCAGCTGGACGAGCGCGAGGACGACGGTGATGACGAAGAAGATCGTCGCGTTCGCCATCTGGTAGGAGTAGTCGCCGCTGTTGAAGCCGTTGAAGATCGACATCGCGACGCTCGTCGTCGAGGTCCCCGGTCCGCCGGCCGTCAGGCCGACGATGATGTCGTACGCGTTCAGGAAGTTCTTGAACCCGAGGATGAGGTTGATCACGATGTAGCCGGCGGTGAGCGGCATCGTGATCGAGATCAGCTGCCGCCACGAGGACGCGCCGTCGATCGCCGCCGCCTCGTAGACCTCACCGGGGATCGCGAGCACGCCCGCGATGTAGATGAGGAGCGTGCCGGGGATCGCCTGCCACGTCGTGACGATGACGATCGCGACCCAGGCCAGGTCCGGGTTGGCGAGGATGCTCGTCTCGAGCGGGGCGAACCCGAGCGACGTGGCCAGTGCCGGCACGCTGTTCGAGAACAGGAACGAGAACACGTACGCGATGACGATGCCCGAGATCACCATGGGCAGCACGAACACGGCGCGCAGGGTGACCTTCGCCCGGATGCGGCTCGTCAGCGCGATCGCCAGCAGCAGCGCGATGGCGTTCACCACCAGCACCGTGACGAGCGAGAAGCCCATCGTGAACAGGTACGCGTGCAGGATCGCCGGGTCCGAGAAGATCGCCAGGTAGTTCGTCAGTCCGGTGAAGCCGAACTCACCGAACCCGACGGAGTCCGTGAAGCTCAGGACGATGCCCATCACGGCCGGCACGGTGATCGCCAGCGTGAAGACGACGAGCGTGGGGAGCAGGAAGGCCAGGAACACCGGCTGGATGCGGTGCCCGTGGGGCCGACGGGCGCGAGTCGCTGGTGCGCTCGCCGTGGGGAGGCCGTCCGGAGCGGTGTCCGGGCTGCCGGGGCGGGGTTCGTTCCGGCGGTTCCCGCCGGATGACGTCGTGGCGATGGCCATGGTGATCGTCTCCTCGGTCGGGGACCGGGTCAGGCCTTCCGGCGCGCGACGCGCGCCCAGTCGGCATCGAGTGTGCGGAGCTGCGGAGCGGGGGCGCCACCGAGTGCGATGGTCTGCGCGTAGTTGGCGACGGGGATCTCGGCGGGGACGAGCTGCGACACCCCGAGGTAGAAGGCGGCGTCGTCGTAGTACTGCTGCATGCCCTTGAGGGTCGGGTTGGCGACCGGCGGGGAGTCCTTGCGGGTGCCGAACCCGTTGTTGTCGGCGTTGTACCGGTCGGAGATCTCCGGGGACATCAGGAACCGCAGGAACTCGCGGGCTGCATCCTGCTTCTTCGACGCCTTGGGGATCCAGAGCGCCAGGTCGACGTTCACGCGCACCTTGAGGTCGTCCGGGTCGTCGGTCACGGGCAGCGGGAAGGTGCCCAGGTCCATGTCCTTCGTCGTCTTCGCGATCTCGATGAGCGCCCAGGGGCCCTGCAGGTACATCGCCGACTCGCCCTTCGCGAAGGCGAGGTTGCCGTCACCGTAGGCACGGCTGGCCGCGTTCGGGTTCATCCACTTCGCGAGCTGCTCCATGCGGCCCATCGGTGGTTCGAAGTCCTTCGAGAACGACACCGGGGACGACGGCGTGAGTGACGTGCCCTCCTTCTCGAGCGCCGAGAAGGTCTTCTCGACGTCGAGCATGCCGCCGATCGAGTAGTCGAACATGCCCTGGGCGATGGTCCACGTGTCCTTGTACGTGCCGTAGAAGGGCGTGATGTCCGCGGCCTGGAGCTTCTCGCAGACCGCGGTGAGTTCGGTCCACGTCGTGGGGACCTCGATGCCCTGGTCGGCGAAGATCTGCTTGTTGTAGATGACCGAGGCGGCGGTGACCGAGTACGGCAGCGCGTTGCGCTCACCCGGGTACGACGCCGTCTGCTCCATGAGGGGCCAGAGGTCGGGGTTGATCGCCTTGGCCTCGTCCATGTCGGACAGGTCGGTCAACGCGCCGTGCTCGACGAACGACACCATCGCGTAGTTGTAGTTCAGGCACCCGAGGTCCGGGGGAGCGCTCCGGACGAAGTCCGCCGGCAGCGACGACGTCGAGTCGCGGATGACCCGGACCTTCGACTGGCTCGCGTGGAACTTCGCGATGACGTCGTCGAAGTAGCCGATGACCTCGGGCTTCGACACGTAGAAGGTGATCGTCTCGGTGCCGCCCGAGGACGAGGACATCGGGGCGCATCCGGCGAGCGCGAATCCGCTGGCGATGCCACCGGCCCCGAGCAGGAAGGAGCGTCGACTGAACCCGGAGGGCTTGGGTGTCGTGGCGTGATGGTGCACGTCGTCTCCGTTCGACCTGGCCCGGCGTCCTTGCCGTCCTGGTCCCGCGTCCGGCTCCGATGCCGCCCGCACGACTAAATGTAGCGAGAAAATCTAATAGCGCAAGGAACCCGTGCAGCGATATCCTCGCGGCATGCCCGAGCGTCGTCTGACCGTTCGTGGTTCGAGCACCGAGACGGTGCTCGACCACGCCTTCGCCGCGCGGGCATTCACGGCGACCGACGCCATGCACGCCACCGGCCTCACCCGCTCGACGGTCCTGGCCGCGTGCGACGAACTCGTCCGCCTCGGGTGGATCCGCGAGCTCCGCGACGCGCGGGCAGTCGGGCAGTACCGGATCGGTCGTCCGGCCAAGCGCTACGGGCTCGACGAGCGCGCGGGCGTGGTCGTCGGCGTCGACGCCGGACAGCACCGTGTGACCGCGTTCGTCACGGACCTGCGCGGACGCGTCCTGGCCCGTGCCGAGGGTGCTCCCGGCCAGGCCGACCTCGACCTCACCGTGCGGCGCACCACCGTGTCGGACACCATCGCGCGGGCCCTGTCATCGGCGGGCGTCGCCCACGAACGCGTCCTCGTCACGACGATCGGCGTTCCGGCCCCGGTCGCGGCAGACGGGTCCTCGCTCCCCGGGGACGGCGGCTACTGGGCCGCGATGAACCCCGGCTTCGACGGTGTGACCGGGCACGGACGCGTGGTGGTCGAGAACGACGCCAACCTCGCCGCGGTCGCCGAACGGGACCTGCGGGGAGACGCCTCGTTCGCTGCGCTGCTGGCGGGTGAGCGCTTCGGCACCGGCCTGGTCGTCGACGGTCGCCTGCTGCGCGGCTCGCATGGCGGCGCCGGCGAGATGCGCGTGCTCAGCATGGTCGAGGGGGTCGGTTCCGCCGACGGGCTCGGCCGCGAAGCCGCCGCACTCGTGCGTGCCGCCGGACGGGAGGGCCGGATCGCGCCCGGCACGGCGCTCGCCGCCGCCGTGCGCGCCGGCCAGACCGATGCTGCGGCCGTCTTCGCCGCCGCCCGCGATGCAGACCCGGTCGCGCTCGACATCGTCGAGCGCCTGGGTGACCGGCTGGCGCGGGTGTGTGTGGTGCTCGCGAGCCTGCTCGACATCGACCGCGTGGTCGTCGCGGGAGCGATCGCCGAGCCCGCGGTGGCGGTGATCGAGCACGCGCGGACGCTGCTGCACGGGTGGAGCCTCGACCCCCTGCCCGAGATCGTGGCATCCACCCTCGGCGCGGACGTCGTCGTGCACGGAGCGATCGCGCTGGCGCTCGACGTCGTGCAGGACCACCCGCTGTCGCTGCAGCTGCCCACGGACGCCGCGCCGGCCGGACCCGTGACAGCGGACGCCGTGCGAACGGCTGACGCCACGACGGACGACGCCGTGGTGGCACCCGCCCCGGTCTAGGAGCGCTTCCTGCGCCAGGACAGCACCTGGCGCACGGTGACCTTCGACCCGTACTGCGCGACCGAGTGTCGGAACAGGTACTGCGCGAACCAGAGCAGCACGAGGGCCACGGCGAAGACCTCGACGATGCAGACGACCGACTCGACCGGCGACAGCGCGCCGACCGCGTTCCGGACCATCGCCGTGATCGGGGTGAACGTCGGGAAGTACGTGAAGAACGCGGCGACCGGTGTCGACGGACTCGTCATCACGAAGAACGCGGCGTACACCGGGATGATCAGCGCGAAGATCGCCGCCGACTGCAGCGTCGAGGCGTCCTTGATCGTGGGGACGGCGGCGCCGACGGCGACGAACAGCGCCGATGCCAGCAGCACGCCGCCGATCAGCAGCAGCGCCCCGACCACCATCCGCCACGGGTCGACCACCACGTGCCCGAGCCGACCGGCGACGAGCGGGACCACCACCACGAGCGAGAGCAGACCGGGCACCAGGAACACGCCGATCTGCACGAGCCCCACGAGCAGCATCGCGATCACCTTGCCCCGGATGAGGTCACCCGCGGTCACCGTGGTCAGGATCATCTCGGAGATCCGGTTCTCCTTCTCCTCGACGACGACGGTCACCATGCGGGCGGCGAGCAGGAGCACGAGGCCGAAGAACGCGGCGACGTAGACCAGGGGCGGGATGACCGACAGCCAACCAGGGGCCACCCTGCCGTCGGCGTACGCGGTCACGTCCGCGGTGGGTGGCGACCGCAGGATGCTCACCGATTCGGGGTCGTCGACGTCGGCCGCGACGCTCTGCTCGAGCACCCGTTCCGCCAGCGAGGAGTACGCGCCGTTGCCGAACAGCCCGCGGTCCATCGCGGTGACCTCGATCGTGCTGGTCGACGGGGTCCTCGGGTACACGATCAGGGCGTCGAGCCGCCCGGCGACCACGTCTGCCCGGTCGCCGGACTCGTCCGTCGACGGTGTCCCGCCCCACCGTGCCGCGACCGACGGCGACACCAGGCCGGAGCGGTCGACGTAGTGGAACGGGGTCTTCGTCGCCGACGAGCTCGACAGCACCGAGTCCGACCCGGCGCTCTGCCCGACCCCGACCAGCAGGGAGACGACGACGATGACGAGCGGCAGCGCGAGCGTGCCGATCCAGAACGCCGGCTTCTTGACCGCGCGGACGAACTCGAAGCGGACGACGGTGCCCAGGCGGCTCATCGTGCCCCTCCGGTCGTGGTGGTGCTCGCTGCCTCGTCCGCACCGGCGTCGTGGCCGTACACCTGCACGAAGATCTCGTCGAGCGGGATCCGGCGCATCTCGAAGCCCGTGACGTGCACACCGGCCGTGACGAGCGACGCCAGGATGTCGGACCCGTCCGCCTCGGCCGTGGTCGACGGAACCAGGTAGGCGACGTGGCCCTCGTGCCGGGCGAGCTTGTACAGGGGCGAGCGCGGGACCGCGCCGTCGAGCCCGACCTTGGCGACGGCGCCGCCGAAGCGGTCCTGCACGTCCGGGATCGTGCCGTACGCGGCGGCGGTCCCGTCCTTGAGCAGCAGGATCCGGTCGCACAGTCGCTCGACCTCGTCCATGTGGTGGGTGACGAGGACGACCGTCGCGCCGTCGGCCTTGCGCTCGTCGACCAGGTCGAGCAGGAGTCGACGGTTGACCGGGTCGAGGCCCTTGGTCGGCTCGTCGAGGATGAGCAGGCGTGGCCGGTCCATGATCGTGATCCCGAGCTGCACCTTCTGCTGCTGTCCGCCGGAGAGCTTGTCGACGCGCAGCTTCGCCTTGTCGCCCAGGCCGACGCGGGCCAGGTAGTCCATCGACCAGCTCGTGGCCGCTGACCGGGGCATGCCGCGCAGCGCCGCGAAGTAGGTCATGACGTCGATCACCGATTCCTTGCGGTAGAGCCCGCGCTCCTCGGGCAGGTACCCGATGCCGCCGGTCGCCGGGCGGTAGGGGCGACCGTCGATCGTCAGGGTGCCCGCAGTGGGGGCGGTGATGCCGAGCAGCGCGCGGATCGTCGTCGTCTTGCCCGACCCGTTGCTGCCGAGCAGCCCGAAGGTCTCACCGGGGGCGACCTCGAACGACAGACGGTCGACCACCGCGCGGTCGCCGAACCGCATCACGAAGTCCTGCACGCTGATGCTCGCCCCGGCCATGGAGCCCCCTTCTCATCGCGCCGACCTGACTGGTGGCGCCGACCCGACTGGTCGCGCCGACCCTACTGGTCGCCGGGGCGTGCACGCTGGGGGTCGCCGAGGCGCTGCCGCATCGCGCACGACGGGGCGTCGCCGTCGGGGCGGCTGGGCTCGGCTCGGCTCGGCTCGGGCTACGGGCGGGGGATGGGCGCCAGGCGCGCGAGCTGCGTGACGTGGCGGGGCTCGAGCTCGTCGAGCGAGGCGACTCCGAGCAGCCGCATGGTGCGTTCGATCTGCTCGGACAGGATCTGGATCATCCGGTCGACGCCCGCTTCGCCGCCCGCCATCAGCCCGTACAGGTACGCCCGGCCGACCATCGTGAACTTGGCACCCAGCGCGACCGCGGCGACGATGTCGGCGCCGGACATGATGCCCGTGTCCAGGTGCACCTCGGTGTCCTTGCCGACCTCGCGCACGACCGAGGGCAGCAGGTGGAAAGGGACGGGAGCGCGGTCGAGCTGCCGGCCGCCGTGGTTCGACAGCGTGATGCCGTCGACGCCCAGGTCGGCCAGGCGCTTGGCGTCGGCCAGGGACTGCACGCCCTTGACGACGACCTTGCCCTTCCACTGCGACCGGATCCACGCCAGGTCCTCGTAGGTGACGGTCGGGTCGAACATGTGGTCGAGGAGCTCACCGACCGTGCCGGACCACCGGTCGAGGGACGCGAACGCCAGGGGTTCGGTGGTCAGGAAGTCGAACCACCACCACGGGCGCGGGATCGCGTTGACGATCGTCTTCACCCCGAGCTGCGGCGGGATCGAGAACCCGTTCCGCTTGTCGCGCAGCCGAGCGCCCGCGACGGGGACGTCCACGGTGACCAGGAGCGTGTCGAACCCGGCGGCCTCGGCACGGGAGACCAGCGCCATCGACTTCTCGCGGTCCTTCCACATGTACAGCTGGAACCAGTTGCGCCCATGCGGGTTCGCGTCGCGGACGTCCTCGATCGCCGTGGTGCCCATCGTGGACAGGGAGAACGGGATCCCCGCGCGTCCCGCGGCTCGTGCGCCGGCCCGCTCGCCCTCGGTCTGCATCATGCGCGTGAAGCCGGTCGGGGCGATGCCGAACGGGTAGGCGACCTGCTGGCCGAGGACCTCGCGGTTCGTCGCAACCGTCGACACGTCGCGGAGGATCGCGGGCGTGAACTCGATGTCCTCGAATGCCTGGCGGGCTCGGGCCAAGGAGATCTCCGCCTCGGCAGCGCCCTCGGTGTAGTCGAACGCGGCCCTCGGTGTGCGCCGGGCGGCGATGTCCCGCAGGTCCCAGATCGTCAGCGCCGACTCGAGGCGACGGCGGCGGGCGTTCAGGTCGGGCTTCTTGAACTGCATCAGCGGCGCCAGGTCGCGCACCGTCGGCAGCTGCCGCTTCATCGGGGTGCGCCGCGCGGACGGCGTCCCCGGAGTTGCTGCCGGGGCTCCCGTGGCGGGGTCGACGCGGTGCTGGTCGTCGGTCGAGGTCATACAGACATCCTACGTCTCGGGGTCGGTCGATGGGTGGTCCGGTTCGTGCTCGGGGTGTAGCGGACGGGCTCGACGGTGCGGGCGACCAGTTGACGGAGCGCTTCGAGCGAGGCTCCTCCGAGCCCGGCGAGTCCCGCTGCCCGCACCTGCACCAGGATGTTGCCCAGGGCGGTGGCCTCGACGGGCCCGGCGAGCACGGGCAGTCCCGTCCGGTCGGCAGTCAGTTGGCACAGCAGCCGGTTCTGCGATCCGCCGCCGACGATGTGCACCTGTCGGATGTCCTTGCTCGTGAGGGTCCCGATCGTCTCGAGCGTCTCGGCGTAGGCCGCGGCGAGTGACTCGAGGATCGAGCGTACGAACTCCGCCGGCGACGCCGGTGCGCGCAGCCCACGCGCGTCGCACCAGGCGGCGATGCGCGCCGGCATGTCCCCGGGTGGGGTGAACGCGTCGTCGGCGACGTCGAACACCGGCACGGGTGCGGTGACGGCCGCTGCGGCGGCGAGCAGGGCCTCCAGGTCGACCCGGTCGCCACCGTGCTCCCAGGTGCGCACGCTCTCCGAGAGCAGCCACAGTCCGGACACGTTCTTCAGGAAGCGGACACGGCCGTCGACCCCGCCCTCGTTGGTGCAGTTCGCCAGCCGTGCGGCGTCGGTGAGCACCGGCGCGTCGAGCTCGACGCCGACGAGCGACCACGTGCCGGACGAGACGTAGGCGAAGTCCGGTTCGGTGGCCGGCACGGCGACCACGGCACTCGCCGTGTCGTGTGAACCGACCAGGGTGACCGGTGCCGACGTCGCGAGCAGCTCGGGGAGCACCGGACCGAGCTGGTCGCCCGGGTCGCGGAGCGCCGGCAGCAGCCCGGACGGGAGGCCCGCGGCAGCCCGCAGCGTCGGGTCCCATCCGCGTGTGGTCGCGTGCAACAGCCCGGTGGTCGACGCGTTGGTGCGCTCGGCCGCCTCGACGCCGGTGAGCCAGTACCCGAGCAGGTCAGGGACCAGCAGCGCGCGGTCCGCCAGGGCGAGCGACGGGTCGGCAGCGAACTGGAAGAGCGTGTTGAACGGCAGGTGCTGCAGACCGTTGCGGGCGTACAGGGCCGCCGCGTCGACCCGGGCGTGCACGGCAGCGACGCCCTGTTCGTGCCGCTCGTCGCGGTAGTGGTACGGCAGGCCGAGCAGGCGACCCTCGCGCAGCAGCCCGTAGTCGACGGCCCACGAGTCGATGCCGATGCTGGCGATGTCGGCGTGCTGGCGGAACGCCGTGCGCAGCCCGTCGAGGACCTGCCGGTACAGCTCGACGGCGTCCCAGTGCAGTGCCTGACGTCCGCGCTCGTGGATCGCCACCGGGCCGTTCGGGAAGCGCGCGACGTGGTCCGTCCGTACGCCGTCGGCGTCGACGTGGCCGACGATCACCCGGCCGCTGGTGGCCCCGAGGTCGACCGCGGCCACGCTGCCGCTGCTGGCCATCCGGCTACCTCAGGAACGCGGCGGCGACGCCGGCGTCGACCGGCACGTGCAGGCCCGTGGTGTGCGAGAAGTCGTCCGTGCAGATCGCGAACACCGCGTTGGCGACGTTCTCGGGCACGACCTCGCGCTTCAGGATCGTGCGCTGGGCGTAGAACGCGCCGAGGTCCTGCTCGTCGATGCCGTACGTCTTCGCGCGGTTCGCTCCCCAGCCACTGGCGAAGATGCCGGAGCCACGGACGACGCCGTCGGGGTTGATGCCGTTGACGCGGATGCCGTGGCCACCGAGTTCGGCCGCCAGCAGCCGGACCTGGTGCGCCTGGTCGGCCTTCGTGGCGGAGTACGCGATGTTGTTCGGGCCCGCGAACACGGAGTTCTTGCTCGAGATGTACACGATGTCGCCGCCGAGGCTCTGCTCGATGAGGACCTTCGCGGCGGCCTTCGACACCAGGAACGAGCCCTTCGCCATCACGTCGTGCTGCAGGTCCCAGTCCTGCTCGGTGGTCTCGAGCAGGGACTTCGACAGGGAGAGTCCGGCGTTGTTGACGACCAGGTCGAGTCCGCCGAAGTGCAGCAGCGTCTGCTGGATCGCGCGGTCGATGTCGTCGGCGCTCGTGACGTCTGCCGCGACGCCGATCGCCTGGTCGGGCCCGCCGATCTCGGCTGCCGCGTCCTGCGCCTTCTGCGGGTCGAGGTCCGCGATGACGACCGCGGCGCCCTCGGCGGCCAGACGGGTCGCGATCGCCTTGCCGATCCCGCTCGCGGCACCCGTCACCAGGGCGATGCGGGTCGCGAGCTTCTTCGGCGCGGGCATCCGCTGGAGCTTCGCTTCTTCGAGGGCCCAGTACTCGATGCGGAACTTCTCGGCCTCGTCGATCGGGGCGTAGGTGCTGAGCGATTCCGCGCCGCGCATGACGTTGATCGCGTTCACGAAGAACTCGCCGGCGACGCGGGCGGTCTGGGCGTCCTTGCCGTACGAGAACATCCCGACGCCGGGGACCAGCACGATGAGCGGGTCGGCGCCCCGGATGGCGGGGGACTCGGGCGTTGCGTGCCGGTCGTAGTAGGCCTGGTAGTCCTCGCGGTAGGTCGTGTGCAGCTCGTGCAGGCGTGCGATCTGGTCGTCGACGGTGGCCGTCGTCGGCAGGTCGAGCAGCAGCGGCTTCACCTTGGTGCGCAGGAAGTGGTCCGGGCAGCTCGTCCCGAGCTCGGCGAGTGCCTGCGCCTTCTCGCTCGCCAGGAAGTCGAGCACGACGTCGCTGTCCGTGACGTGCCCGACCACCGGCTTGTCGTGTCCGGCGATGCCGCGGATCGTCGGTGCCAGAGCCGCCGCCCGTGCACGTCGTTCGTCGGTCGGCAGTGCGTCGAAGCCCGGTCGGACGGGGCCGAACGGCTGGTCCTTGCCGTGCTCGGCGATGTACCGCTCGGCGGTGTCGATGATCCGGCGCGAGTTCGCCTCGGCCTCGTCGCTCGTGTCGCCCCACGCGGTGATGCCGTGGCCGCCCAGGACCGTGCCGATCGCGTCCGGGTGCTGCCGCCGGACGGCCGCGATGTCGAGGCCGAGCTGGAAGCCCGGTCGGCGCCAGGGGACCCACACGACCGCGTCACCGAAGATCGTCGACGTGAGCTCGGGGCCGTCCGCGGCCGTGGCGATCGCGATACCGGCGTCCGGGTGCAGGTGGTCCACGTGCGCGGCGTCGACCAGGGCGTGCATCGCCGTGTCGATCGACGGTGCCGCACCGCCCCGTCCGAACAGGCAGTGGTCGAACGCGGCGACCATGTCGTCCTCGTGCTCGACGCCGGCGTAGACCTGCTCGAGGGCCCGGACCCGGTCGACCCGCAGCACCGCCAGCCCCGACGGGGTCAACGTGCCGAGGTCGCCCCCGGAGCCCTTCACCCACAGCAGCTCGACGGGCTCGCCGGTCACCGGGTCGACGTCGGTGCCCTTCGCCGAGGTGTTCCCGCCGGCGTAGTTCGTGATCCGCGGGTCCGAGCCGAGCGCGTTCGAGCGCGCGATGAGCGCACTGACCGTCTCGTCTGCTGACGTGGGCTGCGTTGCGGGGTCCACCGGGGCCTCCAGGTCGTTCATGGTCATCGGTCTACGCGCCCCAGCCGGCCTGCACGCCGCCGACGCGGTCCTCGGCGATCTGGCGCTGGTACCCGGAGTCCCGGTACGCGCGCATCGGGTTCGCGGGGAGCCCGCGGGACTCGCGCCACGCGGCGAGGTCCGCCCGGACGTCGGTCTGGTACGCGTCCATGAAGACCTCGTTCGCGCCGAGGACGTCATGCGCCTCTTGTGCCGCGGTCAGCGCGACACGATCGAGCAGCAGGGCCCGGGCCGTCATCTCCTGCACGTTGAGCACGGAGCGGATCTGCCCGGGGATCTTGTCCTCGATGTTGTGGCACTGGTCGAGCATGAACGCCACGTCGGGGTTGTCGTAGCCGCCGCCGCGGATGACCTCGACCAGGATGCGGAACAGCTGGAACGGGTCGGCGGCGCCCACGATCAGGTCGTCGTCGGCGTAGAAGCGCGAGTTGAAGTCGAACGACCCGAGCTTGCCGAGGCGCAGCAGCTGCATCACGATGAACTCGATGTTCGTCCCCGGGGCGTGGTGGCCGGTGTCCAGGCAGACCATCGCCTTGTCACCGAGCGCGCTCGTCTGCACGTAGCTGGTGCCCCAGTCGGGGACGTCGGTGTGGTAGAACGACGGCTCGAAGAACTTGTACTCGAGTACCAGGCGCTGCTCGGGACCCAGGCGGTCGTAGATCGTCGACAGGCTGTCGTGCAGGCGGTCCTGGCGACTCCGCATGTCCTCTTGTCCGGGGTAGTTCGACCCCTCGGCGAGCCAGATCTTCAGGTCGCGGCTGCCCGTTGCGTCCATCACGTCGATGCAGCGCAGGTGGTGGTCGATCGCCTTCTGCCGGATCGTCTCGTCGACGTGGGTGAGCGCGCCGAACTTGTAGTCGTCGTCCTGGAACGTGTTCGAGTTGACCGTGCCGAGCTGCACGCCGTGCTCTTCGGCATGGCGCTTGAGGTCGGCGAAGTCGTCGACCAGGTCCCACGGGATGTGGAGCGCCACGGTCGGGGCCAACCCGGTGAATCGGTGCACCTGCGCGGCGTCGGCGATCTTCTCGTAGGGGTCGCGCGGGGTGCCCGGCGTGCTGAACACCTTGAAGCGGGTGCCGGAGTTGCCGAAGGCCCAGCTCGGCAGCTCGATCCGTTGCGCTGCCAGCTGCGCGGCGATGCCGGCGAAGCTCGGGGTTGATGTCATCGTGCACTTCCTCGTGGTCGATTGAATCGTTTCATACGGTAGTCCGTCCCGCTGCGTCGCGCAAGCGGCGCGGTGGTGCGCTTCGCCTCCGCACAACCGGGACCGGTCCGCACCACGCCATCCCGTGGCGCGGACTGCTCTTGGTTGTGCGAACGCGAACGCGAACGCGAACGCGAACGCGAACGCGAGCGCGAGCGCGTTTGCGCGCCCGCGGCCAGCGGCTACCCGGCCGGGACCGCGGCCGGTGCGCGCAACTCGTGCGAGCCTCCCGACAGGTGCTGCTCGTCGAGGCCGGGCAGCCGCACGACGGCGGTGACCCCGTCCGGCACGGTCGCCTGCAGGACGAGCTCGCCGTCGACGAGCTCCCATCGCACCGCGATCCGCCCGTGCACGCTCTCCAGCGAGGTCGACGCCCACGTCAACCCGCCACCGGGCTGCGGCGCGATGAGCACCGACTCGTACCCGGGGGACAGCGGTGCGAGGCCACCCACGACGCGGTGCATCCAGTCCGCCACGGCACCGAGCGCGTAGTGGTTGAACGACGTCATCTCGCCCGGGTTGATCGTGCCGTCGGGCAGCATCGAGTCCCAGCGCTCCCAGACCGTCGTCGCACCCATCGTCACCGGGTAGAGCCACGACGGGCACTCCGTCTGCAGCAGCAGCCGGTACGCGTCGTCCAGGTGGCCCGTCTGCGTCAACGCGTCCGTGATGAAGGGCGTGCCGGCGAAGCCCGTCGAGATCCGGTACCCGGACTCGGCCGCCAGCTCCGCCAGGCGGTCGCCGGCCGCCGCGGTGTCCTCGTCCGACAGGATGCCGAACACGATCGCCAGGGCGTAGACGGTGGTGCAGTCGCTGCGGATCCGGCCGCCCGTCACGTAGTGCTGGCTGAAGGCGGCCTGGAGGCCCGCGGCCAGCTCCTCGGCCTCGCGCGCCTCCGCCTCGTGGCCCGTCAACCGCGCCGCCTGCGCCACCAGGGTCGCGCTGCGGTACGCGCACGCGGTCGCGACGACGCCGGGGTCGGCCTTGGCCTTGGCCGCGTTCTCCGGCGGGGCGTCCGGGTCGAGCCAGTCGCCGAACTGGAACACCGTGTCCCAGAGCCCCTGGGGCGACAGGTGGTCCCTGATCCGGCGGAGGTGCGCGACCATCGAGTCGAGCTGTTCCTCGAGCACCGCCGTGTCGCCGTACGCCTGGTACAGCGTCCAGGGCACCCAGACCCCGGCGTCGGACCAGATCGCGGTCGCGTCCGGCTTGCCGAAGTCCTCGGCGGGGGAGTACTTCAGCACGTCCGGCACCACGAAGGGGATGATCCCCTCGTTGTGCTGCTGCTCGAGCGCCAGGTCGCGCAGCCAGTCACCCAGGAAGGCCCGGGTGTCGAACAGGTACGACGCCGTCGGGGCGAACGCCGCGATGTCGCCCGTCCACCCGAGACGTTCGTCGCGCTGCGGGCAGTCCGTCGGGACGCTGAGGAAGTTGCCCTGCATGCCGCGGATCACGTTGTCGTGGAAGGTGTTGAGCAGCTCGTGGCTCGACTCGAACGTGCCGGTGCGGGTCAGGTCGCTGCCGACCTGCACGGCGGTGACGGCCGCGCGGAGGTCGTCGAGCGAGCCCGGCCACCCGTCGACCTCGGCGTACCGGAACCCGTGGAAGGTGAAGCGGGGCTCGAAGACGTCGGGGGTGTCGGCGCCGCTGCCGCTCAGCGTGAAGTGGTCCGTCGCCTTCGCGGTGCGCAGCGGGCGGGTGCCGAGCTCGTCGTGCTCGAGCACCTCGGCGTGCCGGAGCGTCAGGACGGTGCCGTCCGGGCCGCTCGCGGTCACGCGGATCCAGCCGACCAGGTTCACACCGAAGTCGACCAGGGTGGCGCCGGACGGGCTCGTCCAGACGTCGACCGGGGCGATCTCGGCGAGGGGGCGGACCGGCGGGACCGTGTCGGCGACGAGTTCCCGGTCGCCGATGTCGACAATGTGCACGGTCGTCGTCGTGCCGGTGTGCCCGTCGACGCTCGGGGTCGTCACGGCACCGGGTGTCAGGAAGCTGCCGTCGCGGAGCCGCGCGTCGATGTCCTGCCCGTCGTACAGCTGGTCGTCGGTGATCGCGCTCGACAGGGCCTGCCAGTCGGTGTCGGTGGCGACGGTCTGCACGTGGCCGTCGTCGAACTCGATGCGGAGCTCGGCGAACCCGGCGCGCTCGTCCGTGTACCAGCCGCCACCGCCGCCCCATGCGAGCCGACCGGCGGCCCAGCCGCGTCCGAGCACCAGCGCCAACACGGCGGCGGCGCCGGGGCCCGTGCTGTTCAGGTGCGACAGGACGTCGTGGGATGCGACGCGGATGCGCCACTCGTAGCTCGTCCAGCCCGGTTCGAGCAGGTGGTCCGAGACGCGCTCCCCGCCGAGCCACGCTTCGACGACGCCGAGGGCGCTCACGTCGAGTGTCGCTGCGGTGACGGCGCCGTGACCGCTGTCGAGGGTGAACTCGTGGCGCAGGATCGGTGCGGAGTCGCGGTCGGCGTCGCCGTCCGCCGCGATGAACGATGCGGTCCAGGTGGTCATGTGTGGTTGCCTTTCAGCCCTTGACGGCGCCGCTGGTCATGCCGGCGACGATCTGGCGTTGGAAGAAGATGTACAGGATCAGCGGCGGGATCGTGATCAGCAGCACGTCGGTGAACAGCAGGTTGAGCTGGCTGACGGACTGACTCTGGAACGCGTACAGCGTCTGCTGCACCGTGGCGTTCTCGGATCCGGGCAGGAAGTACAGCGGGTTGGCGAAGTCGTTGAACACCGCCACCGACTGCACCAGCACGACCGTGATGATGACCGGCTTGAGCAGCGGCAGGACGACCCCGAAGAACAGCCGGATCGGGCCGGCACCGTCGAGCACGGCTGCTTCGTCGAGCTCCTTCGGGATGGTCGCGACGAACGCGCGGAACAGCAGGATGCAGAACGACAGGCCGAAGGTCGCCTCGATGAGGATCATCCCGCCCATCGTCTTGAACAGGTTGAGCCCCTGCAGGACCCAGATCGTCGGGACGATCGCGGGCGGCACGATCAGGCCGGCGAGGACGAAGAAGTTGATCACGCCGTTCCAGCGCCCGGGTCGACGCTGCAGGACGTAGCCCACCATCGCCGAGAACACGACCATGATGACGACGCTGCCCACCGTGAGCACAGCGCTGTTCAGGAACGCCCGGACGATGCCGGACTCGCCGCTCTGGAACACCGCCTGCAGGTTCTGCCACAGCTGCCACTGTGTGGGCAGCGTGAAACCGAGCTGGTTCGCCTCGGCGGGGGACTTCGCGGCCTGCAGCAGGACGAAGACGAACGGCACGAGGAAGACCACGAACGAGACCACGATGGCGACGATGCCGATGATCCACTTGCGGGTGGCCGGCGGGCGTCTCCTGCGCGGCGTCGGCGTGCTGATGGCGGTCACAGTTCCGGCTCCTTCCGGTTCAGCAGCCACGAGACGGGGACCATGATCGCGGTCACGACGACGAAGAGCACGACGTTGCCGGCAGTCGACAGGCCGTAGAAGCCCGCCTGGTACTGCTTGTAGATCACACTCGCGATGACGTCGCTCGTGAACCCGGGTCCACCGCCGGTCATCGCCCAGATCAGGTCGAACGACCGGAGTCCGCCGATGAGCGACAGGATGATGACGGTCCCCATCGCGGGACGCGACAGCGGCAGCGTGATGTTCTTGAAGATGGTCCACGCGCTCGCCCCGTCGACGCGGGCGGCCTCGAAGTACTCCTGCGGGATGGCCACGATGCCCGCGATGAAGATGAGGGTCGCGATGCCGACGCCCTTCCAGATGTCCACCGCCGCGACGCTCCACAGTGCGAGCGCCGGGTCGGTCAGCCACCCGGGGGTGGGGAGGCCGAGTCCGCCCAACACGGAGTTGATGATGCCGTGGAACGGGTCCATCAGCGCCTTGAACGTGATGCCGATGCCGATCGTCGACACGAGCACCGGGAAGAACACGACCGCGCGCAGGTAGCCGCGACCGAGCACGGGGGACGTGAGGAGCAGGGCGAGGGCGAGTCCGAGGACCACCTTCGCCGCGCTCGTCACGAACCCGTACTCGAAGGTGTGGACGAAGCCGGACAGCAGCTGCGGGTCCTGGAAGAACCGGACGAAGTTGTCGAAGCCGATGAAGGTCTGGTCGAACAGCGTCCAACGCGTGAGCGAGAACCAGAACCCGGCGAAGGTCGGGACCGCGAAGAACACGACGTAGAGCGCGATCGCCGGGATGAAGAACCAGGCCGGGTAGAACGAGCGCATGCGCTTGCGGGCAGGCCCCGGTCCGGCCTTCGTGGTCCGCGGCGGGGCCGCCGCCGTCGTGAGGGTCGCGGTCACCGTCCTCACCAGCCCTTGAGGCCGAGCTGCTGTGCCTGCTGCACGACGTCCTGGTCGTACTGCTTCGCGCCCACCGAGGCCGTCGAGATCCCGGAGCCGACCTGCACGCAGATCTTCTCGAGGTTCGGGCCCTTGATGGGGGAGAGGAACTCGAGCGCCGGCGTCGCCTTGCCGTCGTCGATGTACCGCTGCAGGTCACCGAGCATCGTCGGCACGTCCTTCGGCAGGGTGCAGGAGCTGATGACGTACGGGCCGCCGGGGGTGCCGGTGTCGTTCTGCACCTTGCAGCCGTCGGACGAGTTGGCGAACGCGATGAACTTCTTCGCCGCCGCCAGCTTGTCACCCGTCGAGGTCTTCGGGATGTACAGGCCGTTCGGTTCCCAGATCGTCAGCCGGGTGTCCGACGCGGTGTCGGCCGGCAGCGGGAACACCCCGATGTCGTCCACCGCGTCGGGGCTGTCCTGCTGCAGCGTCGAGATGGCGTTCGTGAGCATCGGGTACTGCGCACCGGTGCCGTCGGCCAGCATCTTCAGCCCGTTCGCCTGCGTCGCCGACGCGTAGTCCTCGTTGACCAGCCCCTTGTCCTTGACCTCGGCGAGGTGCTCGAACCCGGCGAATGCCGGGTCCTTGGCGTAGGACTCCTTGTTGGCGGTGTACTTCGTCGCCCAGTTGGCCTGCTGCGCCGTGATGTTGGCGAAGTCGCCGAGCACGAAGAGCTGGCTGGTCCACGTGTCGCCGTACGTCTGGATGATCGGCGCGACCTTGCCCGCGTCCTTGATCTTCTCGCTGTTGCTGATGAACTCGTCCCACGTGGTGGGGACCGTGAGCCCGAGATCGGCGTAGATCTTCTTGTTGTACATCACGCCGCCGCCGAAGCTCGTGCCGAAGGGCGCGCCGTACATGCCCTTGTCGGTGCTGACGACCTTCGTGAACTGCTTGTCCACGTCCTTCGCCCAGCTCTGGTCCGACAGGTCCACCAGGGTGTTGTCGGGGTTCAGCGCCTGCATGAGCGAGCCCGAGTTGTAGTTGAAGACGTCGTCCATCTCGCCGGTGGACAGCCGGGTCTTGACCAGGTTGTCGCCGTCGGTGCCCTGCGGCTTCGTGTCGACCTTCACCGTGATGTCGGGGTTGGACTTCTCGAACGCGGCAACGAGCGCCTTCGTGGTGACGGCGGTGGCGGTCGAGTTGTCGACCAGGTAGCTGATCTGGACCTTCCCGCCGCTGCTGCCGGTGTCGGCGGAGCCGCCGGACGAACAGGCGGCCAGGCCACCGATGAGGACCGTGGCGCCGCC
This sequence comes from Curtobacterium sp. MCLR17_007, assembly GCF_003234655.2. Lineage (NCBI taxonomy): Bacteria > Bacillati > Actinomycetota > Actinomycetes > Micrococcales > Microbacteriaceae > Curtobacterium > Curtobacterium sp. MCLR17_007. The sequence goes on along the minus strand of NZ_CP126271.1, from coordinate 2,803,362 downwards.
GATGGCGAGCAGCCGCATGGTCAGGGAACGTGCTGACATCCTTACCTCCTCGTAAGGCCCGGGGATGGGGACCCGGGTGGAAACGGACCCGGTCACCGCGTCGTCGTGGTGGCCGGTGGTGCTGTTTAGAACGTTTCAATCGGAATGGAACCATGCGGATTGAAGCGTGTCAATCGCCGAGCCCGATTCGTTGCGGAAGGCGCGCTGACGCGCACGGTGCGAGGTTGGCCGTTGGTGCGAGGTTGGTGGCCCCGTGCAGCGGAACGACTTCGCACCACCCCGCGAAGCGCGCACGGAGTGCGAACCTCGCACCGTGCGGGGGGCGCACGGGACGCCGAATGTCGCACGGTGCGAGCGCAGTCGTGCCGCGCGCCCGGACGCCGTGCTCGCCGTCAGGGCTCGGAACGCCGAGGATCCGTCGGCGTCGCGGCCATCCGAGCACGGTGCGCCGCTGCGGCTTCACGTCCGAGGGTGCTCTCACGCGGCACGAGCTCGCTGCCGAGGACGACCGTGCGGTGCACGTGCTCGCCGGGCGGGTCGGTCAGTTCGGTCAGCAGCAGGTCGACCGCGACCCGACCCATGTCGGAGCCGTGCATCGTCACCGAGGTGAGGGGGACCGCGCCACCCCAGGCGATGGAGTTGTGGTCGCAGCCGGAGACGGGGATGTCCTCGGGCACGCGGATCCCAGCGGCGCGCAGCTCGGTGACGACGGCCATGGCGAGCAGGTCCGTCACACCGAGCACCCCGTCCGGCCGTTGGCCCTCGGGCATCCGGGCGATGCGGGCGCCGGCGTCGGTACCGCCGGGTGGGTCGATCTCGCCGGCGTCGACGTCGACCAGGGTGACTCCGGGATGCGCGGCGATCGCGCGCAGGACGCCGGCCCGTCGGCGGGACACGGGCTGCAGGTCAGGGCGGGCGCTGACGAAACCGATGCGCCGTGCTCCACGCTCGATGAGGTGCTCGGTCGCGATGTACCCGGCCTGCTCGTTGTCGACGATCACCGAACAGGCGTCGACCTCGGCCGGTTCGTAGTTGACGTAGACGACCGGGTGACCGTGGCGGCGGGTGCGTTCGACCTGGTCGCGGGACTCCTCCATCGTCGCCAGCAGCACGCCCGAGGTACGGGTGCTCTCGAGGTAGGCCAGATGGTCGCCCTGCGCCTGCAGGTCGTTCTCGCTGCTGGCGATGAGCAGCGTGAACTCCCGCGCGCGGGCCGCGAGCTGTGCTCCGTTCAACACGTCGCTGAACAGGGAGTTCTGCAACGAGGACACCACCAGGCCGATCGACCGGGTGCTGCCGGAGACGAGTGCCCGGGCGTTCCGGTTCGGGGTGTAGCCGAGGTCGGCGATGGCCGCGTGGACGCGGGCGGCGGTGGCCTCGCGCACGCGTTCGGGGTGGTTCAGGACGTTCGACACGGTCGCCAGCGAGACTCCCGCCTGCGCAGCGACGTGGTGCACGCTCGGCGGCCCGTCACGACGAGGGGGCTGCACCATGTCTCGATCGTAGATGGGCTGCCGGCCCCGCCCGGTCGCGCGGTCTCAGCGGTCGCGGACCGTGGACTGCCGCACGACGAGCTCCGGGGTGAACTCGACGTGCTCGAGTTCGACGTCCTGCCCGTGCTCGACCTGCTGCACGAGCAGCTCGATCGCCTGTCGGCCGAGGTCCTGGGCCGGCTGTCGCACGCTCGTCAGGGGCACGACCGCGGCCTCGGCGAAGGCGATGTCGTCGTAGCCCACGATCGCGATCTCGTCCGGGACGGCGACGGACCCGCGCATGATGAACGCCTGCTCGAGGCCGACCGCGATCAGGTCGTTCGCTGCGAACACGGCGTCGGGCCGCTCGCTCGCGGGCCGGCGCTGGATCGCTTCGCCGATCCGTCGCCCCTCGAGCACGGAGAGCGACGTCGTCGTGAGCACCTCGAGTGACGCGTCCGCCGCGGTCACGGCCGCGAGCGCGCCGGCGTGCCGGTCGACGACCTGCCGGATGCCGAACGGGCCGCCGACGTACGCGATCCGCCGGCGTCCGATCGCGAGCAGGTGTTCCACCGCGATCCTGCCGCCCGCGACGTCGTCGACCGAGACCGAGGCGAAGTGCTCGTCGTCTGCGCGCCGGTCCACCAGGACGACTGCCGTGCCCTGGTCGCGGAGCCGGGCCAGCCGGGCGAGGTCGTCGCCGGCGGGGGAGATCAGCAGCCCCGCGACCCGGCGCTCCTCGAACAGGTCGACGTAGGTGCGCTCGCGGTCGGTGGACTCGTCCGAGTTGCCGATCAGCACCGCGAGGCCCTTCGACATCGCCGCGTCCTCGGCGCCGCGGGCGACGTCGGTGAAGAACGGGTTGCCGCCGTCGAGCACGATGAGCCCGACGGTCGAGCTGCGTCCGGCGCGGAGCTGCCGGGCGGAGTCGTTGCGGACGAACCCGAGCTCGGCGATCGCGTGCTGCACGCGCTCGACCGTGGCGGGAGCGACCTTCTCGGGGCGGTTCAGCACGTTGGACACGGTGCCGAGGGACACGCCCGCGAGTGCCGCGACCTCACGAACGCTCACCGTCATGCGGTCATCCTGGCACCCCCGCGACGTTCAGCAGGCGCGGACGAGGGCGCGGCGCCGCAGTGCTCGGGCAGCACTTGCGGTGACGAACGACCAGCGCGTATCGTCCCGGCAGTACCGTTGAAACGATTCACCGACGAAGACGCACGAACGGAGGACCAATGGCGGTCCGTATCGGAGCCAGCAACACCACCGGCTGGAAGGCCACCGTCTCGGTGGCGATGTCGAACTACATCGAGTCCGGGTCGATCATCGCGATCGCCACGAGCCTCGGTCTGTGGCAGGCCCAGTTCCACATCGGCGACCTGCAGGTCGGACTCCTCGCGAGCCTGTCCGCGAACGCGTTCGGCGCAGCCGCCGGGGCGATCATCGGCGGTCCGCTGTGCGATCGCTACGGCCGCAAGTTCATCTACACCTACGACCTGCTGCTCTACATGCTCGGCATCCTGCTCGCGGTGTTCGCCGGCAGCTACGGGATGCTGCTGGTCGGGTTCATCCTGACCGGCATCGCCGTCGGCGCCGGTGTACCGGCCAGCTGGACCTACATCGCGGAGCAGGCTCCGGCCGACAAGCGCGCGGCCCACGTCGGCACGGCGCAGCTCGCGTGGTCGATCGGTCCGATGGTCGGTTTCGCGCTCGCCATCGCCGCGGCGCCGCTCGGGCTGCTCGGCAGCCGGCTGATCTTCGCCCACCTGTTCGTGGTCGCGGCGATCGTCTGGTGGCTGCGGCGCGGGCTCCCCGAGTCCACGATCTGGAAGGACGAGCGCGCCGCGACCGGCAGCGCGAACTTCTTCCACGGCATCATCCAGCTGTTCAGTCGCAAGGTGAACCTGACCGCGATGCTGTTCCTGTTCGGCGTCTACGCGCTCTGGAACACCGTCGCCGGACAGGCCGGCATCTTCCAGCCGCGCGTCTACTCCGCCACGGGCGTGACGAGCACGACCGAGCAGTACGGGCTGCAGATCCTGGTGTGGGGCTGCACGGTCGCGGCGACCTACTTCGGGTTCATGCGCTTCGCCGACCGGATGAGCCGCCGCGTGCTCTACGCCGTCGGGGCCGCGCTGGCGATCGTGGCGTGGGCCGTCCTGATCTACGCGCCCGCGAACATCGGCACGCTGCTGTTCTTCGCGATCGCGTGGGGCATCTCGTCGGGGATCGGTGCGCAGGCGTTCTACGGACTCTGGACGAGTGAGCTCTTCGCCACGCGCTACCGGGCAAGCGCACAGGGCGTCCTGTTCCTCGCCGCGCGGGTCATGGTGGGCCTCCTGAGCATCTGGTTCCCCCTGCTCCTCAACGGCATCGGCCTGCAGGCGCTGGGCGGACTCATCCTGGGCCTGCTCGCGCTGTCGTTCCTGGTCGGCACCATCTGGGCGCCGTCCACACGGGGTCGTTCGCTCGAGGACATCGAGACCGAGCGGTACGGCACGGTCACGAGCGCGTCCGGCACCGTCCGCACCGTCGACGAGCGCGCCGTCCGATGACGGGAGGCCCGGCGCACGTCACGCGCGTCTGCTTCCGTCTGCAGGTGGCCGCCCAGCACATGGACGCCTACCGCGAGCGGCACGCGGCGGTCTGGCCGGCGATGCTCAGGGCCATCGCTCGTGCCGGCCGACGCAACTACTCGTTGTTCCTCGACGACGACGGGCTCCTGATCGGCTACTACGAGACGGACTCGGTGGCCGATGCCGATGCGGCCCTCGCGGCGAGCGAGGTCGCGGCGGCATGGGAGTCGCACATGCAGGACCTGTTCGACGGGGCCACCGGTCGGGCGGACCAGACGGCGAGGATCCTGCCCGAGGTGTTCAACCTGGAGGACCAGCTCGCCGCGGCCAGCGAGCGCTGATCACTCGGTCCGGAGGGTCTCGTTCGTGTCGCTCGTGCTGACGGGCAGCGGTTCCTCGGTGGTCCAGCTGTACCAGCGGCCCCCGACCTCGGCGGTGGCCCGACCGTCGCCGCAGTCGACGAGGCCCGTCGTCGGCAGGTCGTGCGGGAGGAAGTCCGCCGTCATCGCCGGACCGCCGAAGGTGCCCTGGAGCGGCGTGCACGCGGCGGTGTCGACGCCGTCGGCGGAGTCGAACCCGATGGCGTACCCCGGGCCCTTCGTGCGGAGCCGTACGTCGATGTCCTCGGCGTCGTCGGGCACCCAGGACGGCATGAACCAGGCGGCGTCGTCCGACTTCGCGCTCGACGGGGCGTCTGCGGACGCGGCGTAGTGACGCTGCTGCTCCGGTTCGAAGGACTGGATGAAGCTGCACCCGGTGAGCGTGAGGAGGACGGCACCCATGCCGAGGGCGGCGACTGCGGTGGTGGTGGCGGGTCGGTTGGCGCGTGTGGAGGTCATGTGTCAAGTGTGGAAGACCGATGTCACCGCTGGAATGCGGCCAGCCGGAGCTGTGGAGGTGGGGACAACCCCCGTTCGGCTGTGGACAGGACGACCGGACTCCCGCAGCACAGACCCCTGCTGGCCGCCGTGGCTACGGTCGAGGCATGCAGACCCCTCAGCCCGGCACCCTCCGCATCCTGCACCTGTCCGACACCCACCTGACCGGCGACGGTGCGCTCCACCAGGGCACGGTCGACACGACCGCAACCCTCGACGCACTGCTCGCGCGACTCGACAGCATCGAGGGCGTGGGACTCGTCGTCGTGTCCGGCGACGTGTCCGAGGACGGCTCGCCCGAGTCGTACGCCGCACTCGTCGAACGGGTCGGCGGTTGGGCGACCCGGCACGGCGCCGCGCTCGTCACCGTCCCCGGCAACCACGACCAGCGCGAGGGGTTCCGGCAGGTGCTCGCGAACGGGCACCTGCTCGGCGAGGGCGGTCGGCCGATGATGCACACGATGGAGTACCACCCGCCGACGGTGCCCGTCTGGGGGCAGTCGCTCGTCGCGGGTCGGCGCGTCGTCACCCTCGACACGAGCGTCCCGGGTGCGGGGTACGGACTGCTCACCGCGGAGACGCTCGAGCGCCTGCGGACGGCGCTGGCCGACCGGTCCGAGGCTCCGCACGGCACCGTCGTCGTGCTGCACCACCCACCGCTGCCCGCACCGACCGCGCTGCACGAGGCCCTCCGCCTGCAGAACCCCGAGGACCTCGACGAGGTCATCCGCGGATCGGACGTGCGGGTGGTCCTCGCCGGGCACTACCACCACCACTTCGCCGGGAGCATCGGCGGCGTGCCCGTGCTCGTCGCGCCGGGGGTCGCGAACGACACCGACGTCGCCGGTCCGTACGGCGAGGAGACGGCGTACGTCGGCACCGGCGCGCTCGTGGTCGACCTCGCCCAGGACGGGTCGCTCTGGTCGGCGCCGGTCCGGGTGCCCGTCGCGGCGGCGGACAGCATCGCCGTGCACCACGACGCCGAGGCGGTCGCCCGGATCATCGACGCGGTCGGTCCGCACTGAGAAGTCCCTCGGACGCGCGGGCGGTGCCGGGTCGGCGCGAGTATCACGGTGCAACACGGTCTGAAGGAGTGAACCATGCGCACCGGCAACGCAGTGCAGTACGCCCGCTACGGCGGGTTCGACGTCGTCGAGGTCGTCCCGCAGGAGCGGCCGAAGCCCGGCCCGGACGAGATCGTCGTGGAGGTCTCCGTCGCGGGCCTCAACCACATCGAGCGGTTCCTGCGCGAGGGACGCCTGCAGGACTCCATCGAGCTGGACTTCCCCGCGCGCCAGGGCGTCGACTTCGCCGGGGTCGTCGCGGCTCGCGGGTCCGACGTCCGCGACCTGAAGGTCGGTGACGAGGTCATGGGCCACGCCCCCCACGGCGGTTCCCACGCGACGTGGGTGACCGTTCCCCGCAGCGCCGCCATCAAGAAGCCGTCGACCATGAGCTTCGAGGTCGCGGGCAGTCTCTACCTGGCAGGCTGCACCGCACTGTCCCTGATCCGGTCCCTGCGGCTCGGCCCGCAGGACACCGTCGTCATCAGCGCTGCGGCCGGCGGCGTGGGCCACATCGAGTGCCAGCTCGCCAAGGAGGCAGGCGCCACGGTGATCGGCCTCGGCAGCCCGCGTAACCACGACGCCCTCCGCCAGATCGGCGTGCTGCCCGTGGCGTACGGGGAGGGGGAGGAGGACCGGATCCGCGAGATCGCGGACGGTCGCCCGATCACCGCGTTCATCGACAACCGCGAGCACGGCGAGAACAACGAGCTCGCCCGTCGGCTGGGTGTCGACGAGAAGCGCTTCATCACGAGCGAGCAGCGGGGCGAGCTGGAGATCCGGTTCCTGCGGGCGCCGGGCGACGACACCGAGGCGATGGAGATGCTCACCACGCTCGGCGACCTGGTGCAGCGGCACAAGGTGCAGTTCATCATCTCGGGCTACTACCCGTTCGAGTACATCGTCGACGCCTACGAGGACCTGGCCGAGATGCACTCGCGCGGCAAGGTCGTGGTCGGCATGCAGCCCGTCGAGACCGGTGCCCGCCTGCACTGGTACAAGTCCGAGAAGTCCCGGGACCTCCGCGACCCGGTGTCCAGCGGAGCGCCGGCCCGCCCCGAAGCGCAGTAGCCCGCACACGACGACGGGCCCCGGTCGACGACCGGGGCCCGTCGTCGTGTCACGTGCTCAGCTCAGGACGTCCTTCGACGCGAACCGGGCGTAGGCGAGGGTGCCGAAGACTGCGACGTAGCCGAGCTGCAGCAGGGCGTTGCTGCCGAAGGAGTCGAAGGCGATCGGGTCGCGCAGCAGGTCCCCGAAGCCGAGCCACTGGTGGGAGAACAGGAACGGGTGCAGCCAGTCGAGCTGCGGCAGCTGGTCGAGCACCTGGGACGCACCGGCGAGGACGACCGTGGCCGCCATCGCCCCGACGGGCACGTTCGTCAACGACGACGCGAACAGGCCGATCGCGGAGAGCCCGAGCATCGACAACGTGACGTACAGCGCGAGCAGCACCGCTCGGCCCGCGTAGGACCAGCCGTCGACCTGGGTGCCCGACAGCAGCGTGACCGGACCGATCGGGAACAGCAGCGCACCGATCGCCGCACCGACGAGCACGATGACGACCGTTGCCGCCAGGCAGAACGCCACTGCGCCGACGTACTTGACGAGCATGAAGCGGAGCCGCCCGGTCGGTGCGACGAGCAGGTACCGGAGCGTGCCGTGGCTGGCCTCGCCCGCGACCGTGTCACCCGCCACGACGCCGACCGTGAGCGGCAGGAACAGCGGGATCGAGACCGTGAGGGCGGTGAACGACACGAACAGCCCGTTGTTCGTGATGTCGCCGAGGAACGCGGGGCCGCCCGAGTCACCGCCCGTGGTCAGGCGCACCGCGACGGCGATGAGGATCGGCACCAGACCGAGTGCGCCGAGCATCGCCCACGTGCGCCGGCGGCGGAACACGAGCGCGAGTTCGGAGCCGAGGAGCGCGAAGGTGCGTGTGCGGGACCGCGACGTCGTCGGCGCGGGCGGCGGTGCCGTCGCGTCGTCGACCGGAGCGGAGGCCGTGGTCGCGGTGGTCGGGTCAGGCAGCGACATCGAAGCCCTCCCCGGTGAGCGCGACGAAGAGGTCCTCGAGAGTGCCGCCGCCGACGGTGATGCCCCGGACCCGGACGTCGGCGTGCACCAGCTCGGTCACGATCGTCTCGGGCAGCAAGGAGGCGGGCAGGTCGGCGACGAGGGCGTCGGCGCCGCCGTCGTGCCGCGGGCTCAGGCCGAGCCGCATCATGACCGAGCCTGCTTGCCCGACGTCGGGGGTGCGGACCGTCACCGTGCGCGCGCCCGCCGAGCGGAGGTCGTCGAGCGTGCCCTGCGCGACGAGCTTGCCCGTGCGCATCACCCCGGCGTGCGTGCAGACCTGCTCGATCTCGGCGAGCAGGTGACTCGAGACGAACACCGTCGTGCCGTCGTCGGCCAGGGAGCGGATGAGGTTGCGGACCTCGCGGGTGCCCTGCGGGTCGAGGCCGTTCGTCGGTTCGTCGAGCACCAGCAGCTCGCGGGGCGTCAGGAGGGCGTTCGCGAGTCCCAGTCGTTGCTTCATGCCGAGCGAGTACGCGTGCGCCTTCTTGTCGGCAGCGTGGGAGAGCCCGACACGGTCGAGCGCCGTGGCGACCCGGTCCTTCCGCGTGCGGGCGTCCGTGGTCGGGTCGGCGGCGTCGAACCGGGACAGGTTCGCCCGCCCGGACAGGTACGGGTAGAACGCGGGCCCCTCGACCAGCGCCCCGACCCGGGGGAGCACGGTGCGCAGCGCTTGCGGCATGGACTCGCCCAGCACCTGGATCGACCCGCCCGTCGCCGACGACAGTCCGAGCAGCATCCGGATGGTGGTCGTCTTGCCGGAGCCGTTCGGCCCGAGGAACCCGTACACGGACCCCCGGGGGACCGCGAGGTCGATCCCGTCGACCGCGCGCTGTCTGCGGAAGACCTTCGCCAGGCCCGCGGTGCGGATCGCCAGCTCCGGATCCCCCACCGCGGCGGTCCGGTCGTGCTCGGTCGGTGCGGTCGTGCTCACTTGGCGGCGGCGACCAGGGACGACACCGGCACGGCACCTGCCAGGACCCGACCGTCATCGGTGAGGTACACCGAGACCAGCGAGGTCTGGATGGCCCGGCCACCGTCGACGGCCTTCGTCACCTGACCGAGCAGGGCGCTGCCGTCGGCGTCGAGGCTGCTGGTGTCCGCGCTGCCGGCGGGGAGCTCGGCGATCGTGGCCCACCCGGTGCCGGTGGTGGTCGGCGCGGCGCCGCGGTCGCCCGCGTGGCCCCGGTGACCGGCATGGTGCTCGGCGTCGGACAGGTCCTTCGTGGTGACCTTCGCGTCGGACGGCGGGGTGAAGTCGAACAGCCGCGAGGCCGGGGCGCCGTAGGAGAGGCTGGTGTAGCCGACCTGGAACGCCGGGTCGGACTGGCCCTTCGCCAGGACCGTGGCGCGGAGCGGCAGGCCGGTCTGCTGGTCGACGGCGAGCTCGACGCGGCCCACGAGGGTGTCGGAGGACTTCGGCGTCAGCACGATCTGCCAGGCGCGCTGACCGGCGACCGTGGTGCTGGTCGGCTTGGACACCGAGGTGCTCGGCGTGATGGCGTCGATGGCCTGCTTCGCGATGTCGGCCGGGGTCGTCGTGCCGTGCTCGAGCGAGGTCGCGGTGTCCTTCGGCAGGGTGACGTGGGTGGCCTCGCGCTGCTTCGAGTCCCAGGTCCAGACGTCGCTGCCGTTGCGGACGAGGTCCTGCTCGGCGAGCTGCTGGGTGACCTGGATGCGCTGCTTGGACGCACCGTCGACGTACACGCGGGCGGTGTGCGACTGGGTGAGCATGCTGAGCGCGTCCGAGGCGTTGCCCTCGAGCGAGGACCCACCCGAGCCGGTGGGCAGTTCGGGGAGTCCGAGGTCACTGGTCTGCGAGAGCTTGCCCGAGTACTGCGCGTCGGAGGACTTCGCGACGCTGGCGATCACGTCCGCTGCGGTGGGGTGGGACCCGGCGAGCGGGGTGTCGGCGGCGTTGGCCAGTGCCGGGGCGGCGATGGCACCGGCGACGACCACGGGTGCGATGACGGCGGGCAGCCATGCGGACTTCTTCATTGCGGATCCCCTCGGTGGAGCGTTGGAGTCGTGAGCACAGTAGGTCCGGCAACCGACAGTCCGCTGTGCTCCGACGCGGTCCGCGGACCTTCGTAGACTCGGGCGTGCGGCCCCGTCGGGTCGGATGGCGGCGAAGGAGACGGCATGCGGGCAGTGCTCGGTCTGGACATCGGGACGTCGAGCACGAAGGCGCTGCTGGTGCGGTTCGACGGACAGGTCATCGCCGAGGTCGTCCGGCACCACGAGGTCGACCGCCCCGCGCAGGGCCTGGTCGAGATGGACGGCGCCGTCTGGTGGGACGAGTTCGGCGCACTGACGCGGGAACTCCTGGCGGTCGCCCCCGACGTCGACGTGGTCTCGGTCGGCGTGAGCGGGATCGGCCCGTGCGTGCTGCTGACCGACGACGCCGGCGAGCCGCTGCGTCCCGCCGTGCTGTACGGCATCGACACCAGGTCGGCGGCGATGCTCGCGGACCTGACCGCCGAGCTCGGCGGCGAGGACGCCGTCCGGCAGCGATGCGGATCGGCGCTGAGCACCCAGGCCGCCGGGGCCAAGCTCGCCTGGGTCGCCCGTCACGAACCCGCGGTGTGGGAACGCGCCGCGCGGTTCACGATGCCGTCGTCACGCGTGGTCGAGCTCCTGACGGGGGAGTACGTCCTCGACCACCACTCCGCCAGCCAGACGACGCCGCTGTACGACGTCCACACGAACGCCTGGATCCCGGAGTGGTGTGACCGACTGGCGCCCGGTCTGCCCATGCCGCGCCTGCTCTGGTCCGGTGACCAGGCGGGGACGGTGACCGCCGCGGCGGCCGCGGCCACGGGCCTCCCGGCCGGCATCCCGGTGACCGCCGGGACCATCGACGCCTGGGCCGAGGGGGTCAGCGTGGGGGAGTCCGTGCCGGGCCGGATGTTCCTGCAGTACGGCACCACCATGTTCATGATCGTGCCCACGACCGAACCGACCCCGGTGCCGGGCATGTGGACGACGGTGGGCACCCACCCCGAGCAGCCGAGCGTGTCCGGCGGGATGGCGACGTCCGGGGCGATCACCGAGTGGCTGCGGCGGCTCGTTGACGGCGACTGGCGGTCGATGCTCGAGGAGGCGGACGACTCCGGGATCGGCGCACGCGGGCTGCTGATGCTGCCGTACTTCGCGGGCGAGCGGACGCCGATCGCGGACCCGGACGCGCGCGGGGTGATCGCCGGACTCACGGTGCGGCACACGCGGGGCGACCTGTACCGGGCGACGCTCGAAGCGACGGCGTACGCGGTGCGGCACAACGTCGAGGTGCTGCGGGACGCCGGGGTCGCGGTCGACGAGCTCGTCGGTGCGGGCGGGGGGCTGCTCGGGCGGCTGTGGCCGCGGATCGTGTCGGACGTGACGGGCCTGCCGCAGACCATCCCCACGGTGACCGTCGGAGCCGCGTACGGGTCGGCGTTCCTCGCCGCGGCACTCGTCGAGCCGGTCGGGATCGGGGCGTGGAACCCGCCCGCCGAGCGCATCGAGCCGGACCCCGTCGCGCACGCGGCGTATGAGGAGGGGTACCGCGACTACCGCGAGCTGTACGAGGCGACGAAGGCCGTCGTCCACCGGTTGGCGGCGCGGGGCTGACGCGTCAGTCGCCACTGGCGCGGAGCGGCGCCGCACAACCGGAAGGAGTTCGCACCACGGGAACCCGTGGTGCGAACTGCTCTTGGTTGTGCGGCGCCGGACGGCGCTGGGGCGGCGCGGGGCGAGCGCGCCCTCCGCGGGCGCCCTACGCCTGCGCGCCCTCCGCCTGCGCGTCGACGCCGACCGGTGCGCTGCCGTCGTACTCGCAGATGGCGGCGACCTTCTCGGCGCTCGCCGACGCGGTGTCGAACTCGTAGCCGAGCCACTCCTTCGCCAGACGCCGGGCGAGCTCGACCCCGATCACCCGCTGTCCCATGCAGAGCACCTGCGCGTCGTTGGACAGCACGGAGCGCTCGACGCTGTACGAGTCGTGCGCGGTGACGGCACGGATGCCGGGGACCTTGTTCGCGCTGATCGCGACGCCGAGCCCGGTGCCGCAGATCAGGATGGCCCGGTCGGCCTCGCCGTTCGCGACGAGACGAGCGGCATCGACGGCGACGTGCGGGTAGGCGGTGTGCCCGTCCGCGTCGACCCCGACGTCCACCACGGAGGTCACGCGGTCGTCGCTCTGCAGGTCCCGCTTGATGATCTCCTTGTAGTCGAACCCGGCGTCATCCGAGCCGATCACGAGACGGTACGTCATGCGTGCGTTCCTTCCTTGTCTGCTGCACGGTCGGCGAGGACCTCGCCGACGCGCGTGAGGATCATCCCCATCGAGGTGGCGCCCGCGTCGGGCGTCCCCAGGCTCTTCTCGGCCAGCGGTCGGGCGCGCCCGACCTTCGGCTTGAGGTCGGCGGTCGCCTGCGCCTCGGTGACCGCGACGGCGGCGGCGGACTGCCAGGCGTCGGCGAGTGGACTGCCGGACCCGACCGACGACCGCAGGTCCTCGACGAACGGCAGCAGCGCGTCGAGCAGCGTCTTGTCGCCGCGCGACGCCCCGCCCAGGTGCACGATCGAGTCGGCGAAGGCCTGGGCGGCGTCGACGACGTCGGTGGGCTCGATCGCGGAGCGGTCGTCGCCGAGCGAGCGGCCGAAGGCCTCGAGCGCCGCACCCCACAGCACCCCGGACGTGCCACCGGCGAACTCGGCCCACGCGTCACCGGCGCGTCCGAGGACGAAGGCGACCCCGGCCTCCTGGCCGACCCGGTCGACCGCCTTGCCGGCGGCACCGATGCCCTTGACCATACCGCGGCCGTGGTCGCCGTCGCCGGCGACCGCGTCGATGCGGCCCAGCTCCTCCTCGTGCTCGCGGAGCAGCGCGTCGATCGCGTCGATCGCGGCGCGCGCGGTCTGCGCGGCGTGCCGGGAGGCCTCGGTCGCGTCCGGCACGACGAGTGCCTCGTCCTCGGCGTCGGCCACCGCCTCGGCCGGCACGAGCGCGGCGACCGGCGCCGCGACCTTGCGGTACGCCGGCGTGTAGGCGTCGGCGCGCCAGAGTGTCTCGAGCTCGTCGTCGAGCCACTGGAGCGTGAGCGAGCAGCCGCCCATGTCCAGACTGGTGACGAGCTCGCCGACCTCGGGGTCCACGACCTCGAGGCCGGCTTCCTGCAGCAGGGGGAGCACTCGGCCCCAGAGCAGGAAGAGTTCTTCGTACTTCGTGTCGCCGAGCCCGTTCAGGATCGGTGCGACACGGGTTCCCGCACCAGCGGGACGCTCGGACAGCAGCCGCTCGACGAGCAGCGCCGCCAGGTCCGTCGCGCGGAGCAGCGGGACGTCCTCGATGCCGGGCTCGCCGTGGATGCCGAGACCCAGGCCCAGGTGGCCGTCGGGCACGGTGAACAGCGGTTCGGTGGCGCCGGGCATGGTGCAGCCCGAGAATGCGACGCCGATCGTGCGTGTGGCGGCGTTGGACGCGGTGCCGATGCGCTCGACCTCGTCGAGGTCCGCGCCTGCTGCGGCTGCCGCGCCCATCGCCTTGAACACGGAGAAGTCCCCGGCGATCCCGCGGCGCTTCGCTTCCTCGTCGGCACTGGCCACGTCGTCGGTGACGATGACGATCCGGGTGTCGATGCCCTCGGCGTTCAGCCGTTCGGCCGCCAGTCCGAAGTTCATCGTGTCCCCGGCGTAGTTGCCGAACGACAGCACGACCCCGCGGCCCTGGTCGGCGGCCTTGGCGACCGCGTAGACCTGGGCCGTCGACGGCGAGGTGAAGACGTTGCCCACGACGGCGCCGGTGGCGAAGCCCGGGCCGACGACCCCGCAGAACGCGGGGTAGTGGCCGGAGCCGCCGCCGACGACGACCGCGACCTGCGGGTCCGCGTGCTCGGTCGGCAGGGCGACGACGCCGCCGTGGACGCCGCGCACCCGGTCGGCGTAGAGCGCGAGCCAGCCGGCGAGCTGGTCCTCGGCGAACTCGTCGGGGTCGTCGTGGATGGTGGTCATGAGCGTGGGTCCTGTCGTGTCGGGGTTCAGTGTGCGCCTGCCGGGTGGGTCGACGGTCAGGCGGTGTCGGTGGGAGGTGCTCGGCCGGGCACGCGTCGAGCGGGTGCCCGGCCGGACCGGGTCCCGTCAGTGCGTGCGCTCGCCTTGCGGCACCTTGAGGAAGTGGATCATCACGAAGGCGCAGGCGTACAGGCCGACGAAGGTCCAGGTCACCGCCTGGCCGCCGCCGCCCAGGGCGAAGACCGCCGCGACGACACCGGTGCCGAGGAACGCAGCACCGCCCGCAGCCGTCGTGTACATCGCCATCGCGGCGCCCTTGTGCTCGGGGGCGAGCGCCGGCATGATCGCGCCCATCGGGACGAACCCGGCGAGCAGGCAGCCGAACACGCAGCCGGCGATGACCGAGAGCACGTAGCCCCATGTCGAGCCGGCGGGGACCAGCTGCGGGACGTACCACCAGGCGACGAGCCCGATCGCGGAACCCATGATCCCGAACCACTTGACGGTGCGCTGCCAGCCGATCTTGTCGCCGACCCAGCCGAACAGGGCGTTCACCAGGATGTTCGTCGCGTACACGCACACGGTCATCAGCAGCCAGCGGCTCTGACCCCACCCGCGGTCGTTCGCGATCACGGCGGGCAGCACGACGAACATGCCGAACTCGGGCGCCGTGTTGATCAGCCGCACCAGGAAGCCCATCAGGATCTTCGGGCGGGTGGCCGTCAGCCGGATGCCGCTCGTCATGACCCGCCAGGCGCTCTCGCCCTCGGGGGCGATCCGGCTGAACCCGTTGGGCAGCCGGACGCCGAACAGCAGGATGAGGAAGCCGATCACGACCAGGCCGATCGACGCGACCATCGCGCCGGTCTCACCCACGGTGCCGCCGCCGAACACCGGGATGGCCCCGATGGCGAAGAGCGAGCCCAGCGTCGGCAGGCCACCGGTGAAGGCCACGTAGAACCACCCGACGGCCGAGCCGTTGCGCTCGACGGGCGTCGTGATGTTCACCCACACCAGGAACGCGAACGCGAAGAGCGGGTAGCCGAACCCGCGGATGGCGTACGCGGTCGCGGCGAACGGCACGCTGCCGACGCCGAGCGCGAGGAGGAACAGCACCTCGAACACGACCCACACGGCGAACCCGAGGATCATGACCCGGCGCGGGCCGATCAGGTCGGACAGGGCGCCCGACACGTAGCTGCCGATCAGGGCGGCCAGGCTGTAGAACGTCACGATCGTCGCCACGGTGGCCTCGGGGGACCCGAGCACGGCGACCATGTGCGGCGTGATGAAGTTCGACTCGACGCCGTTGCCGGTCATGAAGACCAGGACGGCGAGGAAACCGAGTGCGAGCGGACGGGGGATGCCCATCCGGTCGAGGCGGCCCTCGGGGCGGGGCGTGGTGGGCGCAGCGCTGCGCCGTGTCGTCGTCGACATCGGAAGTCTCCTGGTTGGTTCTGGCGGGTCAGGACATCGCGGGGATGATCGACACCTTGACGCTGGCGCCGGCCGAGTCGCCGACCAGGTCGAGGGCGTCCTGGAACCGCTCGAGCGGGAACTGGTGCGTGCAGATCTCGTCCATCGGCAGGGTCTCGGCCTCGAGCAGCTTGATGGCGGCCGGCCAGGTGTGCGGGCCGAGGTGGGCACCGCGGACGTCGAGCTCTTTGTCGTCCGAGATGATCGACCAGTCGACCGAGACCGCGTCCTTGAAGACGGAGTACTCGACGAACGTCCCGAGCTTGCGGAGCAGGTTGAGCCCCTGGGGGACCGCGGACGGGTGTCCGGTCGCCTCGATGTAGACGTCGGCGCCGTAGCCGTCCGTCAGGTCCTTGATGATGGACACCGCGTCGTGTTCGGCGATGTTGATCGTCATGTCCGCGCCGACCTTCTCCGCCAGGGCGAGCTTGGCGTCGACCACGTCGAGCGCGATGATCCGGAGCGGGTTCTTCTGGCGCGCACCGGCGATGGCGGACAGGCCGATCGGGCCGGCGCCGGCGATCACCACGGTGTCGCCGAACTTGATGTCCCCGCGCTCGACGGCGTGGAAGGCGCACGACAGCGGCTCGGCGAACGCCGCGACCTGGCCGGGCAGGGCGCTCGACACCGGGTGCGTCAGGGCCTTGGCCGGCACCAGGACGTACTCGGCCATCGCGCCGTCGTAGCCCTTGAAGCCGAACATGTCGTGGACGTTGCACATCCAGTACGCGCCCTCGAGGCAGTAGCGGCACTCCCAGCAGGGGACGATCTGCTCGCAGGCGATTCGGTCCCCGAGGGCGACCTTCCGCTTGGTCAGGGTGTCGTCGTCGCCGGCGACGATCGTGCCGACGAACTCGTGCCCGGGGATGCGGTCGGTCTCGGCCCAGGCGGCGCGGTTCTCGTCGCCCCAGAACTTGGCGGCGCCGTGGTAGCACTTCAGGTCGCTCGCGCAGATGCCGACGGCATCGGTGCGGAGCAGGAGCTCGCCCGGACCGGGGACCGGGACGGGGCGCTCTTCGAGCCGGTAGTCCTCGGGGCCGTGGACGACCACGGCGCGCATCGTCGTGGGGATCTCCGCGGTGGTCTGGGTGGTGGTGTTCGTCGTCATCGACATGAGCTGCTCCTTCATCGGGTGGCTTCGTCCCTGACTGTACACCTCGCAGAACGTTTGTCCAGAACACAATTTCTGGTACGGTCCGACCATGACCGACACCACTGAGTTCACCGCCGCACTCCGTCCGGGTCCCGACACCGTCGACCTGACCAACGACTTCACCGGCCGCTCCGCGATCGTCACCGGGGGCGCGTCCGGCATCGGCAACGCCATCGCCGTCGCGCTCGCGTCGCGGGGAGCACGCGTCGCGATCGTCGACGTCCGCACCGACGGAGCAGCGGCCGCCGCCGCAGCACTGCCCGTCCCGACGACCGACGCCGCCCCGACGACCGACGCCGCCCAGACCACCGGCACCGCCGCCGAGCCGGTGCACGTCGGCATCGGCTGCGACGTCACCGACCAGGCCTCGGTCGAGGCGGCCGTCACCGCGGTCGCGGAGCGCTTCGGCCGCATCGACGTGCTCGTGAACTGCGCGGGAGTCGCCCTCCTCGCCCCCGCCGAGGACCTCGAGCCGGCCGCCTGGGACACCACCATCGCGGTGAACCTGACCGGCACCCACCGCGTCACCCAGGCGGTCGGTCGCCACATGCTCGCCGCCGGCTACGGCCGCGTCGTGACCATCGCGTCCCAGGCCGCGCACGTCGGGATCGACGGCCACGCCGCCTACTGCGCCTCGAAGGCCGGCGTGATCGGGCTCACCCACGTGCTCGCACTCGAGTGGGGCGGCCGCGGGGTCACCGTCAACACCGTCTCGCCGACCGTGGTGCTGACCGACCTCGGACGCGGCGCCTGGGCCAACGAGAAGGGCGTCCGGCACCAGGACGAGATCCCGACCGGCCGGTTCGCCACCCCGGACGAGATCGCCGCCGCAGTGCTCTTCCTGGGCTCGGAGTCGAGCGCGATGGTCAACGGCGCAGACCTCCGGGTGGACGGCGGGTTCACGATCCGCTGAGACACGGCGCGGCTACGATCACACCATGTCCGCCGAGAGCCCGACCCCGGACGCAGCCCGCCCCCGTTTCCCGCTCGACACCGTGTACCAGGCGGCGCGGATGTACTACCTCGAGGACGCCACCCAGGTCGAGATCGCGTCCCGGCTCGGGGTCTCGCGCCCGACCGTGTCACGACTCGTCGCCGAGGCCCGTCGCGCCGGACTCGTCCGCATCGAGGTCGTCGACCCGTTCCAGGACGAGACGGTGGCGCTCGCCGAACGCCTGCAGGTGAAGCTCGGCCTGCACGCCGTGCACCTGGCAGCGGTCACGCACACCGCGACCCTCGGAGCCGACCTCGCCGCGCCGCTCGCCGCCGCGGTCGAGGGCATGGCGCTGCAGCCGGGCGACGCGGTGCTCATGTCGTCCGGGCGCACCGTGTACGACGTCGCGCACGCGGGCATGCCGCAGCTGCCGGGCGTGCAGCTCGTCCCGACCGTCGGCGGCCAGGCGGACCCGATGCCGTGGTTCCAGACGAACGAGATCACCCGCACGGCCGCCGAGCACTCCGGCGCGATCCCGGCGTTCCTGTTCGCCCAGGCCCTGCCCTCGGAGGCGATGCGGGCGTCCCTCGACGAGGACCCCGCCTTCCAGCACGTCATCGGGCTGTGGGGCCGGGCGAAGGGCGCGATCCTGGGCGTCGGCGCCCCGACACCGACGCGCGACGCCCTCGCACGCGGCGTCCCGGTCGAGGACCAGGCGTTCGACCGCGCCGCCGGGGACGTCTGCCTGAACTTCTACGCCCCGGACGGCACGGCGATCGAGTTCCCGGGGAGCGACCGGATGGTACGGACCTCGCGCCAGGTACTGGCCGGTGTGCCGCACGCGGTCGGTGTGGCCGTCGGCGAGGCCAAGGTCCCCAGCATCATCGGCGCGGTCCGCGGCGGACTGGTCAACGAGCTGGTGTCGGACGCCGCGACCGCGCGCGCCCTGCTCGACGCGCTCGCCTGAACGGAGCGGCTCCGGGCGCACCACGCACCGGACGGGAGGCCCGGTGCGGGCCCGTCCCGCGCCTCCTGTCCGACTACAGCCGACCCTGGTGGCTGCGCCGCACGTCCCACAGGTGGTGGACCGGATCGTGCGCGTAGTAGACCGCCAGCGAAGCGACCGTGAAGGCGCTGCCGTCCGAGCGGAGCCCGGTGCGGTCGAGCTGGTCGTCACGGACGTCGTCGAACGCGCGCGCTGCCCGGTGTGCGGCCTCGCCGAGCTCCCGCTCGACGGTCGCCGGGTCCTGCTCGTCGTAGGCGTCCTCGACCGCGGTGGCGTCCTGGTCCCAGTTCGCGAACGTCGGGGTGTCCTCAGACAGCATGAGCGCCAGACGCTCCGTCATCGTCCGGTGCACGTCCCGCACGTGGGCCGCGTACTCGAGCGTCGACCAGGTCGCATCGTCCGGTCGGTCGCGGACGTCCGGACGGGCGAGTGCGGTCGGCCAGCCGGTGGCGTTCGCCTCGACGATGCCGGGCACGTCACGGATCGTGGTCGTGCTGCCGTCGTAGCCGCAGTCCGGGCACGGTGTCCCGATGACCCAGGTCCAGTTCTTCGTGTCGGGTTCGATCGCCATGGGCCCGATGTTACGAGGTCGTGACCAGCCCGCCCGTTTCCGCAGCGGGCTGCTGATCGGTGGTGGACGGGCGCGGGGGACACGCCCGGTCCCTGGGAATCGCCGGTCAATGCCGCCTCGGGCTGCTCGGTAACGTCGCGGGCTGTTCATCCGACCCGAGGAGCAATGCATGGGTTCCGACCCCAGCAGTACCGACCGCCGACGGCCCACCCGTCGGCTCCGCGAGAGCGACGTCACCGTCGTTGACAAGAGCATGATGCGCCGGGCCGTCAGCGGCATGGTCGTCGGCAACACCATGGAGTGGTACGACGTCGGCGTCTACGGCTACCTCGCCGTGACGATGGGGCGCGTGTTCCTGCCCACCGCCGAACCCGCGGTGCAGATCCTGTTCAGCCTCGGGGTGTTCGCCGCGACGTACATCGCCCGCCCGCTCGGTGGGATCGTGTTCGGCCGACTGGGGGACCGGATCGGCCGACAGCAGGTGCTCGCCACGACGCTGATCCTGATGGCGGCGTCCACGTTCCTGATCGGGGTGCTGCCCGCGTACGCCACGATCGGGGTGTTCGCCCCGGTCGTCCTCGTGGTGCTCAAGCTGCTGCAGGGCTTCTCGACGGGCGGTGAGTACGCCGGTGCGACCACGTTCGTGACCGAGTACGCCCCCGACCGCCGCCGCGGGTTCTTCGCGAGCATCCTCGACTTCGGCAGCTACATGGGCTTCGCGCTCGGCGCGACCGTCGTCTCGGTGCTGCAGATCACCCTCGGCGAGGAGACCATGACCGCGTGGGGCTGGCGGCTGCCGTTCCTGGCCGCCGGCGTGATCGGCGCCGTGGCGATCTGGTTCCGCCTGCGCATCGAGGAGTCGCCCGCGTTCCAGGCGACCCAGGCGGCGCAGGAGGCGGCGAGCGAGGCCCGGGCCGACGCGAGCGGGCAGCGGCCCGCGAACGTCGTCGCCATGGTGCGCGAGCACTGGCGTCCGATCGTCATCGCCGTGATGCTCGTCGCCGCGTCGAACACCGTGGGCTACGCGCTGACGAGCTACATGCCGACCTACCTGACCGACTCGCTCGGGTACTCCGCGATCGACGGCACGCTCCTGACGATCCCGGTGCTCGTGCTGCTCGCCGTCATGCTCCCGCTGACGGGCAAGCTGTCCGACCGGCTCGGGCGACGCGTGGTGATGTGGATCGGTGCTGCGACGACCGTCGTCCTCGTGGTCCCCGCGTTCCTGCTCATCGGACACGGCGAGCAGTGGTCCACGCTGTCCGGACTCGCCCTGCTGGCGCTGATGACGGCGCTCTGGGTGTCGAACCAGGCTGCGTCGCTGCCCGCGCTCTTCCCGACCTCGACGCGCTACGGCGGGATGGGCTTCGCCTACAACATCGCGATCGCGGTGTTCGGCGGGACCACGCCGCTCATCGTGCAGGCACTGCTCACGGTGACCGGTGACGAGCTCGCCCCCGCGTACTTCCTGATGGCGATGAGTGTCCTCGGGGCGGTCGGGGTCTTCTGCATGAAGGAGTCGTCACAGCGTCCGCTGCCCGGGTCGATGCCCGCCGTGGAGACCGCCGACGAGGCCCGCGAGCTCGTCCTCACGCAGGACACGAACCCGCACCTCGACCTCGGGGACCTGCCGTTCGCCGCGCAGGACGCCGTGCACGCGGCCGCCGAGCGCGAGTCGGACCCGGCGCGCTGACGGGACGCGCGGGTCCGTAGGGTGGCAGCATGCGACTGCTGCTGATCCGACACGGCCAGACCCCCGCGAACGTGCACGGCATCCTGGACGCCGAAGTGCCAGGACCCGGGCTGACCGAGCTCGGTGAGCAGCAGGCCCGGGCGCTGCCCGCGGCACTCGCCGACCGGGGCATCGAGCGGCTGTTCGTGTCGTCGATGGTCCGGACGCAGCACACCGCGGCGCCGCTCGCCGCTGCGCTCGGGCTCGAGCCGGTGGTCCTGCCCGGACTGCGCGAGATCGAGGCCGGGGACCTGCAGGGGCTGCGCGACCAGACGTCGGTGCAGCGCTACCTGGCCGCCTGCTACGCATGGGCGTCCGGGGAGCGCGAGGCTCGGATGCCGGGCGCCGAGACCGGCGAGGACTTCTTCGACCGCTACGACGACGCGGTGCGGCAGATCGAGGCGACGGGCGCGCAGGTCGCTGCCGCGTTCAGCCACGGTGCCGCGATCCGGATCTGGGCGGCGACCACGGCGCAGAACACCCCGAACGACCTCGGCGCCGACCGACACCTCGAGAACACGGGTGTCGTCGAGCTCGAGGGGTCGTCGGCTGACGGCTGGCGCCTGGTCGACTGGGAGGGCGAGCCAATGGGCGGCGACGACCTGATCGACCGGACCGCGCAGGACCCGACCGGAGAGCGGTTCTGAAGCACGGCCCACACACAGGAGGCCCGGTGCCAGCTGGCACCGGGCCTCCCGTCTGTCGTGTGGTGCGCGCCTAGGACGCGTTGGCCGCCGTGGCGGTCAGGGGCACGATCACGCCGTGCGACTCACGCAGGACGTCGAGGGTGCGCTGGACCTCGTCCGCACGCTCCTCGGTGCTCCAGCCGAGGGCACCGGCGAGCACGTCGGCAAGCTCGTCGAGCAGGTCGATCGTGACGCCGCCGACGAACGCCAGGTTCGTGCGGCGCAGCACGACGTCGATCAGGTGGACGGCCTGCTCGTGCTCGGCGAAGTACGCGACCTCGGCCCGGGTCAGGGCGGGGTCGGACTCGAGCGGCTCGACCGGTCCGTCGGTCAGGACGTCGACGACCTCGGCCGCACGGGTGCCGTAGCGCTCGAGCAGCCCGTCGACGAGCTGCTCGTCGAGCCCGTCGCGGTGGGACTTGATCCACAGTGCGCGCTGGGCGTCCGTGGTCGGGAAGTCCTTGCCGCCACCGATCGCCATGCCGGTCGTGTCGACCTTGCGGGCGACGCCGAGCTCCTGCGTGGCCTCGGTCGACAGGTGCGCGGCGAGGGCGCGGAAGGTGGTCCACTTGCCGCCGACCAGCGACAGCACGGTGGTGTCACCGAGCCCGGGGACCTGGGTGTCGACGATCCGGTAGTCGCGGGACACGAACCCGGGGGCGGTGTCCTCGTGGCGGGGGAGCGGCCGGATGCCCGAGTAGCTGTAGACGATGTGGTCGCGGTTCACGTCGATCTGCGGGAACACGTGCTTGACCAGCCCGAAGAAGTAGTCGATCTCCTCGTCGGTGGTCGTGACGGGCTTCGACGGGTCGGCGTCGATGTCGGTCGTGCCGATGAGCACCCGGCCCTTGAGCGGGTAGATCAGCACGATGCGGCCGTCGTCGTTCTCGAAGAACAGCTCACGGCCCTTGGTGGCCTCGAGCAGCTCGTCGTTGTGCACGACGATGTGCGAGCCCTTCGTGCCGCCCATGTACTTCGTCTCGCCGCCGAACGCCTGGTTCGTCAGGTCGGTCCACGGCCCCGAGGCGTTGATGACGACGTCGGCCTGGAAGGCGAACTCCTCGCCGGTCTCCAGGTCGCGCAGCAGGACGCCGCCGTCGCGGGTGCCGGCGGCCTCGACGTAGTTGGTCGCACGGGCGGTCGCGGCCGAGCCGGTCCCGGTGCCGGCGGTCAGACCGTCCTTGAGAACGTCGAGCGCCAGGCGCTCCGGCTCGTGCACCGAGGCGTCGTAGTAGGTGCCCGTGTACTTCAGGTCCCTGTTGAGCGCGGGCATGTCCGCGAGCGCCGCCTTCTTGGTGCGGAAGACGTGCTTCGGGACGGAGCCGCCGTCGCGCGAGAAGGAGTCGTAGATCGTCATGCCGATCTTGATCAGCATGGCGCCGCGCTCCTTGGTGGAGCGCTGCTTGTGCGTGAGCATGCGCAGCGGGGCGTTCATGATGCCGGAGAACGTCGAGAAGATCGGCATCGTCGTCTGCAGCGGCTTGACGTAGTGCGGGGCGATCCGGATCAGGCCGTTGCGCTCCTGGACGCTCTCGCGCACCAGGCGGAACTCGCCGTTCTCGAGGTAGCGGATGCCACCGTGGATCATGTGGCTCGACGCCGCCGAGGCGCCGGAGGCGTAGTCGCCGCGCTCGACGAGCGCGACGTCGACGCCCTGCAGGGCGAGGTCGCGGAAGGTGGCGATGCCGTTGATGCCGCCACCCACGATGAGGACCTGTGCGTTCGGGCGCTCGGTGAGGGCGGTCACCGTGCGTCGGGGCTGCGTCGTCTTCGACATGTGCGTACGCGTCGCTTTCTGGGGTCGGTTCGTTGGTCTTGAGTCGATCGTGCGCCTGTTGAGAAGTCGGGGCAACCTGCGTGCACGAACGTGCAGAACGCCTGTGGCCCCCGCTCGGGACGGCCGTGGCCCGGCTCGGGACGCGGACGGGAGGCTCGACAGGGCTTGCAGCGGCCGTGCACGTCCGTGCATGGTTGGCTTCATGAGTTCTGGTGCGGGTGCCGCTGACGGGTCCGGTGCGGGTGTCGCAGATGGGTCCGGTGCGGGTGCCGCAGATGACTGACGCCGCGCAGCCGATGCGCACGCAGCAGGCGCTGCGTGCCGCGCACCTGTACTACCTGCAGGACCTGACGATGGACGCCATCGCGGACGAACTCGGGACGTCGCGGTCGTCCGTCTCACGGCTGCTCAAGCACGCCAGGGACACAGGGCTCGTCGACATCCAGATCCGCTCGCCGCTCGACCAGGCCGCCGCGCTCAGCCGGAACATCCGCGCGCGCTTCGGGGTGCACGCGCACGTCGTGCCGGTGCCGGACCACACCAGTGACGTCGACCGTCTCGAGCGGGTCGCGCTGTCGGCCGCCCGGATCCTGACGCAGTACATCGAGTCGAACATGGTGATCGGGATCTCGTGGGGCTCGACCGTCAGCGCGGTCAGTCGGTACCTCGTCCCGAAGACCACGCACGGCTCGACCATCGTGCAGGTGAACGGCGCGGCGAACACCCGGACCACGGGGATCGTCTACGCGTCCGAGATCCTCCGGCGGTTCGGCGAGGCGTACGGCGCCCTCGTGCAGCAGTTCCCGGTCCCCGCGTTCTTCGACGACCCCGCGACGAAGGAGGCCCTGTTCCGCGAGCGCTCGATCCGCCGCGTGCTGGACCTGCACGAGCGCATGGACGTCGTCGTGTTCGGGGTCGGCGCACCCCAGGCGCCGGTGCCGTCCCACGTCTACTCCGGCGGGTACCTGGACCCGGCGGACCGGGACGAGCTGGCGTCGGCGAAGGTCGTCGGGGACGTCTCGACGGTGTTCTACCGCGCGGACGGCTCGTGGCGGGACATCGGTCTGAACGCCCGCGCCGGTGGGCCCGACCTCGACACGATCAAGCGCGCGCCCCGGCGGATCTGCGTCGTCGCGGGCCGGGGCAAGGCGGCCTCGCTCCGGGGTGCGCTGGCCGCCGGACTCGTCACGGACCTGATCCTCGACGAGAGCATCGGGCAGGCGATCCTGCAGAACTGACGGGCCCGGCCCCCGATGTCGGTGGTTGCTCGTAGGTTCTCGGACATGGTGCTCTCCAGCGAAACCACGCCGACGACGGCGATGCGCGCTGCCGCTCTGCCCGTTGCAGAACGGTTCGTTACCTCATCCCCCGACCGCCGCGGAACGACCGACGGCCGCTGGTCCAAGCGGCTCGCGGGGTCCGACATCGACCATGCTGTCGCGTTCTTCTCCGCCGGGTACGACCTGCGCACACCGGCCGTCCGGCGGACCTCGGCCGACAGCGGCTGGAGCTTCGCCGGCGTCGGCGACGACCGGATGTCGCTCCGCAGTGCCCGTTTCCAGGTCGACCTGCGCAGCGAGTCCCTGGTCGAGGACGAGTTCATCGTCGCCTGGCTGCGCAGCGGGACCAGCACGATCTCCTACGCGGGGCACACCATCGACCTGCACCCCGGTGTCCCCGTCGTGCTGCCGAGTGACGGCGCGTACCAGCTGCACCACCGCGACATCGCCCTCAACCTCGTCCAGCTGGACCGGTCGTTCGTGGCCGAGCTCGCCGGTGACGGCGACTTCGCCTTCGAGCCCCTCCAGCGGGCCACGGCCGAGGGCACCCGCATCTGGCAGCAGACCGTCCGGGCGCACTCGGCGACCTGGCTCGACATGGGCCACGGGCTCGGGGAGACCGCTCGCCGCGCGATCGCCGACACCTTCGCCGGCGCCGCGCTCCGGGCGTTCCCGAAGCGCACGTCCTGGCGGGCGTCAGTGCCCGGCACGGGGCCGGAGCACGAGCGGCTCCGCCGGGCCCTCGAGTTCGTGCACGCTCACGCCGCCGAGGCGATCGGCACACCCGAGATCGCCTCGGCCGCCGGCCTCAGTCCCCGCGGGCTGCAGCAGTCGCTCCGGCGGCACCTCGACCAGACCCCGGGCGACCTGCTCCGCGGCGTCCGGCTCGACGGCGCGCACACCGACCTGCGGCGCTCCGATCGCGACGAGACCTCGGTGGCGGACATCGCCCGCGCGTGGGGCTTCGGCCACCTCGGTCGCTTCTCGGCGGCGTACCGGGCTCGTTTCGGCGAGCTCCCCAGCGAGTCGCTCCGCAGCCGGGGCTGATCCGCCGAATCTCGTCGCACGGATCCGGCGCACACCAGTCGGATGTTCGGGCGCAACATGCCGGACACGCGGGACTGGCTGGATGGTGGGTGTCACCGCGGCACGTCCGCACGCAGCCCACGAAGGAGTCCGCCATGCGCATCGGCGTCCCCACCGAGATCAAGAACAACGAGTTCCGTGTCGCAGCCACCCCGGCGGGTGTCGCGGAGATGACCCTGCACGGCCACCAGGTCATCGTGCAGGCCGGAGCCGGTGACGGGTCGTCCTTCCCTGACGCCGAGTACCAGGCCGCCGGTGCCACGATCGTCCCCGCCGCGGCCGACGTCTGGGCGCAGGCAGAGCTGGTCCTCAAGGTCAAGGAGCCGGTGGCCTCCGAGTACGCGGCGATCCGCCCCGGCCAGGTGCTCTTCACCTACCTGCACCTGGCGGCGGATCGCCCGCTGACCGACGCGCTCATCGACTCGGGCGCGACCGCCATCGCGTACGAGACGGTCCAGCTGCCCGACCGGTCGCTGCCGCTGCTGTCCCCGATGTCCGAGATCGCCGGACGGCTGTCCGCCCAGGTCGGCGCGAACCACCTCATGCGCGCCCACGGAGGACGGGGTCTGCTGCTCGGTGGGGTCCCCGGCACGCCGAAGGGCCGCGTGGTGGTCATCGGCGGCGGTGTCGCCGGCGAGCACGCGGCCGCGATGGCGCTCGGTCTCGGCGCCGAGGTCACGGTCTTCGACATCAGCCTGCCGCGCCTGCGCGCGCTCGACGCCCGGTTCGACGGACGGATCACGACGCTGCGGTCGTCGAGTCACGCGATCGCCGAGGCACTGCGCGACGCGGACCTGGTGATCGGGTCCGTGCTCATCCCCGGGGCCTCCGCACCGAAGCTCGTCACCGACGCGATGGTCGCCGACATGCGCCCCGGTTCGGTCCTCGTCGACATCGCCATCGACCAGGGCGGCTGCTTCGAGGGTTCGCGGCCGACCACGCACGACGACCCGACGTTCCGGGTGCACGACACCGTCTACTACTGCGTGGCGAACATGCCGGGGGCGGTGCCGCGCACGTCGACGATCTCGCTGACGAACGCGACGCTGCCGTACGCGCTGGCGATCGCCGACCAGGGGTGGGAACAGGCGCTCGAGTCCGACGCTGCCTTGGCCCGCGGGCTCAACGTGCACGCCGGCCGCGTCACGAACGACGCCGTGGCCGCTGCCCACGGCTTGGTCGCCGCGGCGCGCTGACACGTCCCGCGACGGCGTGGCCCGGCCAGGCGAGCCGGTGCCGGCCTGGCACACCGGTCCGGCCTGACGCACCGGTGCCCGCCTGGTTCGGCCTGACGCTCAGGTACCGGCCCTTGTTCGGCCCGGCGCACCGGTACCCGCACAAAAGCGACATCACCGCCGTGGAAGCGCCGCGCCAACCCGTACCCGATGTCGCTTTCGGTGCTGCGGGGTTGGTGCGTGCGCATGGAGCGACATCGGGTGCGGGGTGGGTGCGTGCGTATCGGGCGACATCGCCGCGGTGGAAGCGCCGCGCAAACCCTACCCGATGTCGCTTTCGGTGCTGCGGGGTGGGTGCGTGCGCATGGAGCGACATCGGGTGCGGGATCGCGCGTCGCGTTCGGCTGCGTGATGTCGCTTCCGGTGCTGCGGGGTTGGTGCGTGCGTATCGAGCGACATCGCCGCCGTGGAAGCGCCGCGCCGACCCGTACCCGATGTCGCTTTCGGTGCTGCGGGGTTGGTGCCTGCGCATCGAGCGGCACCGCGCGACGGCCCGGTGCGCCTGCGGCGGGGTCGGGCTCAGGACACGCGGGCGGCCGAGGCCGTGCGCGCTGCCGACCATCCCGCGCGGGCGCGGACCACGAGGGTGACGA
Organism: Curtobacterium sp. MCLR17_007; assembly: GCF_003234655.2. Taxonomy (NCBI): domain Bacteria; kingdom Bacillati; phylum Actinomycetota; class Actinomycetes; order Micrococcales; family Microbacteriaceae; genus Curtobacterium; species Curtobacterium sp. MCLR17_007. The sequence continues at coordinate 2,775,773 of NZ_CP126271.1, read as the reverse complement.
CGACCGCTGCGGCAGCGGCGACGATGGCCGCGACCGCGGTGGGCGTCGACACGAGGGGCCCGTCGAGACGAGCGACCGCGACCCATGCCAGACCCCACGCGAGCGACACCACCGGCGACAGGCGACCCCGGCCAGCGACGGCCACGAGGACCCCGACCAGCCCAGCGACGAGCGCCACGACGACACCCCACACGTCCTGCCCGAGTCCGAAGCCGCGGAACCCGGCGGCCGTCAGCACCGCGGCGGTGTTGGCCGCCGTCGCGACGCAGAGCCACCCGAGGTACAGCCCGAACGTGCCGTCGGTGACGATCGCCTCGACGATGCCGGACGGCCGCGTGCGTCGCAGGATGACGAACGCCCACGCCAGCACGGCGAGCAGCGCGACGATGATCGGCTCGCTCGCCCAGAGGAACCCGAACTGCACGGACAGGATCCAGGCGGCGTTGAGCAGCAGCGACAGCACCGCGGGGACCGCGAGTCGGTCGTGGCGGGCCTGGTCCGCACGACGCGGCAGGAACTGCCAGACTGCGAACGCGATGAGCCCGACGTAGATGACGCTCCAGATGCCGAACGCGGGGCCACCCGGGGCGATGGCCGTGGACGACGCCGACAGCGCCCCACCGGCCGCGTCCTGGATCGGCGTGCCACCCGCCGCACCCGAGCCGATGAACGAACCCACCACGGCGACGACGGCGCTCACCGCGATCGCGATCTTCCGGAACCAACGCATGACCACTCCCTCCGTCAGCAGCCACTCGTCAGCATGCTGAAGACCCAACGGTATGCCCGTTCGCTGTCACGTCGTGCAGGTGCCGCTCAGCGGACGGGGGACGTGCGTAGCCTGGTCCTGTGACCGTCGAGCTGAACACTGTCTACGTCGACCGCATCGCACCGATGGTGAGTCCTTCGCTCGACGACACCTTCCGGATGATGTCGGACCAGGACGCCAGTGCCTGCATCGTGCTGTACCAGCCCGACGCGACCGAGCTCGGCGACGTCGCCGTGGCCCTCGGGCTGCACGAGCTGGCGGTCGAGGACTCCGCCGAGGGGCACCAGCGCCCGAAGCTCGAGCGGTACGGCTCGACGCTGTTCGCGGTCCTCAAGCCGGCGCTCTACAACGACCGCCGCGAGGAAGTGGCGTTCGGCGAGGTGCACGCCTTCGTCGGGGACGGCTTCTTCCTCGCCGTCGTGCAGGCGGATCCGCGCGGGCGCCAGGTCGTCCCGCGCTCCCTGCAGCGGATGAGCGGCAAGCCAGGACTGGTGACGGCCGGCCCGCAGGCGCAGCTCTGGGCGCTGATGGACTCGATCGTCGACGACTACCTCCCGGTGATCGACGGGCTCGAGGAGGACATCAACCAGATCGAGGACCAGCTCTTCTCCGGCGTGCCCGGGGTGTCCAAGCGCATCTACGAGCTGTTCGGCGAGGTCGTCGACTTCCAACGAGCGGCGCGTCCGCTCGTGTACATGATCGAGAACCTGCACCGCGGCGCCGAGAAGTACCACCTGCCGGTCGAGATGCAGCGGCGCTTCCGTGACGTCCTCGACCACGCCATCCGCACCGCGGAGCGACTCGACACCTTCCGCCAGCTGCTGCAGAACGCGCTGACCGTCGACGCGACCCTGGCGGCGCAGAAGCAGAACGACGACACGAAGAAGATCTCCGGCTGGGCGGCGATCCTCTTCGCGCCGACGCTCATCGCTGCGATCTACGGCATGAACTTCACCCACATGCCCGAGCTGACGTGGACGTGGGGCTACCCGCTCGCGGTCCTGGCGATGATCGTCTTCGCGGCGGCGCTGTTCGTGGTCTTCAAGGTCAAGCGCTGGTTCTGACATACTTGCCACGCACATAGTTGCGAGACAAAAGAAAGAGCTCCGATGACGCAGCAGACCCATCCCGACGCCCTCGTCCACCTGACCGCGGCGGGGGTGTCCCTCGTCCTCGACTGCACCGAGGGGCGGCTGCCGGCCGTCGTGCACTGGGGCGCCGCGCTCGGGCGGCTCTCCACCGAAGACATGGCGGCACTGGTCGTCTCCGGACTCGAGCCCGTCGTGTCGAACGCGGTCGACGAGCCGATCCGCCTGGCGGTCCTGCCCGAGCCCCACGCGGGCTGGTCCGGCAAGCCGGGGATCAGCGGCCACCGCGACGGCAACGACTGGTCGCCACGGTTCACGACGACGAGCATCGACGTGGTCGGCGAGGCGCACGAGGACGGGCGCCGTGTCGACGCCGGACCGGCCGCGGTCGTCGTCGAGGCCGCGGACCCCACCGCGCAGCTCGCCGTCCGCCTGACGATCGAGCTGCTGCCCTCCGGCCTGGTGCGCACGCGCGCCGCCGTCACGAACACCGGCCCGGGCTCCTACACGGTCGACGACGTCACGGTCGCGCTGCCGACCCCGACCCGCGCCCGCGAGGTCCTGGACTTCGCCGGCCGCTGGGGCAAGGAGCGCACCCCGCAGCGCAGCGACCTCGTCGTCGGCATCCACGAACGCGAGGGGCGCAAGGGCCGCACGGGCGCCGACGCCGCCACGGTCCTGAGCGTGGGCGTGCCCGGGTTCGGCTTCGCCCACGGCGAGGTCTGGGGCGTCCACACCGCGTGGAGCGGCAACCACCGGCACTTCGCGGAGCGGCTGTTCAACGGCAAGCAGGTCGTCGGCGGCGGCGAGCTGCTGCTGCCGGGCGAGGTCCGGCTCGGCACCGGGGAGACCTACCAGGGGCCCTGGGTCTACGGCGCGTACGCCGACGGCCTCGACGCCCAGGCCCGCCGCTTCCACACCCACCTGCGCAGCCGGCCGCAGCACCCGACGAGCGACCGCCCGATGACGATCAACGTCTGGGAGGCCGTCTACTTCGACCACGACCTGGCTCGCCTGAAGGACCTCGCCGACCGGTCCGCACGCCTCGGGGTCGAGCGCTTCGTCCTGGACGACGGGTGGTTCCGTCACCGTCGCAACGACTTCGCCGGGCTGGGGGACTGGTTCGTCGACGAGGGCGTCTGGCCGGACGGCCTCGCCCCGCTCGTGGACCACGTCCGTGCCGCCGGCATGCAGTTCGGCCTGTGGTTCGAACCGGAGATGGTGAACGAGGACAGCGACCTGGCCCGCGCCCACCCCGACTGGGTCATGCAGGCCGACGGGCGGCTGCCGATCCGCTCGCGGCACCAGCAGGTGCTGAACCTGGCGATCCCCGAGGCGTACGAGCACGTCCTCGACCGGATGACGGCGATCATCGACGAGTACCGGATCGACTACGTCAAGTGGGACCACAACCGCGACCTGGTCGAGGCGGGCCACCGCGGGGGTGGTGCGGCTGTGCACGAGCAGACCCTGGCGGCCTACCGGCTGATGGCGGCACTCAAGGACCGCTTCCCGGGGTTCGAGATCGAGTCCTGCTCGTCGGGCGGCGGCCGCGTCGACCTCGGCGTCATCGAGCACACCGACCGCGTGTGGGTGTCCGACTGCATCGACCCGCTCGAGCGCCAGCAGATGAACCGCTGGACGATGCAGCTGCTGCCCGCCGAACTGCTCGGTTCGCACATCGCCAGCGGCGTGAACCACACCACGGGTCGCTGGCACGACCTGTCGTTCCGTGCGGGGACGGCGCTCTTCGGGCACCTCGGCATCGAGTGGGACCTGTCGAAGGCCTCCGCGGCCGAGGAACGCGACCTGGCCGAGTGGATCGCGCTCTACAAGGAGACCCGCCCGCTGCTGCACGGCGGCGACCTGGTGCGGGTCGACCAGGTCGACGAGACGCTGAACGTCTACGGCGTGGTCGCCCCGGACCGACGCGAGGCGATGTTCTTCCTCGCGTCGCTCGGCAGCCCCGAGGTGAGCGTCCGCGGCCGTGTGTCGTTCCGCGACCTCGACCCCGACACGCGGTACCGCGTCGACCCGGTCCTGATCGGCACGGGCGCGGACGGCGTCCGCGCGCCGCAGTGGTGGTCGGGCGAGCGCGTCTTCACCGGACGTGTCCTGACGACCGTGGGGCTCGAGGCCCCGGCCACGTCCGCAGAGCGCGTGGTCCTCTTCCGGCTGACCGCCGTGTAGACGCGACCGTCGACATGACGGGAGGCCCGTGGCGACGCCGCCACGGGCCTCCCGTCATCTGATGGCCGGGATGTCTTGACAAGCGGTTTGTTTTGCGGCGACACTAAAGCCGTCCGGCGCTGACGCCCGACGGAAACCGCGTTGACGAAGGAGTCACGATGGCCACCGAAACACCCGTGTCGTCACCCCTGACGACGAGTGCCCGGCGCAGCCGGACCGTCGCCGGGACCACGGCCAGGGCCGCGAGCCCGAAGCGCCGACGTCGCAACGACCTCTGGCTGGCGCTGGTCTTCATCGCCCCGGCCTCGATCGGGTTCGCCGCGTTCCTGCTCTGGCCGACCCTGCGCGGCATCTACCTCAGCTTCACGACGTACAACCTGCTCACCCCGCCCGTGTTCACCGGCCTGCAGAACTACCAGCGACTGCTGCAGGACTCGATCTTCTGGCACTCGATGGCGGTGACGGTCGAGTACGTGCTGCTGAACATCGGCTTCCAGACGGTGCTCGCGCTGTTCATCGCGGTGATGATGCACCGCCTGACCAAGTCGACCTTCGTCCGGGGCATCGTCCTCGCGCCGTACCTGGTGTCGAACGTCGTCGCGGCGCTCATCTGGCTCTGGATCCTCGACACGCAGCTCGGCATCGGCAACGAGGTCCTCAACGCGATCGGCGTCGGGCGCATCCCCTTCCTGCAGAGCGACGTCTGGGGCATCCCCACGATCGCGTTCATCAACGTGTGGCGGAACGTCGGCTACACAGCGCTGCTGATCTTCGCGGGGCTGCAGGCGTTGCCGGAGCAGGTGTACGAGGCCGGCCGCATCGACGGTGCCAGCGAGTGGAAGATGTTCTGGGGCATCACGGTGCCGCTGCTCCGCCCGATCCTGTCGCTCGTGCTCATCATCACGGTCATCGGGTCGTTCCAGGTGTTCGACACCGTCGCCATCACCACGCAGGGCGGTCCGGCGAACGCCACGAACGTCGTGCAGAACTACATCTACAACCTGGCCTTCGGACGGTTCCAGTTCGGGTACGCGTCCGCCGTCTCGGTGGCACTGCTCGTCGTCCTCAGCATCATCACCGTCATCCAGTACCGACTCTCGCGCTCCGGCGAGAGCGACCTGGACTGACGCGGCCGCCCGCCGCCCCCCTGACGCAGCACTGACCGGAAGCGAGTCGACGATGACCAGCACCCTGCCCCCGGTGGTCGAACCCACCACCCGCGCCGTCACCACCCGTGGTGCCAGAGCCCCCCGCCCGAAGCCGTCCGTCGGACGCGTCGTGGCCTGGATCGCGATGATCGCCGTGATCGTCGTGACCCTGTTCCCGTTCTACTGGATCCTCCGGACGGCCCTGTCGTCGAACGGTGCGATCTCCGCCGACCCGACGTCGCTGCTGCCCACCGGCTTCAGCCTGGGCGGGTTCGAGCGGGTGTTCGGCCTGCAGTCCACCAAGGAGGCGCTCGCCCAGGGTGGCTCCGGCGCGGCCATCAACTTCTGGCAGTACCTGCTCAACTCGGTGCTCACGGCGACGATGATCACCGTCGGCCAGGTCTTCCTCTCCGCCGCCGCGGCCTACGCCTTCGCCCGGCTGCGCTGGCCGGGACGCGACAAGGTCTTCGGCGTGTTCCTGGCGGGGCTCATGGTCCCGACGATCTTCACGCTGCTGCCGAACTTCACGCTCATCAAGTCGCTCGGGCTGGTCGACACGCTGCTCGGGATCTCGCTGCCCTCGATGCTCATGACGCCGTTCGCGGTCTTCTTCCTGCGGCAGTTCTTCCTCGGCATCTCGAAGGAGGTCGAGGAAGCCGCGCTGATCGACGGCGCCGGCAAGGTGCGGGTGTTCTTCCGGCTGATCCTGCCGATGGCGTCCGCGCCGATCGCGACGCTCGCCGTCCTGACCTACATCACCGCGTGGAACGACTACTTCTGGCCGCTCATGGTGTCGTACACCGACAGCTCGCGCGTGCTGACCGTCGCGCTCGGCGTCTTCAAGTCGCAGTCCCCGCAGTCGGGGACCGACTGGGCAGGACTCATGGCAGCCACCCTGGTGGCAGCGCTCCCGATGATCGTGCTGTTCGGCGTCTTCGCCAAGCGGATCGTCAACTCCATCGGCTTCTCCGGCATCAAGTAGGGAACCCTCCTCATGACGAACTCCATCACCCGCCGCTCGCTGTTCGCCGGCGGTGCCTCTGCCCTGGCCCTCGGTGCACTCGCCGCGTGCTCGTCGCCCGGGACCACGAACCCGAACAGCGGCGCGACCGGCACCGTGTCGTACTGGCTCTGGGACGCCAACCAGCTCCCCGCCTACCAGGCCGTCGCGAAGGCCTTCGAGCAGGAGAACCCGGACATCCGGATCAAGATCACCCAGCTCGGATGGGCCGACTACTGGACGAAGCTCACCGCCGGGTTCATCGCCGGGACCGCGCCGGACGTGTTCACCGACCACCTGTCGAAGTTCCCGCAGTTCGCCGACCTCGACGTGCTGTACAAGCTCGACGAGCTCGATGCGACGTCGTCCATCCGCGACGACGACTACCAGTCCGGGCTCGCGCAGCTCTGGAAGGGCAAGGACGGACACCGCTACGGGTCGCCGAAGGACTGGGACACGATCGCGATGTTCTACGACGAGAAGGTCATCGCGAAGGCCGGCTACTCCGCGGAGGACCTGGCGGGACTCTCCTGGAACCCCGACGACGGCGGGACGTTCGAGCAGGCCGTCGCCCACCTGACGATCGACTCCAAGGGGCGTCGCGGTGACGAGTCCGGGTTCGACAAGTCCGACGTCGCGGTCTACGGGATGAGCGCGAACGGCAGCGGTGGCGACGGGTTCGGGCAGACGCAGTGGTCGCCGTTCACCGGGTCCACGGACTGGTACTACACGAACAGCAACCCGTGGGGGAACCGGTTCCGCTACGACGACGCCGGGTTCCAGAAGACGATCTCGTGGTACTTCGGGCTCGCCGAGAAGGGCTACATGCCGAAGTACGGCGTGTTCTCGACGACGACCGGGCCGGACGTGCAGCTCGGCGCGAAGAAGGTCGCGCTGTCGTTCAACGGCTCGTGGATGATCGGCACGTACGCCAACCTGCCGGGCATCACGGTGGGAATCGCGCCGACGCCGTCCGGACCGGTCGGGCACCGTGCGTCGATGTTCAACGGCCTGGGTGACTCCATCACGAAGCAGGCGAAGCACCCCGAGGCCGCGGCGAAGTGGGTCGCCTACCTGGGCAGTGCGGCCGCACAGGAGATCGTCGGACGGGCGGGGATCGTGTTCCCGGCACGTCGCTCGGGCACGGAAGCGGCGGTCGCCGCGTTCCGCAAGCGCGGGTTCGACGTGTCCGCGTTCACGGAGCAGGTCGAGGACGACACCACGTTCCTGTTCCCGGTCACGCGGAACCCGGCCGACGTGCAGGCGCTGGTCCAGCCCGCCTTCGACGACATCTACGCGAACGGCAAGCCGATCTCGACGCTCACCGCCGTCAACGAGCAGGTGAACACGCTGCTGCGGCTCACCTAGGCGGGGTACGCACGGTGCGCGGTTGCGGGGTGGTGCGGCGTTGACCGGGTGGTGCGAGGCAACAAGGTCGCACGGCGCGGTCAACCTCGCACCGGAGGCGGGCTGCGCCGACGCAACCGCGCACGGTGCGCGGCGTCAGGCGCCCAGGGCGTGCATCTGGATGGCGACCGCGGCTGCGCCACGGGCCCACTCGTTGAACCGGAACGGCTGCGCGACCAGGGTCGGGGTGGGGGTCGACCAGTGGCGTGCCGCATCGACGGAGCGGTCGAGCGCCGCGCGGCCGACTTCGGCGACCGCGACGAGCTCGCCGGAGAGCAGGACCACCTCGGGGTCCACCACGTTGACGACGTCTGCGACGAGCAGGCCGAGCGCCTCGGCGGCGGTGTCGACGACGTCGCGAGCAGCCGGGTCGCCGTCCCGCGCGGCGTCGAGCAGTGCTGCGGCGGTGACCGTCCGACCGAGGGCACGGCTGCCGGTGAGCGCGATCGCCCGGGCGCTCAGGACTGCCCGGGCGCATCCGCGGTGCCCGAACTCGCACTCCACGTCGGACGCGCCGACCGAGCCACCGAGCCGCTGGTGGCCGATGCTGCCCGCGGTCGAGTGCGCGCCGTCGACGACCGAGTCCCCGACGACGAGACCCAGTCCGATCCCGGCGCCGATGGTGAGCAGGGCGAACGAGCGACGGTCGCGACCCTCGCCGAACCAGTGCTCGGCGTGGGTCAGCGCCCGGACGTCGTTCTCCACGCTCACGGGGAGCCCGGTCGCGTCGGTGAGCAGGGCGGCGAGCGGGACGTCCTGCCAGCCCAGGAACGGCGCGCGGCGGATGACGCTGCGCCCCTCGGTGGCACCGCCCACGGCAACGCAGCACCCGCGGATCCGGTCGTCGTCTTCGACGAGCCCGGCGACGACCGCCGCGACGCGGGCGACGACGGCCGGGACGGTCGGGTCCGGCAGGGGGTCCTCGCGCTCGGTGAGGACCCGGCCGCGCCGGTCGGTCGACACCGCGAACAGTCCGTCGCCAGTGAGCTTCACCCCGACGAAGTGGTGCGCGTCGGCGTCGATGTCGAGCGGGATCGACGGCCGACCGGTCCCGGTGCCCTGCACGCCCTGCCGTTCGACCAGGATCCCAGACCCGAGCAGGGGCTTCGTGATGCGCGACAGGCTCGGTCCGGACAGCCCGAGGCGGGCGGCGAGCTCGGTACGGGGGCGGGGCCCGGCGCGGAGCACCTCGAGGACGACCGACTGCGCGCTGCCGACCAAGGGGTCCCAGGCGCGCGGGCGTCCAGCTTCGGGGATGTCGGGCACGTCGTCAGCCTAGGGCGCGACCGGGCCCGTGCCGTGCTGCCGATAGGGTTCCTGACATGCCGCACGCTGCACACGCGACACCGATCTGGGCCGTCAAGCTGGCCGTCGTCACCGCCCTGGTCGGCATCGCGGGTGGCGTCGCCGGCGTCTCGGTGTGGCTCGCACTGCAGCTCATCCAGTTCGTCGCCTTCGGGTTCCCGTTCGGCGGACACCACGAAGCCGCCGACGCCCCGTCCGGCCTGAACCGCTTCCTGGCACTCGCCGCTGCCGGCGTGCTGACCGGGTTCGCCTGGTGGGCACTGCGACGCTGGGGTCGTCCGACCGTGGCGGTCACCGCGGCGGTGGGCGGCACACGGATGCCCGCGCTGGTGACCCTGGCCAACGCCGGCGTGCAGATCCTGGCGGTCGGGCTCGGCGCCTCCATCGGCAAAGAGGTCGCGCCGCGCGAGGTCGGCGCGTGGTTGGCGCAGGTCGTCACGCGCCGCGCCGGACTGACCGAGCGCGAGACGAAGATCCTGGTCGCGTGCGGCGCCGCGGCCGGTCTGGCCGCGGTCTACGACGTGCCACTCGGCGGTGCGCTGTTCGCGGTCGAGGTGCTGCTCGGGGAGCTCACGCTGGCGACCGCGCTGCCCGCCTTCGCCACGAGTGCCATCGCCGCCGTCGTCGCGCGCCTGGCGATCCCGGACGAAGTGCTCTACCACGTGCCCGCGATGCACATGTCGCCGTCGCTGCTCGTCTGGGCCGCGGTCGTCGGCCCGGTGCTCGGCTTCGCGGGGGTCGGGTTCGTGAAGCTGACGAACCGGCTGCAGGGGCTCGCGCCGAAGGGGTGGCGACTGCTCGTGGTCCTGCCCGTGGTGTTCGCGATGGTCGGGCTCATCGCGGTGCCGTTCCCGGAGATCCTCGGCAACGGTCGCGCGCTCGGCGTCCTGGCGATGAACACCGACCTCGACGGCGACCCGATGACCGGCATGGCGCCGATCCTGTTCCTGCTCGTGCTCGGGCTGATCCGCACGATCACGACATCGGCCACGATCGGCGCCGGCGCGGTCGGCGGCACCCTGACGCCGTCGATCGCCATCGGCTCGGCCTTCGGCGGGTTCCTCGGCGGCGCGTGGCTGCTGCTGTGGCCGGCGGACGGGTCGAGCCTGGCGTCGTTCGCGTTCATCGGGGCGGCCGCGTTCCTCGCGACCACGATGCGGGCGCCGTTCACCGCGCTCGTGCTCGTCGTGGAGTTCACCGAGCAGGGGACCGACATCCTCATCCCGGCGCTGCTGGCGATCACGGGGTCGGTCGCCGTCGGGTTCGTGCTCGCGCGTCGCCGCAGTGCCCAGATGGCCTGACGAGCACGCCCTCGCACGCCCGCACTCGCACGTCCGTCCGCTCGGCCGCCTGCATGCTCACGACCCCGCCACCGAGCGATCGTCACGGAATCGGCGCGACGGGCCTACCATCGGCTGCACACGCCGGGGCAGCGGGTCCCGCGTCGGAACGAGAGGCACGGACATGGCGGGGTTCGACGACATCACGAAGAAGGCGCAGGAGTTCCTGAAGGACGGCAAGGTCCAGGACGCGCTCAAGGGCGAGAAGGCCGAGGACATCAGCGACAAGGTGCTCGACGGCGTCGCTGACGCCGTGAAGAAGGCCACGGGCGGCAAGTTCGACGACAAGATCGACAACGCCCGCGACTCGGCCGACAAGCACATCGGCAACCAGTAGCACCGACAGCCCCAGGCCTACGGCCCACGGCCCACAGCCCCGACGTCACCGCGACGCCGGGGCCGTGCGCTGTCCGGCTGGACTCAAGCCGGGACAACGGGGACGATGGAGCGGTCGACCCCGACGACAGCAGGAGGAACCAGCCCCGTGACGATCGTCGCCCCAGCCCATCCGCTCACCGACGCCGAGGTCCGGCGGATCAAGGCGGACTTCCCGATCCTCGACCAGCAGGTGGACGGCGTCCCGCTGGTCTACCTGGACTCGGGTGCGACGGCCGAGCGCCCCCGCCAGGTCCTCGATGCCGAGCGACGCTTCCTCGAGCACGACAACGCCGCCGTGCACCGCGGTGCCCACACCCTGGCCGCGCGCAGCACCGACGCGTACGAGGACGCCCGCGCCACCGTCGCCGGGTTCGTCAACGCGGCGTCCCCGTCCGAGGTCGTCTGGACCGCGAACGCCACCGACGCGCTCAACCTCGTCGCGTACGGCATCGCCAACGCCAGCCGCGGGCGCGGTGGACCCGCCGCCGAGCGCTTCCGGCTGGAACCCGGTGACGAGGTCCTGGTCACCGAGGCCGAGCACCACGCGAACCTCGTCCCCTGGCAGGAACTCGCCCTCGCCACCGGCGCCACGCTCCGCTGGGTCCCCGTCGACGACACCGGCTGCTGGACCGCGGCCGACGCGCTCGCGCTGATCACGGACCGCACGAAGGTCGTCGCGTTCGCGCACGTCTCCAACGTCACGGGCATGGTCGCCCCGGTCGCCGAGCTCGTCACAGCGGCCCACGCACACGGGGCGCTCGTCGTCCTCGACGCCTGCCAGTCCGCGCCGCACCGACCCCTCGACGTGCAGGAGCTCGGCGTGGACTTCGCGGCCTTCTCGGGCCACAAGATGCTCGGCCCGAACGGCATCGGCGTGCTGTGGGGACGCCAGGAGCTCCTCGACGCGCTGCCGCCGTTCCGCACGGGTGGGTCGATGATCACCACGGTCACGATGGAGCACACCGAGTTCATGCCCACCCCCGAGCGCTTCGAGGCCGGCACCCAGCCCGTCTCCCAGGCGGTCGCGCTCGCCGAGGCGGTCCGCTACCTGCAGGCCATCGGCATGGACCGCGTCCGCGCGCACGAGGAGCACCTGGCCCAGCGGATGCTCACCGGCCTGGCCGCAGTGCCCGGCATCACCGTGGTCGGACCGGCCGCGGGGGTGGCGCGCTCCGGCCTCGTGTCGTTCGACGTCGACGGGGTGCACGCGCACGACGTGTCGCAGTACCTCGATGCGCAGGGCATCGCCGTTCGCTCCGGCCACCACTGCGCGCAGCCGCTGCACCGTCGCCTGGGCCTGACCGCGACCAGCCGGGCGAGCACCTACGTGTACACGACCGACGAGGACGTCGACCGCTTCGTCCGCGCCGTCAGCGAGGTCCGCGGGTACTTCCGTGCGGACGGGGCCGACGCGTGAGCGCCCTCGACTCCCTGTACCAGCAGGTGATCCTCGACCACGCGAAGGCCCGGCACGGTGACGCCGTGCTCCCGGACGCCGACGCGTCGCACTTCGAGCGCAACCCGACCTGCGGCGACGAGATCACGGTCAGCGTGCGGCTCGAACCGGGGACCGACCGGATCGCCGCGGTCGCCTGGCAGGGCGACGGGTGCTCGATCTCGATGGCCTCGGCGTCGGTGCTCACCGACATGGCCGTCGGGCGGACCGTCCCCGAACTGCTCGCGCTGGTCGAGGAGTTCCGGTCGATGATGCGCTCGCGCGGTGCCGGCGAGCCGGACGAGGACGTGCTCGAGGACCTGGTCGCCTTCCACGGCGTCTCGAAGTTCGTCATGCGCGTCAAGTGCGGGATGCTCGCCTGGGTCGCGGCCGAGGCCGCGGTGCGCGAGGCGACCACGGCTCGCTGACGCGACCCCGGACGGACGGGAGGCCCGTGGCGACGCCGCCACGGGCCTCCCGTCCGTCTGACCAGCGGTGTCACCCGTCGGTGACGAGCAATCGCAGGGTCTCGGCCAGGACGGCTCGCCGGGGTTCGTCGAGCGGGGCGAACAGGTCCTCGAGCACCGCTGCGGCCACCCGATGCCCCTCGGTCAGCGCCGTCCGGCCGGCGGGCGTGAGCGTGTGCTCGATGCGTCGGCCCTGACCGGCGGCCCGCACGATGAGCCCGCGGTCCGTCAGCCGCTTCGCCAGGGTGCCGAACGCCTGGTCGCTCTGGAACGTCGCCACCGCCAGGTCGTGGCCGGACGCGCCCGGCATGCGGTCGACCGCCCGGAGCGCGTCCCACTGCACCAGGGTCACGCCGACGTCCTGCAACGCAGCGTCCATCGTGCGGTGGTTCCGGTACTGCGCGCGTTTGACGGCCTGGCCGAGGGATTCCAGATCGATGGTCATGGTGCTACCGTATCAACACTCGTACATAAACATGCTTACAAAGGAACCCCGTGACGAACACACTCCTCGACGACCGTCCCGCCCTCCGATCCGGCGACCCCGCAGCCCGCACCGCGCTGGTGCTGCACGGCGGTGGTGGCCCCGCGACCGTCGCGCCGATCGTCGAGCACCTCGGCAGCACCATGCACGCCGTGGCACCGACGCACCCGGGGTGGGACGGCACACCGCGGCCTGACACCATCGCGTCGGTGGCGGACCTCGCCTCCGTGTACCTCGACGCGCTCGTGCGGGACGGCGACCACGACGTCGTGCTGGTCGGGTCGTCGATCGGCGGGTGGATCGCGCTGGAGATGGCCGTCCAGGCAGCAGCGGACGACCGGATGTCGGGCGTGCTCGGCGCGGTCTTCCTGATCGACAGCGTGGGGGTCGTCGTCGCGGGGGAGCCGATCGCGGACTTCTTCGCGCTCGACGCCCGCGGGCTGGCCGAGGCGGCGTGGCACGACCCGGAGCGCGGGTACCGGGACCCCGCCGCGATGACGGACGAGCAGCGCGCCGTGCAGCGGTCGAACGGCGCGACCATGGCAGCCGTCGCGGGCGCCGGCATGAGCGACGCGGCACTGCTCGGGCGCCTCGGCTCGATCTCCGTGCCGACGCTCGTGGTCTGGGGTGCGAGCGACCGCATCGTCACGCCGGCGTACGGCCGTGCCCTCGCCGCGGCCGTCCCCGGTGCGGTGTTCGCCGAGGTCCCGAAGGCCGGGCACCTGCCGCACCTCGAGGCACCGTCAGCGACGTGGGCCGCGATCGACCCGTTCCTGGCGACGGGTGCCGTGGTCAGGTCAGGGCGATGACGGCGATCCAGGCCCAGACGGCGACGACCACCGCGAGGGCGACAGCGTGCGCGATCCGGTGCGCCGCGACGACGGCGACGAACTCCCGCAGGAACGCACTCGGCACGTAGTACCGCGCCGTCCGGGCACCGACCACCTCGGCGGGGCTGCCGAGGCTGCGCGCCAGCATCGCAGCGCGCATCACGTGGTAGTTGCTCGTCGCCACCACGACGGTCCCGGTGACACCGGCCGCCTGCTGCACCTCGCGCGAGAAGCGCAGGTTCTCGTCGGTGTTCCGCGACCGGGTCTCCGGCAGCACGGCCGACTCGGGCACGCCCTGCGCCACGAGGTACTCCGCCATCGCGGTGCCCTCCGGCCGTGGTTCGTCCGAGCCCTGGCCGCCGGAGGGGATCATCACGGCGGCACGTCCCTGCGCCGTCGAGTGCCGCCAGACCTCGAGCCCCTTGTCCAGTCGCGACCGCAGCAGGGGCGTCACCTCGCCGTGCCGTAGCCCCGAGCCGAGGACGACCACGACGTCGGCCTCGCGCGGCTTGGCCACGCGGCCGTAGACGACCGCGTACAGCAGGAAGACCAGGAAGACGATGCCGACGTACCCGGCGACGGCTAGCAGGAGCAGCAGCGCGGCCTCGCCGACGGTGGAGCCCGAACGCAGCAGGAGCACCAGGACGACCGTCACGACGACGAGCACGACGCCGACGATGAGCGAGAGCATGTTCCCCAGACTGCGGCCCTCGCGCCGGAACATCCGGACGCCGTTCGCGATGAGGAAGCCCGCCAGCACGACGATCCCCACGGGGAAGAGCAGGATCGCGCCGACGACCACGACCTCGATCGCCGGGAACCGGACCATCGCCAGCTCGGTCACCCCGAGCACGGCGAAGAAGAGCGTCGCGAGCAGCAGCACCCCGTTGCGGAGCATCCGGCGGTCGCGACGCCGCAGCACCACGTAGACGAGGGCACAGATGATGGCGAGCGCGAGGAGGACCACGAGACGAACCCTACGGGGGAGTGGTGGGGGAGGACGGACGGGAGGCCCGGTGCCAGCTGGCACCGGGCCTCCCGTCCCTCAGACGCGACCGCGTCAGACGAGCGCGGTGAAGGACGCGTCGCGGACCAGCACCGTGGTGGCACCGTCCTCGACGTGCTGCTCGGTGTCGCTGGAGAGCCCGAGCGACCACGAGCCGCCACCCGGCTTCTCCGGCAGCGTGAACTCCACAGTCGTGTCCGAGGCGTTCATCAGCACCGCGACCGTGTCGTCGCCCTGCTCGAGCACGAGCATCACGGCGCGGTTGCCGGTGTCGGCCCAGTCGCCGTCCTCGAAGCCCGCGTTGTCGGCGCGGAGCACCGACACGGTGGACTCGGAGTCACCGGGAGCGGTGCGGTACCACTCGGGGCGCAGTGCGACGTGCTCCTTGCGGAACGCGATCGCCGAGCGGGTGAAGGCCAGCAGGTCCTGGTCTGCGGCGTCCCAGTCGAACCACGAGATCTCGTCGTCCTGGCAGTAGGCGTTGTTGTTGCCGCCCTGCGACCGGGCGATCTCGTCGCCGCCGAGCATCATCGGCACACCGGCGGAGAGCATCAGGGTGCCGAGGAAGTTGCGGCGCTGACGGTCGCGGTAGTCGTTGACCGCGCCGTCGTCGGTCGGGCCCTCGATGCCGCCGTTGAACGACGTGTTGTTGCTCTCGCCGTCGTTGTTGTCCTCGCCGTTGGCATCGTTGTGCTTCTCGGCGTACATCGTCAGGTCGGCCAGCGTGAAGCCGTCGTGCGCGGTGATGAAGTCGACGGAGCACACCGGTGCGCGGCGCGATCCCTCGTAGACGTCGGGGCTGCCGAGGACGCGCTGGACGGCGTCGCCGAGCGTGCCCTCGTCGCCGCGCCAGAACGAGCGCATGTCGTCGCGGTACTTGCCGTTCCACTCCGCCCACTCGGCCGGGAAGCCGCCGACCTGGTAGCCGGCGGTGTCCCACGGCTCGGCGATCATCTTGACCGTCCGGAGCACCGGGTCCTGGTGGATGATGTCGAGGAAGGCGGAGCGGCGGCTCGCCTCGTTGTCCTGGCGGGTCAGCGTGGTGGCGAGGTCGAAGCGGAAGCCGTCGACGTGCATCTCCTCGACCCAGTAGCGCAGCGAGTCGGCGATCAGCCCGAGTGCCGCGGGGTGTGCGACGTTGAGGGAGTTGCCGGTGCCGGTGGTGTCGAAGTAGCTCGAGCCGTCGTCCTCGACCAGACGGTAGTAGGAGGGGTTGTCGATGCCCTTGAAGGACAGCGTCGGGCCCATGTGGTTGCCCTCGGCGGTGTGGTTGTAGACGACGTCCATGATGACCTCGAGCCCCGCTGCGTGCAGGGCCTTGACCATCGCCTTGAACTCGGCGACCTGCTGGCCGGCCGTGCCCGACGACGCGTACTCGTCGTGCGGGGCGAAGAACCCGATGGAGTTGTAGCCCCAGTAGTTGCGTAGGCCCTTGTCGGCGAGCGTCGAGTCCTGCACGAACTGGTGCGTGGGCAGCAGCTCGACGGCCGTGACGCCCAGGTCGACCAGGTGCTGGATCGCGGCGGGGTGCCCGAGACCGGCGTAGGTGCCGCGGATCTCCTCGGGCACGTCGGGGTGCTGCTTGGTGAAGCCCTTGACGTGCACCTCGTACACGACGGTGTCGGCGAGGGAGGTGTCCGGGCGGGCGTCACCCTCCCAGTCGAAGGTGCGGTCGGCGACCACGGACTTCGGCATCGCGCTCGCCGAGTCGGTCTCGTCGATCTGGTCCGGGTGCTCCATGTCGTGCCCGAACAGCGCCTGGCCCCATTCGTAGGTGCCGTCGATCGCGGTGGCGTACGGGTCGAGCAGCAGCTTGGCGGCGTTGTGGCGCAGGCCGTTCGCCGGGTCCCAGGGGCCGTGCACGCGGAAGCCGTACCGGGTGCCGACCGTGACCTCGGGGACGATGTCGTGGAACGTGTAGCCGGTGCGGTGGGTGAGCTCCGTGCGGTGCTCGGTCCCGTCGTCGTCGAAGCGGCAGAACTCGACACGGTCGGCGGTGGTGGAGAAGAGAGCGACGTTGGCGCCGCCGTCGACGAGCGTGACGCCGAGCGGCGTGCGCGAGGAAGAGGTCATGCTCCCAGTTGTACCGACCGCGTGCTGTGCTCGACAGCGCCCTGCGTACCCCGGAGCCGTGGCAGCATCGGGGGATGGACATGGCCGTGCCGACCGACACCAGGACCGAGCCGTTCGCCGAGGGTGACCTCGTCGCGATGCGGAGCGTGAACACGTACGGAGCGCACGGCGAGGCCGTCGGCTTCGCCGTCGCCGGACGCGTGCTCGTGGACGACGAGGACCTGGCCGTGGTGGCGACACCGGCGGGTTCCGCCGTCCGTCGTCGCGCGGGGGCGGGAAGCGGCCCGAACGGACGGCTCGTGGTCCCTGACGACTGGGACGGCTCGTACGTCGAGGACGGGTGGTTCGGCGCACCCGTCGTCCGCGTGCACCGGAAGGGCACGCCGTGGTCGGTGTGGCGGTGGCACGACGGCGTCGACTGGGAGCCCGACTGGTACGTCAACCTCGAGTTGCCGTGGGCCAGGACCGCGACCGGCTTCGACAGCCAGGACTGGACGCTCGACGTCGTCGCCCGGGTCGACGAGGACGGCACGTGGTCGGTGCGCTACAAGGACGAGGACGAACTCGCGTTCTACGCCGGCCTCGGCCTCTGGCCCGCCGCGATGCGGTCGGTCATCGAAGGCGTCGGCGCACGGGCCGTCGCGTCCGCCACGGCCCGTGCGTTCCCCTTCGACGCGGACTGGTCAGCCTGGGTGCCCGACCCGATGTGGGCCCCGGTGGACCTGCCCACCGGGTGGGACCGTCTCGACCGCCACGACGGCTGACGGGAGGCCCGTGGTGCGGAACGAGGTCGTCGCGCGGTACACGGGCCGAGCAGCCGAGTACGCGGAGCAGCTCGGCACCATGGCGCACGTCCACCCCGCCGACCAGGACCTGGTGACGTCGTGGGCGTCTGCGATGACCGGCCGCGTGCTCGACGCCGGGTGCGGACCCGGTCACTGGACCGCGCACCTGGTCGAGCACGGCGTCGCGGCCGTCGGCGTCGACGCTGTACCGGCGTTCGTCGAGCGCGCACGCCGTTCCTGGCCGGGCGTCCGCTTCGACGTCGACGACGTGGCCGACCTCCGGGCAGCCGACGACGCGTTCGCCGGCGTGCTCGCCTGGTACTCGCTGATCCACCACGAGCCTGCGGCGCTCCCCGCGGTGTTCGCCGAGTTCGCGCGGGTCCTCGAACCCGGCGGTGGCCTGCTCGTCGGGTTCTTCACGGGGGCGGTCGTCGAGCCCTTCGACCACGCGGTCACGACGGCGTACCGCTGGCCGCCCGAAGCGCTGTCCGAGGTGCTGCACGCCGCGGGGTTCACGGTGCTCGAGGCACACACCAGGACGGTCGTGGGGGCCCGTCCACGACCGCATGGCGCGCTGCTCGCCCGACTGGGGAAGGAACCCACGGCGCCCTGGGGAACGTGACAGTCGCTGACAGGTTCCCCAGGAGGTGGGGCGGGGGATCAGTCCGCCGGTCAGACGATGTCACCGCGGCTGCGCAGGTCAGGTCTTCCGGCGGTCAGCGCGTCCAGGGGTCCTCGGGGCGCCGACCCGGGCGGAAGCCGAAGTGTTCGAGCATCGCGACGGCCTCGGGGAACGCGTGCGCGAGCGACCCGGGCGCGTGCGCGTCGCTGCCGAACGTCACCGCGCGGCCGCCCTCCTGCGCCCACCACTCCGGGATCCACGACCACAGCCGCCGCGTGTTCATCTCGAGCGCTCGCCCTGACCCGGCGATCGCCCGCATCGCCGAGCGGAAGCCGTCCTCGAACGCTCGCGGGTCGAACGGCCCCTCGGTGTCGGACGGCCAGCTGCGGACGGCGTAGTCGATGTGGGTGAACACCGCGAAGGCGGAGGACCCGGCCACCATCCGGGGGACCTCGTCCAGGTAGGACCGCATCACCTCGGCAGCAGGCTGCTGCCGGTACAGGGTGACGGGCTCGGCACGGAGCCCGTCGGACCGCGGCAGCATGTGCAGGGACCCGTTCACGCGGTCGATCGCCCCGCTGGCGAGCACCGCCGAGGCCGCGGACTCCCAGAGGTGCGGCTGTCCGAACTCGAGTCCGGTGAAGATGCGCAGTTCCGGGAAGGACTGGCGGCATCGGTCGATCTGGTCCAGGTACCCGTCCAGGTCGAACGGGGGCAGCCGGACCATGCCGTCACTGCCGATGTACTTCGACGCGTGGTCCCCCAGGTCGCCGTCGTCGACACACCAGGCGTCCTCGAGGTCGAGGTGCTCGGTGAACACCAGGGCGGGCAGCCCGATCCGGACTGCTCGGGCACACGTCCGGCGCATCAGGTCGACGGACCCGGGGTCGGACCCGGCGTCCCAGGAGAACTGGCTGTGCACGTGTGCGTCGGCGGGCAGCGTCATGGTGCCGACACTGCCACGGTGGGCCGTCCGGTTCACGCGCATCGGCGGGATCCTCAGGTCTCGTCGGTGGCGAGCCGCGCCGGTCGTGTCACGATGGCGCGGTGCTGGACGATCGCGACGGAGACGGCCTCGACGTGGCCACCGAGGGCGTGCCGCCGGGGTTCCGGGATCGCGCTGCCCGGCGACTGCCGTCGGTGGTCTTCGGCGTCGCCGGTCTTTCCACCCTCGTCGTGTCGGTCGTCGCCACCGCGTCGCCGGTGCACTCGGCCGCTTCCATCATCAGCGGGATGGCGACGCTGGTGGGGCTGTGCGTGCTCGCGACCGGGGGAGCGGACGAGCGACCCCTGCGCGGTGTCCGCTGCGCCATGCCGTTGCTCATGGTCGCCGCCGCGTCGTCGATCGTGAAGACCGTGCTCCTGCAGGCCGGGCAGCCGCTGCCGTCCACCGTGGCGATCGCGGCCGCTGTCGGCGTCGTCGGCGGGATCGCCGTGGCGCTCGCCGTCGTGCTGCTCCTGCTCGCACGTGCGCGGCATCGGCTCGCCGCCACCACCCTGATCGGGCTCAGCGCGATCGCCGTGATCGCGCTGACGTCCAACGTGCTGCAGGTGCTCGGCGTCCCGCACGTGGAGACGCACGGGCTGACCGCGGTCACCGGTACGGCGCTCCTGCTGATCGCCGCCGGCCTGTTCCTGCGACCGTCGGGCCGACGGCAGCCCTGACCGCCGGCAGCGTCATCCTTCGTCACCTTGCGTGACCCGCACGCCGACCCGCCGTAGCGTCGCGATCGTGACGGAGCCGACGAACCCCTCGAACCCGACCAGGCAGATCCGCTTCAACGCGTTCGACATGAACTGCGTGGCGCACCAGTCCTCCGGGTTGTGGCGCCATCCGCGCGACCGTTCGCGGAACTACCGCGACCTGTCGTACTGGACGGACCTGGCGAAGACGCTCGAGCGCGGTGCGTTCGACGGCATCTTCATCGCCGACGTCCTCGGCACGTACGACGTCTACGGCGACTCGAACGAGGCGGCACTGCGGACCGGGTCGCAGGTCCCGGTCAACGACCCGATCCTGCTCGTGTCGGCGATGGCGTCGGTCACGGAGCACCTGGGCTTCGGCATCACGGCGGGGACGGCCTACGAGCACCCCTACCCGTTCGCCCGCCGGGTCTCGACGCTCGACCACCTCACCAAGGGCCGAGTCGGTTGGAACGTCGTCACGGGGTACCTGCCGAGCGCCGCGCGCAACATGGGCCAGACCGACCAGCTCAGCCACGACGACCGGTACGACGTCGCTGACGAGTACCTCGAGGTGCTCTACAAGCTGTGGGAAGGGTCGTGGGAGGACGACGCCGTGGTCGAGGACCGCGAAGCCGGTGTCTTCACCGACCCCGCCAAGGTGCACCCGATCGAGCACCACGGCGCGCACTTCGACGTGCCGGGCATCCACCTCTCCGAGCCGTCGGTCCAACGCACCCCGGTGATCTACCAGGCCGGTGCCTCGCCGCGGGGCATCGCGTTCGCCGCGGAGAACGCCGAGGCGATCTTCGTCGGGGCGCCGACGCTGCCGCAGCTCGCCGCGACCGTGACGAAGATCCGCGACGCACTCGAGGCCGCGGGGCGCGACCGGTACGCCGCCCGGATCTACACGCTGCTGACCGTCATCACCGACGCCACCGACGAGCTGGCGCAGGCGAAGTACGAGGACTACCTGTCGTACGCGTCCGAGCTCGGCGCGCTCGTGCTCAACTCCGGCTGGATGGGCGTCGACCTGTCGCAGTGGGACCTCGACGAGCCGCTCGGGGACGTCGAGTCCAACGCGATCCAGTCCGCAGCTGCGAACATCTCGGCGGCGACCGGCGAGGACGGCAGCGCGTGGACGATCCGCGACCTCGCCCGGCACACCGCGATCGGCGGGCTCGGTCCGGTGGCCGTCGGCGGGGGAGCGACCATCGCCCAGCAGCTGCTCGACATCCAGGAGCAGACCGACGTCGACGGGTTCAACCTGGCCTACGCGGTGACCCCGGGCACCTGGGAGGACGTCATCGAGTTCGTCATCCCCGAGCTCCGCGCCCGCGACGCCTACCCCACCGGGTACACCGAGGGCTCGCTGCGCCACAAGCTGCACGGTCGCGGCGACCGCTTGCCCGCCGAGCACCGCGGTGCTGCCTACCGGATCGGCAGCGACGCGGTCGTAGGCTGACCGGGTGATCGAGTCGTCCGTGGTCGTGCGCCCCGCGACCCCAGACGATGAGCCTCGCTGCATCGACCTGTGGTGCGCCGCCGTCGCCGCCCGCGACGGGGTGCCGGAGCACCCTGCGACCCGTGCGCGGGCCGAGCAGAAGTTCACCGCCCCCCGGGTGGCGCTGCTGGTCGCGGCCGGGGGCGCAAACCGGCTCGACGGCTTCGTGCTCGTCTCCGAGCCGGGCACCGGTCGCCCGACGGACCCGGAGGACGCGGCCTACCTGTCGCTGCTCGCGGTGCGGCCGGACGTCCAGGCCCACGGAGTCGGCCGGCGCCTGCTCGTCGAGGGGGTCACCGCCGCCAGGGCGGCTGGTCACCCGGCGATCGCGCTGCACGCGCTCGCCGACAACGCCCGTGCGGTCCGCCTGTACGAGGCTGCCGGCTTCCGATCCGCCGGTGTCGACTTCCCGCATGCACTGACCGGTACGCCGACCCGCACCTACGTCACCCGCTGACGGACGGGAGGCTCGGTGCCAGCTGGCACCGGGCCTCCTGTCCGTCCTCACGTCCGCTGCGCCGGGGGCGACCTCGCCCACCGGTCCGCCGACGAGTCGTCACCAGGCCGCACGGGTCGTGACGGCTGCGCACCGTCACCGCGTCGGACGGAGCCGTCCGCCGGTGTCGGCCGGGGCGCGAGTCCCGTCGTCGTCCGCCACCCGCCGCGGACGACGTCCGCGAAGAGCGCGTCGACGATGACGGACTCGACGTCCCGCAGCAGCTCGTCGTCGACCTCGGGCGGCTGCACTGCTGCCACGAGCTCCACGGTCGCTCCCTGGTCGTGGGATCAGCCGGCGAGGGCCTGCTGGTCGGTCGGTGCGCCGCTCGTGACCTCGATCTTCCTGGGCTTCGCCTTCGGGGTGACCGGGATCACGAGGGAGAGCACACCGTTGTCGTAGTGCGCGGAGATGCCGTCGGAGTCGACGCCTTCGCCCAGACTGAACTGGCGGAGGTAGGAGCCGTGCGGGCGTTCCCGGAGCAGCCACCCGCCGCCGTCGGTCTGGGTCGGGGCGGTGCGCTCGGCGCGGATCGTCAGGAGCTGCCCGTCGACGTTGATGTCGACGGAGCCCGGGTCGATGCCGGGCAGGTCGGCGTTGAGCATGTACTGGTCGCCGTCGCGGTGCAGGTCGACCGGCATCGGCCTGAGCGTCTGACGGCCACCCAGCAGGGCGCCGGTCAGGCGGTCGAGTTCCGAGAGAGGATCGAACGTCACAGCCATGGTGGAGATGTCTCCTTCCTGATGTCGAGTTGTGGTGTCCGGGGTTCGTCACCGGGCACGATCAGAAGGTAACTCCGTCACGGATCCAGTTCCTCGAAAGGCGCTGGAACGTCGCTTCGAGCTTGCTCGGAACGCCTCAGACCCGCCACTTCCGACGCGGCGCACCCATCTCGGCCTCCTGCGGGGTCGGGTAGGTGATGAGCTCCAATGTCGATCCCCACGGGGTACCGACGTACACGAAGCGGTTGCCGGCGCCGCTCTCGTTGCCCCCGAGGTCACGCGGGTCGGCATACCGGTGCCCGCCGATGGCCTCGACGCGGGCGAGTGCCCGGTCGAGGTCGTCCACGTAGAACGCGACGTGCTGCCAGCCGAGGTCGCTCGGCCGTGCCGCCGCCCGTTGGCCGCGCCCGTGGTACTCGAACAGCTCGAGCCCGGGACCGTTCGGCAGCGCGAGCATGCGGAGCGCGCCCTGCGCCATCGTGTGTGGGATGCCGAGGCGTCGCTGCACGTCGAGGTCGCCGCGCACGGGTTCGCTGCGGAGGAACCGGTCGTACAGGGCGACGGCGTCGAACCCGTCGACGAAGAAGTCGGTCGCCTGGTCGATGTCGGGGACAGTGAGCCCGATGTGGTCGACGCCGCGGACGACGGACCCGGATCCGGAAGCGACTGCTGCGGCAGTCGATGATGCGCGCGGTGCGAAGGTCGTCATGGCCGTCTCCCCTGACGTCGGCTGGCATGGACCCGTCCAGTGCACCGGCTGGTCCGTCCAGCGGCAACCGGGGCCGTCGGGACGTGCGGGGAACCGCGCTGATCCTGCGTGTTCACCACTCTCTGAGGGGGTGCTCAGACCACCGGTGTCCACGCGGGGAAGGTCGCCGACCGGCCGTCGCCCGACGAGCGGCGGGTCACGCGTCGACCGACCCAGGGGAGCACGTGGTCGCGGTAGTAGCGGAGCTCCTCGGGCAGGCGCGCCTTCGCCGTCCGGGCGTCCGCCGGTTCCGCGGGGAGGGGGCCAGCCTCGATCGCGTGCAGCGCGAGGTCGGCCACGCGCTGGTGCCCCGCGGCGTTCATGTGCAGGCGGTCATCCGACCAGAACTCCGCACGGCCCAGGTGCCGGTCGCGTGACACGTCGACGAAGGGCAGGTCGTGGCGTCGGGCCAGGCCCTCGAGGGCATCGGCCCAGGCATCACCGCGGCGGTTGATGAGCGACCCGAGCGGCAGGCGGGCGCTCGGGTCGGCGGGGCTCAGCAGTGCGAACCGGATGCCGCGCGCCAGCACGCGTTCGACGGCGGCCTCGAGGGGCCCGATGAGCACGGCGGGGTCGAAGGCCGGACGCAGCAGGTCGTTGCCACCCGCGCAGAAGGTCAGGAGCGTCGGGGCCGGGTCGAGGGCGAGCGCCGCGTCGAGCTGTCCGTCCAGGACCCCGGCGAGCAGTCGACCGCGGACGGCGAGGTTGGCGTAGGACACGGTGGCGCCGGGGTGGAGTGCGGCGATGCCGGTCGCCAGGCGGCCGGTCCACCCGGGGAGCGTCGGGGTACCGGCGGTCGTGCCGTCGCCGGTGTCGCCGATGCCCTCGGAGAAGCTGTCGCCGATCGCGACGTAGCGGATGGAGTCCATGCCGCCATCATCGTGCACATCCCTGTGCATGATCCTGGTCGGCGGGTGCTGTCAGTGGTCTGGGTCTCAGTGACCGGCGGTCGCGCGCTGGACCAGCCGCGTGTTCGCCGCGGTCGCTGCCGCGGTCATCCGGTCGAGGAACCGGATGACGGCCTCGAGGTCCTCGGTCGGGGTCTCCTGCACGGTGGCCGCGATCTCGGTGCCCGCGAACGCCAGGAACCGCTGGCTCTCGGCACGGGCAGTCCCCGTCGCACGCAGGGTGATGCGCCGGCGGTCGGTGCTCTCGCGGTGCCGCTCCACGTGCCCGGCCGTCTCGAGGCGGTCGAGCAGGATCGAGGTGGCGCCGCTCGTCATCCCGATCCGCCGCGCGAGCGACGCGGGCGACAGGGGGGAGCCGTCGGCCTCGGCCCAGATGACCTGCCCCAGGGCGTTCGCGTCCGACACCGGCAGTGCCATCCAGGACGACAGGTGGTGGTTCAGCTCCACGAAGGTCACCGCCCAGTCGCGCAGGCGGTGCATCGCGGCGACCTGGTCCTCGGCCCACGGGTGGGTCAGGGGGTCGATCTCGGTCATCCAGGTTCCTTTGCTGCAAAGTCGCTTTACTGTAAAGCATGACAAAACCACATGCAGTGATCTCCGGGGCGAGCATCGCAGGTCTGTCGGCCGCCTGGTGGCTCCGGCACACCGGATGGGACGTGACCGTGATCGAACGGGCACCCGCGTTCCGTGACGGCGGACAGAACGTCGACGTGCGCGGGGTCGCCCGCGAGGTCCTCGACCGGATGGGGCTCGTGCCGGCGATCCGCGCCGTGAACACCACCGAGACCGGCACGGTGCTCGTCGACCGGGACGGCCGGGTCCGGGCGGAGCTGCCCTCGGACGGTCCGGACGGGGCGACCGCCGAACTCGAGGTCCTGCGCGGCGACTTCGCCCGTGCGGTGCTCGATGCGCTGCCCGCCGGCGTGGAGCTGGTCTACGGGGAGACGATCGACGAGGTCCAGGACACGGCCGGGGAAGCGGCCGACGGTGCCGACGCGGACCGTGTCACGGTGACCACCGGCACCGGACGGGTCCTGCACGCTGACCTGCTCGTCATCGCGGAGGGCGTGCGGTCGCGGACGCGGGACCTGGTGTTCCCGGACGACGACGTCGACGCGCGCGACCTGGGCGTGACCATGGTGTTCGGGACGATCCCGCGCACCCCGACGGACGACGACCGGTGGCGCTGGTACAACGCGGTGGGTGGCCGACAGGTGCACCTGCGCCCCGACCCGTACGGCACGACGCGGGCCATCCTGGCGTACGCGGGTGGCGACGGGCTGACCGGCGTGCAGCGCGACGAGGCCGTGGCGGCGCTGCGTCGCCGGTACGCCGGTGCCGGCTGGGAGTCCGAGCGGGTGCTCGACGGCCTCGCCGTGTCGGACGACGTGTACCTGGACGAACTCACCCAGATCCGGATGCGGCGGTGGCACCGGGGACGCGTCGTCGCGATCGGGGACGCGGCGTGGTGCGTGACGCCGATGGGCGGCGGCGGTGCCTCGCTCGCCCTGACGAGCGGGTACGTGCTCGCCGCGACCCTGTCCGCCCGTGGCCCCGGACGACCGAGCCGGCGGGACCTGGACGCGGCGTTCGGGGCGTTCGACCGGTGGATGCGTCCGTTGGTCGACCGGATCCAGGGCATCCCGAGGGGCATCGTCCACTTCGCCTACCCGCAGTCCCGCCTGGGTCTGGCGGCCCGCGGCGTCGCCGACAAGGTGCTGACGTCGGCGCTGTTCCGACCCGTGGCTGCGAAGCTCACCCGGGTGGCCGACTCCGACGTCCCGCTGCCGCCGATCGTCGCCCACGCGGTCTGACGGTCGCCGTGACGGCCGTCGACCGTCACGGCAGACTGCCGGTCAGCGCCGGAGCGTTGCCCGGGGGTACTCGCCGTGCCGCTCCAGGTAGGCGGCCGAGAACCGCCCGGCGTGCGCGAAGCCCCAGGTCCGCGCGACGTCCGCGATGCTCGTCGTCGTCGGGTCGCCCTGCAGCAGGGCATCGCGCACCCGGTCGAGTCGCACCTGGCGGATGTAGCCGTTGGGGCTGACGCCGAGCTGGCGCTGGAAGGCCTGCTGCAGGGCGCGCAGGCTGAGCGCGGCCACCTCGGCCAGGTCGGTGCTCGTGATCGGACGGTGGGCGTGCTCGTGGACGTACTCGACCGCGCGTCGGATGTGCGCGTTGCGAGGGAGGAGCAGTTCGCCGGGGAGCGACGCCGTCACGAGCGGGTAGAGCTCGAGCAGCGCGAGCGCGCCGAGCCGTCCCATCTCGGCCTGCAGCAGCGGCGATGCCTTGTGGTCCATGACCGTGTGCGAGATCAGGGAGACCGTGTTCCTCCAGATCTGCATCGCGCGGTCGTCGGGGCGGATGGTGTGGTCGAGGTGCACCTGCCCGGCCTCGACCCCGCGCTCGCCGGCGAGCTCGACGAGTGCGGAGCGGTTGACCTGCACGAGGCGCTGGTCGTAGTCGCGGTAGGTGAAGGTCGCTCCGTGCTGCGGCCAGAGCTGCGGCCGACCGACCTCGCTGACGATGCGGGCATCTCCCTCGCCGATCGAGCCCGAGCCACGGGTCACCCACTGGACGACGAAGTC
The DNA here is from genome assembly GCF_003234655.2 of Curtobacterium sp. MCLR17_007. Lineage (NCBI taxonomy): Bacteria > Bacillati > Actinomycetota > Actinomycetes > Micrococcales > Microbacteriaceae > Curtobacterium > Curtobacterium sp. MCLR17_007. The sequence continues at coordinate 2,748,800 of NZ_CP126271.1, read as the reverse complement.
CGTCGTCGGGACCATGACACCCTCGAGGTGCCCGTCGAACCGGATCGCGCGGAGGGTCATCGCCGAGTCGCCGACGGCGGAGTACCGGAAGTCGAACGGCTGTGTGGTCGTCTCGGCACGCCACTCGTCGGCGTCGTAGGCACCGATCAGGAAGTCGCGCGCCTGCTCGATGTCGCTGGACCGGGTGTCGTCGTGCACGCGCGCGCGGTCGTCAGTCATGGAGCATCGTGTGACCGACTGTGCCGGACGGCCGGGTCCCTGGCACGGCTGCTGTCCGGGAAGCGCTCATCTCCCGGGTGCCCGCGCATCGCGGACACGACCGACCCGCGGGGTGATGTCCGGAATCCGGCTGTCCGGGGCGTCCGGACGTCCGGGATCCGAGACGTCCGCCGACCCCGCCGGACACGCGTCGCGCCGACTCGTAGGTTCTGATCGACACCGACGGCACCCCGCCGTGACGACGAGGAAGAGGACCATGAGCACCGTGACCGCAGCACCGATCGAGTCCGCCGCAGGGCCCAAGGCCGCGTTCGACGCGGTCGCGATCAGGGCACGCGCACACCACCGCAGCGCGTTCAGCGAGGTCCGCGACGCGCAGCGCCACCGTGCGCTGCAGTTCGCCGCGATCGGCAGCGGTGTGGTCTCGGTCACCGTCCTGGCCTCGGCCGCCGTCGTCCTCGGGCTCTCGGCATGAGCGCCGTCACGCCGTACGACGAGACCCTGACGCAGCCGATCGACATGGCCGCGCTGCTCGCCGAACAGGAGCGGGTCGATGCGTGACCGCGGCTCGCTCGAGGAACTCCGGCGCGACCCGGCGGAGTGGCGTCGCCGGGGACTGACCCCGCCGGACGACCTCGCGGCGATCGTGCGGTCCCGCCTGGGCCACGGCTCGGTGGCCGACCCCACCTACGCGGACTTCTTCGCCGGGTGACCCCCGGTACCGAGACCGACACCACCGATCGACGACCGAGCGACCAGGACCAGGCGAACCCACGATGACGATCCTCACGTTGACACCGCCCGCTCCCGAGACGAGCCGACAACGCGCGGCCTCGTCGGCTGCCGACGCGCTCTTCACCGAGCACGGCGTCCAGCCCGTCACGATGGAGGACGTCGCCGTGCGCGCGGGGCTCAGCATGGCGGAACTGCGATCGGCCTACCCGACCAAGCAGTCCCTGGTCGTCGCGGTCCTGCGGCGCTGGCACGGTGCCTGGCGACGGGCGCTCGCGCACATCGCGGAGGCCTCTCCGGACCCGCGTGACGAGATCCTCGGCATCTTCAGCTACCTCGAGGAGTGCTTCGAGGACGAGGGCTGGCGCGGTTGCGCGTTCATCAACGGGCACGCCGAGCTCGGCCGCCAGGACCCGCTCATCGCCGAACTGGCCGCGGAGCACTTCCGCGACGTCGAGCACCACCTCGCCCTGCTCTGCGCACGGGCCGACATGCCGTCCCACATCGCCGAGACGCTGTCGCTGCTGGTCGAGGGAGCCCGCGTCGAGTCCGCCGTCCAGGGGTCGGCGAAGCCGGCCCGGTCCGCGCGCCTCGGCGCGGCGATGCTGATGTCGGTCTTCGAGGAGCGGCCCGCGTTCTGAGCGCCCCGCGCACACGACGAACGGGAGGCCCGGTGCCAGCTGGCACCGGGCCTCCCGTTCGTCTCGTCGCGCGCCCGGATCAGGAGGGCGCGCGACCCGCCGTCACGCCCGCTCGCGCCGACGTGCCAGCCGGACGACCGCACCGGCGACGACGCCGCCGAGGATCGGGGCGACGATGAACACCCAGAGCTGCGCCAGCGGGTCGGCACCGCCGTAGACCGCGCTCGCGATCGAGCGGGCCGGGTTCACCGAGGTGTTGCTGACCGGGATGCTGATGAGGTGGATCAGCGTCAGCGTCAGGCCGATCCCGATCGGGGCCAGCGCCTGGTACTCGCGCTTCGCGGTCACCGAGAGGATCACCGCGACGAAGACGCCGGTCAGGACCGCCTCGGTCAGGAACACCGCGCCGAGGCCGTAGCCGCCGGGACTGTGGTCGCCGAAGCCGTTCGAGGCGAAGCCGGCGTCCTGCGCGGCCGCGAAGGCCCCGCGCTTGCCGGACAGCACGATCGCGATGACGCTCGTGCCCGCGAGGCCGCCGAGGACCTGGGACACCAGGTACCCGGGGACGTGCTTCGCGTCGGTGCGACCCGCGGCGAACAGCCCGAGCGTGACCGCCGGGTTGAAGTGGCCGCCGGAGATGTGCCCGACGGCGGCGATGCCGGCCATCACGGTCAGGCCGAACGCCAGCGCGACGCCGAGGAACCCGACGCCCGACTGGTTGTCGGTGCTGCTCGGGAAGTTCGCGGCGAAGAGCGCCGTGCCGACGCCGCCGAGGACGAGCAGGAACGTCCCGAAGAACTCGGAGAGGTACCGGGCGAGCGGACTCCAGGCAGCGGCGTCCTCACGCCGCTGCTCGGAGGTCGACTCGCTCACCGGCTCGTTGCGACCGGTCATTCGACGCGCGACTCCTTCTTGTCGTCGTTGTCGTCGTCGTCACCGGGGATGTGGACGTCCTGGACGGTGACGTTGACCTCGGCGACCTCCATGCCGACGATCTGCTGGAGCGCACGCGTGACGGACGCGCGGACGCCGTCGGCGACCTGCTGCAGTGCCACGGGGTACTCGGCGACGATCACGATGTCAGCGGCGACCTGCTTCTCGCCGACCTCGACCTTGACGCCCTGGCCGTGGTCGTGCTGGCCGATCGCGTCACGGATGGCGCCGATCGCGCGGGCCGCGCCGGATCCGAGCGAGTACACGCCGTTGACCTCGCGGGCGGCGATGCCGGCGACCTTCTCGACGACGGTGTCCTCGATCTTCGTCGCGCCGGAGACGCCGTTCGCGCCCGCGTGCTGGCCGCTGCGCGTGGCAGCGGCGGTGGTCGCCGGGGTGGTGGTCGTGGTGTCAGCCATGTGTCGTTTCCTCTCGTGTTCCCGCCGGGCGTTCCCGGCGGTTGCTGTTCACCAGTGAGACGGGGTGAACCCGACGGAAGTCACACACCCGCGGGAATCGGCTCGCCGGTTGCGGGTGCACTCCTGCGTCGACGTCGGTAGTGTGCTGGTCATGCAGTGCCGCTGAACCGTCTCCGACCACACCTGCGCGCCGATCCCCGGCGCACGTCCGAGAGGTCCACCATGTCCGCACTCCTTCCCCTGCACGGCAAGACCGCCCTCGTCACCGGCGTCTCGCGGCGCCGCGGCATCGGGTTCGCCGTCGCCCGCAAGCTGGCCGTACTCGGCGCGGACGTCGTCATCCACCACCACCGACCGCACGACCTGGACCTGCCGTGGGGCGGTGACGACCTGGACGCGGTCCGCGACGGCATCCGCGACGTCCTGGTCGACGGCGCCCGGTTCGCGGACGTGTCGGCCGACCTGCGCGATCCGTCGTCCGTGCCCGACGTGCTCTCGGCGGCGGCTGCGCTCACCGGGCAGGTCGACGTGCTGGTCTGCAACCACGCGAAGAGCGGCGACGACGGCAGCATCCTCGACATGACGCCGGAGCGGCTCAGCGCCTTCTGGGAGGTCAACACCCGAGCGACGATGCTGCTCACCGCGGAGTTCGCCCGTCGTCGCGCGCCCGCCAGCGACGGACCCCGACGTCCGGGTGACCGGATCGCGGGAGCCGGGCCGTACGCCGAGGCCCAGGGTCACGTCTTCTGGATGACGTCGGGGCAGATCCACGGCGCGATGCGCGGCGAGGTGGCCTACGCCGCCAGCAAGGCCGCCCTCGCGGGGGTCACCGCGACGGTGGCCGCCGAGCTGCTGGAGCTCGGCATCGTGCTCAACACGATCAACCCCGGTCCGGTCAACACCGGCTACATGGACCCGGAGACGACCGACCGATCGCTGGAGGACCTGGACGCGTACGTCGCGAGCACGCCGTTCGGGCGGGTGGGGACGCCGCAGGACCCGGCCGAGCTGATCGGGTGGTTGGCCACGTCGAGCGGCAGCTGGGTGGTCGGGCAGGTGCTGACGTCGGACGGAGGGTTCGGGTTGTAGGTGCCGGCCTGTCCGCCGCGCCCAGGTCGTCGCCGAGACCGGGGCACGGCCGGCCCGCCGGGCGAGGTCGTCCGCTGGGTCCTCTGGATCGTGTCAGTGACTGACGCGATCCAGAGGACCCCTGGACAGGACTCGGCCCGCGTCCCGCTCGGTCCGTCGCGGTCAGCTCCGCGGGCCGCCGACGCGGCCGGCGAAGCGGTAGCGGAACCCGGGCACGGCGTCCGCGGTGACGATGACGTCGTAGTACCCCCACGCGTCGAGCGGCCAATCGACGGCGGTCCTGCCCCCGTGGCCCGCGGTGGCAGTGGCTCCGTGCGTCACGAAGTCGTTGGCTGCGACCCGGAACCGCACCTCGGGCCGTCCGGCGTTCTCGAGCACGATGCGCAGCCGTGGCTGGCGGCCGGCCAGTTGCTCCACGGACGCGTGCGGGAGGGGCACGTCGGTGCGCACGCCGGGCACCACCTGGCCGGCGAACCGTCGCAGGAACCGGTCGGGCCCGTAGACGCTGACGTCGTAGGTCCCCGCCGTCTGGGTCGTCTCCCAGGTCCACCGCTGCTCTGCACCGGCGGCGAGCGTGTGCGGGACGGCGCGGAACGGCAGGCCAGAGTTCGGGTACACGAGGTGGGACAGCCCCTGCGACCCGTCGTTGCCCATGACCACCGTGACCACGCCCGACGTCCGGTCGACGGCGACGTCCGCGCGCTGGCGGTAGGGGAGCGGACGTCGGCGGACGGCGCCGGTCTCCTGCACCGGCATCACCTGCGCGCCCGGCGCCGGCTGCTGGATGGGCGGCTTCGCCGCGTCGGCGTCCGCGGCGGCGACGAGCGCGGCGGTCTGCTGCAGGTCCGGGACGACGTCGGTCCCGGGCACGGTGGTGTCGGGCGCGGTGAAGTCGAAGCAGCTGAGCAGGTCGCCGGAGACGGTCCGGCGCCACGCGGAGATGTTCGGCTCCGTCACACCGGTCACGTGTTCGAGGAACCGGATCACCGAGGTGTGGTCGGCGACCTGCGAGTCGATCCACCCGCCGCGGCTCCACGGTGACACCACGGTCATCGGGACGCGGGCGCCCATGCCCACCGGCAGGCCGTCGACGTACTCGTCCGGCGTGCCGGGTTCGGGGAAGGGCGGGACGACGTGGTCGAAGTAGCCGTCGTTCTCGTCGTAGTTGACGAGCAGCACCGTCGACGCCCAGGTCTCGGGGTTGCTGAACAGCGCCTGCACCACCGCGTTCGTGAAGTGCGCGCCGTAGTCCGGACTGGCTGCCGGGTGCTCGCTCCATCCGTACGGGGCGACGACGTACGAGACGGTCGGGAGCGAGTTCGTCGCGCAGTCCTGTCCGAAGTCGTGCAGCAGGTGGCCGACGTCGAGGCCCTTGCCGGAGTTGGGCTTCCAGCCGTCGTGCAGCCCGGCGTCCGCGGCGAGCTGTCTGCGGGACGGGTCCGTCGAGGCGAGCGCGTCGTGGTACTGCTGGAACAGCCACAGCGGGTTGTCGCCGTAGTCGCCGACGTACGGGTCGCTCCCGCTGTCGCCGACCTCGTCGTTGGCGTAGGTCTTCCAGGACACCCCCGCACCCGACAACCGTTCGCCGTAGGTGCCCCAGCGGAAGACCGGTTCGTAGTCCGCGGGGTTGTCCGTCGCGGGACCGCCCTGTCCGCCGGCGGCGTCGATCGTCGCACTCCACTGGTACAGGCGGTTCGGCGTCGTCGGCCCGTTCACGGAGCAGTGGTAGTCGTCGCAGATGGTGAACGCGCGAGCGAGTGCGCGCTGGTAGGGGATGTCCTCCTCGGTGAAGAACCCCATCGTCTGCGCGCTCTTCGCGTCGACCCAGCGGTCCCACGCACCGCCGTCCCACGCCGTGTGGCCGCCGGCCCACGAGTGGTCGAGACCCCCGGCGTTCTGTGCGTTGTACTTCGTCGTGTCGAGCCGGAACGGCAGCATGACACCACCGTCCGTCCTGCCCGGCGCCGGCTGGTGGAAGACGTCCTGCCCGGACGGCAGCTCGAGCGCCTGCTTGTCGGAGAAGCCGCGGACCCCGGGCATCGTGCCGTGGTAGTGGTCGAACGACCGGTTCTCCTGCATCAACACCACCACGTGCCGCACGTCGCGCACGGTCCCGGTCCTGCGGGCGGTCGCGGCGGCGGCTGGCGCTGCACCTCGGCCGAACGCGGCGCCGGCGGCGACCCCGGCGCCGATGGCCGCTGCTCCGCCGAGGAGCAGGCTGCGGCGGCTCAGTCCGGGCCGCACCGTGTTCGGGTGGGTCGCGCTCGGTGCCAGTGGCGGAGCGGCGACCCGGATGCCAGCGGGTGCGCCGCGTTCGGGCTTCGAGGTGCTCATGGTGGGCCTTCCGGTCGAGGACGGGACGTCGTTCGACCAGGACAGTCACGGGTGCTGAACCGGGTGTGGCGACCACGTGACGGAATCGTGACGCGCCCGTGAGAGTCCTCGTGGGTCGCCGCTCAGTCGCGTGTCCCCTCTGTTGGGGACACGCTTGTCCCCACCTCAGGCGTCGGTGACTCCGAAGGATCCGCAACCAGCCTCACCAGGATCGGATCCCGCATGCTCACCACCGTCCCCTACCGAACGTTCGTCGGTCCGCTCACGTTCGCCGACCCTCCCGTCCGGCCTGCCGCGCGACTGCGCGCGGTCGCTCCTGCGGTGGCCCTCAGCCGTGTCGCGGCTGGCGACGCCGACCGGACGCTCGTCCGCCGTGCATCGGCAGGCGACCACCGTGCGCTCGCGCAGATCGTGCGGCGCAACGCCGGACTGCTCCGTGCGACCGCGCTCGGGATCCTGCGGAGCTCCAGCGACGCGGACGACGTGGTGCAGGAGACCTTCATCGCGGCCTGGACGCACCTGGGCGCCATGGCGGACGGTGCCGCCGTCACGAGCTGGCTCCTGACGACGGTCCGACGCCGCAGCTACGACCGGCTTCGGGGCTCCGTGGCGCAGCGCCGGACCGGGCTGGACGACTCGATGCCGGCCTCCACCGACCGTGCCCCGGCGGCCGTGGCGGAACGGGCGTCCCTCGTCGTGGCGGCGCAGCGTGTGCTGGACGCCATGCCGTCCCTGCAACGTCGCTGCTGGGAGCTGCGACACCTCGAGCGCCACAGCTACGAGGCGATCGCGCTCGAACTCGACGTGCCGGTCTCGACCGTGCGTGGCCAGTTGGCACGGGCACGCGTGGTGGTCGACCGGGAGCTCGCGCCCTGGCGGTGACCGCGTCGCCGGGTGCCCGGCGGCGTGGCCCTGAGCAGCACGGGCCGGGGACTCGTTGGGTCAGACCCTGCGTGCCCGACGACGGTGTGTGACGACCGCGAGGGCGATGCCTCCGGCGAGGAGCGCCCCGGCGATGCCCAGGGGCAGGGTCGGGTCGGTGCCGGTGAACGCGAGTTCACCGGTGGGCCGGTTGCCGCCACGACCGGCGGCCGGTGTCGGTGTCGGTGTCGTGCCCGGGGTCGTCGGCGTGGTGGCCGGAGCGGTAGGCGTTGCCGTCGGTGTGGCCGTGGGCGCCGGCGTCACGGTGCCCGCGCCTGGCTGCACGGTGATCGACACGGTGGTCGTCGCGTCCGGCCCCGTGCCGTTGGACGCGGTCACCGTCGCGGTCGTCGTCCCCGGTGTGGTCGGCGTACCGGAGATGACGCCGGTGGTGCCGTTGATGGTCAGCCCCGTGGGCAGTCCCGCGGCGCTGTAGGTCGGCGTCGGGGTGCCGGTCGCGGTCACCGTGTACGAGTAGGGCTGACCGGCGGTGCCGTCGCCCGGGGTGCCCGGGGTGATGGTGGGGCCGGTGGTCTCGGAGGTCGACCCCGGTGCGGGGCAGCCCTTCGACGCGGTGATCACGTTCGAGTCGAGCGTGACGGCGGCGTTGTTCGCGAGGAGTCGTCCGGCCACGGTGGCGCCGGTCGTCGCGGTGATCGACTGGTTCGCCAGGACGGTGCCCTGGAACCGGGCCTTGGTCCCGATCGTCGCGGAGCTGCCGACCTGCCAGAAGACGTTGCACGAGCTCGCGCCACCGGTGATCGTGATCCGGGTGCCGGACCCGACGGTCAGGGTCGAGGCGGCCTGGAACACCCACACGGAGTCGGCGCTGCCGGCCAGGGTCAGCGCGCCGTTGTTGGCCAGCTGCAGCGTGGGCCCGGAGTACACCCCCGGCGACAACGACAGGCCGTTCAGCTCGGTGAGCCCGGTCCGCTTGGGGCTGAGCGACGCGGCCACGTTGTACGCGGTCGTGGTGTCCAGCTGCGCCTGGGCGGCTTCGGCATCCGTCTGGTGCGTGGTGCCGGTCACCCTGCCGTTCGGCGCGCCCCCGAACCCGGTGATCGACGACTCCGGCGAGACGCCGAGGTCGCCGTTCACCACGGTCGGCCCGGTGTTCGTGACGGCGCTGGCGCCGAGGACGCCGTAGGTCGCGGCGGTCCCGAGGTCCACCGGCCCCGAGATGACCGTGGCCGCTGACGCTGCGGAACCGGAGGCCAGGGCCATCGCTGCGGCGAGTCCGATGCCGGTGACGGCGATCAGCGTGGGGCGGAGGAAACGGGACGTGGCCATTCGAGGCGCCTGTCTGATCTGGAGAGGCACAGTGTGGGCATCGATGACACGCACGTGATCTCCGGTGTGGCGAGTGTGCGCCTGATCGGGGGTGTTCTGCAGGATCCCGGTCGTTTGGGGGTTCCGGGGGTACGGCATGCCGACACACGCGTGTACCCCGATCGCCCGCGGTCGTGCGGGCCGAGGACGCCGGTGCCCCGAGCACCGCGGGTGCGCTCAGTGCGCGCGCGCCTGCTCGGCCAGGAACGCGTTCCGCTGCCGGATGAGGTGCGGCATGTACCGCCCGAGCACGAGGACCTCGGCCAGGCGCCCGAGCGGCCCGAGGGGCGCGCGGAACGTGATGGTGTCGACCATCCGTGTGCCGCGCGCCGACGGCTCGAACCGGTGTTCGTGGTGGAACCGGGCGAACGGTCCACGCACCTGTTCGTCGACGAACCGGTGCGGCGCCTCCGATGCGGTGATCTGCGAGGTCATGCGCCAGACCACACCGAGGTGCCGAGCACGCCAGATGACCGTCTCGCCCAGACCGATGGTGCCCGACGTCGTGCCGCTCACCGCACGCTCGCCGCTGGCGGCCATCGACTGCTCGTGCGCGCCGATGTCGAGCGAGAGCGCGAAGGCGCGCTCGGGGGTGGTGTCGAGCTCGGTCACGACCCGGAACGAAACCGTCATGGTCCGATCCTGGCGCAGGGCAGGATGGTCCCGTGACATCGACGACGGAAACGGCCAGGAGGCTCGCCCCCGGTCTCGCACTCGCGACCGGCATCGCCGTGGTCGCCACGGTCATCGGCCGGTTCCTGCCCGTCGTCGGCGCGCCGGTCAGCGGCGTGGTGCTCGGTGCGGTGATCGGGATGGTGCGTCGCCCCTCGGACGCGCTCAAGCCGGGCATCACGACGGCCAGCAAGTTCGTGCTGCAGCTCGCCGTGGTGCTGCTCGGCGCGCAGCTGTCGCTGCTCGAGGTCGCCCGCGTCGGCGTCGAGTCGCTGCCGGTCATGCTCGGCACCCTCGTGGTGTGCCTGCTCGCGGCGTGGGGTGTCGGCCGGCTGCTCGGCGTCGTCGGCAACCTGCGCACGCTCATCGGTGTCGGGACCGGCATCTGCGGCGCGTCGGCGATCGCCGCGGTGACGCCCGTGATCGGCGCCGTGTCGGTCGAGGTCGCCTACGCCGTCTCGACGATCTTCCTGTTCAACGTGGCGGCCGTCATCGTCTTCCCCGTCGTCGGCCATGCGCTCGGGATGAGCCAGCACGCGTTCGGGCTGTTCGCCGGGACCGCCGTGAACGACACGTCCTCGGTCGTGGCGGCCGCGAGCACCTACGGCACCCAGGCAGCGAACTTCGCCGTCGTGGTGAAGCTCGTCCGGACGCTCATGATCATCCCGATCGTGCTCGGGCTGGCGTGGCTGGTCGGCCGGCGCGACGAAGCCGCCGCGCGACTCGCCGCCGGCGACACCGGTGCGTCTGCGACGCCGCGGCAGCGCTGGACCGTCCGTCGCGTGTCCCGGCTCGTCCCCTGGTTCCTGACCGGGTTCGTCATCGCCGCGGCCGTGAACTCCACCGGCGTCCTGCCCGGACCGGTCCACCCGGTGATCTCGACCGTCGCGGCGTTCCTGATCACGGTGGCCCTCAGCGCGATCGGCCTGTCCACGGACATCGCCGGGTTCCGTCGCGCGGGTTTCCGCCCCCTCGTGCTCGGCCTGGTGCTCTGGCTCGTCGTGACCGGCTCGAGCCTGGGGCTCATGGCGCTGACGGGCGCGTTGTAGCGTCGATGGCATGACGCTTCCCTTCCCGGTGATCGACGGCCACAACGACCTGCCCTGGGAGCGGCGCGAGTCCCACGACTCCGGCGTCGAGGGCATCGACACCGAGCAGGACTCGCTGCACACCGACATGCCGAAGCTCCGTGCGGGCGGTGTGATCGGGCAGTTCTGGTCGGTGTTCGTGCCCGCCGACGACCCGGACCCGGTTCGCACGACGCTGCAGCAGATCGACGTCGTGCACCGGATGGTCGAGCGGTACCCGGACGACCTCGCACTCGCCCGCACCGCCGCCGAGGTCCGGGCCGCGACGGGCGCCGGCCGGATCGCGTCGCTCCTCGGCGCCGAGGGCGGGCACTCGATCGGCGACGACCTGGCAGTGCTCCGCGACTTCGCCCGGCTCGGGGTGCGCTACATGACGCTGACGCACAACGACGACACCCCGTGGGCGGACTCGGCGACGGGGGATCGGGCCCACGGGGGTCTGACCGACCGGGGGCGGCAGGTCGTCGCCGAGATGGAGCGCATCGGCATGCTCGTGGACCTGTCCCACACGGCGCCGGCGACCATGCGCGACACCCTCGACGTCGCGACCAGTCCGGTGGTCTTCAGCCACTCGTCGACGATCGCCGTCAACGACCATCCGCGCAATGTCCCCGACGACGTGCTCGCACGACTGGCCGACAACGGCGGCGTCGTGATGGTCACGTTCGTCCCGAAGTTCGTCTCGCGGGCGTGGGCGGACTGGGAGGCAGCGGGATCGGTCGGCGACGGGCCGCTCGTGACGGTGTCCGACGTCGCGGACCACGTCGAGCACGCACGGGAGGTCGCCGGGGTCCGGCACATCGGCCTCGGTGGGGACTACGACGGCACACCGGTGCTGCCGCCGGACCTGCGCGACGTGTCGCGGTACCCCGTGCTGGCGGCCGAGCTCGAGCGGCGCGGATGGGGTGCGACCGACCTCGAGGCACTCGCTGGCGGCAACGTCCTGCGCGTGCTCGAGGCGACGGACGAGCGCTTCGCGCGCTCGGTGTTCGTCCGGTAGCACGTCGCGACGGGGTCGGCTCGCCGGGGGTTCCGTGCCGGTGTTCAGCCGTAGGTCGGGTACTGCGGCCACCCCGCGGGGCTGTCCTCCCAGTCCTGCTGCCGCCCGTACACCGTTCGGTCCATGATGTGCGCCACCGGCAGGATCGCCTCGGTCCCGCGGGCACTCGTCGCGTACGTCAGGTACGGCACGCCGTCCCGCAGCAGGTAGTACGAGTACCCGGGCAGGGGGAAGTCCGCTCCGTCGTCGTCCTGGACCGTCCAGCCCCAGTCGTCGTGGTAGCTGGTCGCGCCCGAGGACACCCAGGTGTGCGGCCACCCGCGCGCACGTTTCCAGGCGTCGAGCTTCTCGACCGGTGCCTGCGAGATCATCGCGAAGGCGATGCCCTCGTCGTCCAGACGGCCCATGTCCGCGGGGAGGTTGTCGACGGCCCACGTGCAGCTCGGGCACCCCTCGTCCCAGCTCGGGGCGAACATCACGTTCTGCACGAGCAGCAGGTACCGGTCGCCGAAGAGCTCGGACAGGTGGACGGGGCCATCGGGTCCGGTGAACGCGTAGTCCTCGACCCGCACCATCGGCAGCCGACGTCGTGCGGCCGACACACGGTCGCCGTGTCGGGTGAGTTCCTTCTCGGCGTCGACCTGCGCTGCGAGCGCCTGGTCGAACGCGCTGCGGTCGACCACCGGCGGAGCGGCGTCGGGGTGTGCTGTCCAGGGCATGGCGACCTCCTCGTCGTTGCCGCGCAAGGTACTCGCGTCGGGCGGATCGTGCCCGCGGCGGGACGATCGTGATCGCGCCTGACGTGCATACCGGCGATGCAGTCCTCGTCGGCTGCGCGGGGCAGGCTCGGACGATGGCCGACGATCACCCCTGCCGACTGACTACGGCGAGACGCTCGAGCTCATCAGCACGAGGGTCCGCGCCGCGCGGAGCCGTGTGCAACTCGCCGCGAACGCGCAACTCATCCACCTCTCCTGGTCCATCGGTTCCGTCTTGCTCGAACGGTCGGCTCGTGGGCGTTGGGGGAGCGGTGTGCTGCCCCGCCTGGCGGGCGATCTCCGTCGGGCCTTCCCGGACGTGAAGGGGTTCTCGGCGACGAACCTGAAGGACATGCGGCAGCTCGCAGCTGCGTGGCCTGAAGAATCGTCATGAGGTCAACAGGCTGTTGACCAATTGCCCTGGGGACACAGCTCTCGTTCTACGTCACCGTCGTGGACGACCGCATGCGGCTCTCGACACATGCCGAGACCGTGGGACTGCTGCTGGTGACGGGGAAGAGCGACGCCGTGGTCCGGTACGCACTCGGCTCATCCGCGGCGCCCGTCGGCGTCGCCCGCTACGACCTCCTCCCGCCCGAACTGCAGCGAGCGCTGCCGTCCGAAGCCGACCTGCGGCGCGCACTCGACGCGAGCGTCGGCTGACGGACCGCAGGCCGGTGCGGCTCCCGCGAGCCGCTCGCGTCATCGACAGGGCCACGTCGGGTCCGGTGGCTAGGATCGCAGCGCACGCCGCGCCTCCACGTCGGATCGCGGGCGACCGAACGTGAGGACGGAACGGATGACCGGCACCATCTACGACAACATCTCGCAGGCCTTCGGCAACACCCCGCTCGTGCGGCTGAACCGACTGCCCGTCGAGGGCGGCGCCGAGATCCTGGCGAAGCTCGAGTTCTACAACCCCGGTGCCAGCGTGAAGGACCGTCTCGGCGTCGCGATCATCGACGCGGCCGAGCAGTCCGGCGACCTCAAGCCCGGCGGCACGATCGTCGAGGGCTCGTCCGGCAACACCGGCATCGCCCTCGCACTCGTCGGAGCCGCTCGCGGGTACCGGGTCATCGTCACGATGCCCGAGACGATGAGCGTCGAGCGTCGCGCCGTGATGCGTGCCTACGGTGCCGAGATCGTCCTGACCCCGGGTGGCGAGGGCATGCAGGGAGCCGTGTCACGAGCCGCCGCCATCGTCGACGAGACGCCCGGCGCGATCCTGGCGCACCAGTTCGAGACGGCCGCGAACGCCGCGATCCACCGTCGCACGACGGCCGAAGAGATCCTCCGCGACACCGAGGAGCACGTCGACGTGTTCATCGCGGGCGTCGGCACCGGTGGGACCATCACCGGCGTGGGCCAGGTCCTCAAGGAGCGCGTGCCCGGCGTGCAGATCGTCGCGGTCGAGCCGAAGGACTCGCCCCTGTTGACCGAGGGCAAGGCGGGGCCGCACAAGATCGCGGGCATCGGTGCGAACTTCATCCCCGAGGTGCTCGACCGCTCCGTGATCGACGAGGTCTTCGACGTCGAGCTCGACGACGCGCTGCGGGTCGCCCGTGCGCTCGCGACGGACGAGGGCATCCTGGCGGGGATCTCCTCCGGCGCGATCATCCACGCCGCGATCGAGATCGCCGCCCGGCCCGAGAACGCCGGCAAGCGCATCGTCGCGATCGTCTGCGACACCGGCGAGCGGTACCTGTCGACGGTGCTCTTCGAGGGACTCACTGCGTGACCCATCGCCGTCACGGCGTGCTGCGGACGGTGCGAGAGGACCTCGCCGCAGCACGCCGGGGAGATCCCGCTGCCCGCGGTGACCTCGAGAACGCGGTGGTCTACTCCGGGTTGCACGCCATCTGGGCGCACCGGGTGGCGCATCGGCTCTGGATCGCCCGTGACCTGCCCGGCTCCCGGTTCGCGGCGCGGGTCGTCGCGCAGACCGCTCGCGCCCTGACCGGGATCGAGATCCACCCGGGCGCCCGCATCGGGCGACGGTTCTTCATCGACCACGGCATGGGTGTCGTGATCGGCGAGACCGCGGTGGTCGGGGACGACGTCCTGGTGTTCCACGGCGTGACGCTGGGCGGACGCGGTGGGGCGCACGGACCCGGTGCGAAGCGGCACCCGACCGTGGGGGACCGGGTCGTGCTCGGTGCCGGGTCGGCGCTGATCGGGGCGATCACGGTCGGTGCGGACTCGGTCGTCGGCGCGAACACGGTCGTCACCAAGGACGTCCCGGCCGGGTCGGTCGTCACCGGTGTCGCCGGAACCGCCCGTCCACGCTCCGGCGGCGAGGGCGTCCCGGCGCTGTGACCGTCGGGCATGCTGGGGCGATGGACGGAGCAGCGCTGCACGAGATCGCGGTCCGCACGGCGACGGGCCTGCCGGCGGTCGAGGAGACACAGCCATTCGGCGAGGGCGCGTTCGTCTACAAGGTCGTCGGCAAGATGTTCGTGATGACCTCGGAGCTGCGGGGCGTGCCGATCGTCAACCTGAAGTGCGCGCCGCCGCACGGCGCGGCCCTGGTGCGGGACCACGACGAGATCACGCCCGGGTGGCACATGAACAAGCGGCACTGGATCACGCTGGCGCCCGGGGACGGCATCGACGAGACCCTCGTCGAGGACCTGGTGGCGAACGCGTACGACCTCGTCGTCGCCGGGCTCCCGCGAGCGAAGCGCCCGCTGGACCCGACCCGCGGGCGCGGCGACTGACCGCGACCACGACGCCTGGTCCGCCGCTGCGTCGCTGACACCTGGCAGGCTGGGCCCATGCTGTGGCGCACCGACTCGATCATCCTCGACGCGGCGACGACCGCCGCGGCCCGACTCGGCGGGAGCCGTGCGGGCGACGCGACCCACACGGTGGCGGCTGCGGCGATGGACCTCTCCGGCCGAGTGCACGTCGCAGCGAACGTGTTCCACTTCACCGGTGGCCCCTGCGCCGAACTGGCCGTGCTCGGCGCGGCCGCAGCCGTGTCGGACGACCCGGTGATGTCGATCGTCGCGGTCGGGGACGGCGGACGCGGCGTCCTCGCCCCGTGCGGCCGGTGCCGCCAGGTCCTGCTCGACCTGCACCCGCAGGCCCTCGTGCTGGTCCCCGGCATCGGCGCGGAGCCGGAGAGCGTCCCGGTGCGCAGCCTGCTGCCGCGCTCGTACCGCTGGCCGGACGCGCCGGCGCCACGGGTCGTCCGGTTCGCGGGTCGGTACCGCGACGCCGTGCTGGCGGGGCGGAAGACCGCGACGATTCGGTTCGACGACCCGCAGGGTGCCGGACCCACGACGTTCGCGTTTGAGGACGAGCACGCCGAGGGCTTCGACGCCGTCCCCGCAGTGGTCACGTCGGTGACCCGCAAGCGCGTCGCGGAGATCGACGAACAGGACGCCCGCGACGAGGACGTCGGGTCGGTGGCGGCACTGCGGGACGGGCTCCGCGGGCACTACCCAGGACTGGCCGACGACGACGTGGTCGAGGTCGCGCGGTTCAGCCTGCGGGGGTGACGTCCGCCGACCGCCGGGAGAGCGCCTTCGTGACCTCACGCAGGACCTTCGGCGCGAGCGCCCGCCCATCGGCCTCGTCGAGCACCGCCTGGGCGCGTTCAGGCGTCACCCCGGAGAAGAGCTCACCGATCGTGACCCCGTGCTCGGGACGGTCGACGACGACGACCGGGTCACCAGCGGCGACCGGCCCGGACTTCACGACGCGCAGGTAGGCGCCGGGGCGGCCCTCCGCAGCGAACCGCTTGACCCACTTGTCGACGTCCATCCGGCGGGCGAAGGTGCCGCACGGGATGCGCGGGATCGTGACCTCGAGCACGAGGGTGTCGCCGACCCGCCAGCGCTCCCCGGTGACCGCTCCGGTGACGTCGATGCCGCTCGTGCGGAGGTTCTCGCCGAACAGTCCGGGTGCGATCGGCCGGTCGAGCATCGCGGCGAAGACGGCGGCGTCCTCGTCGGCGTAGGCGTACACGGCCTGGTCCTCGCCGCCGTGGTGCTTGCGGTCGGCCTGCACGTCGGCGTGCAGCCCGAGCGGACGGACGCGGACCGGGCCGTCGACCGGACGCTTGTCGATCGCGGTGACCCCGATCGTGCCGCGGTCGGGCAGCAGGCGGTCGACGCGGCAGACGGCGGTGACGAGCGACATGCGCCCAGCCTGCCCCACGGAGGCCGCCGAGCGGAACCTGGCAGTTCGCTGGCGCCCGTGACGTTCCGCTCCCGACCACCGTCACATGGGTGGACCCGGCAGTCGCCGCGTCCCCACGAACGAAGCAGGAGCACACCATGACGAACTCCACGAGCACCACCGGCCGCACCGTCATCGAGGACGCCGTCGTCGAGAAGGTCGCCGGCATCGCCGCGCGCGAGGTCCCCGGCGTGTACGCCATCGGTGGCGGAGCCGCCCGCGCGATCGGCGCCGTCCGCGACGCGATCGGGCAGCGCGACCACGGCCAGGGCATCTCGGTCGAGGTCGGCGAGCACCAGGTCGCCGCTGACGTCGTGATCGTCGCCGAGTACCCCGTGCCGCTGCAGCGCCTCGCCGACGACGTCCGTTCGTCGATCGCCCGCGCACTCGAGCAGATCGTCGGCATGGCGGTCGCCGAGGTCAACGTGACGGTGCAGGATGTGCACATGCCCGAGGACGACGCCGACGAGACGGAGTCGCGCGTCTCCTGACACCGAGCCCGCACCCGCGACCTGGAGAACCAACCGTGCACCACCAGCCACCCCGGACGGCGCTCGTCGACCTCGACGACGGCGTCCTCGCCGGACGGTCGACCGACGGTGACGTCCGGGCCTTCGAGGTCCTGATCCGCCGGCACACCCCGCTGCTGCGTGCCTACGCGCGCCGCACGCTGGGCTCGACCGACGAGCTCGACGACGTCGTGCAGGAGACCTTCATCACGGCGTGGGACCGACTCGACTCGCTCGAGGACCGGTCGCACGTGAAGGCGTGGCTGATGCGCATCCTCAGTCGCAAGTGCCTCGACCGCATCCGGGCACGACGCGACCACGACGACGTCACCGAGATCGAGGTCGCCGCTCCTGCCGACGGTGCTCCCGAGCGCGTCGCCGAGGCCCACGACCGCGAGCACGCCGTCGAGCTGGCCCTCGAGTCCCTGCCCGAGGCGCAGCGACGGTGCTGGCTGATGAAGGAACTCCTGGGTTCTTCGTACGAGGAGATCGCCGAGGACCTCGGCGTGCCCGTCTCCACCGTGCGCGGGCTGTTGTCCCGCGCCAGGAAGAACATGATCAGTCTGATGGAGGGCTGGCGATGAACGAACTGCCCGACAGCGCTGCACTCGCGTCCCTCGAACCCGACGACCTCGACGGTCACTCGATCGACGAACTCGCCGACTACCTCGACGCCGGCATGCAGCCGCCCGTCCCGAGCATCGACGACTCGCCCGCGTGCCAGAACGCCCTGGCGGCGATCATCCGCCTGCGTCACGCCTCGCTCGGCTCCCTCGAGAACGCCGCCCGCTCCGAGGCCCCGGCCGACGAGTCCTGGATCGGCGGTGTCCTGGCGAACATCTCGATCGAGGCCCGCTCCGGCCGCGACGTCCCGCTCCGGTCGACGTCGGCGACCGAGCGTCCGGTGATGACCGAGGGTGCGATCCGGTCACTGGTCCGCCGTGCCGGTGACTCGGTCCCCGGCATCGTCGTCGCCCGCTGCGCGATCGAGGGCGACGTGACGCAGCTGCTCGCGCCGGTCCGCGTCTCGGTCGAGGTCGCGATCGTCGCGGGCCCGTCGATCCCGGCGACGGCGGACCTGGTCCGGAACGCGGTCGACCTGACGCTCCGCGAACAGACCGACCTGGTGGTCGAGGCGATCGACGTCGTCGTCCGCGACCTGCTCGTCGGACGCGACGCCGACGAGGCGCACGCCGACCCGGCGGCGGTGGACGTCGACACGACCGACCCCGACCGCGACACCGAGACCGACACCACCGAGGAGGCCCGAGGATGAGCGACCCCAGTCAGACCGACGACGCGCCGCAGACGAACGAGACCTGGTCCGTCGAGACGGTCGACGCCGTCGAGGCCGCGGTCCTCGAGGTCCCGGGGGTCGCCGAGCTGTACCGCGCCAAGCCGACACTGCACAGCGCCGTCACGGCGGTGCAGCGCATCTCGGCGACCGGGAACCCGCCGCGTGTCGTGGTCGACGGTGACGTCCTGCGCGTCGTCATCGGCACGGACGGCTTCGCCCCGGCACCGCAGGTCGCACGTGCCGTGCACGACGCGGCGCTCGCCGCCGCGACCGCTGCCGGCCACACGCTGTCCCGGGTCGACGTGCGCGTCGCCCGCGTCGGCTGACGCGACCGCAGACCGTCCGTCAGTCGACCGGGCTGCGCGCCGCGACCTCCAGGACCACCACGATCGCGGCGACCGCGAGCGCGGTCACCACCAGTGACGCGGTGGGGACCGCGATGCTCGCCAGCACCACCAGGACGAGTGCGACGACGGTCACGTTCCAGCGGGGTGCCAGGGTCGGTCGGAGCGCGAGCGCCCACACCGCCGCGACGAAGAGCGCGACCGGCACCGCGATGGTCGCCGCGACGGAGGCCCGGGTCAGGTCCGCCTCGCCGGCGTCGGCACTGACGGCGACCTCGATGCCCGCGGGCAGTGCGGCTGCCGCGGCGAAGACGACGTAGTGGCCGTACCCGAACACCAGGGCGCTCGGCAGACCGCGGATGTGCTCGTGCTGCTCGCGGGCGAAGTAGATCCACCAGAGCCCGGCGACGACGACGAGTCCGCCGCCGGCCAGGGTGAGCAGCGGTCCGAGGTGCTCGGCGTGCCGCAGCCCGTCGATGACGGCGTTCGCCGAGGCCACCAGCCCCTCACCGAGGACGATGAGCGTGAAGAGCGAGTAGCGCTCGGCGATGTGCCGGGTGTGCCACGGCGTCGTCTCGGAACGGGACTCCGCCCACACCGGCACCAGCAGCTCGAACAGCACGAGGAACGGGATCACGGCCGGCGCCGCGGCGTGCGGGACCGCCAGCAGCGCGACCCAGAGCGCCTGCACGACGACGACGCCGACGACGTAGCGGGCCGCCGTCGACCGGTACTGCGGGGCGGACACCCCGGCGCGGATCCACTGCGCGACGAGCGCGAGCCGCATCACCACGTAGCCGATGACCACGACCACCGGCGCCTCGCCGTGCATCGCGGGCCCGACCCCCGCGGCCAGGACGAGCACCCCGGCCATCTGCACGAAGGTCGCAACGCGGTACAGCCAGTCGTCGGTGTCGAAGGACGTCGCGAACCAGGTGAAGTTGATCCACGCCCACCAGATGGCGAAGAACACGAACGCGAACGACAGGATCGCCGAGCTGACGTGTCCCTCCGCCTCGATCTCGTGCAGGTTCGACGCGGCGAAGCCCACGGCGACGACGAAGACCAGGTCGAAGAGCAGCTCGAGCGGGCTGGCGGCGCGGTGCCCCTCGGCGGGGTCGCGGGGCCGCATCCGGCGGAGTCCGATCGTCGTCACCGTGCATGCCTACACGAGGACCGGCCCCGGGCGGAACCCGGGGCCGGTCGACGTGTCGCTCAGACGGAGCCGGCTCAGTAGAAGTTCGTCGCCTGCGAGTGGCTCCAGGCTGCGCACGGGGTGCCGTACGCGTCCTTGATGTAGCGCAGCCCCCAGGTGACCTGGGTGGTGGCGTTGGTCTGCCAGTCGGCGGCGACGGTCGACATCTTCGAACCGGGCAGCGCCTGCGGGATGCCGGTCGCGCCGGACGGGTTGTACGCCTGGTAGTCCCAGCCCGACTCCTTGGTCCAGAGGCTGTCCAGGCACTGGAACTGGTCGGACCCCCAGCCGTACTGCGACGAGGCGAGCGACGCCGCGGTCGACTTCGCCCCCGCGGGGGTGTTCGCGGCGGCCTGGGCGGCGGCGGCCTGGGCGGCGGCCGCGGCTGCGGCGTCCGCCTCGGCCTTCGCCGCTGCTGCGGCCTCGGCGGCCCGTGCTGCGGCCGCCGCGTCGTCCACGTCGCGCCGGTCCTGGTCGGCACTCGCCTGGGCGACGTCCTGCGCGGTGTCGACCGTTGACTGGATGCGGTCGCTGATGGCCGCCCCGGACAGCTGCCGGTAGTCGGACAGTGCGCTGATCCGTCGTTCCAGGGAGGCGGTGTCGGTCTTGTCGTTCGCGTCGGCGACCACGGTCTCGGCGGTAGTGATCGTCGCGGCCGCCTGGGCACGGTCGAGCGCGGCCCCGCTCAGCGCAGGGGCTGCGGAGGCCGAGGGCATGCCGATGGCCTCACCGATCGCCGGCTGGGTGCCGACGGTCAGCGCGCCCCCGGCGACGACGAGCACGGCGGCGCCGCTCGCGAGCAGCACGCCGCGCTTGCGGAGCGCGCGGCGGATCCGGCGCGACGGGCTGTCGAGCGCAGCGCGCCGGGTCGTCGGGACCGGGTCGGTGGGGATGGGCGTCGGGGCGTGGGGGTGCAGTCCTGGCATCGTTTCCGGGTGTCGGGCGGGTCGGCCGTGCGCACCGCATCGTCGCAGCGCAGCAGGGACCCGCCGGTGGGGGAGTCCGGACGGTGCTGTGGGGGCCCGTCCGTCCGCCGGGCGGCCGTGTGGGGCGGCCGCCGCGATGACGGAAACGGCCACCTTGGACGACGACCCTGGGCGAACCGTCAACAGCGACTGGCAGAACGGTCCGTCCACCCGGTTGGCGCGATGCCTCAGGGGGGTGCTCAGCGCTCCGAGCTGGGCTCCTGCTGGACGCCTTGGCCCTGTGCAATGCGCTCCAGCGCGTCGAGGGCACCGGCGATCGCGTCGAGGTCGCTGGCGGGCAGGTCGTGGATGAGCTCGGCGACGATCCCGGTGCGCTGCGACCGGGCGTCCTCGACCGCGGTGACGCCGGCGTCGGTGATGCTCACCTTGAACGCTCGACCATCGGTCGGGTCGGCCTCGCGAGCGATGAGCCCGCGCTGCTCGAGCTCCGTCAGGATGCGGGTCATCGTGGGCTTCGTGACCACCTCGAGTCGCGACAGGTCGCCCGGACGGAGCGGTCCTTCGCGCTGGATCGTCGCCAGGGCGGAGACGATCCCGTACCCGAGCGACGCCGAGTCGGAGCGTGCGCGCCGGTTGATCCGTCCGACCGCCCCGGCCAGGCGTGCGGCGATCTCGGTGCGGTCGGTCTGCCCCGTCGGGTGGTCCGAGTTGTGCTGCCTCATCGGGTGCTCCAGGGGGTCGTGCGGTGGTCGAGCCGATGCTACCGGCTCGGTCGGGACGGGGTTCCCTGTACGTCTCCGCAGGAACGGTGTCAGTGCTTCTCCCCGGGGAGCTGGTGGATCGCCTCGGTGGCGAGCTCGGCCTCGACGTTGTCGCCGTTCTCCGTGGCGCTGCGCAGCCGCTTGAAGTCGGCGGTCATCCGGTCCCAGTCCACCAGTTCGTCGAGGTTCGGCAGGCGCAACCGGAACGCGAGCCCGTCCATCGTGTCCGTGCACACCCGTCGCAGGTTCTCGTTGCCGCACTCGGCGACGTACAGGGCGAACACGCCGAGCGCGTCGGTGTTGACGGCGCGGACGTCGTGCGCCTCGAGCTCGGCGATCGTGCGGTCGAGCGCCGCCAGGACCTTCTTGCGTGCGCTGGCCCCGAGCCGGGGGACCGCGAGCCGGACGACCCCGCCGAACAGCACGCCGAGTGTCTGCAGCGCCTCGATGACCTCGTCCGGCTTGGGTGTGGTGATCCGGGTGTACCGGTTCGGCGCCATCTCGATGAGCCCGGCCCGGGCGAGCTGGCTGAGCGCTTCGCGGATGGGGGTGCGGGAGACGCCGAGCCAGGCGATGAGCTCGTCGTCGTTGAGACGCTCACCGGGTTCGAGCGTGCCGTCCATGATCGCGGCGTGGATCTTCTGACGGACGGTGTCGCGGAGCAGCTGGTGTTCGGTCGGGGCACTGCTGGGGACCGGCATGTCGTTTCCTTCGGTTCGGGTTCCGTCGGCCGACGCTGGTCGGTGTGCGGATGCACGGCCGACGATACCTGACATACGAACGGTGTTCCGCTCGGTTCAGGGTGTGTCAGTGTCCCGCAGTCGCCCCAGGGTCACCGCGTCGTCCTCGCCGGCCCACCAGCGGTCCAGCACGGCACGGAACGGGGCGGGATCGTCGGCCACCGCGGCGAACAGCGTCATCGAGGACCGGAGCTTGACGGCGTCGATGCCGCCCATGAGCGCGTCCACCGAGCGCGCCCGGCTGGTCGCTGCGGCGTCGGCGACCTCGAGCAGCCGCGGTCCGAGCACGGGGTGCGCCAGGTAGGCGCGTGCCTCCGAGGCACCGCTGATGCCGTACCGCACGGCCGTCGCGCTGTGCCCGAGCCCGGCGAGCTGCGGGAACACGAACCACATCCAGTGCGTGTCCTTGCGTCCCCGGCGCAGTTCGGCCAGCGCGATCTCGTGCACACCGTCCTGGGCGCGCTCGAACCGGTCGAGGTCGGGGTGCGTACTCACCGGACCACGTCCCCCCACGCGTACCGCACCGTCGTGCCGTCGAGCACCAGGAGCGAGTCCGGTGCCCGGTCGAACAGCCCCGACATCCCGACAGCGTCGGGCAAGTCGCCCTCGAGCCGTTCCAACCGCGCCTGCCGGAGTGTCAGCGGCGGGTGCTGACGCTGCCAGAACACGGTCTGCGCCAAGTGCCGCGCGTGGATCCCGGACCGGGTCGTGAGCTCCGTCGCCAGCGGGGTGTCGTCGACCGCACCGGCCACGACCCGGACCGCAGCGGCGTGGCGGGGCTGGACCGCGCCTCCCGTCGGTCCGCGCAGGACGCGCAGACGACCGAGCGGGCCCCCGGAGCGTTCCGGGTGCCGCACGGAGCGGTAGCGCAGCGCGTCCCCGCGGCGCCTGCCACGCGCGTGTGCGAACGTGTACGGCACACCGAGGAGCGCGTGTGCTGCCACGATGGCGGGCACGTTGGCGGTGTCGACGGTCCGGTAGACCACACCGCGTCGACCGCGGTCGTCGATCGTCAGGATCTCGATCGTGACCTCGGTCATCGAGCCGATTCGCCGCGACGGCGGGAACGGCGGGACCCGGGTGTCGCGGAACACGTACGACGTCAGGCCGGCCCACGCGCTGCCGTCGACGACGTCGGGGCGTGTGCCTCGCGGCACGAGCTGCGCCAGCGACGCCGGGTCGTGCCGCCAGTGCGCGAAGACGACGTCCTCCCACGCGTGCACCGTGACCGCGCGGTGCACCAGGGGGACGGACGCCCGCTCGCGCGCCGTCGGGGTCATCGTCGCGGCGCGTGCCGACCGACGCGCAGTGCCCACAGGACCAGCGGCGCCTGCAGGGGGAGGCGCACCACCGAGACGAGCCGCATCGCCCGGGTCGACCGCGGGCTGTCCAGCATGCCCTTGGCCATCGTGACGTTCGCGGGGAAGACGGCCAGGAAGAGCGCGGCCGCGGCCATCCCGGACGCGCGGCGGGTGGCCGGGATCAGCAGACCCGTCGCGATGCCGAGCTCGGCGGCTCCGGAGAGGAGCGTCGTGGTCCGGGGCGGCAGGCCGGGCGGCACGATGCGGTCGTAGCCGCGCGGGCGGAGGAAGTGGGTGACGCCGGCGCCACCCAGGAGGACCGCGAGCGCGCCCGCGGTCCTGGTGGCGCGTCTGGCGCGTGCGGAGCGTCGTCCCATGGCCCCATCGTGGCCCGCCGGTCGGTGGGTGCTCCCAGAAGCGACCCAGGATCCTGCGGCGGGGGACCGAGCCCGGGGCGACCAGGTCAGGGTGATCAGGTCAGGGCGATCAGGTCAGGGCGATCAGGTCAGCGCGGTCGCGACCAGGTCGAGGACCGCGGCGGCCACCTCGGCCTTCGTGCCGGACGCCGCCCGGATGACCTCGCCGCCGGGGACGAGCACCTCGATGGCGT
Organism: Curtobacterium sp. MCLR17_007; assembly: GCF_003234655.2. Classification (NCBI taxonomy): domain Bacteria; kingdom Bacillati; phylum Actinomycetota; class Actinomycetes; order Micrococcales; family Microbacteriaceae; genus Curtobacterium; species Curtobacterium sp. MCLR17_007. Next base: position 2,724,797 of record NZ_CP126271.1, on the reverse strand, counting down.
TCTCCTCGCGCTCGAAGCCCTCGGACCACCCGACCCGGTTCAGCACGAGCATGTCCGCCGGCTTCCGGGCGATCTTCGCGCGACCGAGCTCGAGGCGCGCGTCGCGGTCGGGTTCCGTCTCGGCGGCGAACCCGACGATGATCTGCCCGGTCCGGCGGTTCGCCACCAGGTCGGCCAGCACGTCCGGGTTCCGCACCAGCTCGAGCGACATGCGCTCGCCCTGTGCGTCCTTCTTGAGCTTCTCGGACCGGACCTCGGCCGGTCGGTAGTCCGCGACCGCCGCGGTCATCACCACGACGTCCGCGTCGGCGGCGGCGGCGTGCACGGCGTCTGCGAGCTCGAGGGCGGAGCCGACGGGGACGACGTGCGCGTCGAGTCCTGCGGTCAGGCTGCTGTCGACGTTGGCGGCGACCAGGGTGACGTCCGCACCGCGGGACGCGGCGGCGGTGGCGATGGCGACGCCCTGCCGCCCGCTCGAGCGGTTGCCGACGAAGCGGACCGGGTCGAACGGTTCGCGGGTCCCACCGGCGCTGACGACGACGCGCACGCCCGCCAGGTCGCCCTGCTCCCCGCGGGCGCCGGTGCTGCCGGCGGTCGCGGACTGGAGGCCCGGTTCGGCTCCGTCGGGTCGGCCCACGCCGGTGGTCTCGGCCAGCACGGCCAGGGCCGCCGCCAGGATGTCCTCCGGTTCCGACATGCGACCGATGCCGGCGTCGTCACCGGTGAGTGCACCGACCTCCGGGCCGACGACGTGCACCCCGCGGCTGCGCAGCGTCGCGATGTTCGCGCGGGTCGCGGGGTGCTCCCACATCTGCGGGTGCATGGCCGGTGCCACGACGACCGGGGCCTCGGTCGCCAGGAGCGTCGTCCCGAGCAGGTCCCCGGCCAGCCCCGCGGCCATCCGGGCGAGCGAGTCGGCGGTGGCGGGGGCGACCACCACCAGGTCCGCACGGCGGCCGAGTGCCACGTGGCGGACCTCGGCGACGTCCTCGAACACGCTCGTCGTGACGGGGTTCCGGCTCAGGGCCTCAAGGGTGGGCAGTCCGACGAAGCGCAGGGCGCCCTCGGTCGGGACGACGTGCACGTCGTGGCCGGCCTTCACGAAGCCGCGGATGACCTGCACCGCCTTGTAGGCCGCGATGCCCCCGGTGATGCCGACGACGATGGTCCTCCGTGCTGCGTTCACGGTGGCCACGCTACCCGGGGCCCGTGGGAGGGTCGAGCGCATGTGCGCCGGGTCCGCCGGTTCAGCCTGGGACGGTTGAGCCCCGGCTGGCGTGCGAGGATCGAGCGCATGTGTGCCGGGTCCGCCGGTTCGGCCTGGGACGGTTGAGCCCCGGCTGGCGTGCGAGGATCGAGCGCATGTGCGCCGGGTCCGCCGGTTCGGCCTGGGACGGTTGAGCCCCGGCTGCCGTGCGAGGATCGTGCGCATGTGCACCGTCGTCGTCCGCGTCGATCCCGGCTCCGCGTGGCCCGTCACCATGCTCGCGATGCGGGACGAGTCGCCGGACCGTCCGTGGGACCCGCCGGCGGCGTGGTGGCCCGAGCGCGACCCGTCCCTCCGCGGCGTCCGCGACCGCGAGGCGGGTGGTGCCTGGCTGGCTGCGTCGGACCAGGCCGGGCTCGCCGTCGTGTTGAACCGCTGGGAGGACGTGCCCTCGTCCGACGGCACCTGGACGACGCGCGGGGTCCTGCCGCTCGACGCCCTGCAGGGGGCGATGCCCGGCCACGACGACACCGTGCCGACCACGCGCGCGTTCAACCTCGTGCGGGCGACGGCCACGGGTGCTTCGGTCGTCACGTGGGACGGTGCCCGTGTCCGCACGACCGAGCTCGGACCCGGCGTGCACATGGTCACGCACGGTGAGCCCGACGACCCGGCCGCACCGCGCATCGGCCGCTGGCTGGGGTCCTTCCGCGAGGTCGACGCGCCGAGCGGCCCGCCGGCACTGGCACCGTTCGACGAGCTCCGGGCAGCGGACGCGGGGACGGACGCCGGCGACGGGTGGAGCCCGTGGTTCGGCGTGCTCGCGGCGTCGGCAGCGCTGCCCGCCGACGACGCGGACGCGATCCTGCGGGACTCCGTCGAGCCCGAGGGGCACTTCGCGACCCTGTCGATCGTCGCCGCGGCGGTGGGGCCGGGGCGGACGGTGCTGCAGCACGCCCGCCTGACCGACCCGGGCGACATCACCAGCGCCGTCGAGCTGCACCGCGCCTGACGTCGCGCGCGGCGTCGCACCCCCTGACGGACGTCGCGCCCCGTTCCCTGCGGGCGCGACGTCCGCACGGGGGTGCGATCCGCCCGCAGCGCGGCGCAGCGCAGCGCGGCTCCGTGCCGGGGCCGAGCCGGGCCTCCCTCCCGGTGCCTGTGCGCACCGGAAGCGGACGGGGTACGCCCCCGCCGCTCCGGCGATGCCCAGCGCGCGTACCGTCCCCGGACGTGACGACCCGACCACGTACCCTGCTGGCCGCCCTGCTGGCCACGGCTGCCGTCCTCGCGCTGAGCGCCTGCGCCGAGGACTCCTCCGTCGCGGCCCAGCGGACGCCGACCGCATCGTCCACCTCGCGGCCGTGGGACCACGCCGCGCACGTGCGGGTCGTCGTCGTGGGTGACTCGATCAGCGGCGGGCACGGACTCCTCGAGTCGCAGGCCTGGCCCGCGATGCTGGCCGACGAGCACCACTGGGCGCTCACCAACCTGTCGTGCGACGGTGCGGGCGTGGCAGCGCTCGGTGACGACGACGACTGTGCGAGCGCCTACCCGACCCTGGTCAAGCGCGCGGTGGAGCTCCGGCCGCAGGTCGTGTTCGTGCAGGCGAGCTCGAACGACCTCGGCATGGACGACGCCGAGATCCGCAGCGCGACGAACCAGGTGGTCGCCGATGTGCACCGCCGGCTGCCCGGTGCGCGGCTCATCGGCCTGAGCGCGATCTGGGACCAGGACGCACCGCCAGCGCAGCTCGCCGTCATCTCCAAGGCACTGCGGAAGGCGATCGGGCACGAGGGCGGGCAGTACGTCGACATCGGCGAACCGCTCCGCGGACACCCGACCTGGATGCAGTCAGACGACGTGCACCCGACGGTCGAGGGGCAGCAGGCGATCGAGACGGCGGTCGCATCGGCCTTCGCGCGCGACCACGTGCGGTTCTGACCCGGGGCACACCCGCGTGGTCGGTGTGCACGGTGCGCCGTTCGTCGTCCGTGCGAGGTTGGTGGCGTGGTGCGAGGCAACAACCTCGCACGACGCTGGCAAGGGCGCACGGGGTGCGAACCGCGCACGGTGCGGACTGGAGGCGCGTGGCGGCCGGGCACCGCTCCTCCCGTCCGGTGGGCCGGTGGGCCGGTGCGAGGTTGGTGGCGTGGTGCGGGGCAACAACCTCGCACGACGCTGGCAAGGGCGCACGGGGTGCGGAGCTCGCACCGTGCGGAGCTCGCACCGTGCGAGGCGCAAGCCCGCGCCGCGGGTCAGGCGGGCAGCGAGGTCCCCGTCAGGTCCTCGGCGACCGCCCACAGGCTGCGTGCCAGGTCCGTGCTGCGCGCCGAACCCGGGATCGACACCGTGGTGGTCGGCCCGGTCATGCCGAACGGCCCCGACGGCCCGTAGTAGGCGCCGCCGACCGCTGCTCGCCCGACCGCGGCGAACAGCAGGGGCTCACTGCCCTGCTCGACCCCCTGGTTGAAGGGCATCGCCCGCTGGCCGCCGGGGACCGGGCGTGAGCCGCCGAGCGAGCGTCCGGCCGCCTGCAGGTTCGTGCGGGTGTAACCGGGGTGCGCGGCCGTCGAGACGAGGGGCCAGTCGAGCTCGACCGACAGCGTGTGCAGGTGCAGCGCGAGCAGCAGGTCCGCCAGCTTCGACTGCGCGTACGCACGGAACGGGGAGTAGCGCCGTGTCCACTGCAGGTCGCCGAAGCGGATCCGACCGGGGATCGCGGCCAGGCTCGACATCGTCGCGACCCGGGGTGCCTCGGCGCGCAGCAGTGCCGGCATGAGCAGGTTGGTGAGCGCGAACGGGCCCAGGTAGTTCGTGCCGAACTGCAGCTCGAAGCCGTCGACCGTCTCGAAGCGCTTCGGCGGTGCCATCACGCCCGCGTTGTTCACGAGGACGTCGAGCGGCCGGTCGTCGTCGATGATGCCCGCCGCGAAGCGCCGCACGCTGGCCAGGTCGGCGAGGTCGAGCTCGCGGACCTCGAGGTCGGCGTGCGGGAACTGCCGGCGGATCGCCGCGGCTGCCTCGTCGCCCTTGGACGTCGTCCGCACCGCGATCACGACCGAGGCGCCGGCCTCGGCCAGACGCGTGGCGGTCTCGCGGCCGGTGCCGCTGTTCGATCCGGTGACGACGACGCGGCGTCCGGTCTGGTCGGGGAGCTTCGGCATGTCCCGGACCGTACACGGGGGCGCTGGACCGATCGGCCCCGTCGTGGTAGATTCATGCATACGCATTCACTTGGAGGACGCGATGAGCAACGCATTCGGTACCGGTCGTCCCTCGGACGTCCCGCCGCCCGCCCCGGACCGCGTGGGCCTCGTGCAGCTCGGCCTCGACACGTTCGGCGACGTCACCGAACTCGCCGACGGGTCGCTGCAGAGCGACGCCCAGAGCATCCGCGACGCCGTCGACCAGGCCGTGCTGGCGGACCAGGTCGGCATCGACTTCATCGGCGTGGGCGAGCACCACCGCGAGGACTTCGTCGTCAGCGCCCCCGAGGTCGTCCTCGCCGCCATCGCCGCCCGCACCTCGCGCATCCGGATCGGCAGCGCCGTCACGGTCCTGTCGAGCGACGACCCCGTCCGCGTGTACGAGCGCTTCGCGACGGTGGACGCCCTGTCGAACGGCCGCGCCGAGGTCATCCTGGGCCGTGGCTCGTTCACCGAGTCCTTCCCGCTGTTCGGCTACGAGCTCGCCGACTACGAGGTGCTCTTCGAGGAGAAGCTGCAGCTCTGGGCCGCCCTGCGTGCCGGGGACCCCGTGACGTGGAGCGGCTCGAAGCGCGCGGCCCTGACGGACCAGGACGTCTTCCCGAAGCTCGAGCACGGACCCATCCCGACCTGGATCGGCGTCGGCGGCTCGCCGCAGTCGGTCATCCGCGCCGCGTCGTACGGTATGCCCCTGTTCCTCGCCATCATCGGTGGGCAGCCGGCGCAGTTCGCTCCGTTCTCGCGTCTGTACCGCCAGGCGCTGACGCAGCTCGAGCTCCCGCAGCAGCCGATCGCGATGCACTCGCCCGGGTTCATCGCCGCCACCGACGAGGAAGCCGCCGAGCGCTACTGGCCCTACCACAAGGCCGTCACCGACCGCCTCGGCCGTGAACGCGGCTGGCCGCCCCTCGACGCCGCGCAGTACCAGGCCGGGCTGTCGGCCGGCGGGTCCCTCTACGTCGGTTCGCCCGAGACCGTCGCCCGCAAGATCGCCCGCAACATGCGGATCCTCGGCGTCACCCGGTTCGACATGCGCTATGCCACCGGCCGCCTGCCGCACGCGGACATGATGCGGTCGATCGAGCTGTACGGCAACGCCGTCGCGCCCCGCGTGCGCGAGCTGCTCGCGGAGCCCGTCCCGGTCCCGTAGCCGCGCGGCCCGGGTCGCGACCCGACCTGACGGACTGGAGGCGCGCCTCCAGTCCGTCACGGAACCTCTCGGTCGCGCCGCGTACCGTCCACGACATGCCGTCGCGTCATGCAGTCACCGAACGTCGTTTCCGTGGTCGGATCATGGGCGTCGGGACGACCTCGGGTGTCCGACTCGTCATCGGGATGTGGGACCGGTCCCCGTTCGGCGCGTTCACCGACGTCTTCGTCGAGCTGCCCGACGGGTCGAGCGTGCTGCTCGCTCCGGACGAGATCGTCGCGGCGTACGTCTCGGGCACCTACCGCTTCGACGCGGTCGACGTCGTGCCCGTGAACGCCCGCCGGACCGCCGCCGGGCTCGAGCTCGACGCCGGCCAGCTGCGTGCGACCGTCGACGTCGGGACCATCTCACCGCTCGGCCGGGTCCTGCGGGTCGTGCCCAAGCCGATCGCCCGGGACCCGCGGTGGCTGCGGGCGATCGACCCGATCGCGCGGCTCGTCGCGCCGGGGGCCGGGACGGCGGGGTCGGCCGGCAACGGTCGTCGCGAGTACTACGGCGTCACCGGGGCGCACGACGTCACGGGCGTCCGGGGGACCTGGGCGGGGGAGCCGTTGGGCTCGTTGGCGCCGCTCGACCCGCCGGTGCGCTTCGGGTTCGCGTCGATGCCGCGCATCCCGCAGGTCGTGGACGTCGAGACCACGATCCACGAGCCCGCCTGACGCGTTGTGTGGCGCTGACGCGTCCCGGACGCGCCCCGGACGCGTCCAGCCTGCGGGGGCAGACTGGTCCGACGGCAGTGCCCCGCGTTCCCGGTCATGACGGGCGACACGGGGTGCACGATGCGAAGGAGCACCATGACCGACAACCAGACCGACCAGCGCGCCGCCATCTCGGACATCGTCCACGGGGCCCGCACAGCACTCCTCACCACCGTCAGCGACGACGGCAGCCTGCATGCCCGTCCGCTCGCGGTGCAGGACAAGAGCTTCGACGGCACCCTGCGCTTCCTGGTGCAGGACGGCAGCGAGAAGGTCGAGGACATCGCCAGGAACCCCCACGTGAACGTCGCCATCGAGTCGCAGGGCGGGTACCTGTCCATCGCCGGGACCGCCACCGTGACGAAGGACGAATCGGTCATCGACGACCTGTGGTCCCCGTTCGCCGAGGCCTGGTTCCCGGACGGCCGTGACGACCCGAGCATCCGCCTGCTCACCGTCGAGGGCGACTCCGTCGAGTACTGGACGCAGGACACCGGCCCGGTCGGCAGCCTCGTCCAGACGATGAAGGCCGCACTCGGCAAGCAGGACCGGCCCGACGTGGGGTCGCACGGCACGCTCGAGCTCTAGGCCCATCCCCGCACGGTGCCGGCGGGACCGTGCGGTGCGCACGTCGCACGGTGCGGACCCGCTGGCCGGTGCGCCGTTGGTGGCCCGGTGCGCGGTTGTTGCCGCTCACGGGGCCATCAACCTCGCACCAGCCGATCGGCCGCGGGCCAGCCGTTCGGCCGCGGCCGCGGGCCAGCGCAGCGCAGCACGCGCTACGGCGGGCCGAGCAGCCAGAGCACCGCCACCAGGACGGGCTGCCCCGCGAGCGCGCACGTCACGAGGGTCCACCGCATCCACGGCTTCGCCACGAGCTCGGGTGACCCGAACAGCGGTGCGAGCGGCATGAGCAGCCGCGGTGTCGACGCCATCGGCAGCGACACCGCGAACACGTACAGGGCGTAGGCGCCGGCGAACAGCACGGTCGTGGACCCGAGCGTGCGCGTGGACCGGCGGGTCAGCCACACCGGGTAGGCGACGAGCAGCCCGATCACGATGAGCACCCCGCCCACGCCGAGCCACTTGGCGGTGGTCAGGAACCACGGCGACAGCGGCACGAACTGCACGCGACCGATGAAGTTGACCCACCACGACATCTCCGTCGCCAGGTAGGCGTCGGGCCGACCGGTCACGTGCGCGGCGATGACCGGCCACGCCAGCCCGGCCGCGACCATCACCGCGCCGGCGGCCACGACCCGGGCCAGTTCGTGCAGCGGGAAGCCGTCGAGCACCCGCTCGTCGCTGCGGCGCAGTCGGACCAGGCGCACCAGGGCGATCACGCCGAGCGTCAACGGGATCGCGAGTGCCCCCGGGCGCGTGAACGCCGCTGCGACGCCGAGCGCCGTCAGCAGCCCGTACCGCCGGTGCTCGAGCGCCAGCAGCGCGCCGAACGTCAACGCCAGGAACATGCTCTCCGCGTAGCCGACCTGCAGCAGGAAGGAGAGCGGTCCGCACGTGAAGAAGAAGACCGCCCACAGCGCCGCAGCCTCGCCGGCGCGGTCGCGCACCAGGCGGTGCAGCAGGAACGCGGCGACGAGCCCAGCGGCGAGCGCGATCAGCGGAGCCGCCACCTCGAACGTCATGCCGGTCCACACCGTGACGAACCGGATCGCGAAGGGGAACGCCGGCAGGAACGCCCACGCGTTCTGGGCGACGTGCCCGGCGCTGTCGAGCGGGAGCGTCGTCGGGTAGCCGTGGAGGGAGATCTGCTCGTAGTACTGGCCGTCCCATGCGGTCAGGAACCGCAGGAAGCCGTGGTCGTTCCCCCAGATCGCGTTGTCCGGCATCGCGCGACCGGCCAGCGGGTACACGAGTGCGAGCCACGACGTGGACACGACACGTCCGCCGACCCAGACCAGCACGATGGTCGCCCACACCGGCAGGCTGGTGACCACGTCGAGGACGCGGCGGCGGCCGGAGGCGATCGACGACGGGGCGGACGGCACTCCCCGACGATAGCGGCACGATCCTGGACGGTGCGCCGCCACACGGCCGGGAGGTCCGGTTCACGTTGTGCACGACGGAACCGCCCGTCTCGTGGTCGCGTCGCGCCGCACGGGTCCGCTCTACCCTGGAGGTCCCGTCCGCCACCTCGTGAGGAGCCCCACGTGTCGAAGACCGCCATCGTGACCGACAACGCCCCGAAGCCCGCCGGCTCCTACAGCCAGGGGATCGTGGCGAACGGGTTCCTGTACACCGCCGGGTTCGGCCCGCAGGACCCCGCGACGGGGGAGATCGCCGACGACGTCGCCGGGCAGACCGCCCAGGTGCTCGCGAACATCCGCGCGGTGCTCGCCGAGCACGGCGCGACGCTGGACGACGTCGTGAAGTCGACCGTGCACCTCGAGCACTCCGACCGCGACTTCGCGGCCTTCAACGCCGAGTACGCGAAGCACTTCTCCGAGCCGTACCCGGTCCGCACCACCGTGCAGTCGCACCTCGCGTCGATCCTCGTCGAGATCGACGTCGTCGCGGTCCTGCCGAGCGCGTCCTGACCGTGCCGTCCTGACGTCCGCACCCCGGGGCCGTCCTGACGTCCGCACCCCGGGCGGTCCCGGACCCGCAGGACGACACCCCCGGTCACCGGGCTCTGCGGAGCCCGCGACCGGGGGTGTCGTGCGTCAGGGCAGCCCCGGCGAGGACGGGGACGCCCGCGACCAGGACGTCGTCGATGCCCTCGGCCAGGCGCATCGGGTGCGCGTACGTCGAGCGTGCTGCGACCCGGGTGGGGTCGACGACGACCAGGTCCGCGACCGCTCCGGCCCGGACGACGCCGCGCGCCCCGAGGCGGTACCGCTCGACGGCCGTGGTCGACAGGTGCCGAGCGGTCTCGGGCCAGCTCAGGCGACCGGGCAGCGTGTGGTCCTGCAGGTAGCGCGCGAAGGTGCCGTACGCCCGCGCGTGCGGGTGCGTGCCGACGAAGATGCCGTCGGACCCGGCCGTGTGCCCCGGCAGCCGGAACAGCGGCGTCAGGTCGTCGGCGGTCCGCGGGTGGGGCACCCGCATCACGACCGTGACCTGCAGCGCGGAGTCGACCAGGACGTCGAGCGCCAGGTCCAGCGGGTCGCTGCCGGTCAGGTCGGCGGCCTCCGCCAGCGTCCGTCCCTGCAGCGCGTGGAACTCCGGCGCAGGCACGTGCGAGAGCGTGACCTGCTCGGCCCATCCGGTGCCCAGGTCGGCGCGGGCCAGCACCCGGTCGAGCACGAGTCCCCGGACCCGGGCCCGTCCGGCCGGGTCGACGATCGCCCGCGCCAGGTCCGGGGTGCCGGGGCGCGCCAGGTCGGCGGGCAGCAGCAGCATCGACAGGATCGTGCAGCCGCGGGAGTACGGGTAGGCGTCGAACGACATCGGGGCGCCCGCGCGCTCGAGGTCGTCGAGCGCCTCGACGGCCAGGTCGACCGGTGCGTGCAGGTGGGACACGTGCGCGCGGACCCCGGTCGCCCGGACGATGTCGGCGATCTCGTCGAGCCCAGCGCGGGCGTTCGACTCGTACCCGCCGCGCATGTGCGACACGTACAGCGCGTCGGCGTCCGCGACCTCGACGCAGAGCGCGATGAGCTCGGCGGTGTCGGCGAACAGCCCGGGCACGTAGTCGAGGCCCGTCGACAGGCCGACCGCCCCGGCGTCCAGCCCGTCACGGACCATGGTGCGCATCGCCCGGCGTTCGTGCGGGGCCGCGGGCCCCGGGTCGTCCCCGCGCACGGCATGCCGGACCGTGCCGGCGGGCACCAGCGTCGCCACGTTCACCGGTGTGGTGCCGTCGTAGGTGCCGAGCAGGCCGCCGATCCCGCTGCCGTCGTGCTGCGGGTGCGGACCGTCGATCGCGGCGAAGTACGTGTCCGCGTACGCGCCACCGCCCGGTGCGGGACCGACCCCGTCCTGCCCGGTGACGATCGTCGTGACGCCCTGGCGCAGGAGCGCGAGCTGCACCGCGGGGTCGAAGACCAGCGACCCCGCGTGCGAGTGCGCGTCGACGAACCCGGGCAGCACCAGGCGCTCGCCGCAGTCGAGCACGCCCGTTCCCTCGGGCACGGTGAGGTCCGTCCCGACCCGGCTGATCCGGTCGCCCTCGACCAGGACGTCGGCGCGGACGACGCCGTCCGCTCCGACGACCGAGCCGCCGCGGAGCAGCACCGGTGCCGCGACCGCGTCGGTCATCGGTGCAGCGCGGCGACGAGCCGCTCGGCGCGGACGCGGAGGGCGTCGAGGTCGCCGGAGGTCAGGGCGTCGCCGACGAGCGGCGAGCCGAGGCCGACCGCGACGGCTCCGGCGTCCAGGTAGTCGCAGGCGTCGTCGACCCCGATGCCGCCGGTCGGGACCACGTCGACGAAGTCCAGGGGCGCGAGCACCTGGCGCAGGAACGCGGGGCCGCCGAGCTGTGCCGCCGGGAACACCTTGACGGCCCGCGCGCCGAGCTGCCATGCGCGCACGATCTCGGTCGGGGTCGCCGCGCCGGGGTACCAGCCGAGTCCGCGCTCGTGGGCGCGCTCGCCGATCGCGGCGTCGGTGTGCGGGCTCACCGCGAAGGACGCACCGACTGCGGCGGCCTCGTCGAGCTGGCGCGGCTCGAGCACCGTGCCGACCCCGACCGACGCCGCGCTGCCGTAGCGCTCGACCGCCCAGGCGATGCCGGCGTGCCACCCGGGGGTGTTCGTGGTGATCTCGATCGCGGTGACGCCGGCCTCGACCAGGACGCGCACGACGTCCTCGACGTGCTCGCCGGTGCCCCCCCGCAGGATGGCGATCGCCGGTCCGGCCTGGTGGCGGTGTCGTGGGGTGGCGTCGGTGGTCTCGGTCATGCGGGCGTGCTCCTGGGTCGTGGGTCAGCGGTCGACACGGTCGTGCACGGCGTGGTCGGTGCCGAGCGGGTCGGCGACGCCGAGGGCGGTGGGATCGGGCCGGCGCCAGTCGCCGTCGACCGTGCAGGCGAGCGCCCCGGCGTCGGCCGCACGGTCGAGCGCCTGCTCCGGCGATGCGCCGGTCAGGTCCGCCGCGAGCCAGGCGGCGACGAAGGCGTCCCCGGCACCGACGGGGTCGACCACGGCCACGGGACTCGCCGTCCGGCGGTGCAGGACGCCGTCGACCGAGGCCACAGCGCCGCGGGAGCCGAGCTTGACGACGGCGCGGCCGTTCGCGAGCGCGGCGAGGTCGTGGGCGAGCGACTCCTCGTCACCCGGACGCTCGTCGTGCCCGAGGACCAGACGGGCCTCGTCGTCGCCGGCGAACACCACGGCGGCGTGGGCGGCGACGGCGCGGTACCAGCCCCGTCCGGTGACGTCGTCGACGAGCTTCGGACGGTGGTTCACGTCGAACGCCACGGGGACACCGGCGTCGTCGGCACGGACCACCGCCGCGTGCACGGTCTCGCGGGCGGTGTCGGACAGCGCGAGGGTGATCCCCGAGACGTGCAGCAGCCGGGCACCCTCGACGCTCCCCGACGGCAGGTCGCCCGGGGTGAGCGCGGAGGCCGCGGAGCCCCGACGGTGGTAGGTCACCCGGGTGCGGCCGTCGGGCAGGCGTTCCTTCAGCATGATGCCCGTCGACCGCTCCGGGTCGCGCACCGGGACGACGTGCACGCCCTCGGCTGCGACGTCGGCCAGCACCCGGTCGCCCGCCGGGTCGGATCCGACCCGTCCCACCCAGGTCACGTCGACCCCGGCACGGGCCAGCCCGATCGCGACGTTGCTCTCGGAGCCCCCGGTGTCGACCGTCATCGTGGCGAGGTCGGCGAGCGGACCTCGACCAGCGAGCAGCAGCATCGTCTCGCCGAACGTCAGGACGGCGCTCATCGCGCACCCCGGGCGAGCGCGAGCTGTGCGGACGACGACCCGAGCGCGACCGAGATCTCGAGCGCGGTCCGGACCACGCGGCCGCCGAGCTCGCGGACCGCCGAGGCCGGGAACCGGACGGCCAGGCCCGAGATGCTCATCGCACCGACCACCTGGTTCGCGTGTCCGAGCACCGGCGCGGCGACGCACCGGATGTCCGGTTCGTTCTCGCGGTCGTCGATCCCGTAGCCGCGGTCGCGCGTCCGACCGACCTCCTGGCGCCAGCGGTCGTCGTCCACGATCGTGTGCTCGGTCGTCGCCGTCACCGGGCAGGCCACGACCCGGTCGAGCAGGTCCGGAGCGCCGAACGCGACCATGGCCTTGCCCGACGCGGTGTTGCGCATCGGCAGCCTGTTGCCGATGCGCGAGGCCATCCGCACGGTGCCCCGGGTCTCGACCTTGTCGACGTAGACGATGTCCGTGCCGTCCGGCACGACGAGGTGACACGTCAGCCCGGTCTGCTCGGCTGTCCGTCGGAGGAACGGACCGGCGGCCGTCCGCAGGTCGATGCCCTCGAGGTAGCTCTGCCCGAGCAGCAGCGCACCGAGTCCGAGCGTGAAGCCGGCGTCGGCCGTGCGGCGCAGCAGGTCGTTCTCGAGCATCGGAGCGGTCAGGCGCAGGACCGTCGACTTCGACGTCCCGAGCTCGGCGCTCAGCGTGGTCAGGCGCACCGACGTCTCGCCGTTGCGGGTCCGGTCAGCGACGACGTCGAGGATCCGCAGTCCCCGCCGCAGCGACAGTGCGGCGTTCCGCACCGGGACGTCCTCGGTGTCGGCGGAGCCCATCAGAACCACGTCGCGATCGTCTCGAGGACGACGTCGTCGTCGTCGACCACGTGCACCTGCCGCCACTTGTCGAAGACCGTGCACGGGTGCGAGATGCCGAACACGACGACGTCGCCGGGCGTCAGCGCGACCCCGTCGGCCAGCGCGAGGTAGCAGTGCTGGTCGTCGAGACGGGTGACGGTGACCGCCCCGGGTGGCGGGGTGCTGCGTGGGCCCCGCACCGGGCCTCCTGGCCGGACCTGCCGGACCACCGGCAGCCCCTCGTCGAACGAGATGTCCCGTTTGCCGACGGCCACGAGCGCCAGGCCGGGTTCGGGGCAGGACGTCACGCGGCCCCAGACCTCGATCGCGGCGACCAGGGACCCCTCGGTCGGATGGCGGTGGAAGGGCGTGCGTGCCTCGTAGAAACCGTCGTCGTGGGTCAGGGACGCGCCGGACCGGAACACGACGTCGAGGTCGGCGGGGCGGGCGGCGACCGCGTCGGCGACCGCGTCGAACCAGGCGCTGCCGCCCATGCTCAGCAGGGCGCGGTCGCCCCGGACGAGCGGGCGCACGTCGGACGCGATCGCGAGCACCCCGTCGACGTAGCGCCGGGCCGCGTCGACGTCGGGCAGGCCGCCCTCGTAGCCGGAGACGCCGCGCAGGTCCAGGCCGGCGTCGACCGCGCGCTCGGCGACGTCCCGCGCGGTGGCGGCGTCGCGGACCCCGGTGCGTCCGCCGGTGAACCCGACCTCGACCAGGACGTGCAGCTCGCCGGCGACCGCGCGGGCGGCATCGGCGGCGGCGGTGACCCCCGCCGCCGAGTCGACCCAGCAGAGCACGTCGGAGCCGGGGTCGACGGTCCGCCGTGACGCGAGCCAGGCGAGACCGGCGGGGTCCAGGACCTCGTTCGCGACCAGGACGTGGCGCAGTCCGTGCTCCCACGCGACCATGGCCTGCTGCACCGAGGCGACGGTGACGCCCCACGCACCCGCGTCGACCTGTCGCTGTGCCAGGGCCGGCGCCATGTGGGTCTTCATGTGCGGTGCGAACAAGAAGCCGTGCCGCTCGACGTACGCCTGCATGACCGCGGCGTTGTTCCGGAGCGCGGTGTCGCGGAGGGTCATCACGGGCAGGTGCGCGTCGTGCAGCACGTGGTGGGGGAGCGGGCTCGCCGGGTCCCAGGCGCCCTTCGCCGTCACGGTGGCCGGGGTGGTCGACATCGATCCTCCTTCGTCGCCTCCACGGTCGTGCAGCGGCACCCGCGGGGACAACAGCGTCGACACCAGCGTTCCACGGTGCAGAACGGCGCGTCCAGTGAGCGGGCCCGGCCTACGCTGAGAGTCGAGATGACGACGACGACACCAGCCAGACGACGGACGGGCAGCACGGCGGTCGCCGTGCTGGTGGCAGGCACCTTCTTCATGGAGCTGCTGGACGGGACGATCCTGGCGACGGCCGCGCCCGCGATGGGCCGCGACCTGGGCGTGGACTCCGCGGCGATCGGCATCGCGATCACGGCCTACCTCGTGACGCTCGCGGTCCTCATCCCGGTCAGCGGGTGGTTGACCGACCGGATCGGCTCCCGCACCGTGTTCGTCGGCGCGATCGCGCTGTTCACGATCGCGTCCGGACTCTGCGCCGCGTCGACGGGGCTCGTCGACCTGACGATCTGGCGCATCGTGCAGGGCATCGGCGGGGCGCTCATGGTGCCGGTCGGGCGGCTCGTCGTCCTCCGGAGCGCCGGGCGCGAGCAACTCGTCACCGCGATCGCGATCCTGACCTGGCCGGCGCTGGCGGCACCGATCATCGCGCCGTTCGTCGGCGGCGTGCTCGTCGACACCCTGTCGTGGCACTGGATCTTCCTGGTGAACATCCCGCTCGGCGTCATCGCGCTGGTGGCGGCGATCGTCCTCGTGCCCCAGGAGCGTGCCGCCCAGCGCATCCCCTTCGACTGGCTCGGGTCGCTGCTGGCGTGCTTCGGGCTCGGCGCCCTCGTGGTGATGGCCTCGATGCTGTCGCTCGACGTGGTCCCGGTCGTGCCCGCCGTCCTCGCCGGTGTCGTCGGAGCCGCCTGCACCTGGCTCGCGATCCGGCACTTCCGACGCGCGCCGCACCCCATCATGGGCCTGGACGCGTTCCGGCTCGAGACCTTCCGCGTGTCCCACGCCGGCGGCAGCCTCTTCCGCCTGGCCGTCTCGGCCGTGCCGTTCGTGCTGCCCCTGCTGTTCCAGGACGCGTGGGGGTGGACCGCGCTCGAGGCCGGGTCCGCCGTGCTCTGGGTCTTCGTGGGCAACCTCGGCATCAAGCCCGCGACCACCCCGTTCCTGCGCTGGTTCGGGTACCGCCCGGTCATCATCGTGTCCTCGGCGGTCGCCGCGCTGTCCGTCGCCGCGATGGCGTTCCTCGCCCCGACCACCCCGTTCTGGCTGCTCGCGGTCCTGCTCGTCGTGAGCGGTGCCGCACGTTCGGTGGGCTTCACCGCCTACAACACCATCGCCTTCGCCGACGTCGAGCAGGCGGACATGACCCCGGCCAACACGCTGTCCTCGACGCTGCAGCAGACGGCGGCCGGCTTCGGCGTCGCGGTCGCCGCCGTGGTCATCCGCGCGGCCGCCGGGCTCGGCGGGTCCGGTCCCTACGTCGTGGCGTTCTGGGTCATCGCTGCGCTGCTCGTCGTCGCCTGCGTCGAGGGCATCGTGATGAGCCGCACCGCCGGTGACACCGTGCGACCGGCGCGACGCGTCCGTCCATGACTGTTCGCGGTCGGTTCACGCACCGCCGTGCCCGTCAGGCGTTACAGTCTCAGCAACCGCTTGTCGACGCCGAGTAGCGTTGCGTCGGCAGACTGAGCAGGACGTTCGGACCCGGCTCCGGAAGGAAGGCAGCATGCCCGTGCCAGACCAGCAGAGCAGCGTCCAGGACGACAGCACCACCGAGTCCCGGACCATCCGCGTCGTCAGCTACAACCTCCGCGAGCACACCGCCAACAGCGAGCTCGCCGCACTCGCCGAAGCCTCGGACGCCGACGTCCTGTGCGTGCAGGAGTGCGACAGCAACGACCTGGCCCCGTCGGTCGGCGGACTCACGCTCGCCGCGTCCACGAAGACGAACCGCCTGGGCCTGGCCATCTACAAGCGCGACGACCGCTTCCAGGTCAAGGACTTCAGCATCCACTCGCTGCAGAAGTCGCTGCACGACCGGGTCCTGGCGCCCGCGCACGAGCGGCTCATCGCCATGCACCTGCACGACGAGCACGCCGGCAACGACGTCATCGTCGCCTCGTTCCACGCCTCGCCCCTGACCGCGACGAACTCCCTGCGCCGCAAGCAGATCGAGGCCGCGCACCAGTTCGTCCGCGACCTGTCGAGCGAGGCCCCGGCGATCATGGTCGGCGACTTCAACTACCCCTGGTTCCAGACGAACCTGCGCCGCAAGATCGAGTCCCACGGCTTCGCGCTGTCGCTGTCCGACCAGCCCACCTACCTGCGGTACCGCAAGTTCACCGGGCACTTCGACTTCGCCACGAGCGTCGGACTGCACATCGCGGGCGTCGAGACCCTGCCCGCCGGCATCTCGGACCACCGGCCGATCCTGGTGCGCGCGCACTACGAGGAGCCTGCGGCCGCCGCCGGCACCGACGAGGCCTCCGCGGCCTGACCGCGGGTCCGAGGCCCCCGAGGTTCCGAAATTACGGCATCTCGAGCGCTCGGACCGGGTGATCGCGGAACCTCGGCGGAACTGAGCGGCATGTTGCGGAACCGCATGCAGTCAGACGAGCGCGACCAGCCGACCCACGAACGCAGCGAACCACGAATGCACTGGTCGACGGACGGGGTGCGGGGACACCGCACCCGGCGCGTCAGCGGCGGAGCGTCGCCCGGGCCAGCCGGTTGCCGACGAACTGCCCGACCTGCACGATCACCACGATCGCCGCCACCGCGACGTAGACGATCCACCAGTTGTACCGCTGCGAGCCGTACGTGATCGCGTACTCGCCCAGGCCGCCGCCACCGATCAGGGCACCCTGCGCCGTCATGTCGACGATGCCCACGAAGATGAACGTGTAGCCGAGGATGAGCGGCCCGAGGCCCTCGGGGATGAGCACGGTCAGCAGGATCGACACCGGGTGTGCCCCCGATGCCCGCGCGGCCTCGACCACGCCGGGGTCGACCGCCAACAGGTTCTGCTCGACGATCCGCGCCACGGCGAACGACGCGGCCAGCGAGATCGCGAAGGTGACGGCCGGCACGCCGATCGTGGTCTGCACCGCGACCCGGGACAGCGGCGCGATGGCCGCCAGGAAGATGACGAACGGGATGGGCCGCACGATGTTCACGACGAGGTTGATGACCGTGTACGCCGTGCGGTTGCCGAGCACGTTGCCCGGACGGGTCGCGTAGAGCGCCAGCCCGAGCACCAGCCCGATGACCCCGGCGATGACCAGGGAGACGACCGTCATGACGATCGTGTCCCGGACGGCACCGAGGAAGACGTCGAACGTGTCGATCACGCTCTGGAACGAGTTGTTCATGCGCCCGCCTCCTCGTCGGCGGTGACGCCGTCGGCGCGCAGGGCGGCCACGGCGCGGTCGATCGCAGAGCCGGAGGCGTCGGACGCGTCGACCAGCTCGTAGGTCAACGACCCGATCCGGCGCTCCCGGATCTCGCCGACCCCGCCGTAGACGAGCTCGGCGGTGACCCCGGCGGAGCGGAAGACCCGGTCGATGCGGTTCTGCAGCCCGGTCTCGTCGGTGATCTGCACCGTCACGAGCCGTCCCGGGTGCCGCTCGCGCAGCCGGGCGAGGGTCTCCACCGACGGCCGGTCGTGCAGGGCCGTGCGGACGAAGCGCCTGGTGGCGGCGTTCTGCGGTGTCGAGAACACGTCGTAGACGTCCCCGACCTCGACCACCCGTCCGCGCTCCATCACGGCCACGCGGTCGGCGATCTGGCGGACGGCGTCCATCTCGTGGGTGATGACGATGATCGTCACGCCGAGCTCCCGGTTGACGCGGCGCAGGAGCGACAGGACCTCGGAGGTGGTCTCCGGGTCGAGTGCGCTCGTGGCCTCGTCGGCGAGCAGCAGCTCGGGGTTCGACGCCAGCGCCCGGGCGATCCCGACGCGCTGCTTCTGCCCGCCGGAGAGCTGTTCGGGGTGGGAGTGCGCACGGTCGAGCAGTCCGACGAAGTCGAGCAGCTCGGCGACGCGGCGGTCCCGTTCCGCCTTGCCGACGCCGGCGACCTTGAGCGGGTACGCCACGTTGCCGGCGACGGTGCGGGAACGGAACAGGTTGAACTGCTGGAAGACCATCCCGATGCGGCGGCGCGCCAGACGGCGGTCCCGCTCGGGGATCGCCGTCAGCTCCTGGCCCGCCACCGTGACCGTGCCCGAGGTGGGCAGCTCGAGGGCGTTGACCAGGCGGACCAGGGTGGACTTGCCGGCGCCGGAGTACCCGATGACGCCCAGGACCTCGCCCTGTTCGACGTCGAGGGACACGTCCTCGACGGCCACCACGGTCTCGCCGGTGTCCGCGCGGCGGTAGCGCTTCGAGACGCCGCGGAGTTCGACGAGGGCAGCCACTACTTCGTTGCCGCCTTCGCGTCCTGCTCGACCGTCGTGAGCTCCTTCTGGAGCGTCGCCGGGCTGGCGTCGCTGGTCACCGCGTCGGGGTAGTCCTTCGCGAACACCTTCTGCACGGCGTCGTCCTGGAACAGCTCGGCGAGCGACAGGTACGTCTTGTTGGTCTTGTCGGCGTCGCGCACCGTGAACACGTTGACGTACGGTGCGGCCGAGGCGCTCTTCGGGTCGTCCTGGAAGATCGCGTCCTTCGTGTCGAGTCCCGCCGAGGTGGCGTAGTTCACGTTGACGATCGACCCGTCGACCGAGCCCTGCTGCAGCGCGTCCGCGGTCTGCGAGGCGTCGAGCGGCTGCACGTCGACCTTGTGCGAGGTGATGTCGGCGACGGTCGAGAACGCGTTGCCGCCGTCCTTGAGCTCGAGCAGGTCCGCGGACTGCAGCACCAGCAGTGCCCGGGCCTCGTTGATGGCGTCGTTCGGGATCGCGATCTTCGCGCCGTCCTGGAACTCGGACGGCTTCGTCACCTTCGTCGAGTACAGCGGCAGCGGGTAGACGGCCGTGGCGCCGATCGGCTGCAGGTCGTCGTCCGAGGTCACGTTGTAGTTCGCCAGGTACTGGATGTGCTGGAACTGGTTGATGTCGATCTGCTTGTCCTTGAGCGCCGGGTTCGGCAGCGAGTAGTCCGAGAAGTTCTGCAGCTTCACCGTCACGTTCAGCTTCTGCTTCGCCAGGTCGACGTAGGTGTTCCAGTACGGCAGCGACTTGTCGGCGACACCGATCGTCACGGTCTTCGGCGCCGCGTCCGAGCCACCGGCGGCCGCGTCCGAGGACCCACCCGAGCGGACGGCGACGGCGACGACGGCGATGATGATCGCCACGACGACGACCGCGGCGGCGACGATCCAGCCGACGGGGCGCTTGCGCTTGGGCTTGTCGGGCAGTGCGGGTGCGGTCATGGGGTGCTCCTCGTGGTCGGGCGGGGTCACACGCTCGTGGACTGCACCGAGTGTGCCCCGCCGTGGGCACGCGGGCGATTCGCGTTCCGCCGTGTTACATCCGTGTGGGGCACGCAGGCGGTCCGGGCAGACTCGACGTCGTGCGCAGCATCGAACTCGTCCTCGACGACCGCTCGGACCAGGTGGTGCGCGGACTCTGGCAGTCCCTCGTCGCCGCGGAGCTGCCGAGCCTCGGGCACTCCGGCACCAACGACCCCCACGTCACGCTCGCCGCGGGGGAGTCCATCCCGATGCCGATCGGCCTCGACCACCCGCTGCCGACCGAACTCCGGGTCGCCGGCGTCCTGCTCTTCCCCGCCGGGCCCGGTCGGCACGTGTTCGGCCTGGGCGTGGTCGTCGACGAGCCGCTGGCACGCTTCCACCGCGCCGTGCACCAGGCTGCACCCGGGTCGCTCGACCCGTCGTCACCCGGTCGGTGGTCGCCGCACGTCACCCTTGCCCGCCGCATCCGCGACGTCGACCTGCCGACGGCGCTCAGGGCCGTCGCCGCCGACGCGCCGCTGCCCGAGGTGCTCACCGTGGGCGGTCTGCGCCACTGGGACGGCGACACGAAGGTGACCACGCCGCTGGCCTGACCGGCGAGGCGGCGTGGGCGGGGCCTCCTGGACCGACTGGAGGACCGGCTCAGGTCCCGAGCACCGGCTCAGCTCCCGAGCACCCGCTCGCCGAAGGCGGACGCGAACGTCCGGTCCGGGTCGGCACGCGCGACCAGCGCGCGGAACGCGGGCAGGCGCGGGTACAGGGCGGCCACCGCGTCGCCGTCGAGCGAGCTCATCTTGCCCCAGTGCGGTCGGCCGTCGAAGGGGGCGAGCCGTGCCTCGAGGTCGGGCAGGAGTGCCGCGACGGCCTCGGGGTGCTTCTTCCACGTGAAGGCGATGCAGAACACGTCCTGACCCTGGGTCGGGCTGAGCCACAGGTCGTCGGCGGCCATCGTCCGCAGCTCGGCCACGTGCAGGTGCGGCTGGATCCGGTCGGCCAGGCCGCGCAGGGCGTCGAGCGCGGCGGCCGCGTGGCGGAGCGGGACGAAGTGCTCGCTCTGCACCTCGGAGCCGTGTGACGGGACGGAGCCGATCGGGAAGTGCGGCAGCCGGTCCCACCACGGTCCCATCGAGCCGTCACGGGCGGTGCGGTGCTCGTCGCCCGGGCCTCCCGGCAGCCGCGGGGCGCCGACCAGGTCGTCCGGGACGTGCTCGGCGCGGGACTTGACGAGCACCTCGCCGATGGCGCCGCCCTCGTCGTCGTCCCCGAAGCGGGTGTAGGCGCAGACGGAGTACCCCGCGGCGTGGATCTCGGCGGCGTGGTCGAGGAACGTGCGCCAGTGGACGGGGCCGTAGGAATCCTGGCGCATGCGGTAGCTCGGCTCGACCGCGAGCGTGACGCGGGTGACGATCCCGAGCAGCCCCAGGTGCAGGACGGTCCCCGGGAAGTCCGGGTCGGTGCTCGTCACCGTGCGGGTCGTGCCGTCGGCGCTGATCAGCTCGAGACCCCGCACGGCGGAGCTCAGCGACCCGAGCGTGGTGCCGGAGCCGTGCGTGCCGGTGGCGATCGCGCCGCCGACCGAGATGTGGGGGAGCGACCCCATGTTGTGCAGGGCGAGCCCTTCGGCGTCGAGCGCGGGGGCGACGTCGCCGTAGCGGGTCCCGGCGCCGAGGGTCACCGTCGTGCCCTCGGGGGTCCGGTCGACGACCAGGTCCGTGGGCACCTGCGTCAGGTCGAGCAGCACGCCCGGGGTGTCGGCCACGTCGTTGAACGAGTGCCGGGTGCCGAGCCCGTGGACGCGGGGTTCGCGGGCGACGATCGCGGCGGCCTGGTCGAGGGAGGTCGGACGTTCGACCCGTGACGCCGTGTACGTCACCGTGCCGGACCAGTTCAGCTCGCTCGTCGTCGACCGCATGCGCCCACGATGCCACGCGCGGGTGACAGCGAGGCTGCGCGGGCTGCGCCGGCTGCGCGGCGCGGCGCGGCTGCGCCGGCTGCGCCGGTGCGCCGGCGCGGCTGCGCCGGCGCGGCTGCGCCGGTGCGGCGCGGCTGCGCCGGTGCGGCGCGGCGGCGCACAACAGAAACCGGTTCGAACCACGGAAGTCCGTGGTTGGAGCCGGTTCTGGTGGTGCGATGCTGATCCGCACCGCGACCACGGGGACCAGCGGCCGCGCCGCGATCACCGGGCGCGGCTGGGGTGCGTCGCCGGCTAGTGCGCGATCGGGGTCGGCGCGCCCTCGGGCGTGACGGGCTTGCGCACGAAGCACGCCGCCAGGATCCCGAACAGCGAGATCACGCCGCCGACCAGGAAGGCGGTCGAGACGCCGGAGGCCGTGGCTTCGGCAGCGCCGGCCGCACCCGACCCGGCCGTGGCCGTCGCCGCGCCGATGGTCAGGAGCGTGATGAACAGGGCCGTGCCCGCGGCACCGGCGAGCTGCTGCGCCGTGCCGAGCACCGCGCTGCCGTGCGAGTACAGCTTCGGGGGCAGGCCGCCGAGCGCCGCGGTGAACAGCGGCGTGAAGGTCAGCGCGAGCCCGATGCTCAGGACGACGTGGGCGCCGAGGACGAACCACACGCTGGTGTCCGTGCCCACGGTGGCCAGCCCCCACATCACGACGCTGATGATGACGGTGCCCGGGATGAGCAGGACCCGCGGGCCGTGGCGGTCGTAGACCCGACCGACGATCGGCGAGAGCAGCCCCATGAGCAGGCCGCCGGGGAGCAGCAGCAGGCCGACGTTGATGACCTCGAGGCCGAGGACGCGCTCCAGGTAGATCGGCAGGACGATGAGGGTGCCGAGCATCACCAGGAAGCTCAGCCCCATCCCCACGATCGGCACCGTGAAGCCCTTCGTCTGGAAGGTCCTGAGGTCGAGCAGGGCGCGGTCGGAGCGCTGCAGCCGGGTCTGTCGGAGGATGAACAGGGTGAGTGCGACGGCACCGATGACCAGGGCCGTGACCGGGACGACCGGACCGGTGGTCGCGATCTCGCCGATGCTCGACAGGCCGTAGACGATCCCACCGAACGCGAACGCGGACAGCACGACCGAGACGACGTCGAGCGGAGCCGTCCGGGGCGTCCCGACGTTCTTGACCTTCACCATGCCCAGGATCAGCGCGGCGATCGCGATCGGCAGCACGAAGCCGAACAGCCAGCGCCACGAGAACGCGTTGAGGATCAGCCCCGAGATCGTCGGGCCGATGGCCGGCGCGACCGAGATGACGATCGAGATGTTGCCCATCACGCGGCCACGGTGCGCGGGTTCGATGAGGGTGAGGACCGTGGTCATGAGGAGCGGCATCATGATCGCGGTGCCGCTGGCCTGCACGATGCGGCCGACGAGCAGCACGGTGAAGCCCGGAGCGAGCAGGGCGATCAGCGTGCCGGCGGAGAACAGGCTCATCGCCCAGACGAACACCGGCCGCGTGTTGAAGCGCTGCAGCAGGAACCCGGTGATCGGGATGACCACGGCCATCGTCAGCAGGAACCCGGTCGTCAGCCACTGGCCCGTGGCCGCACTGATGTCGAGGTCGTCCATGAGCCGCGGGAGCGCGACGCCCATGATCGTCTCGTTCAGGATGACGACGAAGGCGGACACGAGCAGCAGCCCGATCACGAGCCGGTCGTCCGCGGCGGTCCGGCCCTGCTGCTGCGGCTGACTGCCCGTCCGCGGAGCGGTGTCGATGGCGTGGTCGGTCATGGGGAGGGGCTCCGAACGAGAGTCGATGGGCATTGCTCAGCTGCAGCACCTGAACGGATTCGATCATTCCACGACACGCCGACACCGACGATGAACGATCAGTGCAGGATGTCGAACGTCTCCGCGTCGCCGTGCGGGATGACGGGTCGGATCGCGACCTCGGTCACCGTCGCGCTCGGGGGCCCGGAGTGCAGGAGCGCGACGAGGGCGTCGACCGCCGGCGCCGGACCCTCCGCCTCGACCTCGACCGTGCCGTCGAACAGGTTCCGGGCGTACCCCGTGAGTTCGAGACCGTCCGCCTTGCGTGCCGTCCAGTAGCGGAACCCGACCCCCTGGACAGTTCCCGTCACGACGGCGTGCACCCGTGTCACCGTTGTCATGCGCACCACGCTAGGCCGGGCGTGTTTCCGGATCGTCACTGTCGTGTCACGATGTCGCGACGCAGTGATAGTGTCTCCTCAACCCGAACAGTTCGGGTCGATCTGACCAAAACGAGTGGAACATGGACGACGGCATCCGCGTTGCGGTCTCGACCGTGATCGTCGCCCTGCGCCCGCACCCCGACACCGGGGCGCCGGCGCTGTGGATGCCCCTGGTCCGACGGACCACCGAGCCGTACGCGGGATCCTGGGCACTGCCCGGCGGCTGGGTCCGCCCGGACGAGGGGCTCGAGGACTCGGCGGCAGCGCGACTGCGCGAGACCACGAACGTCCAGCCGCGGTACCTCGAGCAGCTCTACGCCTTCGGTGACGTCGACCGCTCGCCCACCCGCGTCGTGTCGATCGTGTACTGGGCCCTCGTCCGTCCGGACGAGGCGAGCTCGGTGCCCGACGACTGGAACGTGCGCTGGTTCCTGGCGGACGAGCACCCGCCGCTGGCGTTCGACCACGACCGCATCGCCGAGTACGCGCTGTGGCGGCTCCGCACCAAGATGTCGTACTCCCGGATCGCGCAGGCGTTCCTCGGCGACCGCTTCACCCTTGCCGAGCTCCGCGCGGTGTACGAGGCCGTGCTCGGCCGCCGGCTCGACCCCGCCAACTTCCGGCGGCAGGTCGCGCAGTCCGACGCGGTCATCGCGACCGACGAGACGACGAGCGGGGACCGGCACCGTCCGGCCCGCCTGTACCGCTCGAACCCCGACCTGGCCTACGCGGACAACGGCCCGCTGCAGCCCGGCCCCACCACCCGCACGACCTGACGGGAACCACCGTGTCCATCGCCACCACCATCGAACTGATCTCCAACGGCCGGGCCGAGGGCAGCACCTGCACCCCCGACCTCGCGATGCCGACGTGGGACTTCGACGCCCGACCCGGCTACGGCCCGGGGTCGTCGATGTCCGACGTGATCCCCACGACGGCTCCGCGACAGGGTGTCCTGCCGGACGAGTACAAGCAGGCGCCGGCCGACGAACTGCACGAGCGCATCGAGCAGGCGAAGGCGACCCTGGGGGACCGGGTCGTCGTGCTCGGGCACTTCTACCAGCGCGACGAGGTCGTCCGGCACGCCGACTTCCTCGGCGACTCGTTCCAGCTCGCCAACGCCGCCCTGACCAAGCCCGACGCCGAGGCGATCGTGTTCTGCGGCGTCCACTTCATGGCGGAGACGGCCGACGTCCTGGCCCGCGACGGCCAGCGCGTGATCCTGCCGAACCTGGCCGCCGGGTGCTCGATGGCGGACATGGCCGACATCGACAGCGTCGAGGCCGCGTGGGCCGAGCTCGAGTCCGTCTACGGCACCGAGCCCGACGCCGACGGCCGCGTACCGGTCATCCCCGTCACCTACATGAACTCCGCCGCTGACCTCAAGGCGTTCTGCGGGCGGCACGGCGGCATCGTGTGCACGAGCTCGAACGCGGCGACGGTGCTCGAGTGGGCGTTCAAGCGGGGGCAGCGCGTGCTGTTCTTCCCCGACCAGCACCTGGGCCGCAACACCGCCAAGGCGATGGGGATCAGCACCGACCTGATGCCGATGTGGAACCCGCGGAACCCGCTCGGTGGCAACACCGCCGACGACCTCCAGGCGGCGAAGGTCGTCCTGTGGCACGGGTTCTGCTCGGTGCACCGCCGCTTCACGGTCGAGCAGATCGAGCGGGCGCGCGCGGACCACCCGGGCGTGCAGGTCATCGTGCACCCCGAGTGCCCGATGGCCGTCGTCGACGCCGCGGACGTCGCCGGCAGCACCGACCTGATCCGCCGGACCGTCGCCGCGGCCACCGAACCGACGACGTTCGCGATCGGCACCGAGATCAACATGGTCAACCGCCTGGCGGCGGAGTTCCCGCAGCACACGATCTTCTGCCTGGATCCCGTCGTCTGCCCGTGCTCGACGATGTACCGGATCCACCCGGGCTACCTGGCGTGGGTGCTCGAGGCACTCGTCCGGGGTGAGGTCCTCAACGAGATCGTCGTACCGGACGCCGTCAAGGCCGACGCGAAGGTCGCCCTCGAGCGCATGCTCGCCGCCAAGCCCAGGGGCTGACCGTGCACGTCGTCATCGTCGGCTCCGGCATCGCGGGGCTCACCACCGCCATCCGGGCGAGCGCCCGCCACGACGTCACCCTCGTCACCAAGGGCGCCCTGGCCGACGCCGCGACCAGCCACGCCCAGGGTGGGGTCGCCGTCGCGCTCGGCGTCGACGACACCGCGGCGCTGCACGTGGCGGACACGCACCTGGCCGCCGCCGGCAGCGCGGACGCCCGCGCGGTCGAGGTCCTGTGCACCGACGGACCCGCGCGTGTGCGCGACCTGCTCGCGCTCGGCGTGCCCTTCGACCGCACCACCGACCCGGCCAGCATCGACCGCCACGGCGACGACCTCGCCCGGGGACGCGAGGCCGCACACTCCCGGTGGCGTGTCGTCCACGCGGACGGCGACGCGACAGGCGCCGCGATCGAGCAGACCCTCATCGCCGCGCTGCACCGCCAGCACGTCACGATCCTCGAGCGCACCTGCCTGACCGACCTGGTCGTGCGGGACGGCGCCGTCGTCGGGGTCGACGTCCTCGACCTGCTCGGCGATCCCCGACGCATCGACGCCGACGCCGTCGTGCTGGCGTCCGGCGGCGCCGGCCACCTGTACCGCGAGACGACCAATCCGCTCGTCGCGACGGGTGACGGGCAGGCAGCGGCCTGGCGTGCCGGGGCGGTCCTCGCCGACCTGGAGTTCGTGCAGTTCCACCCCACCCGGCTCGCGGTCCCGGGCGGTGGTCTGGTGTCCGAGGCCGTCCGCGGCGAAGGCGCCGTCCTGCGTGACG
The DNA here is from genome assembly GCF_003234655.2 of Curtobacterium sp. MCLR17_007. Classification (NCBI taxonomy): domain Bacteria; kingdom Bacillati; phylum Actinomycetota; class Actinomycetes; order Micrococcales; family Microbacteriaceae; genus Curtobacterium; species Curtobacterium sp. MCLR17_007. The sequence goes on along the minus strand of NZ_CP126271.1, from coordinate 2,698,291 downwards.
CTCGCGGCCACCGGTTCATGCGGGCCGTCCACCCCGACGCCGAGCTCGCCCCGCGGGACGTCGTCGCCCGCGGCATCGCCGCGGCCGTCCGAGACACCGGGCTCGTCGAGCTCGACGCGACGGCGCTCGACCCGGCCTTCCTGGTCAGCAGGTTCCCGGGCCTCACCCGCGCCACGCGCGCTGCCGGCTTCGACTGGACCCGGCAGGGCGTCCCGGTCGCCCCCGCGGCGCACTACGCGATGGGCGGCATCGCGACCGACGCCGAGGGCCGCAGCAGCCTGCCCGGGCTCTGGGCCGTCGGCGAGACGGCCTGCACCGGCGTGCACGGCGCCAACCGGCTCGCCTCCAACTCGCTGCTCGAGGGACTGGTGTTCGCGGTCCGCGCCGCGGACGCGCTCGGCGACCCGCGACCCGGCCTGCTCCGGCTGCGCGGCGACGCGGCGCTCGCCGTCACCACGGTGGACGACACGGCGGAGTCGACCCGGGCCTCCCGTCCGGTGGATCCGCACGCAGGTCGGCCTGGAGGCCCGGCTCGGCCCAGCGAGGCGGCCGACGTCCGGCAGCCCCTGCATACCGTCATGACGGACCGCGTCGGCCTGCTGCGCGACGCCCACGGACTGGCGCTCGCGGGACGCGAGCTCGCAGCACTCGCGGTGCCCGTCCCGCGCACCGTCCGCGAGCACGAGGACCGTGCGCTGCTCGACCTGGCCCGCCTGACCGCCCGCGCCGCCGAGGCCCGCACCGAGTCCCGCGGCGCCCATGCCCGCACCGACCACCCCGAATCCGACCCGGACGCCGCGACCGCGCGCGCCTGGGTCCTCGCTCCCGCGAAGGCTCCGACCGCCCTCGCGCTCGTCCCCGAGGAAGCACTCGCATGACCGTCGACCCCGGCTCGATCCCACCGCACGCCCTGCAGCGCGTGATCCACACCGCGCTCGAGGAGGACGCCCCATGGGGGGACGTGACCAGCGAGACCCTCATCCCGGCGTCCGCGACGGCCACCGCGACCCTGGGTGCGCGCGAGCCCGGGGTGCTCAGCGGCGGTGTCGTGTTCACCGCGGTGATGCACGCGGTCGACCCGGCGATCCAGGTCACCCTGCACGTCGCCGACGGCAGCGCCTTCGTGGCGGGTGACGTCCTGGCGACGGTCACCGGTCCGGCGCGCGCGGTCCTGCGCGGCGAACGGGTGGCGCTCAACCTGGTGCAGCGGATGTCGGGCATCGCGACGGTGACCGCGCGGTACGTCGCCGCGGTGGCGGGGAGCCGCGCGCGCATCGTCGACACGCGCAAGACCACGCCGGGGCTGCGCGCGGTCGAGCGGTACGCGGTCCGGTGCGGCGGCGGGCACAACCACCGCACGTCGCTGTCGGACGCGGTGCTCGCGAAGGACAACCACCTGGCGGTGCTGCTGGCGAGCGGGATCGGGCTGGGCCCGGCCATCCGCGGCGCTCGGGAACGGCTCGGACACACCGTGCACCTCGAGGTCGAGGTGGACCGCATCGACCAGATCGAGCCGGTCGTCGCAGCCGGGGTGGACACGATCATGCTCGACAACTTCAGCCCGGCCGACCTGGTCCGGGGCGTCGAGCTGGTGGCGGGCCGTGCGCTCGTCGAGGCGTCGGGCGGGGTGTCGCTGGACACCGTCGCGACGATCGCCGCAGCCGGCGTCGACGTCATCTCGGTCGGGGCGCTGACGCACTCGGCACGGGCGCTCGACCTCGGGCTCGACGTCGACGTGGCGCCCGCTCCGGCGTCGGCGCCAGCGTCCGTGGTCTGATCCGTGTTCTACCTGGACCGCGCGGCCACGACGCCCGTGCGTCGCGAGGTCCTCGAGGCCATGTGGCCCTGGCTGACGGGCGGGTTCGGCAACCCGTCGTCGACGCACGGACTCGGTGACCAGGCGGCGCGGGGGCTGTCGGCCGCGCGCGGACAGGTCGCCGAGGTCCTGGGATGCCGGCCCGGCGAGGTCGTCTTCACCGCGGGCGGCACGGAGGGCGCGAACACCGCCGTGAAGGGCATCGCGCTCGCAGCACCGCGCGGGCGCCACGTGGTGACCAGCGCGATCGAGCACGAGGCGGTCCTGGAGAGCTGCCGGTACCTCGAGCGCTTCCACGGGTTCGCCGTCACCGTGCTGCCCGTGGACGCCACCGGGCGGATGGACCCGGACGTGCTGGCCGCGGAGCTCCGACCGGACACGACGCTCGTCTCGGTCGCGCACGCGGACAACGAGGTCGGAACGGTGCAGGACCTCCCGGTGCTCGGCGCGGTCGCCCGTGCCGTCGGCGCGCGGTTCCACACCGACGCCGTGCAGTCCGCGCCGTGGCTGCCGGTCGGGCTCGACGTGCTCGGCGTCGATGCGCTGAGCTTCTCCGGGCACAAGCTCGGCGCGCCGAAGGGCACCGGCGTGCTCGTGGTCCGGTCGGGCGTGCCCGTGGAGCCGCTCGTGCACGGCGGTGGGCAGGAGCGCGGTCGTCGCTCGGGCACCGAGGACGTCGCCGGTGCGGTGGCGGTGTCGACCGCGCTGGCGCTCGCGGACACCGGACGCGCGGACTCGGCGGCCCAGGCGACGGCCACGCGCGACGCGGTGATCGCGGGCGTGTTGCACGAGGTGCCCGGCGCGCTCGTCACCGGGTCGCTGGACCATCGGCTGCCCGGGCACGCGTCGTTCTGCTTCCCGGGCGTCACCGGGGAGACTGTGCTGCTCGAGCTCGAACGGCGCGACGTCGTGTCGTCCTCGGGGAGTGCCTGCGCCGCGGGCAGCACCGAGGCCTCGCACGTGCTCACGGCGCTCGGACTGTCCGAGGACGTCGCCCGCAGTGCCGTGCGGCTGACGTTCGACGCGACCCTGTCGGCGGCGGACGTCCCGCTCGTGGTCCGGGCCGTCGCGGACGCGGTCAGCACGGTCCGGGCGATGCGCTGAGTGTACTAGACGTTCTACTCCAGCACTGGGGCCGTGTCCCCCCTTCTGCGGACATGCGCGGTGGGGCAGAGTGTCCACATGGCAGATGCGATGACGACGCGGCGGGCCCCACGGGGAGACCGCTTCCGGGTGGTGCAGCTCCTGCCCGCACCCGCGACCGTCCTCGCGCTGACCGTGGCAGCGAGCCACGACGTCGGGTCCGCACCCCTCGGGCTCATCGCGGTCGTGGGCACGCTCGCGACCGTGGCGAGCGCCGTGCTCCCGATGGTCTGTCCGTCCGCCGCGCGACGGGCGATGCCTGCTCCGGCCGAGTCGGACCGCTGGCGGGAGGACGTCGGAGACCACTGAGACCGGCGTCGTCCGAGCCCGTCAGCGACGGGCCGGGCGACGCGACCAGCCGGACGTCGCCCCTGAAGCGGTGTCCGGAGCGGGCCACGGCATCCCTGTCGTCGCGGCTCGCTGCACCCTGAGCCCCGCTGCGGGCCCGGATCGTCGTCACCCCTGGACGACGCCTCCGAGCCCCTGTGCCCGCGGCGGGTCAGGGTGCGCCACGTCGTCATCCCTGGACGACGCCTCCGAGCTCGTGCGCCCGCGGCGGGTCAGGGTGCGCCACGTCGTCATCCCTGGACGACGCCTCCGAGCTCGTGCGCCCGCGGCGGGTCAGGGTGCGCCCCACCGACGACGACGCCCGGTAGCGTCGGGTCGTGCCCTCGTACCGTGTGACGCTCGCCGTCGGAGCCCTCGCGCCGGGTGTCGCCCCCGACGCCGTCCTGCCCGCCGCCGCGCGGCTCGCGGGGGAGCGCGCGGTCGTCGAGGCGCAGGACGTCCGTCTGCTGCGCGGGGTCCCGTGCGCGGTCGTGCGCTACGAGACGGCCGACGACACCGAGGCGGTCGCCGTCGGGCGGCACGTGGTCGCCGGGCTCCGCGACGTCGTAGAGGTGCGGTCGGACGTCGTCACCCGGCGCGACGGTGGGCGGTGGACGCCGATCGCGTGACGTCACGGGTGTCCTTCGCCGCCGACGGCACGGGCCACACGTAGTCCAGGTCGTCGGGCACGTCGGGGAACAGCGGCCGGTAGTGCTCGCGGTCCTTCTGCACCAGCTTCGACCGGTGCGACCGGTGCACGGCCTCGTCCTCGTTCCACGACGGCACCGGGAAGTCGCCGCGTTCGTACGCCGCCAGGTCGTCCGGGGAGCGTCCGAGGTCAGCCAGCGTCTTCGCCAGGCAGGTGTCGGCGTGCCCGCGCTCGAGCCAGACGGAGCACGTGGCGTCCTGGTACGCCATGAGCGCCGGGCGGTACCCGCGCCACATCGCGACGACCGGGTGGTGCTGCCACCCGTAGTCGGGGAGCGTCAGCGCCCGCATGACCTGCAGCGTCTCGACGCGCTGCTTGCCGAGCCGCTTGTCGTCGAGGACCTCGGCCGAGGCCCGGAAGTCGGCGAAGGGCAGGAACGTCTGCATGCCGGGGACGGTACGCCGCCGTGGCTGGGGTGACACAAGTCGTCACACGCGGGCACGGCACCGGCGCCGCGTGTGAGCATCGACCGCATGAGCGGAGAACTCGTCGTCGGTGTCAGCGGCAGCCCGTCCGACCCCTCGCGCACGTCGACCCTGGTCGCGGCGACCGTCGCACGGCTGGCCGACGACATCGAGGACGCCCGGACCCAGGTCGTCGAGATCGGCCCGTTGCTGGCGGACCTGGGGGCAGCGTCCGACCGCGCGGCGATGGCACCCGCGACCGTCGCCGCGCTCGAGGCCGTCGAGTCCGCGGACGTGCTCGTGGTCGGCAGCCCGGCGTTCCGCGCGGCGTACTCCGGGGCGTTCAAGCTCTTCTCCGACTGGGTCGGGCAGTACGACCTCGTCGACACCCCCGTGCTCTTGACGGCCACGGGCGGCAGCGACCGACACGCCCTGCTCGTCGAGCACCAGATGCGGCCCCTGTTCGGCTTCTTCCAGTCGACCACGCTGCCGCTCGGCGTCTTCGGCAACGAGCGGGACTTCACCAAGCGCGAGGGCGGCTACGACATCAGCAGCCTCGACCTCGAGCTGCGCATCGACCAGGCCGTCCGGCGTGCGCTGCCGATCATCCGCGGCGGGTTCGTCGGCGCGGCGACGACCGACGTCCGGCGACCAGCGGACTTCTGACCTCAGGCCAGCAGTGACGCCACGTGGGCGACCGCCAGGCGGTAGCCGTCCGCGCCCGCGCCCGCGATGACGGCGGTGGCAGCCGTCGCGACGTGGTCGACGTGGCGGAACGGCTCGCGCTTCCACGTGTTCGACAGGTGCACCTCGACGACGGGCACGCTCAGGGCCTCGACGGCGTCGTGCAGGGCGACCGAGGTGTGGGCGTAGGCGGCGGGGTTGATGACGACCGCGGCGAAGTCGTCGAGCGCTTCGTGCAGCCACTCGACGAGCTCGCCCTCGCGGTTGGTCTGCCGGAAGTCCGCGTCGAGCCCGTGCACGGCCGCCTCGGTGTGGACGACCGCCTCGATCTCGGCGAGGGTGACCGTGCCGTACTGCTCCGGGTCGCGCCGGCCGAGGATGTCCAGGTTCGGGCCGTTGAGGACGAGGATGCGCGACTGCTCGGTCATGGCGCGATCCTATCCACGAGCCGGCGCCGACCGTGGTGTCCGTCGATGGTGGCCGGTAGCATTCCACCGTGACCGATGCCCCGCACCCGCAGCCCGACCGCACCGTCCCGCTGTGGTCGATCGTCGCGTTCCTGGTGCTGGCGCTCGGCGGCGCCTGGGCCGTGACGCTGCCGCTGTGGCTGTCCGGGCGCGGCCTGGGTGCGCCCGGGGCGACCCTGTTGATCGTCGGCATGATGTTCACCCCGCTGGTCTCGGCGGCGCTCGTGTTCCTGGTGCTCGGACGCCGTCGGCCGCGCCCCGTGCTGCGGTTCCTGGGCGTCTGGCCGCTCCGTCCCGCCAAGCGCACGGTGTGGGTCACCGTCGCCGCCTACCTGGGCGGCGTGCTGCTGCCGTTCGCCGCACTCGCCGTCGCCGCGCTGGCCGGCTGGTTCCCCCTCGACCTGACCGGGTTCAGCGGCTTCCGCGACCTGCTCCGCGCACAGGGGCTCACCGAGCTGCCCGTGCCGATCGGCGTGCTGGTCACGGCCCAGCTCGTGCAGCTGCCCCTGCTGGCGGCCGTCAACGCGATCGTGACCATCGGCGAGGAGATCGGGTGGCGTGGCTTCCTCGTACCCGCACTGCTGCGGTTCGGCACCTGGCCCGCACTGGTCGGCTCCGGGGTCGTCTGGGGCCTCTGGCACACGCCGATCATCCTGCTGGGCTACAACTTCGGCCGGTTCGACGCGCTCGGCGTGGTGTTCATGGTCGTCGCCTGCGTCCTGCTCGGCATCGTGCTCGGGTGGCTCCGGTTGCGGACGGGATCGGTCTGGCCCGCGGTGTTCGCGCATGCCGGGGTGAACGGGGCGGCCGGGGTCGGTGCCGTCCTCGGCGCATCCGGGGTCGGCGTCTCGACCGTGCTCCACAGTCCGCTCGGGGTGTCCGGGTGGATCGTCCTGGCTGCCGTCATCGCCGTGCTGGTCCTCACCGGTGCCGTCCGCCGCAGGGGTGACCTCGCGCCGCGCCGCACCCGAGGCGCCGAGCCGAGCGTCACACCGGGCGACTGAGGAAGTACTGCCGCACCGCGTCCCCGTAGGGGGTCGGCGTCCCGTTCCAGTCGCTGATCAGTGCCGAGCCGCCGTACTGGCCGCCGTCCGGACAGCCCGTCGTGCCGAAGTTCCAGAAGACGTACCCGTCGCCGCCGTTCGCGTCCATCCACCGCATGAAGGCCAGCGGCATCGTGGTCGAGCAGTCGTTGACGCCGATCTCCTCGGCCACCATCGGCATCTTCGCGGCGACCGGCCCGAACTTCGCGGTCCAGCACGACGCGGTCACGCAGCTCTTGAAGTTGTAGAGGTGTTGGCCGGCCACCAGGGCCTTCGCGGGGTCGGTCGGCATCGCGGTCAGCAGCGGCGCCATGTCGTGGCCCCAGTCGAGCCCGTTGACGATGATCGGCTGCTTCGCCCCGGTGGCCCGGATCGTCGAGACGAGCTGCTGGTACCCGGCTGCCTGCCAGCCCTCGGGCATCGTGCAGCCGTTCCGCCAGCAGTCGACCGAGATGTCGTGCGGTTCGTTGAAGGGTTCGTAGAGCACCGCGGGGCTGGCGGCGAAGCGGCTCGCGACCGACGTCCAGAACGGCAGCGAGTACGTCGTGTTCGCCATCTCCTTCTGCTGCTCGCCCCAGATCGCCTTCGGTCCGGTGAAGTGCAGGTCCAGGATCGTCCGGATGCCGTTCGCCGCCAGACGGTTGACGTAGTCCTGGACCGCCGCACGGTAGGGCTCGCCCGTGGACTGCGGTGCCCAGTCGATGCCGAGCCAGCAGTGCTCGTTCAGCGGCAGGCGGACGGCGTTGACGTTCCACGACCGCAGCAGGTCGATGGAGGCCTGGTCGGTCGGTCCGGAGAAGACGCCCCCGCCCTGCTGGCAGTTGTACTCGGTGCCCGACCGGTTGACGCCGCGCAGCTTCACGGCCTTGCCGGCGGTGTCGACCATCACGTTCTTCGTCACGCGCAGGGCGGTGACGGGCACGGCGGGTGTGGTGGCGGCGGATGCCGCGGTCGCGGGGACCAGGAACCCCGCGACGACCGCGATGACGGTGAGCCCGGTCGCGACGCTGCGCCGGAGGATGGTGGATCGCCTCATGGGGTCATGGTCCACCCGACCGGGGCGGCTGTCCATCGGGGCTCCCGCTGTCGGCATGTACCCCCAGGGGGTATCATGGGGGCATGGCCGAGCACAACGAGCACCAGGAACGCGGCACGACCGTCCGCGACGCCGCCCACGACGACGCCCTCCGGCACGACCTCGGCGTCGACGGTCAGGGGCACCGGGACACCGCCCGCGACGGGCACGCCGACGCTGCCGATCACGACGCGCACGCGGGTCACGGGCAGGCTGACCAGGCGCACGCCGGGCACGACCACCACGGGCACGGCGCCGGCGGTCACGACCACCACGGGCACGGCGGGCACGGCGACCACGCGGCGATGTTCCGCGACAAGTTCTGGTGGAGCCTGGTGCTCGCGGTGCCGGTCGTCGCGTTCAGCTCGATGTTCGCGGACATCCTGCACTATCCACTTCCCGACGCGGCCTGGGCGGGCTGGGTCTCCCCGGTCCTCGGCACCGTGCTGTTCCTGTACGGCGGATGGCCCTTCCTGTCGGGCGGCGTCTCCGAAGCGCGGGCGAAGCAGCCCGGCATGATGCTGCTCATCGGCATGGCCATCGTCGTGGCTTTCGTCGCGTCCTGGATCACCAGCCTCGGCCTGTTCGGGCTCGACCTCGACTTCTGGTGGGAGCTCGCGCTCCTCATCGTGATCATGCTGCTCGGCCACTGGATCGAGATGCGCGCGATGGGCGTCGCGTCCAGTGCCCTCGACGCGCTCGCGGCCCTGCTGCCGGACGAGGCGGACGTCATCGACGACCGGGGTGAGGTGTCCCGGGTGGCCGTGTCGAGCCTCCAGGTCGGCCAGACCGTCGTGGTCCGCCCCGGCGGACGCGTGCCGGCGGACGGCACGGTCGTCGATGGCCGCGCACAGGTCGACGAGTCGATGATCACGGGGGAGTCCGTCGCCGTCGAGCGCGGCTCGGGGGACCGCGTGGTCGCCGGCACCGTCGCGACCGACAGCTCGATCCGCGTCCGGATCACGGCGACCGGTGACGACACCGCGCTGTCGGGCATCCAGCGGATGGTCGCCGAGGCGCAGTCGTCGTCCTCGCGCACCCAGGTGCTGGCCGACCGCGCAGCAGCGCTGTTGTTCTTCTTCGCCACCGGCGCCGCGATCATCACCTTCGTCGTGTGGATCCTGCTCGGCAGCCCGACCGAAGCGATCACCCGCACCGTCACCGTGCTGATCATCGCCTGCCCGCACGCACTCGGGCTCGCCATCCCGCTCGTCGTCGCGATCTCGACCGAGCGCGCCGCGAAGGCCGGCATCCTCGTGAAGGACCGCCTGGCGCTCGAGCGGATGCGCAACGTCGACACCGTCGTGTTCGACAAGACCGGCACCCTCACCACCGGGTCGCCCGAAGTGGTGGACACCGTCGGGGACGACGCCGTCCTCGGACTCGCCGCTGCTGCCGAACGCGACAGCGAGCACCCCGTGGCCCGCGCGATCGTCGCCGCTGCCGACCAGCGCGGCGTGGCCGTGCCGTCCGAGGTCGCCGAGACCGGGTCCGTCCCCGGTCGTGGCGTCACCGCGACCATCGCAGGCCAGCGCGTCGAGGTCGGTGGTCCTGCCATGCTGCGCGAACGCGGGGCCGCCGTGCCCGCCGAGTTCGAGGACACACTCGCGCGCTGGCGTGCCGAGGGCGCGGCGGTCATCGTCGCGGTCGTCGACGGCACCGTCCGGGCAGCGTTCGCCGTGCGCGACGCCGTCCGTCCCGAGTCCGCCGAGGCCGTCCGCGCCCTGCACGACCGCGGGGTCCGCGTCGCGATGGTCACCGGGGACGCCCAGCAGGTCGCCGACGCGGTCGCTCGCGAGCTCGGCATCGACGAGGTCCGTGCCGAGGTCCTCCCCGAGGACAAGGACGCCGAGGTCGCACGCCTGCAGCAGGGCGGCGCGGTGGTCGCGATGGTCGGGGACGGCGTGAACGACGCGCCCGCGCTGGCCCGGGCGGACGTCGGCATCGCGATCGGTGCCGGCACCGACGTCGCCGTGCAGAGCGCCGGCGTGGTGCTCGCGTCGAACGACCCGCGCCGGGTGCTCACGGTGATCGACCTGTCCCGTGCGACCTACCGCAAGATGGTGCAGAACCTGGTCTGGGCGACGGGCTACAACCTGCTGTCGGTGCCGCTCGCGGCCGGGGTGCTCGCCGGAGTCGGGTTCGTGCTGTCGCCTGCCGTCGGCGCGGTCCTGATGAGCCTGTCGACGGTGATCGTCAGCCTGAACGCCCAGCTGCTGCGGCGCTTCCGCGCCTGACGCCGGGCACCGGGCGCCGGCCGCTCGAGGTTCCACAATTCTGGCATCTCGAGCGCTCGGACCGGCAGATGGTGCGACCTCGACGACGTTCGCGCGGCGAGTTGTGCGACCTCGGCGGGGGACCACGCGCGGCGAGTCGTGCAACCTCGGCGGGGGACCACGGGCCGCGAGTTGTGCGACCTCGGCGGGGGACCACGCGCGGCGAGTCGTGCGCCCCGGTGGGGGGCCACGGACGGACTGACGGCCCGTCCCGCCCGCGCCCGAAGTCGCACGACACGCCGCTCAAGTCCGCCGACATCGCCGGATCCGTCGGCCCGGCCCCTCGCTGGCGGCAGTTCGTACGACCTCGAAGCAGCGCAAGCGGCGCGTCTCGCGACCTCGACGCGGCGCAGGCGCGGCGCAGGCGCTGCCCGCTCACGTGTCGTCGGCGTCGGTGTCGGCACGCACCGGCAGGATGGACCCGTGAGTGATCTGGTGACCGGGGACGACGGACTGGCCCGCCCCGCCTGGGCGTCGGTCGACCCGATGCTGCGCGACTACTACGACACCGAGTGGGGCATGCCCGTCCGCGACGAACGGGGGGTGTTCGAGCGGCTGTCGCTCGAGGCCTTCCAGTCCGGCCTGTCGTGGCGCACGATCCTGGCCAAGCGCCCCGCGTTCCGTGCGGCCTTCGCGGACTTCGACCCGGACACGGTCGCGGCGTTCGGCGAGGACGACGTCGCCCGGCTGATGGCCGACGCGGGCATCGTCCGGAACCGCGCGAAGATCCTTGCGACGATCACCAACGCGAACGCCACGATCGCCCTGCGCGCGGACGGCGGCCTGGCGGAGTTCGTGTGGTCGTTCCGCCCGGAGTCGACCCCGCAGCCGACGACGTTCGCCGAGGTCCCGACCACGAGCGACGAGTCCGTCGCCCTGTCCAAGGCCCTGCGGAAGCGCGGGTTCGCCTTCGTCGGACCGACGACGATGTTCGCGCTCATGGAAGCGCTCGGCATCGTCGACACGCACCTGGTCGACAGCCACCGTCGCGGCACCTCGGGCGTCTGGTCCTGACCGCTACCGTGGTCGGATGGACGACGAGACCCTCGCGAGGACGCTGGTGACCGAGTCGGCAGCACTCGCCGAGCACATGCGCTCCGCCGGGGTCGCTGCCGAAGAGAAGACGTCGGCGTCCGACCTGGTCACGGCAGCCGACCGAGCGGCCGAACGGCACATCCGGGACGTCCTCGAACGCGAACGCCCGGGCGACGGACTGCTCGGCGAAGAGGGCAGCGCCACCGGTGGCACCATGGGTCGGCGGTGGGTGGCAGACCCCATCGACGGGACGTTCAACTTCGTGTCCGGACTCCCCGCTTGGTGCAGCGCCGTCGCACTCGAGGTCGACGGACGCCTGGCGACGGCCGCGGTCCGTCGACCCGAGGCGGACGACACCTGGGTCGCCGCTGCGGGACGGGTGGAGCGCAACGGTGTCCCGGTCGAGCCGCTCGACGACCGTGCGCTGGCGCTCGCGAGCGTGGCGACCTACCTGCACCCGGGCGATCTGCAGGACCCGGTCGTCACCGGTGTGTTCAGCAGCATCGCGGGCGCGGCGGCGACGGTGCGCATCAGCGGCTCGGGGACGTGCGACCTGGCCGACGTCGCGGCCGGTCACATCGGGCTCTGGATCCAGTACGACTGCGCCGACTGGGACTGGCTGCCGGGCCGAGCGCTGGTCGAGGGGGTCGGTGGCGCGACCGAGATCGTGCACCGGGCCGGGCGCCGGTGGCACCTCGCCGGATCGCAGCAGTCCGTGGCCGAGGCCGCGGCCCTCCTGCACGCCGTCTGACGACCATCCCGCACCACGGGCGTCGGGCGTCGGGCGTCGGCCGCCGGCAGTCCGCAGCACGGACCGACCCGGGGGTGCCGGACTATCGTCGCGGCATGACGAACGAGCACCCGGACGCCGCCCCGCGCACGACCCGGGTCGCCCCGGTCGACGCCGAGCACGTCGCCGTCCCGATCGACGTCGTGGTGCCCGAGCCCGATGCCCGCGCCGAGGACGCCACGATTCCCGATCACGACCCCGCCGAGGTCCGGATCGCCTTCCTGCTGTTCCCCGACCTGACGATCCTCGACCTGGTCGGTCCGGCACAGGTCCTGACCCGGGTCACGGGCGCCCGCGTCGAGTACGTCGCGGCGACGCTCGACCCGGTCCCCACCGACACCGGTCTGGCCCTGGTGCCGACCGTGACCCTCGCGGACGCGACCTCCGCTGACGTGCTCGTCGTCCCCGGCGGCGACGGGGCGTTCGACGCGATGCTCGATCCCGAGGTCATCGCCTTCGTCCGACGTCAGGCCGAGGACGCGACGTGGATCGCCTCGGTGTGCACGGGCGCGTTCGTCCTCGGCGCGGCCGGGCTGCTCGCTGGCAAACGGGCGACGACGCACTGGGCCTCGAAGCCGATGCTCGCCGCGTTCGGTGCCACGCCGTCCGACGAGCGCATGGTCGACGACGGCTCGGTGGTGACCGCGGCCGGTGTCAGCGCCGGGATCGACATGTCCCTCTGGCTCGCCGCCGAGCTCGCCGGGCAGCCCGAGGCCGAACGCATCCAGCTGCAGATCGAGTACGACCCGCAGCCGCCGTTCGACGCCGGGTCGGCCGAGCAAGCCGACGCCCGGGTCGTGACCGAGGCCCGTGCCGCCGCCGAGGGATCGCGTGGTGAGCGCGTCGCGCAGGCCGCCGCGTCGGTCATGCGCTGACCGGCCGTCAGTCGAGCGGCAGCAGCATCTGCGTCGAGGTCACCCGGTAGCCGAGCTGCTCGTAGAGGCCCTGCGCGCCGGTGTTGTACCCGAAGACGTTGAGGCCGATGGTGCGCGCACCCTCGTCCTTCGCGACCTGCTGGCCGAGCTCGAGCGCCCGACGTGCGTGTCCCTTGCGGCGGTGGTCAGCGGAGATCTCGACGTTGAACACCCACCAGTCCGCGCTGCCGGTCTCGAACGGACCGATCCAGAGGTACCCGACGACGGTGTCCTGGCCGTCCAGGACGTCCCACACGTGGTGACCGGCGAGCGGCTCACCGCCGGGGAACCAGCGATCGAGCGACTGTTGCTTGTTCTCCTCGGCGCGTTCGCGGCTCTCGCCCGACTGCATCCGCGACCGGACGTACTCCGCCATGGTCGTCTCCAACCAGGCCGGGAGGCTCGTGGCCGGCATCGCCCGCAGGCGCGTGTCCGTCACCGGTTGCCCTTCGACCCCCGGCTCGGCTTGCCCCGCATCTTGCCGCGGCCCGGTGTGGGGCCCTTGCCGGTGTTGGAGTTCTTGCCGCCACCGGACTTGCCGCCACCCGGGGACTTCGCCTTGGCCTTGCCGCCGACGGTCCCCGCTCCGCCGCCGGATCCGGCCTTGCTGCCGGTGCCGGCCTTGCCGCCCGATCCGGCCTTCGACGCGCCGCGGGACGGCCGCGAGCCGTCGTCGTCGACGCGGTCCGGGCCTCCCGGCTGGTCGGGCTGACTGCGGGAGCTGTTGGCGGTGCGCCCACGCACCACGCCGATGAACTCGGCCGTGAGGTCCGAGGCGTCCGCTTCGCGCCAGACGAGCGCAACGCGGGTGCCCTCGGCGTCGGCCAGCGGGCGGGCGACGAGGTCCTTGCGGCTGGCCTTGCGGAAGAGCGACTGCGGCAGGACGACGACGCCGACGTTGGCCTCGACCAGGTCGAGCGACGCGTCGAGGTCCGCGGGGACGGGACCGGCGTCGATGACGTGCACGTCGGCGAGGTCGGCGGTGGAGAGCTCCGCCGACTTCGCCAGGGCCGAGTCCTTCGGGGTGGCGACGACGGCGGTCTCGGTCCAGAGCGGGATGGCGTTGTGGGACTCGGAGACGGGGAGCCGGGCGAAGACCATGTCGACGTCGCCGGCCAGGGTGTCATCGACCTCGGACTGTCCGATCGGGCGGAGCAACAGCTCGACGTCGGGGAACCGGTCGCGCCAGACGCGAGCCCACTTGGCGGGGGAGACGCCCGGCACGAAAGCGATGGTGAGTGCCGCGGTCATGCAACCGAGCATAGGGGCCGTACCCTTGTCACCATGGCGCAGGAACAGACGATGAAGCCCGAGACGGCTGCGAAGAAGCTCGGCATCCTGCTGTCGGCCGCTCCGGAGTCCTTCCGCGACGCGCCCGTCACGCGGACCGCCTTCGACGAGCTGCGGACCTCGCCGCCCGAGTGGCTCGAGGACCTGCGCCGCGACGGACCCCACCCGCGTCCGGTCGTCGCGCAGAAGCTCGGCGTGTCGATCTCCGGGCTCAGCCGCTCCGGCATCGACGACGCCCTCACCACGGCACAGATCAAGGACCTGCTCGTCGAGAAGCCCGAGTGGCTCGTGCAGGAACGTGCCACGCAGGCCGCCGTCCACGCCGAGAACGCCCGCGTCAAGCAGGAGCGCGCCGCCAAGACCGCAGCCCGCGCCGAGGGCTGACCCGCCGGCCCGACCCGTCCCCAGGACCGCCCGTGCACCAGACCGTGTCCGACGCACTGCTCGTCGTGCCGCAGTTCGCCTCGGTGTGCTGCATCGTCGGGGACCGGTACCGCCCGCGTCCCGGGGTGATCGTCCCGGCGGCGGTCATGCTCGTCGCGATGCTCATGCCCGTCGTCGACGCCGGGGCCGTGTGGACGCTGCTGGCGGCGACGCTGCTGCTGCTCCTGGCGCCGCTGCCGGTGATGCGACGACGACGTGCGGACGGTCGCCGGGCCGAACCGATGGACGTGCACCGGGCGCTGTCGTCGGTCGTGATGGCCGGGATGCTGCTCATGGGGCACGCCACCGGCCTGGCTGACGGACACGCGGCGCACGGCATCGCGTTGACGGCGGTGCTCGGCGGCGGGGTGATCGGGTACTGCGCGTTCAGTGGGTGGTTGCTGCGGTACGAGTGGGGTCGCGAGGACCGACGTGCCGTCCGCAGCGGCGAGGTCTTCGCGATGACGGTCGCCGTGCTCGGCATGACCCTCGCGATGTAGCGCGCCCACCTCCCTCGACCGCACGCCGACCGCCCGCGCTACGGTGGGCGACGTGTCCGACCGTGCCGCTCGACCCGACCCCGCGCCGCGCCTCGACGAGGTCGACGAGCGCATCCTCTGGACCCTCGCCGCCGACGCCCGGATCCCGAACAACCGGCTCGCGGCCGCGGTGGGGATCGCGCCGTCGACGTGTCTGGCCCGGGTCCGGGCACTCGAGGACGCCGGTGTCGTCCGGGGCTACCGAGCGGACGTCGACATCGCCCGGCTCGGCTTCTCGATCGAGGCGATGGTGTCCGTCCGGGTGCACGCGGCCGCTCGGCACGAGCTCCGGGACTTCGCCAAGCGCCTGCTGCGGGTCCCCGTCGTGCTCGACGTGTCGTTCCTGGCGGGCGACAAGGACTTCCTGGTGCACATCGCCTGCACGTCGACCGAGCAGCTCCGCGACTTCGTGGCCGACGAACTGAGCGGGGACCCCTCCGTCGCGACGACGCAGACGAACATCGTGTTCGAACGGCTCACCGCGGACCGTGGGCACCAGGCCCGGTCGTACGACGAACTGCGGCGCTGGCGGGCCTGAGCCCTGCCGGTGCCCGGGCTCAGCGCGTGCGGGTCATCGGGACGTGGGGGATCGTGTCCTCCATGTAGTCCTCGCCCGACCGGACGAACCCGAACCGTCCGTACCACTGCTCGAGGTGTGCCTGTGCGCCGAGGACGACGACGGGGGAGCGGGTCTCGGCGAGCGCGGCCTCCATCAGCTGCGCGCCGAGGCCGGTGCCACGCGCCCGGGCAGCGGTGACGACCCGGCCGATGCGCTCGGTGCCGTCGGGTTCGCGCAGCAGCCGCAGGGTGGCGTCGACCGAGCCCTCGCCGGCCCAGAACTGCACCGTGCCGGGCTCGAGGTCGCGTCCGTCGATGTCCCCGTACGCGCAGCCCTGTTCGACGACGAAGACGTCCTGTCGCAGGCGGAGGATCTCGTGCAACGTCACGATGTCGAGATTGCGGGTGGGAGCGCTGAAGACCGAGGCCATGCGGGATTTCCTGACGATTGCTTGTGAAGGGGGTTCCGGGATCGCCCCGAGAGGCGTACCGTGCCGGTCAACCACTCTACGTGCGCAGCCAGATCAGGAGGTGAGCGCATGGACAAGCCGTTGCGCGCACCCTGGCGCGCTGCGATCCGGTACGCCCTGATGGGCACCGGGGTGAGCGCCGCCGCCGTGCTGCTCTCGCTGACCGTCGGCGCGCACGCCGCGTCGGCCGCTGAGCGTGCGCCTGCCCAGGGCCTGGTCAGCGGGGTCGTGCAGGGCCTCGGTGACACCGTCCAGGGCGTCACGAGTGGCGTCGGTCAGGTCGTGAGCACCGCCGTCGAGCCCGTCCAGGCCGCTGTCCCGAAGCCCCCGGCGGCACCGGCGCCCGCTGCCGCGGTCCCCGCCGCCCCCGTGCAGGCGGCCCCGGCTCCGGCTGCGCCAGCCGTTCCAGCGCCTGCGGCCCCCGTCGCGGCACCGGCACCGGCCGCTCAGACTCCCGCTGCGTCCGTCCCCGCGGCGCCTCCTGCTCCCGCGGCAGCTGCCACTCCGGCCGCGCCCGCCGGCACCTCGGCGGCACCGGCGCCAGCCCCGGCGACCGCCGCCCAGCCCGCGGAACCGGCCACCGACAGCAGCGCGACCGCCCCGGCGACGCCGGTCGACGCGGCGGCGGCGACCACGGCCTCCCGTCCGCTGACCGACTCGCTGGCCACCGTCCTGCGGCCCGTCACCGGGACCGTCGAGGGCCTGACGGGCGCACGCCCGTTCACCTCGCTCGTGGGCACGCTCGACCACGTGGTCGGCGCGGTGCCCGTCGTGGGCACGGTGCTCGGTGACGACACGCTCGGCACCGTCACGGCGCCGGTCACGGGGTTGGTGGACGACACACTCGGCAGCGTCGGATCGGTCGTCGGGGACGTCCCGGACGTCGTGTCCGGCGTGTCGCCGCCGACGGTCCTCCTGCCTGGAGGCCCCACTCCCGTCCTGCCCGCACCCGCGCCCCCGGTGGGCACCGGCTCCGGCACCGCGGGGGCCTCACCGCCACCGGCGTCGTCGGCGTCCGTCGAGCCCGTTGCAGCACCGGTCGCGCTCGCGCCATCTGCTGCCGCCGTGCCGGCTGCTGCCGCCGCCAGCGCGGACGCACCCTCCGCGCCGTCGCGCGCCGCGGTCGGCGTGGCGACTCCGCAGTCGGCATCGGCCAACGCGGCACCCGCGTCCGCCACGCTCGGCGGAACGGCGCTCGTCGTCCCCGACGGCCGTACCCCCGGCGACCAGCCCCTCGGCGGCGCCGGCTCCTCGACCTCCGGCGGCACCGCGAGCTCCGGGTCCGCCGGGGCCGGTGTCATCGGCACCGTCGGCGCGTCCGCCGACCAGGACCCCCTCGCCGCCGGGACGCGCGGCACCATCGCCGACGACGCGGTCCCCACGTCGCTCTCCGGCGAGCACGACGTCGCCCCTGACTGAGATCGGTGCACCTGCCCAGCACGGCAGGAACAGCACCACCGACCGCGACCGCGGTCGTGACATCTCGATCAGGAGTGATGACCATGAACAAGTACGTCTCCAGAGGGCTCTGGTTCGCCCTCTTCGTCGGCGGGTTGACGTTCGGAGGTGCTGCCGCGGCGAACGCTGCGACCACCACCGGCGCTGACGGTGCCGTGTCCGGGACCCAGGTGGCGCCGTCCGTCGACGCCCCCGTGTCCGTCCTCGGCAACGCCCTCGGCGTGCTCGGTGACGCGGTGTCGTCCGCGGCCCCGGCGGCACCTGCGCCGGCTGCACCGTCACCGGCTGCCGTGCCGGCGCCGACCCCTGCCGCACCGGCTGCCGCCCCGTCGACGTCCGGGTCCGACGGTGTGGCCTCGGGGACCCAGGTGGTGCCCGAGGTGACCGCCCCTGTGACGGTCGGCGGCAACGCCATCGCCGTCGGTGGCGACGCGGTGGCGACCGCGGCTCCGGCCCCTGCAGCACCGGCCGCGGCCCCCGCGGCCCCCGCGGCACCGACGACGTCGGGTGCGGACGCGGTGGCGTCCGGCACCCAGGTCGCCGGCACCGTACAGGCTCCGGTCGACGTGACCGGCAACGCGATCTCGGTGCTCGGTGACGCGACCTCGACCGCGGTGGCTCCGGCCGCCACGGCCCCGGCGCCGTCGGCACCGTCCGAGGCCGCTCCGACCACGGACGGCTCCGACGGGATCGCATCCGGGACGCAGATCGTCCCGGTGGTCTCGGTCCCGGTGACGGTGTCGGGCAACGGCATCGGGCTGCTCGGTGACGGGACCTCGACCGGTTCCTCGACCGGCACCGGCACGACGGGTACGCCCGGTGCCGGTACGTCGGGTCCGGCAACGACCGGCTCCGACGGCGTCGCATCCGGGACGCAGGTCGTCCCGGTGGTCTCGATCCCGGTGACGATCGGCGGGAACGGCATCGGCATCGTCGGTGACGGCACCTCGACCGGTTCATCGACGGGCACCGGCACGGGTTCCGGCACGGCGGGCACCGGCACCGGGAGCACGACCACCGGCGACGGTGGGCTGCTCTCGGGCACGCAGGTCGCGCCGGTGATCGGCATCCCGATCACCATCGGCGGGAACGGCATCGGCATCGTCGGTGACGGCACCAGCACCACCACGACCCCGGGTGGCGGGACGACCCCCGGTGACGGGACGACCCCCGGTGACGGGACCGACCCGGGTGACGGGACGACCCCCGGTGACGGGACGACCCCGGGTGACGGGACCGATCCCGGTGACGGGACGACCCCCGGCGACGGGACCGATCCCGGTGACGGGACCACGCCCGGCTCCACGACGACCCCGATCGGCGTCGTGACCACCGGCACGGTCGCCACCGTCGCCACCGTCGCCACGGCACAGACCGCCACGACGGCCCGCACGGTCGCCACCGTCCCGGTCGCCGCCGCCGCTGCGACGTCGGGCACCACCCCGTCGACCCTGGCGTACACGGGGGCGACCTCGCCCGCCGTGCCCCTGGGGTTCGCGCTGCTGCTGCTCCTCGCCGGTGCCGGGACGCTCGTCCTCCGACGCCGGCACTGACCACCGACTCCGAGGGGCACCGGTCCGCCGGTGCCCCTCAGAGGCGTGCCACTGCGTACCCGGGGACGTGCGGAGGGCAACCTGGGAACGATCCGTATGACGTCTGGGTGTGGTTGATGCCGATGCTGTGAACAGCGGAAGCGCCTCGGCAGCCCCTCGGCAGCCGCTCGGCAGGACGATGAACCCGTGTTCACCGAACTGCTCCGCGTGCCGATCGTCACCCCCCAGGTGCTCGTCCCCGTCGACGTCCTGGCGGCGCTGCTGACCCTCTGGACGCTCCTCGGTCGGCGTCGGGGGCTGGTGCTGCGGGTGGTCGCCGTCGTCGTCGGTGCCGCTGTCGGGCTGCTCGCCGTCTGGTGGTTCGGCGACGTCCGCGACGAGTTCGGCGTCGCGTTCACCCCGGTCACACGGATGTGGGTCGCTCTGGCGTTCGCCGGCATCGCGCTCGCCCTGGTCGTGCTGGTGCAGGGCGGGCTCAACGGACGGGCGTGGGGGCGTCGGGTGCTCGCGGTCACGGCGATGGCCACCATGGTGCTGGCGGCGGGCCTCGGGGTGAACGTGGACTTCGGGGCGTACCGCACGATCGACCAGGCCATCACGACGAACCCCTACCCGGACGGCACGCTCGGACACCAGCACGCCGCAGCGCCGGGCGCGACGGTCGTCGACGCCGCGACGTGGACGGCACCGGCCGGCATGCCCCGCGAGGGGAAGGCGATGTCGTTCCGCATCCCCGGGACGGTGTCCCACTTCCACGCCCGCAAGGCCGTCGTCTGGTTCCCGCCGGCAGCGCTGACGAAGGACCCGCCGACCCTGCCCGTGCTCGTGACGTTCTCCGGTCAGCCCGGTCAGCCGTCCGACATGTTCCAGGCGGGTGGCATGGGCCGGTACCTTGACGCCTATGCAGCTGCGCACAAGGGCCTGGCGCCCATCGTCGTCGCGCCGGACCAGCTCGGGGCCCCGAACCGCAACCCGATGTGCCTGGACTCACGGCAGCTCGGACGCAGCGCGACCTACGTCATGACGGACACCGTGCACTGGATCGAGAAGCACCTCGACGTCGCGTCCGGGCCGTCGGCCTGGGGCGTCGACGGGTTCTCCGAGGGGGCGACCTGCGCGATGCAGTTCTCGGCGGAGCACCCCGGCGTGTTCGGTTCGGCGCTCGCGATCTCCAGCGAGATCGCGCCGTTCACCGGCTCGGCGCAGCACTCGGCCCAGGTGGCGTTCCACGGAGACCGTGCCGCGTACGCCGCGGCCGCCCCGATCGCGATCATGCACCGCAACGCGCCGTACCACGACCACCTCACCGTCTTCGGCTTCGGCCAGGACGACGCCCCGTACCGAGCAACGACCGCGCGACTCCGCACCGCGGCCGAACAGGCGGGCATGCAGACCGACGTCCTGGTCTCACCGGGTTCGGCACACGACTGGAACACCGTCCGGTACGTGCTCGCCCACGGACTCCAGCTGGTCATCGCTCACCTCGGCCTGCCGGCGCAGGACGGCGCGCTGTGAGCCCGCGCGACCTCGGGTCGACGGCGCTCCGCTCGGCCCGACGCGCCCCGGTGACGGTCACGATCACGGTGCTGGTCCTGCTGACCACCGTCGTGGGGGTCGTGACGCGCGTCTCCCACGCGCCGAACGGTCCGCAGGACCTCGGACCGTTCCGGGTCTTCGCCGCCTCGACGGGTGTGCTCGCGCTCCTCCTGACGCTCGCCGGCGTCGTGGTCCTGGTGGGAGCCTCCGAACGGTTGATGGGGTCGAGGCGGACGGCCGCCGCCTTCGTCGTGACGACCGTCGTCGGGACCGGCCTGGGCGCGCTCAGCGCCTTCGTCGACCTGGACGGACGGAACGCCGGGGCGCTGCTGCTCGGGCGGGCGACCAGCTTCGACCCCTGGACCGCGATCGTGGGGACGATCGCCACCGCCAGCGCCTTCGCCGGACCGCTCTGGCGCCGGCGCATCCGCGTGAACACCCTCGCCGTCGTCGCGGCGCTGTTCCTGTACGCCGGACACGCGTCGGACCTGTACGCCGTGCTGGCCGCGGCGACCGGCTGGATCCTCGGCGAGGTGCTGCGGCGGACCCCGAAGCGGGTCGGGTGGACGCGCAGCTCGCACCGCGAGATCCGGGTCCTGCTCGGCACCGTCGTGCTCGTCTCCGCCGTGGGCCCGGTCATCGCGCTCGTCTCCCGCGCACGCGTCGGCCTGCTCGCACCGATCGCCGCCGTGGTCGGCACCGGTCCCGTCACCCCGGTGTCCGGCTGCCGCGCGGACGGGGTCGCGGGGGAGTGCCTGCGCCACCTGCTCGCGTACCGGGCGACCGACCCGTGGACGCTCCTGCTCGCCGTCCCGCCCCTGCTGGTCCTGGTCGTCGGCGGGCTCGGGCTGTTCCGCGGCAGCCGGTTCGCGGTGTGGCTCGTCGTCGTGGTCGACCTGGTGACGGCGATCGCCGCAGCGGTGACCTACACGGCGGTCCCCGGGCGCATCGAACGACTGCACGGCACCGAGGACCAGTTCATCGTCACGCTCTCGATCGTCGCGTCGGTCCTGGTGCCGCTCGCGACGGCCGTGGTGCTGGTCGTCCTGCGTCGGTCGTTCACTGTGCTCCCCACCCGCCGACGCCTGATCGGGTTCGCGGCGGTCGTGCTCGGGACGGCCGCGGTCCTGGTCGCCGTGCTGCTCGTCGTCGCCGACGCCTCGCCGACCCGGGTGGCCGACCCGCTGGGGATCGCGGTCGCCGCCCTCGGGCCGATCTCGCCGACCACCTTCTGGGACCACCTGCCGACGATGGGCGCCGGACTGCGGTTCTCGCTCGCGATCGCGGGCCCGGTCCTCTGGCTCGTCGTCGCGATCGCCGCGGTCCGCCCGACCGGAGCGGCTCCGCTGGACCTCGACCCCGACGGCACCCGGGCGGACCGCGAGCGTGCCCGAGCCCTGCTCAAGGCCGGCGGCGGGGACACGTTTGGGTGGATGACCACCTGGCAGGGCAACACGTACTGGTTCGCCGACGACGGCCGCGCCGGGATCGCCTACCGGCGGAACGGCGGGGTCGCGGTGACCCTCGGCGGGCCGTTCGGGTACGAGGACGCCAGGACCCCGGCGCTCGCCGCCTTCGCCCGGCACTGCGACGACAACGGCTGGACCCCGGTGTTCTACGGCGTGGACGACGCCGTCGCGGTGCCGCTCCGCGCCGTCGGCTGGAGCACCCTGCCCGTCGCTGAGGACGCCGACTTCGACCCGCGCCCGTGGACGACGAGCGGCAAGAAGAAGCAGGACGTCCGCACCGCGGTGAACAAGGCCGCCCGCGAGGGGATCACCGCCACGTGGTCCGCCTGGCACGAGCTGCCGACCGCCACCACCCGACAGATCGAGGCGATCTCGGAGGAGTGGGTCTCCGAACGCGAGCTGCCGGAGATGGGGTTCACCCTCGGTGGCGTCGACGAGATGCGCGACCCCGACGTCCGCACCCTCGTGGCGCAGGACGCCGAGGGCACCGTCCTCGCCGTCACCAGCTGGCTGCCGTCGTACCGCGAGGGCCGGGTCGTCGGGTGGACGCTCGACGTGATGCGCCGCACGAACGCGGCCCCGAACGGCGTGATGGAGTTCCTGGTGGCGAGTGCCGCGGACCGGATGCGCGAGGACGGTGCCGAGAAACTGAGTCTGTCCGCCGCGCCGCTCGCCCAGGCGCCGGGGGCGGCTCCGTCCGGCGACGGTGTGCAGAGCCTGCTCGACCTGGTCGGCGGCGTGCTCGAGCCCGTGTACGGCTTCCGGTCGCTGCTGCGGTTCAAGCTGAAGTTCGGCCCCGACCTGCACCCCCTGGTGCTGGCGTACCCGGACGCGGTCGCGCTGCCCGCCATCGGTGTCGCGGTCGTCCGCGCCTACCTCCCCGACCTGTCGCTCCGGCAGACCCTGGCCCTGGCACGCGGACGCGGCTGACCCTCGCTGGCGCGTGACGGCGCATGACCACACCGGGCGCGGGTGTCGGGGTGCTGCGGTATCGTCGGGGGTACGCAAGCGCTCCGGGGTCGGTGCAAGTCCGAACCGGTGGTGACAGTCCACGAGCTGACGACGGGTCCACGCCCGACCGATGCTGACCCGGTGTGAACTCCGGGACCGACGGTGAGAGTCCGGATGGAAGGATGCGCTGGCGGACGGCACCACCATGCCCGGACCCTGCAGGTCCGTGGCCGCGGTGCACCCGTCCGCTCCGCCGACGACCGTCGTGCACACCCGGAGTCCCGTAGGAAGGGCACCAGTGTTCACCGGCATCATCGAGGAACTCGGCACGGTCACCGCCGTCGAGCAGCACGGCGACTCCGTCGCGCTCACCATCCGCGGCCCCCTGGTCGTGGCCGACGCCAGCCACGGCGACTCGATCGCGACCAGCGGCGTCTGCCTGACCGTCGTCGGGCAGACCCCCGAGTCCTTCACCGCCTTCGTCATGAAGCAGACGCTCGACATGAGCGCACACGGGTCGCTGCGGGTCGGGGACCCCGTCAACCTCGAGCGTGCGGCGTCGGTCGGGGACCGACTGGGCGGCCACATCGTCCAGGGCCACGTCGACGGCACCGCGACCGTGCTCGAGACCGCGGACGGCGACGGCTGGCGCCGGGTCCGCTTCGCCCTGACGCCCGAGCTCAGCCCGCTCGTGGTCGACAAGGGCTCGGTCGCGCTCGACGGCGTCTCGCTCACCGTCAGTGCCGTCTCACCCGAGACGACCGACCCGTCCGACGCCTGGTTCGAGGTCAGCCTCATCCCCGAGACCCTCGCGGCCACCACCCTGGGCGACCGCGTCCCCGGTGACCGGGTCAACGTCGAGACCGACGTCCTCGCCCGCCACGTCCGTCGCATGCTCCGGCTCGACGCCGCTGCGCAGGCGGTCGGTCTGGAGGCCCGGTGATGGGCACCGAGACCGGGCACCTGACCGACGTGGCCGGCGTTGCGGGCGCGGGGCGGGCCTCCAGTCCGGCTGACGACCGGGCCGTGCCCGGTCTGGCGACCATCGAGGCGGCCGTGGCCGCGATCGCCGCCGGGCGCCCCGTCATCGTCGCCGACGACGAGCACCGCGAGAACGAGGGCGACGTCATCCTGTCCGCCGAGCTCGCGACACCCGAATGGATCGCGTGGACCGTCGCGCATTCGTCCGGCTTCATCTGCGCCCCGGTCAGCGCCGAGATCGCCGATGCCCTCGACCTGCCGCCGATGGTGGCGCACAACGAGGACGTGCGGGGCACCGCCTACACGGTCACCGTCGATGCCGCGGTCGGCGTGACCACGGGCATCAGCGCGCACGACCGAGCCCGCACGCTCCGGGTGCTCGCCGATCCGGCGTCGGTGCGGGACGACCTGCACCGACCGGGCCACGTGGTGCCGCTGCGCGCACGTCCCGGCGGGGTCCGCGAGCGCGCCGGGCACACCGAAGCCGCGATCGAGCTCGTCACGGCGGCGGGGTTGCGCCCAGCGGCCGCGATCTGCGAGATCGTCGACGAGGACGGCAGCATGATGCGGCTGCCGCGGCTCGTCGAACTCGGGGCACGCGCCGACGTGCCCGTCATCACCATCGCCGCACTCGTCGAGTGGCTCGACGCGGCAGACCGGGCGGCGACGGACGTCTCGCCCACGGAAGGAACCGAACGATGAGCGGAGCAGGCGCAGCGGAGCGCGACCAGGTCGACGGCAGCGGGGTCCGGGTGGCGATCGTCGCCGGGCAGTGGCACGAGACGATCGCGGCCGGGCTGTTGGCCGGCGCCCGACGTGAGGTCGAGCGTCTCGGTGCCGAGGCCACCGTGCTGCCCGTGCCGGGCAGCTTCGAGCTCCCCGTCGTCGCGAAGGCCGCCCTCGGCGCCGGGTTCGACGCGGTCGTGGCCCTCGGGGTCATCATCCGCGGGGGCACCCCGCACTTCGAGTACGTGTCGTCGGCGGCGACCGACGGGCTGACCCGCGTCGCGATCGACACCGGCAAGCCCGTCGGCTTCGGCGTGCTCACCCTCGACGACGAGCAGCAGGGGATCGACCGCGCGGGCCTGCCCGGCTCGAAGGAGGACAAGGGTGCCGAGGCCGCGCACGCCGCCGTGTCGACCGCCGTGCTGCTCCGGACCCTGACCGTCCCCGTCGTCTGACGGCGGCGGTCCGGAGGGTCGCCGCCGCCCGCGTCGCACCCCGTCCTTGACATCGCGCCCCGATCCCTCGGGGCGCGATGTTCGTCAGGGAGTGCGAAGCGAACGACGACCGCACGCGGAAGACCCCGCACGCGGAAGACCCCGCACGCGGAAGACCCGGTACGCGGAAGACCCGGTACGCAGAACGGCCCCGCACCGATCGGTGCGGGGCCGTTCTGCCGTGCGGTGGTGACTACCGCTTGCCGAACACGTGGATCGGCAGGAAGAACGAGAGCGACATGAGGAGCACGCCGCCCATGAAGACGAAGGCCTGACCCGAGGCGACCTGGAAGGCCACGCCGAACAGGTACATGGAGACCACGAGCAGCAGGATCGAGAAGACAGCAGCGATGACGCGGCCCACGGTGGTACCTCCGGAAGTCAGGCGGGTGGAACGCCGCCAGTCTATCCCCAGGTGCCGACGTCCGGGTTCACGCCCCGGGCCGGGCGGACACCAGACGGTCGACCACCACGAGCAGGGGTTCCATGTCGACGCTCGCCCGGTCCGGGCGGCCGGCACTCGCCGCGCCGAGGGACGCCGCGTGGTACAGCCCGTCGCCCATGAGCTTGATCGCCTGCGCCGTCGGCACGTCGCCGAGCGCGTCCACCAGCGTCGCGAGCCAGGCGTTCTCGGTCTCGTCGAGGGTGCGCCCCGCCTCGTCGTAGCCGGCCTGCTGCAGGCGACTGGCGGCCAGCAGTGCGAGGTCGAGCTCGCTGCCGACGAACTGGCAGTTGCGGACGAAGTAGCGAGCGGGGCCGTCCTCGGCGTCGCGCATCCGCTCCACGTCGGCGGCAGACAGGTCGGCGAGCCGGTCGCAGAGCCCCTCGACCAGGGCGGCCTTCGACCCGAAGTGGTAGAGCAGCCCGCCCTTCGAGACCCCGGCCCGCGCGGCGACGGCGTCGAGGGTCGCGGGACGCTCGCCCTCCGCGCACACGATGGCGACGAAGCTGTCGAGGACGCGGTCGCGAGCACTTGCCATGAGGGGGAGTCTAGAGAGTCACGGGTGGCGGGACGGTACCGCCCCGCCGCCCGCGGACTCAGCCCTTCAGGGCACCGGCCGCGATGTTCGCGATGAAGTGCCGCGACCCGATGATGAACACGCCGATCAGCGGGAACACGCTGATCACCGCGCCAGCCATGACGGCCCCCAGGTCGGTCGCGTTCACCGAGCTGAGCCCGGCGAGCGCCACCTGCAGTGTCTGGCCCTTCGGGTCGATCAGCACGATCAGCGGCCAGACGTAGTCGTTCCACGCGGTGATGAACGTGAAGATCCCGAGGAACGCCAGACCGCCGCGCAGCATCGGCACCGCGATCGACCACCAGGTCCGGAAGAAGCCGGCCCCGTCGACCCGCGCGGAGTCGATGATCTCGTTCGGGATCGAGCCGGTGGCGAACTGGCGGAGCAGGAAGATGCCGAAGGCGTTCGCCGCTCCCGGCACGATCAGGGCCTGCAGTCCGCCGATCCACCCGAGGTGCGACATCAGCACGAAGCTCGGCACCAGGGACAGGCTGCCGGGCACCAGGAACGTCGCGAGCATCACCGTGAAGAGCGACCGCTTGAACGGGAACTCGTACTTGGCGAACGCGAACGCGGCGAGCGAGTCGAACAGCATCACCAGCACGGCGGTGGACCCGGCGACGATCACCGTGTTCAGCAGTGCGCGGAGCATGTCCACGTTGGCGAACACCGAGGCGACGTTCGCCAGCGCGTTGCTGCCGAACCACAGCGACGGCGGGTAGCCGAAGATCTGCGCGTTCGTCGACGTGGACATGACGAGCAGCCACCAGAACGGGAAGATCGAGAGCACGACGCCGACCACCAGGCAGACGTGTGTCACGAGCGTCCCGACCCAGCCGCGCCGGAACCCGCGGTGCGGGTCGTCGGCAGCGGCACCGGGGCGGCCGAGGGCGGCCGCCGTGTTCGTCGTGGTCGTGGTCGGCTGTGTCGCGGTCATGCGTCGACCCCCTTCGTGGTCGAGCGGACGGGGCGGACCGTGCGCGCGGTGCGCAGGCGCCGTGGTGTCTTCAGGCCGTCCCGCTCACTGAGCAGGCGCCAGTTGATGATCGCGAAAACCACGGAGAACAGGAACAGGACCCAGGCGATCGCGGACCCGTACCCGAAGTCGAACTGGTTGAACGCCTGTTCGTACTGGTACAGCACGATCGTCATGCCCGCCTCGTCCGGTCCGCCGACCGAACCGCCGTTGAACAGGATCTGCGGCTCGGTGAAGAGCCCGAGTCCGCCGATGGTCGACGTGATCAGCGTGAACAGGATCACCGGCCGCAGCAGCGGGACCGTGATGCGGGAGAAGATCTGCCAGGTGTTCGCACCGTCGACCTTCGCGGCGTCGTAGAGCTCGGTCGGGATCGACTGCAGCCCGGCCAGGTAGATGATCGCGTTGTAGCCCGTCCAGCGCCAGATGACCATCACGGAGATCGTCACCTTGATGCCCCAGTACGACGACAGCCATCCGACCGGGTCGGCCCCGAGCGTTCGGAGCGCGGCGTTCACCAGGCCGAAGCCGTCGGAGAACACCGAGCCGAACACGATCGCCATCGCGACCATGCTCGTGACGTTCGGGATGAAGAACGCCACCCGGTAGAAGCCCTTCGCGCGGATGTTGCCGTGCAGCAGGAACGCCAGCACGAGTGCCAGGAAGAGCATCGGGATCGTCGACATCACCCAGATCAGGAACGTGTTGCCGACGGCGTTCCAGAACCGCGGGTCGCCGAGCAGGTACTCGTACTGCGCGAACCCGACCCACGCCGGTGCCCCGATGCCGTCCCAGTCCGTGAAGGACAGCACGATCGAGAAGACGATCGGGAACAGCCCGAACACCAGGAACAGCACGTAGAACGGCGCGATCGCGACGTACTGCGGCCAGAACCTCCGCAGTCCCAGGCGCTTCCCGGAGGCCGCCGTGGTGATCGACGCCGTGGGGGTCCCGACGACCGCCGGGATGCTCGTGGTCGGTGGTGCCTGCTTCGTGCTCATGCGCCGACCCCACGCTTCTCGAGGACACGGTTGGTCTGGTCGACGGCGTCCTGCCACGCGCGGTCCGGGTCCTTGCCGGCCGCTTCGACGTTGGTGATCTCGGTCGCGAAGGCGCCGATGAACCGTTCGTTGTTCGAGATGTACGTCACGGGGACGTCCATCGCGGTGTCGCTGAAGAACGTCAGCGGGTCCTGGTCCCCGAAGAAGTCCCCGGGCTTGCGCATCAGACCGTTGTCGAACGACGACGGCGTCGACGGGAACAGCTGGATGTCGTTGTACGTGTGCGACTGGACCTCGGGCGAGGTGATCCACTGTGCGAAGGCCACCGCGGCAGCTGGGTCCTTCGAGGTCTTCGGGACCGTCAGGAACGAGCCGCCGCTGTTGCCGGGCCGCTCGGGCTGGCGGGCGATCCGCCACTGCCCGGACGAGTCGGGTGCGGTGTCGTGGATGACCTGCGTCCACCAGGCGCCCTCGATCTGCCCGGCGACGCGGCCCGACACCCATCCGGCGTTCTGGTCGGTACCGGACTGCAGGTTGCCCGTGACCCCGGACTTCGCGCACGCCACGGCGTTCTCCCACGCCTTCCGGATGCTGCTGTCGTCCCGCTCGAACACCGGCCGGTCATCGCGGTCGAAGTACCGGGTGGGGCTGGCGTACACGTACTGGTTGAAGAGCTGGTTCGCGGTGATCACCGTCGCGACGCCGGCCTTCTTGCGGAGCGTCGCACCGAACCGGCGGAAGTCGTCCCAGGTGCTGATCGCCGCAGACACCTCGTCGGGGTCCGTCGGGAGGTCGGCCTTCGCCAGCACGTCCTGCCGGTAGAAGAAGGCGGTCGGCCCGGTGTCGACCGGCCAGAAGCACTGGCGTCCGGTCGGGGTCCGTCCGAGCGAGAGCTTCCAGTCGTAGTAGTCGCTCGACTTCGCCTTCCCGCCGTGGGCGTCGAAGTCGGTGAACAGGTCCTCGTCGGGGAAGTACAGCCAGCAGTTCGAGTTGACCATGAGCACGTCGGGGATGAACGCCTTGCCCGCGAGCGCCGTTCGGAACTTCGTGTCGTACGCCGCGCCGCCGATCAGGTCGGGACGCAGCCGCATCGGTCGGTGGCCGTCGATGCCGCGGGCCGCCTGCTGCAGGAACTTCGGGTCGAGCGACCGATTCCAGTACCAGAGCACCAGTTCGTCGGGGTCCTTGGAGATGGCGGTGCCGCTCGAGCACCCGGCCAGGAGTGCGGTGCTGGCGAGTGCCCCGAGGGCACCTGCACCGGCGAGGAACCCCCGCCGGCTCAGACTGATCGATGGTGCTGCTGTCACTGGAGACCTGCTCTCGTCGTTGAGATCGGGTGTCGTGCGCGTTCGACCGTGAACGCTCACGGAACTGGAGCAGAGCATTGCCTGCACGACACGCCGTGTCAAGCACCGGAGCCGTTGCAGCGGGCGGATCGCGGCGATACCGTCGTCACGACCCCGAAGGACCGTGAAGGTTCACGAGACGAACAGGATCCGCATGTCAGCGCAGACCGCGACCACCGCCGGCACCCCCACCGCCGCCGCCCACGACACGCCCGGCTGGGCCGTCCTCGGACCGGGCAGCATCGCCCGCCGCTTCCTCTCCCAGCTGCACGCGAGCACCGCCGGAGCCACCCTCGTCGCGGCGGGGAGCTCGTCCGCCGAGCGCGCCCAGGCGTTCGCGGACGACGCCGTCGAGCACGGCTTCACCGACGTCGCCGCGCGCACCTACGACCAGGTCCTCGCCGACCCGGACGTCGACGCCGTGTACGTCTCGACCGTGCACACCGGCCACGCGCACCTCGTGCTCGCCGCGCTCGACGCCGGCAAGGCCGTGCTCTGCGAGAAGCCGCTCGCCCCGAACCACGGCACCGCCATGGCGCTCGTCGACGCGGCGCGCCAGGCCGGCCTGCCGCTCGTCGAGGCGTACATGTACCGCTTCCACCCCCAGACCGCTGCCCTGCTCGACCTCGTCCGCCAGGGCGCGATCGGTGACGTCACCCACGTCGACGCGTCGTTCGCGTTCCGTGCCGGGTCCCGCACCGGCCGCCTGTTCGACGTCGAGACGGCCGGCGGCGGCATCCTCGACGTCGGCGGCTACCCGGTCACGATGGCCGCAGCGGTCGTCCAGGCAGCCACCGGTGTCGCGGTCGCCGAACCGACCGAGCTCACCGCGACCGGCTCGCTCGGCCCGACGGGTGTCGACGAGTGGACGAGCGCTGCCCTGACGTACCGCGGTGGCGCGAGCGGCCCCGGAACGATCACCGCGAGCGTCCGGACGGGCGTCCGGGTGCAGGACGACAACGTCGTCACCGTGTACGGCACGACCGGGCGCATCCGGCTGACCGACCCGTGGACCCTGAGCGACGACCCGACGATCCAGATCAGCACCGTCGACGAGGACCCGCGCACGCTGTCCTTCGCCGGTGCGGCGCCGTACGCGCTCGAGGCCGACGCCACGACCGCGGCCCTCGCGGCCGGCCGGGTCGACGCGCCAGAGCACACCCTCGACGAGTCGCTCGCCACCGCCCGCACACTCGACCGGTGGCGCGCCGCGATCGGGCTGCGGTACCCGTTCGAGGCCGAGACCGCCGACATCCCCACGGTCAGCGGTCGCCCGCTCACCGTGCAGAGCGACAACACGATGCGGTACGGCGAGATCCCCGGCGTCGGCAAGCGCCTGTCGCGCCTGGTGATGGGCGTCGACAACCAGCCCGACCTGGCGCACGCCAGCGCGATCTTCGACCTGTTCGTCGAGCGTGGCGGCAACGTGTTCGACACGGGCTACATCTACGGCGGCGGCGTGCTCGAGGGGCGCCTCGGGAAGTGGATCCAGAACCGCGGACTCCGCGAGGACGTGGTCGTCATCACCAAGGGCGCCCACACCCCCTACTGCGACCCCGAATCCCTGAGTCGTCAGCTGCTCGAGAGCCTCGAGCGCCAGGGCACCGACTACGCGGACATCTACATGATGCACCGCGACAACGAGGACATCCCGGTGGGGGAGTTCGTCGACGTCCTCGACGAGCACCGTCGCGCGGGTCGCATCCGCGTGTACGGCGGGTCGAACTGGAGCCTGGCGCGCTTCGACGAGGCGAACGCCTACGCCCGCGCGAACGGCAAGCACGAGTTCGAGGTCCTGAGCAACCACTTCGGCCTGGCCGAGGCGTACGACGTCCCGTGGGCGGGCTGCCGACACGCGACGGACCCCGCCTCGAAGGCCTGGCTCGAGGAGCGCCAGGTCCCGCTGCTGCCCTGGTCGTCCCAGGCGCGCGGGTTCTTCACCGGACGCGCGAAGCCCGAGGACACCAGCGACGCCGAACTCGTGCGCTGCTACTACTCGGACGACAACTTCGAGCGCCTGCGTCGTGCCCGCGAACTCGGCGAGCAGTTCGGCGTGCCCGCGACGGCGATCGCCCTGGCCTACGTGCTCAACCAGCCGTTCCCGACG
Source organism: Curtobacterium sp. MCLR17_007 (assembly GCF_003234655.2). NCBI lineage: Bacteria > Bacillati > Actinomycetota > Actinomycetes > Micrococcales > Microbacteriaceae > Curtobacterium > Curtobacterium sp. MCLR17_007. Next base: position 2,666,711 of record NZ_CP126271.1, on the reverse strand, counting down.
TTCCCGCTCTTCGGACCGCGTACGATCGCGGAAGCCCGGTCCTCCATGACGGGCCTCTCCGTCGACCTCACTCCCGAACAGGTGGCATGGCTGGACCTCCGCGACTGACCGACCCGGCCAGCGACCCCGGGTCCGGACCGGGGCACGCTCCCGCCGGCCGGGCGACGATCATCGACGTCGCCGCGGCCGCGGGGGTGTCCCGGCAGACCGTCACGCGCGCGATGAACGGCATGCCCGGCATCAGCGCGAGCACCAAGGAGCGCGTCCTGTCCGCGGCGGCGGTCCTGCACTACCGACCCTCGCGCTTCGGCCGCGGGCTCGTCACGGGCGGCGACCACCAGCTCGGGCTCGTGGTGAACGACCTCCGGAACCCGTACACGCCGCAGCTCGCCGCCGCGGTGGTCGGGCTCGCGGCGGAACAGGGGTGGAACGTCATGCTGGCCGACGTCGACCTGGTGAGTGACGCGGACCGGATGGTCGCGGCGCTCGGCGCCCAGACCGACGTCGTGATCGGGTACTTCGGCTCGCGTCGCGAGCGCTGGCACGAGGTGCTCGGCACCGTCCCCATGGTCGAGCTCGACCCGGCGTCGGAGCCCCCGACGGGCGCGGTGTGGATCGATCCCGCCGACGCGGTCGAGGTCCTCGCCGACCACCTCGTCGCCACCGGCGTGCGGCACCCGGTGGTGCTCGACAACTCCCCGCCGGACCAGACGAGTGCGCGCGGCGTGCTCATGCTCGACGCCCTCCGACGGCGCGGCTACCTGCCCCGGATCGTGCACGGTGCGCACGGCACCGCGGAGTGCGGCGCAGCGGAGACCGAGCGGATCCTCCAGCGCCGCGGTCGTCTCGACGCGATCCTCGCCTTCAACGACGTGATGGCGCTCGGCGTGCTCTCCGCCTGCCGTCGCGCCGGGGTCGACGTCCCCGGTGACGTCCGCGTGGTCGGCGTCGACGGGCTGCCGCTCGGCACGCTCGTCACGCCGACGCTCACGACCCTGGCGGTCGACCTGGACGCCGTCGCGCGCGAAGCGCTCGACCTGGCGCTCGGGATGCTCGCGGGCGAGCTGCCGCGGCACGGTGCCGCCGTGCAGCGGACCGTGCGCCACCGGCTCCTGCTGCGCGAGTCGGCGTAGCCGTCCGGCGACCACAGGGCGGACGGGAGGCCCGTGGCGGCGCCGCCACGGGCCTCCCGTCCGTTCTGTGTTGCATTTGCCACGTCAACCGTCCAGACGGTACAGTGGAGTGGTCCTGCCGGGCAGCGTGACGACTTCCGCGCCCGGAGCAACACCCTCGAAGTCCGTGGAGCACCACCATGTCCGCACTCCTCACCAGTCCCGTCGCGACCCGTGTCACCGCGAGCCGGTCCCGACGCTTCCTGGCGCTCGCGGTGCTCATGCTGCCCGTGCTGCTCATCTCGGTGGACAACACCATCCTGAGCTTCGCGCTGCCGTCGATCGCCCGCGCCCTGCACCCGGACGCCACCACCCAGCTCTGGATCGTCGACGCGTACCCGCTCGTCCTGGCCGGGCTGCTCGTCGTGATGGGCAGCATCGGCGACCGCATCGGGCGTCGTCGCATCCTGGTGACCGGTGCCACGGGCTTCGCGCTGCTGTCCGTCGCCGCGGCGTTCGCGACCGACGCGTGGATGCTCGTCGCCGCCCGCATCGCGATGGGCGTGTTCGGCGCGATGCTCATGCCCGCGACCCTGTCGATCATCCGCAACGTGTTCCCGGACGCGGGCGAGCGGCGCATGGCCCTCGCGGTCTGGTCGACGATGTTCGCGGCCGGCAACGCGCTCGGCCCGCTGGTCGGCGGCGCACTGCTGGCGCACTTCCACTGGGGGAGCGTCTTCCTGGTCGCCGTCCCGATCCTGGTCGTGATGCTCGTCGCCGTGCCGTTCTGCGTGCCGGAGTCCCGTGACCGCAACCCCGGGCCGGTCGACGTCGTGAGCATGCTGCTGTCGCTCGGCACCCTGGCGCCCGTCGCCTGGGCGATCAAGTCCGTCGTGCACCCGGAGGAGCGCGGCCTCGCGATCGCGATGCTCGGCGTCGGCGTGCTCTGCGGCGTCGCGTTCGTGCGGCGGCAGCTGCGGTCGCGCACCCCGATGCTCGACCTCCGGCTGTTCCGCAGCACGGCCTTCACCGGCAGCGTGCTCATGAACATGGCGGCGATGTTCTCGCTCACCGGGTTCCTGTTCTTCATCGCGCAGCACCTGCAGCTCGTCGCGGGCCTCGACCCCTTCGCCTCCGGGGTCGTGCTCATCCCCGGGTCGGTGCTCACCATCGTCGCCGGGCTCGTCGTCGTGCCGATCGTCGCCCGGGTCGCCCCGCGCTGGGTCGTCGCCGTCGCGCTGCTGTTCTCGGCCGCCGCGTACGCCCTGGTCGCGGTGCTCGGCCACGACGCCTCGATCGCCGCGCTGGCGTTCGCCTTCGTGCTGCTCGGCATCGGGATCGGCGCGTCGGAGACCGTGACGAACGACCTCATCATCTCGACGGCCCCCGCGGACAAGGCCGGCGCGGCGTCGGCGGTGTCCGAGACCGCGTACGAGATCGGCGCGGTGCTCGGGACGGCGATCCTCGGGACGATCCTGGCGACGGCCTACCGCGCGCACGTCGTGGTGCCGAGCGGGCTGTCCTCGACGGCGCACACCGCTGCCCAGGAGACGCTCGGCGGTGCCGTCGCCGCGGCGTCGTCGCTCGGCGGGTCGACCGGGCAGGTGCTGCTCGAGTCGGCGCGGGCGGCGTTCGACTCGGGCGTGACGATCACGGCCGGCGTGGCCGCGGTGCTCATGGTCGTCGCGGCGGCGGGTGCCCTCGTGATGCTCCGTCGCCGCTGAGGCGCGCCGCGCGCCGTGGGGCCGTGGGACCGCTGAGCCGCGAGGTGCCGGGTCCGTTTCGCACCGTGCGAGCTTCGTCCGTGGTGCGAGGTTGCGTCCTCGGTGCGAGGTTGTATCGGCGCACGGGGCCGTCAACCTCGCACCGCCCGCGAACCTCGCACCGTGCGACCCCGCACCGCCCGCGAACCTCGCACCGTGCGACCCCGCACCGTGCCCGAACCTCGCACCGAGCGGGCCCCACGGCACGCCCGGGGTGCGCCGAACCTGTGAATCGCTGACCTCGAGCGGGGTCGAGGTCCTACGTTGGGACATGGCCGCGAGCACCGCGACCACCGCCAAGACGAGGAACGAACCACGACTCCCATGCCCGAAGCAGCACCGTCGGACGCCGCGCCGTCGACCACCGTCCCGTCGGGCATCACCGACGCCTACAAGTCGGCGTTCCGCGGGCACCCCGCCGGCGTCGCGGTGATCACCGCCGAGGGACCCGACGGCCCGACCGGCCTCACCGCATCGAGCGTGGCCAGCGTCGCGATCGACCCGCCGGTCCTCGTGTTCTCGCTGTCGACGAACTCCGGATCGGCCGGCACGATCCTCGGAGCCCCGCTGTTCGTCGTCCACCTGATGGACGCGCACGGGGTCGCGCTCGCGAAGCGCTTCGCCAGCACGGGCAGCCCCGCCGCTGACGACCCGGTGTGGGGCACCCTGCCGTCGGGGGACCGCTACCTGCCCTCCGCCGCGTCGGTGCTGCGGTGCCGCCCCCTGTCGACGACGCCCATCGGCGGTTCGACCGTGGTCGTCGCCGAGGTCCTGGACATCGTCCTCGGGGCCGACCGGGGCGAGCCGCTGGTCTACCACAACCGGGAATTCCACTCCCTCACTGATCGTTCCCGGCTCTCGTGAGCTGCGGAGCACCATCCGCCAACCACTGATCGAAAGGAACTCACATGGCTGAGTACACCCTGCCGGAGCTGCCGTACGACTACGCCGCACTCGAGCCGCACATCAGCGGCAAGATCATGCAGCTGCACCACGACAAGCACCACCAGACCTACGTGACGGGTGCGAACACCGCGCTCCAGCAGCTCGCCGAGGCCCGTGAGTCGGGCAACCTGGCGAACGTGAACAAGCTCGAGAAGGACCTCGCGTTCAACCTCGGCGGTCACGTCAACCACTCGATCTTCTGGACCAACCTCGGCCCGGACACGAAGGTCCCGGAGGGTGAGCTCGCCGCTGCGATCGACGAGTTCTTCGGCTCGTTCGAGAAGTTCCAGGCCCAGTTCACCGCCGTCGCCACGGGCATCCAGGGCTCCGGCTGGAGTGTCCTCGCCTGGGACACCGTCGGCCAGAAGCTCACCACGTTCCAGCTGTTCGACCAGCAGGCCAACGTGCCGTTCGGCCTGGTGCCGGTCTTCATGCTCGACATGTGGGAGCACGCCTTCTACCTCGACTACCTCAACGTCAAGGCGGACTACGTCAAGGCCGTGTGGAACATCGTCGACTGGGAGAACGTCGCGGCGCGCTTCGCGAACGCGAAGTCGCAGCAGTTCGTCACGCTCTGAGCGTGACCGCCTGAACGACGGGAGGCCCGGTGCCAGCTGGCACCGGGCCTCCCGTCGTTCGTCGGTGCCGTCCAGGTCGGCGGTCAGCCCGCCGGGACGCGCGCGTCACTCGTCAGCCCGCGTGCGACGGCCCGCAGCCGTGTGTCGACGTCGGTGTGTCCGTCGTCGACGATGTGGCTCCACTGCGCCCCGCGCGCTCCGGACACCACGGCCCGCGCCGTCGTGGCCGCGGTGTCGGCCGTGTGACCGTGCGCGGTGCACCAGGCGGACACAGCGTCGACGAGCGCCTGGTGGGAACGGTGTTCGTGCGTGCGACCAGCGAGCGACTCGACCGCCCCGAGCTCGAACGTCAGACGTGCGGCGAGGGCACGGTCGGGGTCGTCGAGCCCACCGAACCGCGCCACGAGCCAGTCGGCGAGCCCTGTGGCGTCCGTCGCGGGGTCGAGCGGCTGATCGGCTGCCGGCGCCAGGTGATCGACGACGGCGTCGATGAGGGCGTCCCGTGAGCCGAAGTGGTAGACGATCGGGTACGCGCTGGTGCCCAGGACGCGACCGAGACTCCGGACCGAGACGTCCGCGGTCGGGGTGTCGCGCAGGTGCTGGGCGACCTTCTCGACGATCGCGGGCTTCAGGGTCGGGTCTGGCTTGCGGGGCATTGGCGTCTCCGGCGGTGCGGGTGTGCTGCGGTCGCGGCGGGAAGTGTCCGCGGCGGGCCGCTGGGTGCGGTCACGAGCATGCTACCGCTGAAATGTCTCGTATCGACAGTGGAGCCCCCGGCACGTGGATCTGAAGGACCGTCCAGGTCGACACCCAGAAAAGCGGAGTATTGCTCGCTTACCTCTAGGCTCTGTGTGATGACCACCCTCCCCGAGCGTCCTGTGCCCCCGCCACGTCCCGGAGGCACCGTCGGCGGACGGTCGGTGGGTGGGCGCCGTCGTGGGGCAGGGAAGCGCTTCCTGGTGGTCGGTGACGTCCTGGACGGCGTGATCGTACACACCCGGGCACAGGCGACCGGCGACCACGACGCGACCGCGGAGATCCGCCACCGTCCGGCGGGCGCGGCCGGCAACACGGCGACCTGGCTCGGGTGGCTCGGCGCCGACGTCGACCTGGTGGGCCGCGTCGGGGTCGACGACGTCTACCGGCACGAGCGGGCGCTCGAGGACGCGGGCGTCCGACCGCACATCCGGTACGACGCCCGGACGTCGACCGGCGCCGTCGTCTCGGTGCGCAGCGACTTCGGACGGACCTCGATGTCCGACGGCGGCGCGAGCGCGGTCCTGAGTGCCGACGACGTGCCCTCGGACCTCGCCGGCCGCGCCGACATCGTGCACCTCACCGGGGAGGCGATGCTCGGCGCCGGGGGAGCGGACCGGGTGGCTGCCCTGGTCGAGCGCGCCCGGACGGGCGCCGCACGGGTCTCGCTCGATCCGTCGTCGGTCGGGGTGGTGCGTGCGATCGGCGCCGCTGACCTGCTGGGGGCCCTCGACGGCGTCGACGTGCTCCTGCCCGGGCGTGCCGAGGCGGCGGCGCTCAGCGGGACGACGGACATGGACGAGGCGGCGCGCATCCTCACGGAGACCGTGCCGCTCGTGCTCGTCACGCTCGGGGCCGACGGCGTGCTGCTCGGGCGACGAGGACGCGCCCAGCAACGGGTCCCGGCGACGCCGGCGACGGTCGTCGACACCCTGGGTGCCGGAGACGCGTTCGCCGCGGGGTTCATCCGCGCGTGGGCCACCGACCAGGTGCGCGTCGGGTCCGCCGCGCGCGAGGGGACCAGGGTCGCCGCACGCGCCCTGGGGTTCGTCGGCGGGCGCCCGCCGGTCTGACCCGGACGCTGGACGTCAGCGGTCGCGCTCCACCGGTTCCGCGACCACGAGCAGCGTCTGGACCAGCCCCGAGGCGAGGGGCGCGAGCCGGATCTCGACCCGGAGTCGGCCGGCCGTGCCGGGGAGCCACCAGCGCAGGTGCGTCGGGGCCGACGAGGACTCGCCGACGGGGTCCGCGTGCACGTCGGCACCGACCGCGGCCACGGCACGCAGGGCGGCCGAACGGCGCCGGTCCCAGGGCACGTCCATCGGGACGTTCGGCGAGCAGATCGCCTGTGCGACGGGGTCGTGGGTACGGTCGGGCACCGCCGGGTGCTGCGTCTCCGTGTCGGTGCTCGTCGTGTCGGTGCTCGTCGTGTCGGGCGCTGGCGTGCCGGTGCTCGTCGTGTCGGGCCCTGTCGTGTCGGGCGCTGCCGTCCACGCGGCGAGGAGGTGCGTCACCGCTGCCTGAGCGGCGCGCGTGGCGGGCAGCACCGCGGGCGGGGTCGCACCGGGCGGGGTCGTACCGGGCGGCCGGGTCGCCTCGGAGGGTCGGACGACCGGTGGCTCGATGCCGAGCAGCAGGTCGTGCGCCGTCTCGGTCGGGACCGACACCTTGGCCTGCGTGGCGTTCTCGAACGCGACGACCCCGAGGCCGGTGTGGACCGACCATCGCATGTGCGCGGAGAACCCGGGGTACCCGCCGGAGTGCGACACGATCGGTCCGACCGCGTCGTCCTGTTCGACGAACAGCCCGAAGCCGTAGCCGATCGGGCGACGGGCACTCGGGATCGCCGGCCCGGGGATGACGCGCATGGCCTGCTGCATCGTCCGACGGTCGGCGGGGGAGACCGGCCCGGGCTCGGCAGAGCCGTCCGGGTCGACCACCGACGCGAACGCCGACGACAGGTGGCGCGCCCAGCGGGACAGGTTCGTCACGGTGGAGAACAGCCCGCCGATCGGTGAGAAGGCGCCGGGGCCGCTGAGGGGCAGCGCTTCCCATGCGTCGTCGTGGCGGCGGGCGCCGGTGACGACGAGGCCGCGGGCGTCGGCCGCCGCGAACACGGTGTCGTCGAGACCGAGTGGGCGCAGAACGACCTGGGACGCCACCTCGGTGAAGGGGCGGCCCGCGACGACCTGGACCGCACGACCGAGCAGCGCGTACCCGAGGTTCGAGTAGGCGAACCCGGTGCCGGGCACGCTGTCGAACAGCAGCCCCTCGCGCAGCACGGCGTCGAGCTCGGCGTCGGTGATCGACTCCTGCCGGTCGCCCCAGGGGTCGTCGGTCGGGAACCCGGCCGACATGGTCAGCAGCATGCGGAGCGTCGGGACGGCCGAGTCGGCGGTGGGCAGGGTGACGTCCGCGAAGGCCGGGACGAAGTCGGTGATCGGCGCGTCGAGCGAGACTCGGCCGTCGGCGACGAGTGACAGGAGCGTCGCCGCGGTGACGCTCTTCGTGCAGGACGCGATCCGGTAGACCGTGTCCGCGTCCGGTGGCGCGCCGTCACCACGGTCACCGTGACCGCCGGTCGCGACGAGGCCGTTGCGGTCGAACACACCCCAGACGGAACTCGGAGCGATGCCCTGGTCGACCCGATCGCGGAACAGCCCGTCGATCCGGTCGATCGCCGCCGCGGTGGCACCGGTCATGCGCGGCGCATCCGGTCGTACGCGTCGAGGGCACGCTGCCGGGTCTCGCGCAGGTCGAGCATCGGCTCCGGGCGTTCCTCGTCGGCGGGGACCCAGCGCCGCACGTACTCGCGGTGCTTGTCGAACCGCTCGAGCTGCCGGTCCGGGTTGAACACCCGGAAGTACGGCGCCGCGTCGAAGCCGGAGCCCGCGACCCACTGCCAGTTGCCGGCGTTGTTGGCGGGGTCGGCGTCCACCAGCGTGTCCCAGAACCACTGTTCGCCGATGCGCCAGTCGACGAGCATGTTCTTCACGAGGAAGCTCGCCGTGGCCAGGCGCACGCGGTTGTGCATCGCGCCCGAGCTCCACAGCTCGCGCATGCCGGCGTCGACCAGGTCGAACCCGGTGGCGCCGTGGTACCAGCGCTGGAGTTCGTCCTCGGGGGCGTCGCGCCACGGGAACGCGTCGAACTCGCGCCGGACGTTCACCGTGGCGAGCTGCTCGCAGTGGAAGTACTCGTGCCAGTTGAACTCGCGCCAGGCGAGCTGCCGCAGGAACGCCGGCGCCTGCTGGCGCTGGTGCGGCTCGAGTTTGCCGTGCAGCCGGTGCCACACCTGGTACGGGCTGATCTCGCCCCAGCGCAGATGTGGGGACAGGTCGCTCGTCGCGGCCATGGCGGGTTCGTCGCGCTGGTCGTAGTCCTCGAGCGCGTGCTCGACGAAGTCCTCGAGCAGCTTGGCCGCACCGTGCTCGCCCGGCGTCCACGCGTCACGCAGCCCACCGGCCCAGTCCGGGGAGGTCGGCAGGAGCGCCCAGTCGGCGAGGTCGTCCCCGGTGGCGGACGACGGGTCGGGCAGCGTGCGCGGCTTCGGGAGGGGGTGCCGGGGCTCGGGCATCGACTGGGCCGCACGCCAGAACGGCGTGAAGACCTTGTAGGCCTCGCCCGAGCCGTTCAGCACGGTCCACGGTTCCCAGAGCAGCGACGCCGCGAAGCTGTGTGCAGCGATGCCACGGTCGGTCAGTGCGGCCTTGATGCCGGCGTCGATCTCGCGCTCGACCGGGCCGTACCGACGGTTCCAGTAGACGCCGTCCGCTCCGGTGTCGGCGACGAGCTGGTCGATGACGTCGGCCGCGGCGCCCCGGCGGAGCACCAGTCGGGACCCGCGCTGCCGCAGGTCGGCGTCGAGCGACGTCAGCGACTGGTGCAGCCACCACTTCGCCGCACCGCCGAGCGGACGGATCCCCTCGCTCTGGTCGTCGAGGACGTGGACCACGGTCAGGTCACCGCCGTGGTCGATGCCCGCGCGGAGTGCGGGGTTGTCAGCGAGCCGCAGGTCGTCGCGCAGCCAGACGATCGCGCCGGTCATGCCGTCGCCACGTCGGTCAGGGGCGCGCCGCCGCGTCGGGCGGGGACCGGGTCGGAGGTCGCCGTGCGGAGCTTGGTGCAGAGGTCGGTGAGGGTGCGGAGTTCGGCATCCGTCAGGCCGGCGCTGACCTGGGCGGCGATGCTGGCGGCGTGCTGCACGGCGACCGCGCGGTAGACGTCGAAACCGTGGGACGTGAGGGCGACGATCACCCCGCGGGCGTCGGTCGGGTCGGGCTGCTTCTCGACGATGCCGCGCGACGCGAGCCGGTCGACCAGCCGGCTGACGCTCGGCTGGGTCAGGAGCAGGTGCCCCGTCAGGTCCCGCATGCGGGCACGTCGGCCGGGCTGCGTGGAGAGGTTGAAGCAGACGTCGTACTCGTTGAACGAGATCTCGCCGCCCGGGAACTCGTTGTTGAGGTTCCGCATGACGCTCACCTGCGCCCGGAAGAGGGCTTCCCAGGCGGCGACGGCGGTCGACCTGTCGTTCACGGTGGTACTCCCTCTGGTCCGGTGGTCCTCCACACTACCGACGGGGGCAGACACTCGGATCGCGGAGGGCCCCGGACGGACGAAGGCCGGTCGCCCTGGTGGACGACCGGCCTTCTCCCTTGCACCAAGAGTGTCCTGCAATCACATTCCGCAGGCGGAGCCACAGCAAACCCCGACTGCTGCTGACGACTGTATAACGAAGGGGTAACGGGCGCCACCATCCGACGGCTTCGTTCGCTGCGAGTTCACCAAGAGGCGGCCCAGATGCCGCACCGAGGGTCAGAACAGGTCGGGCGACGGTGTCGATGCGTAGCGGACGGCGACGTCGGCGTGCCGGTCGAAGCGGTAGCCGACACCCCGGACGGTGCGCACGATCTCCTCGAAGGCGCCGAGCTTCGAACGGAGTCGCCGGACGTGCACGTCGATGGTGCGCTCGTTCGGCGTCTCGTCCTCGTCGTCCGACCACAGGCCGTCGATGATCGCCGAGCGGTCGACGGTGCGGCCCTCGCGCAGGACGAGGAACTGCAGGAGCTCGAACTCCTTGTACGTCAGGGGAGCGGCCTCGCCGTCAAGCGTGACGCGCTTCCGGGAGATGTCGATGACGACACCGGTCTCCTCGGGTTCGGTCTTCTCGGCCTGCTTCCGCGCGGCGACCGCGGACCGGTCCTGCAGTGCGAGGCGCACCACGTCGACGTCGCGCCCGCCGGAGTCCTCGGCGGCCACGGCCACGGCGGCGTACGTCTCGGCGGTCGGGACGAGCTGCGCGGTCAGGGCCTTCAGCTGCTCGACGACGGCGGCCAGGGTCGTGCCAGCAGCGGCGGCCGCTGCCTCGTCGATGCCGACGTACAGGGCGAATCCGCGTGCCTCGGTGCCCTCGGGGAGCGACCGGTTGCGCTGCGGTGCGACGACGGGGCTGGTCGGCAGTGTGGTGCGCGCGGGCTGGATCGGCGTGCGCCGGGTCCGGATGGGCGCCACGGAGCCCAGGTCGAGCGGCGCGGGGGCGGCGGCGGTGCGGGGCTGGGCGATGGTGAGCGACATGGTGGTTCTCCGGGCGGTGTGGCCGGTGCTCGCGAGGAGCGGGGCGGCCGGTGTCGAATGCGTCAGCCCGGGTGCGGTTCGTGCGGTCGGCGACCTGCGGGTGTGCAGGGGAGCCGACCTGCCCGGCGGTCCGACGTCGGACCGGGGCTGACCCGGGGGAGCGGTCGACGACCTCGTGACACGCCGTGCGCGTCGTCGGGGGTCGTCACCGTGGGGATCAGGCGCTCGCGACCGGGGTGGTGTCGCGGCGGATCCGGCTGGAACGGGTGCCGGTCAGGCACACATTCGACAACGCATGACGGCCGCCGCCGACATCATCGTGCCGACGGTCCGCACTGCCCCGGTGGAGGGGCACGCCTCGGAGAGGACGCGGGACACGGTTGCAGTCATGTCGATGAGTATCAGCGGTATACCAAGCGGCTGTCAACCGTCCGCCCGGACGGTCCGCCGACGGTGGGCGCTACTCGGCCAGTCCGTACAGACGGTCGCCCGCGTCCCCGAGACCCGGGACGATGTAGCCGTTCTCGTCCAGCCGCTCGTCGAGGGCACCCAGCACGATGGTGACATCACGGTCGCCGACTGCCGCCTCGACGGCCTTGAGCCCCTCAGGCGCACCGAGGATGCACACGCAGGTGACGTCGACGGCGCCGCGGTCGAACAGGAAGTCGATCGCCGCTGCCAGGGTGCCACCGGTCGCCAGCATCGGGTCGAGCACGAAGCACTGCCGGTTCGACAGGTCGTCCGGAAGGCGCTCGGCGTAGGTCTGCGGCTCGAGGGTCTCCTCGTTGCGGGCCATGCCGAGGAACCCGACCTCGGCCGTGGGCACGAGCTTGACCATGCCCTCGAGCATGCCGAGTCCCGCACGCAGGATGGGGACCACCAGCGGACGCGGCTTGGCGATCGCGACGCCCATGGTCTGCGCGACCGGCGTGGAGATCGGCGTGGCCGTGACGCGCACGTTGCGCGTGGCCTCGTAAGCCAGCAACGTGACGAGTTCCTCGGTCAGCGCGCGGAACGTGGGTGAGGGAGTGGTCCGGTCGCGGAGCACCGAGAGCTTGTGGGTGATGAGCGGGTGGTCGGCGACGTGGACTCGCATAGGGTCGAGCGTACCGTGCCGCGTGCCGACGGACGGCCGTGCCCAGGACCGAGCAGCGCAGGAGGACCCGTGGACGACCCCGCAGCCCGGCCGTGGCGCTCCGCCATGGAACGGGCCCTCACCGAGGCCCGGGCGTGCCTGGCGACGGGGGACGTCCCGGTGGGAGCGGTCGTGGTCGACGAGCACGGCACGGTCGTCGCGACGGGGCGGAACGAGCGCGAGGCCACGCAGGACCCCACGGCGCACGCCGAGGTCCTGGCACTCCGTGCCGCCGCCGCGTCGGTGGGCGACTGGCACCTCGACCGGCACACCCTGGTCGTCACGCTCGAGCCCTGCGTCATGTGTGCGGGCGCGATCCTGGCCGCTCGCGTCCCGCGCATCGTGTTCGGCGCCTGGGACCCGAAGGCGGGGGCGTCCGGCAGCGTCCACGACATCGCCCGCGACCGACGGCTGCCGCACCGGTCCGAGGTCGTCGCAGGCGTGCTCGAGGAACAGTGCGCCGCCCTGCTGGACGCGTTCTTCGCCGACCGACGCTGACCTGCCGACCGACGGTGACGCACCGACGGTGACGGACCGACGCTGACGCGCCGACCGCTAGTCCGCCGCGCGGATCACGATCGCCTCGGTCGGCGGCCGCGGCCCCGTCCGCAGGACGTCCGGCTCGACGTAGATGACCCGCGCCACCGGCACGGCCCGCCGCACCCGCTGCTCGACCGCGTCGATCCCCGCGGCGACGTCACCGAGCCGACGGTCACCGTCGACCGCCACCTTCACCCCGACCATGAGTTCGTCGGGGCCGAGGTAGAGCGTCTTGATGTGGATGATCGACTCGATCTCCGGGCCGTCGAGCAGTGCCGCCTTGATCGCGGCGACGTCGGCGGCGCTGGCACCCTCGCCGACGAGCAGGCTCTTCGTCTCGACACCGAGCACGAGCGCCACGGCGATGAGCAGGACGGCGATCAGCACCGTGCCGATGGCGTCGAACACCCCGTTGCCGGTGAGCGCGGTCAACCCCACGCCGAACAGGGCGAACACCAGACCCGTCAGGGCCGCGGTGTCCTCGAGCATCACCACGGGCAGCTCGGGGGCCTTCGCGCGGCGGACGTACTGCACCCACGACATCGAGCCCTTGTGCGGTGCCGCTTCCTTCAGCGCCGTGCGGAGCGAGAAGCCCTCGAGCCCGATGGCGATGACGAGCACGAGCATGGGCAGCCACCAGTTGTCGAGCGGGTGCGGGTCGGCGAACTTCTCGATGCCCTCGTAGAGCGAGAACACCCCGCCGACCGAGAACAGCACGATCGACACGACGAAGGCGTACACGTAGCGCTCGCGCCCGTACCCGAACGGGTGTTCCTCGTCGGCGGCACGTCGGGCGCGTCGGCCACCGAGCAGCAGCAGGAGCTGGTTCGCCGAGTCCGCGAGCGAGTGCACGCCCTCGGCGAGCATCGACGCGGAGCCGCTGATCGCCGCCGCGATGAACTTGACGACCGCGATGCCGACGTTCGCGCCGAGTGCGGCGAAGATGGCCCGGTTGCCTCCGGAAGCGCTCACTGTGACCCCTGTTCTGCTGACCTGCTGCACGATCCTACGGGGAGGCTGCTCGGTAGGGTCGGGCCATGACGATCGAACTGCCCCGCACCGCGCTGCTCGGTGTCGGCTCCATGTCCGGCGCGGTCCTGGACGGTCTGCTCGCCGCCGGACTGGACCCGGCGACCGTGGTCCTGACGACGAAGTCCGAGGCGTCAGCCGCCGCCCATCGCGAACGCGGCCTCGGCGCGCACGCCAGCGACACCGATGCCGACGCCAACCGCGCGGCCGTCCGCGGCGCTGGCATCGTGGTGCTCGGCGTGAAGCCGTTCGGTGTGGGCGACCTGCTCGACGAGGTCGCCCCCGACCTGGCTCCGGGCACCGTGGTGGTCAGCGTCGCGGTCGGTGTGACGACCGCGGCGATGCAGGCCCGCGTCCCCGACGGTGTCCGCGTCGTCCGCGCGCTGCCGAACACGCCGATCGGCGTCGGTCACGGGGTCACCGGGGTCAGCGGCGGGACGTCGGCCGACGCCGACGCCGTCGCGCTCGCGTCGCGCCTGTTCGACGTCTCCGGCTCGGTGATCGAGGTCCCCGAGGACCGACTCGACGCGCTCTCCGCGGTCTCCGGGTCCGGTCCGGCGTACGTCTTCCTGCTCATCGAGGAGTGGCAGCGCGCTGCGGAGTCGCTCGGCTTCACGCACGACCAGGCCGAGACGATGGTGCAGGGCACCGTGCGGGGCGCGGTCGAGCTCCTCGCGCGCTCCGGCCGGGAGCCGTCGGACCTGCGGCGCGCGGTCACGAGCCCGAAGGGCACGACCGAGCGCGCGGTCGCCGTGCTCCAGCAGGCCGACCTGGCGGACACACTCCGGCGCGCCGCCGACGCGGCGATCGCGCGTGCCGAGGAGTTGTCGCGGCTCTAGTCGCAACCGAACGGCGGACGGGAGGCCCGGGGCCAGCTGGCACCGGGCCTCCCGTCCGCCTGTGGTCTACTCCAGGGCGGCGAAGCGCTCCAGCGCCGTCGTCGAGCCGGACACGATGATGACGTCGTGCTCACCGATGACGCTCTCCGGGGTGGCGGGCACGAAGGCCTCGCCCGGGGGCTTGATGCCGAGGACGGTCAGCCCGAAGCGGGTGCGGATCGCCGTGGTGCCGAGGTCCTTGCCCCGCACCGAGCGTGGCGGGAACATCTTCACGACGGCGAAGTCGTCGTCGAACTCGATGAAGTCGAGCATCCGACCCGACACCAGGTGCGCGGTGCGCTCGCCGGCCTCGCGCTCCGGGTAGACGACGTGGTTCGCGCCGATGCGCGACAGGATCGTGCCGTGCGAGCGGCTGATCGCCTTCGCCCAGATCTGCGGGATGCCGAGGTCGACCAGGTTCGCCGTGATCAGGACGCTGGACTCGAGGTCGCTGCCCGTGCCGACCACCGCGATCGGGAAGTCCTGCGCGCCGATCTGCCGCAGGGCGTCGATGTCGGTCGCGTCGGCCTGCACCGCGTGCGTGACCCGGTCGGACCACTTCTGCACGAGCCCCGGGTCGGTGTCGACGACCAGGACCTCACGGTCCTGGCGCTCGAGCTGCCCGGCGGTGGCGGCGCCGAACCGGCCGAGACCGATGACGAGCACCGGGGCGTCGTGGCTGACGGCACCGAGCGGGTGTTGCGGACGGGTTCGGTCAGCCAACGATCGGCCTCTCCTCGGGACGGCGGAACAGTTGCCGGCTCTGGCTGGCGGCCAGCGCGGCGGCGATGGTCACTGTACCGACACGGCCCAGGAACATCGTCGCGGCGAGGACGTACTTGCCCGACTCCGGCAGGTCGGCGCTCACCCCCGACGACAGGCCGCAGGTCGCGAAGGCGGAGATGACCTCGAACAGCACGCGGTCGAGCGACTCGTGGGTGATCTGGAGCAGGACGACGGTGGCGACGGCGACGATCGTGGCACCCCAGAGCACGACCGCGACGGCCACGCGAAGCACGTCGCTCGGGATGCGTCGACCGAAGGCCTCCATGCTGCGACGACCGCGGGCCTCGGCGACCGCGGCCAGGAACAGCACCGCGAGCGTCGTGACCTTGATGCCGCCAGCGGTGGACGCGGAGCCGCCGCCGATGAACATGAGCATGTCGGTGACGAGCAGGCTCGATCCGTTGAGCTGGTCGAAGTCGACGAGCGAGAAGCCGCCCGACCGGGTCATCGTCGACAGGAAGAGCGCCTGGAACGCGGTGCGGCCGGCGCCCTCCTGCCCGAACGTGCTCGGGTTCGAGGCCTCGAGCGCGATGTAGACGGCCGCGCCGCCGAGCAGCAGCACCCCGCTCGTCACCAGGGTGAGCTTGACGTGGATGGGCCACCGTCGCGGCGTCCGGAGCTGCTTCGTGAGGGCGCGGATCACCGGGAAGCCGATCGACCCCGCGACCACGCCGACCATGAGCAGCGACAGGAACCAGTAGTCGTGGGCGAACGGCTCGAGCCCCGTCGCGTTCGGTGCGAACCCGGTGTTCGTGAAGGCCATCGCGGCGTAGTAGAAGGAGTCCCCGACGGCGGTCCAGAACGGCATGCCGGCGATGAGCACCGACGGCAGCAGCAGGAGCCCCAGGACGATCTCGATCGACAGGGTGCTGATCGCGACCGTCGCGAGCAGGGTGCCGACCTCGCCGAGCCGCACGGCCTGTCCCTCGGGGACCGCGCCGTGGTGGGTGCGGAGCGGGTTCGAGTCCCCGGCGGCCATGAGCTTCGCGCGCAGGCCGAGCTTGCGCGTGACGAACAGCCCGAGGATCGACGCGAAGGTCAGCACGCCGACGGCACCGATCTGCGTGCCGATGACCACCAGGGTCTTGCCGAACACCGACCAGTGCGTCGCCATGTCGACGGTGGACAGGCCGGTGACGCACACGACCGACGCGGCGGTGAACAGCGCGTCGGCGAAGTGGGTCGACGAGCCGTCCGCGGCCGCGATCGGGGTCATGAACAGGCTCGTGAAGACGAAGATCAGCGCGACGAACACCACGATCGCCAGACGTGACGGCGACGACCGGAGCGCGGTGCCCAGCTGGCTGGGACGACGACGGGTCGCGCCCACCGCGCGGGTCGGCGGCTCCGTGCGGTCGAGCATCGTATGCCTCCGAGGACATGGGCGGGACGCCTCGCATGGTACATCGCGCAGCACGGCGGTTAGCCTTGCCGCATGGCCGACATCTTCAGCGTGGTCGCGGACCCGACGCGGCGCGAGCTCCTCGGCGCGCTCCTCACCGCGTACGGCTCGGACGCCACCGGCGGGGAACTGAGCGTCGGCCAGCTCGTCGAGAAGCTCGGGGTCAGTCAGCCCACGGTGTCGAAGCACCTGCGTGTGCTCCGTGACATCGGGCTCGTCACCTCCCGCGAGGAAGGGCAGCACCGCTTCTACCGTCTCGACCCGGAGCCGCTGCTGCACATCGAGGAGTGGGTCGTGCCGTTCACCGGCGCGGTCGACGCCGACGGCACGCCGGCGACCACCGCCTGGACCCCGGACGGGCAGCCCGTGTCGGTGCGCCGGAACGGGGTGGCGGGCAAGGCCACGGTCGAGGTCGGCACCGAACTCGGGCGCGTCATGGCCGAGGCGTCGTACCGTGCGACGGCGGCGTTCTCGGGTGCGCAGCAGGGCTGGGAGCGGGTCGTGGACCGGTCCCGTCGACGCTTCACCAAGCGCCCCGACCAGGACTGACCGAGAACGCTGGACACCGGGCCGCAGACGCCCCTACAGTTGCCAGTGACCACTCAGGTCACACCAATCATCCGCGTCCGGGAATGAGCCGATCGGCCCCGGCGCAGCCTTCCGGAGGCGGACCATGAACGGCACTTTCGACGACGTGCGCTTCCTGACCGTCGCTGAGGTCGCCGAGATGATGCGCGTCTCGAAGATGACCGTCTACCGCATGGTCCACGCGGGGGAGCTCCCCGCGATCCGCTTCGGCCGGTCCTTCCGCGTGCCCGAGTCGGCCGTCGCCGAGGTCCTGCGCGGCGGCATCGCCGACGTCGGCTGAGACGGTCCGGCACCCGCGGCGCACCGGCCCGTTCGACATCGGAGCACCGCTCCGGTAGCATCGGGGAGGTTGATTTTCCGCGGCTTCATCGGCCCGGTGTCCGTACATCAGCATCAGTCCGAGCGAGGTCCACATGGGTTCTGTCATCAAGAAGCGTCGCAAGCGCATGGCGAAGAAGAAGCACCGCAAGCTCCTTCGCAAGACGCGCCACCAGCGTCGCAACAAGAAGTAGGTCGCAAGACCGTCGTCGAAGCCCCGGTTCGCCGGGGCTTTTGCGTTCCCGGGCCACGGGCCTGGCTACGCTGGGAGCATGCCCGCCGTGACGCTCCTGACCAAGCCCGGATGCCACCTCTGCGACGACGCCCGACCCATCGTCGAACGGGTCGTCGCCGCGCACCCCGGCGTCACCCTGACCGAGCGGTCGATCCTCGACGACGACGCGCTCCGGCTCGAGTACGCCGAGGACATCCCGGTCGTGCTCGTCGACGGCAGGGTCCACAGCAACTGGCACGTCGACGCCGACCGGCTGTCGCGTGCGATCGAGAAGGCCGAGGCCACCGCATGATCAACCACGTCGTCTCCTGGGGGCTCCGTCCAGAGCTCGACCGGGCCGCCACGATCGAACGGATCCGGACGCTCCTGACCGGGCTGGTCGGCGTCGTGCCGTCCATCCGCATGCTGCGGGTCGTCGACAACGTCGCCTACCCCGAGAAGAACCACGACGTCGCCGTCGTCGCGACGTTCGACGACCTCGCCGGGCTCGACGAGTACCAGGTGCACCCGCAGCACCAGGCCGCCGCCGCCGAGATCCGCGAGCTCGTCACGAGCCGCGCCGCCATCGACTGGCAGGACTGAGCCGGGCCTCCGGTCCGGGGCGCGTGCGCGCGCGCGTACGGCTGCGCGTGCGCTGGCGCCGTCGCGTGCGCCTGCGCCGCGCTGGTGCGCATCGGCGGCGCACGACGAAAGCCGGCTCGAACCACGGAAGTCCGTGGTTCGAGCCGGCTTTGGTTGTGCGGGTGGCGGGTGCGGCTCGCGCCGCCCCCGCGCGCCGTCTACGGGGTCAGGCGCGTCGGGCCGCGGAACAGGTACGTGACCTCGCGGATCGAGGGCTCGCCGAGCATGAGCATCAGCACGCGCGCCAGGCCCATGCCGAAGCCACCGTGCGGCGGCACGCCGTAGCGGAAGAAGTCCAGGTACCAGCCCAGCTCGGCCGGGTCCAGGCCCTTCTCCTCGGCCTGGGCGGTGAGGACGTCGACGCGGTGCTCGCGCTGGGCGCCCGTGGAGATCTCGGCGCCGTTGAACAGCAGGTCGTAGCTGTTCGTGAGCGTCGGGTCGTCGGCGTGGCGCATGTGGTAGTACGGCCGGATCGAGGCGTCGTAGTCCGTGACGAACACGAACTCCGAACCGTGGTGCTCCTTGGCCCAGGCGGACACGCGGCGCTCGCCCTCGGGGTCCAGGTCGCCGTCGGCCCGGACGACGTCGTGGCCGCTGTCGGCGACGATCGTGCGGGCCTCGGCCAGGGTCACCCGGGGGAACGGCGTGGTGGGGACCTGCAGCTCGAAGCCGAAGACCTCCTCGATGTCCTTGCCGTACTTCTCCTTGACCGCGGTGATGCCCGCCACCAGCACCTCTTCGTGCATCGCCATGACGTCCTCGTGGGACTCGATCCACGAGAACTCGGCGTCGACACTGGTGAACTCGGTCGCGTGGCGGCTGGTGAACGACGGGTCGGCGCGGAACGCGTCGGCGATCTCGAACACGGCACCGAACCCGGCCGGCTGGGCCATCTGCTTGAAGTTCTGCGGCGACTGCGCCAGGTAGGCGGTGGTCTCGAAGTACTCCAGCTGGAAGAGCTCGGCGCGGGACTCGGACGCCGACGCCATCAGCTTGGGGGTGTGGATCTCGATGTAGTCGCGCTCGACCCAGTAGGTGCGGAACGCGTGCTCGAGGGTCGTCTGGATGCGGAAGATCAGGTTCTGCTTGCGGTTGCGCAGGTCGATGAAGCGCCAGTCGAGCCGCTTGTCGAGCGAGGAGTCGTCGGCGATCGGGGTCTCCGGGATCGCCGCGCTGACGACGGTCAGCTCGCCGACCTTGACCTCGAGTCCACCGAGCTTGACGCGCTCGTCGTGCTTGAGCGTGCCCGTCACGTGGATGAAGGAGCCGTGCGCCAGGCCCGAGATCGACTCGGTCGTGGCCAGGGCAGCCGCGGATGCGTCGTCGCCCTCGGTCGCCTCGCGGGTCGCCGGGTTGACCAGCTGGACGGCGCCGGTCTCGTCGCGGAGCACGACGAACTGCACCTTCTTCTGATCACGGACCGTCTCGACCCATCCGGCCACGGAGACGGGACCGTCGGGGAGAGCGGCGAGGTCGCTGATGCGGGTGCGTTCGATCACGGTCGTCGAGTCTATCCGGCTCCGCTTCCTGCACAGGCCGGTTGCGGTTCGCAGTTGTCCACAGACCCGGTCGGGAGGCCCGGATCGCCGTCCGGGGAACCGTAGCGTTCCGGGGGTGGCCGGGTCGCGAGCGGGGGACTCGCGGCCCGGTCCGCCAGGGCTGGTCCGTCCACCCGGCAGTGGCTGGCTGTCAGGGGCTGGCCCGGCCGCCCGGCAGCGGCCGGCTCAGGGCAGCGAGGCGCGGAGAGTCCCGAGTGTGCCGATGAACTCCTCGGCCATGCCCGCGCGTTCGACGAGCTTCGCGTGACGGTCGCGGGCGTCCTGCAGGAAGGCGTCGAGCCGAGCGGCGCGAGCGGCCGTGTCCTCGGCGTCCGTACCGGGCAGGCCGTCCACGATGCTGAGCAGGTCGCCCATCTCGTCCAGCGAGAATCCGAGCGGCTTCATCCGGCGGATCACCAGCAGGCGCTCGAGGTCGCGCTCGGTGTAGACCCGGAAGCCGCCGGCGGTCCGCCCGCTCGGCACCAGCAGACCGACCTCGTCGTAGTGGCGGATCGTCCGCAGGGACATCCCCGCGCGGTCGGCGAGCTCACCGATGTGCATCGAGCCGGGATCGCGATCATCCGTCATGAGCCAACCCTACCCTCACGTGAGGGTAGGGTTGGCGGCGATGACCACCCTCACCTCGGCTCCCCCCGCCCAGAGCGTCCTGTCGGCCCTCCGCTCGCCGCGCATGCTGTCACGCGAGGTGCTCGCCGGTGTCGTGACCGCGCTCGCACTCATCCCCGAGGCGATCTCCTTCTCCGTCGTCGCCGGTGTCGACCCGGCGGTCGGCCTGTTCTCCAGCGTGGTCATCGCCGTCGTGATCGCCGTCGTCGGCGGGCGGCCCGCGATGGTCTCGGCAGCGGCCGGCTCGGTCGCGCTCGTCATCGCGCCGCTCGTCCGCGACCACGGCATCGCCTACCTGGTCCCGACGATCGTGCTCGGGGGCGTGATCCAGCTCGTGCTCGGGTTTCTCGGGGTCGCCCGGCTGATGCGGTTCATCCCGCGCAGCGTCAACGTCGCGTTCGTCAACGCCCTGGCCATCCTGATCTTCACCGCGCAGCTGCCGAACCTGTTCGGCCACGACGTCCCGTTCGTCGTCTGGCCCCTGACCGCCCTGGGCGTCGCGGTCATCGTCGGGTTCCCCTACCTGACCAAGGCCGTGCCGGCACCGCTCATCGCGGTCGTGGTCATCACCCTGATCACGGTCGTGTTCGGCGTCGCCGTGCCGACCGTCGGCGACGAGGGGGCGCTCCCCACGGCGTTGCCGGGGTTCAACGGCATCACGGTGCCGATCTCCTTCGACACCCTGACGATCATCGCGCCGTACGCGTTCGGCATGGCGATCGTCGGACTCATCGAGACGCTCCTGACGGCGCAGCTCGTCGACGCCCTGACGGACACCGGCTCGAGCAAGTGGCGCGAGTCGTGGGGCCAGGGCATCGCCAACATCGCCTCCGCGTTCTTCGGCGGCACGGGCGGCTGCGCGATGATCGGGCAGACGGTCATCAACGTGAAGACCGCCGGCGCCCGGACACGTATCTCGACGTTCGCCGCGGGTGCCTCGGTGCTCGTGCTGACGATCGTGCTCCACGACGTCGTCGCGCGGATCCCGATGGCCGCGCTCACGGCGGTCATGCTCATGGTCTGCGTCGCGACCTTCGACTGGCACAGCATCCGTCCCCGCACGCTCGGCCGGATGCCGCTCGGCGAGACGGCCGTCATGGTGATCACGGTCCTGGTGGTCGTCGTCACGGACAACCTCGCGACCGGCGTGCTCGTCGGCGTCGTGGTCGCCGCGCTCGTCTTCGCCCGTCGGGTTGCCCACGTGGTCGAGGTCGTCCGCGAACCGGTCGACGACGACACCGTGCGGTACCGGGTTCGTGGTGCGCTGTTCTTCGCGTCGTCGAACGACCTCGTCACGCGGTTCTCGTACGCCGAGGACCCGGCGAACGTGGTCATCGACATGTCCGACGCGCACGTGTTCGACGCCAGCACGGTCGCTGCACTCGACGGCGTCGAGCAGCGGTTCGCCAAGCACGGGACGCGGGTCGAGGTCGTGAACCTCAACACCGGGTCGGTGGCGCTGCACGGCCGGCTGTCCGGCCACCTCGGCTGAGCGGTCCCGAAGCCGCCAATCCGCTGTGTGGCCAGTGGGAACGGTCGCGCGACCTACACTGGAACCCATGCCGGCGACCCGAATCCACCTCGTCCGTCACGGCGAGGTCCACAACCCGGACCGCGTGTTGTACGGGCGTCTGCCGGGCTTCGGACTTAGCGAGCTCGGGCACCGGATGGCTGCCGCGTCCGCCACCGCGTGGAAGGACGCCGGCGTCGACGTCCGCCGCATCGTGGCCTCGCCGCTCCAGCGCACGCAGGAGTCCGCTGCACCATGGGCCGCCGCCTACGGGCTCGACGTCAGCCTCGACGAACGCCTGATCGAGCCGACCAACCGGTACGAGGGACAGCCTCCCGGGTTCACCAAGCGCTCCGTCCGGCGACCGGCCGAGTGGCCCTGGATCGCGAACCCGTGGCGACCCAGCTGGGGCGAGGCCTACGAGTCGATCGCCAACCGCATGCTGGCCGCTGTCGGCAGTGCGTGGGAGAGTGTCGACGAGGGCGACGTCGTCCTCGTGAGCCACCAGCTGCCGATCTGGATGGTCCACCGTCGTCTCGCGGGGGAGCCCCTGTGGCACGACCCGCGCCGACGCCGGTGCGACCTCTCCAGCATCACGACCCTCGAGCGCGTGCCCGCCACGTCCGGCGGCCGCTTCATCGAGGCCGGGTACGCGGACCCGGCGATGGAACTCCGCGAACGCGCCGTCGACGAAGGAGCAGTGTGACCAACCGCAGTGTCAGGAAGCGTGTCGTCGCGGTCGCGGCGACCGCCGTGGTCGCCGCCCTCGCGCTGACCGGGTGCTCCGGCGGCAGCGACTCGCTGTCGAAGCAGTACGGCAGTGGCACCACGCAGAACTACATCTCCGGCGACGGCGCGGTGACCGAGGTCGCGGCCGACAAGCGGACGGACACCGTCGACTTCACCGCGAAGGACACCGATGGCGGGACGCTGTCGGCGAAGGCGCTGCGCGGCAAGGTCGTCGTGCTGAACTTCTGGTACGCCAGCTGCCCGCCCTGCCGCGCCGAGGCGAAGTACCTCAACACCGTGCAGCAGAAGTACGCGGACAAGGACGTGCAGTTCATCGGCGTCAACGTGCGCGACCAGGCCGCCACCGCCGCGGCCTTTGAGCGCACCTTCGGGATCGACTACCCGACCGTGCTCGACGCCGACAAGGGCACGATGCAGCTCGCGCTGTCCGGGCAGATCGCGCCGAACGCCGTCCCCGCGACGATCGTCCTCGACACCAAGGGCCGCGTCGCCGCCCGCGTGCTCGGCGCGATCGACGGCACGAGCATCCTCGACACCCTGGTCAGCGACGAGCTCGACGGCAGCAAGGCGTCCTGACCCGTGGGCAGCAACCCCTTCTCCGACGCGATCCTCAGCGGACAGATGCTGGTGGCGCTGCCCGTGGCCCTGCTCGCGGGGCTCGTGTCGTTCCTCTCGCCGTGCGTCCTGCCGCTCGTCCCCGGGTACCTGGGGTACGTCAGCGGGATCGCCGACGCGGGGAACCGGGGTCGGGGTCGCGTGGTCCTCGGGGTGCTGCTCTTCGTGCTCGGCTTCACCGCCGTCTTCGTCGCCTACACGACCGTGTTCGGCGCGCTCGGCTTCTGGCTCGTCCGCTGGCGTGACGTGATCACCCAGGTCCTCGGCGTCGTCGTGATCCTGATGGGCCTGGTCTTCATCGGTCGCTTCACCGTCCTGCAGCGCACGCTCAAGCCGTCGTGGACCCCCGCGACCGGCCTGGTCGGTGCCCCGCTGCTCGGCATCGTGTTCGGCCTCGGCTGGACCCCGTGCCTCGGCCCGACCCTCGCCGCGATCAACCTGCTGAGCGTGCAGGCCGGCAGCGCCTGGCAGGGCATGTGGCTCGGCGTCGCCTACTGCCTGGGGCTCGGCATCCCGTTCCTGCTCGTCGCCCTCGGAGCCGGGTGGGCAGCCGGAGCGATCCGCGTCGTGAAGCGCCACATGCGCGTCGTCAACATCATCGGAGGAGCGATCCTGATCGTCATCGGTCTGCTCATGGTCACCGGCATCTGGTCGGCCGTCATGTCGAGCGTCGGGGCGGTGATCCAGAGCTATGTCCCGGCAGTCTGACACCGACGACAGCCGGCTCGAGAACGGCACCGCGTCCGACCCGATGCGCCCGTCCGACCACGTTGACGGCGCGGGTCCGGCCGACGGCCCCGGCGAGGTCAACCAACCGAAGCTCGGGTTCCTCGGGTACGTTCGGTACTTCTGGCGCCAGCTGACGAGCATGCGCACGGCGCTGTTCCTGCTGATGATGCTCGCGCTGGCCGCGATCCCCGGGTCGCTCGTGCCGCAGCGCACCGCCGACCCCAACGGCGTCGTGCAGTACAAGGCCGACCACCCGCAGCTCTTCCCGGTGCTCGACAAGCTCCAGGTCTTCGACACCTACACCTCGGTGTGGTTCTCGGCGATCTACCTGCTGCTGTTCGTCTCGCTCATCGGCTGCATCATCCCGCGCACCAGGCACCACTGGCAGGCGTTGCGGACCCGCCCGCCCAGGACCCCCGCCCGACTGACGCGACTCGCGGGCTACCGCAGTGTCCCGGTCGGGCCGGACACGGTGGCGGACGGTGCACGCGGGACGGACCCGGCCACGGGCCTCCCGTCAGCCGACCACGCCGTCACCCGCGCCATGGCGCTGCTGAAGCGCTCCGGGTACCGCGTCGAGCGGTTCGGCGACTCGGTCAGCGCGGAGCGCGGCTACCTGCGCGAGACCGGCAACCTGGTGTTCCACGCCGCGCTCGTCGGCGTGCTCGTCGCCGTCGGGATCGGCGGCGGCTTCGGGTACACCGGACAGCGGCTGCTCGTCGAGGGACAGACCTTCTCGAACGTCCTCGGGTCGTACGACTCGTTCAACCCGGGTCGCTGGTTCCAGCAGACCGACCTCAAGGGCTACAACCTGACCCTCGACAAGTTCGTCACCAAGTACGAGGAGCGGAACCTCGACGCGCTCGGTCAGGCGACGGACTACTCGGCGACGGTGACATCGCAGGCCAAGGGCGGCCAGCCGACGACGGGCCGGCTCGGCGTGAACGACCCGCTGTCCATCGGCGGCACGAACGTGTACCTGCTCGGCAACGGCTACGCCATGGACGTCACGGTGCGCGACGGCGACGGCAACGTGGCGTTCCAGGACGACGTGCCCTTCCTGCCCGCCGACGCGAACTACACGTCGACCGGTGTCGTCAAGGTCCCCGACGCCGCACCGGACCAGCTCGGCATGGTCGGGTTCTTCTACCCGACGGCCGTCAAGCTCGGCACCGGGGCGTTCACGTCGAACTACCCGGACGCCGAGAACCCGCTGCTGACGCTGCAGGTGTACACCGGCAACCTCGGGTTGGACGACGGTGTGCCGCGCAGCGTCTACCAGCTCGACACGAGCGGGCTCACGCAGATCGCCGGGACCAAGTCCGAGGCCAAGAGCATCGAGCTGAAGCCCGGCCAGACCAAGACCCTGCCGCAGGGAGCCGGGTCGATCACGTTCAACGGCGTGAAGCGGTACGTGTCGCTCGACGTGCACCACGACCCCTCGCAGCTGTGGGTCGGCGGGTTCGCCGTGCTCAGCGTGCTCGGGCTGCTGACGTCGCTGTTCGTCCCGCGCCGTCGTGTGTGGGTGAAGGTCGTGCCGCGCACCGGCGCCGAACACGGCGAGTACGACCTCGAGTACGCGGGGCTGGCCCGCGGCGAGGACCCCAATCTCGAACGGGCCGTGGCGGACATCGCCGCCAAGCACGTGTCAGACCTCGGAGTTAGGATTCCCTCGTGGACATGACGACGAACCTCGCGACCTACTCGGTCGTCCTCACCTACTCGGCCATGGCCGTGTACGTGGTGGCGTTCATCTCGTTCGCACTCGACATGGCCAAGCGGTCCGGCGAGGTCACGGTGGGTGCTGACGGCACCGCCGTCGCCACGACCGTACGGCAGCAGCAGGCCAAGACCGTCGCGACGGTGCAGGGCGGCACCGTCGTCCTCGAGCGTGTCGAAGCGCCCGCCAAGACCGGCTCTGGTCGACGCGGGTCGCGGTTCGAGCGCGTCGGCATGGCGATGACCGTCCTGGCGCTCGTGCTGCACGTCGGGGCCATCGTCCTCCGCGGCATCGCAGCCGATCGTGTGCCGTGGGGCAACATGTTCGAGTTCTCGCTGACGGGCACGGGTCTGATCATCGCGATCTTCCTGCTCGTGCAGCTCTGGCAGAACCTGAAGTTCCTCGGTGTCTTCATCACCGGGCTCACGCTGATCCTGCTCGGCATCGCCACGGTCAACTACTACGTGCCGGTCCGGCCGCTCGTGCCCGCGCTCGAGTCCTACTGGCTCGTCCTGCACGTGTTCGTCGCGATCGCCGGTACGGGGTTCTTCGCCCTCGGCGCCGGCCTGGCCGTGTCCCAGCTCATCCAGACCTACCGCCTCAGCCACAGCGGAGCATCCAAGCAGCTCCGTTTCATGGAGACCCTGCCCGACGCCGACCGGCTCGAGGTCCTGACCTACCGCGTCCTGCTCGTGGGCTTCGTGCTCTGGACCTTCACGCTCATCGCGGGCGCCATCTGGGCCGAGCGGGCTTGGGGCCGCTACTGGGGCTGGGACACCAAGGAAGTCTGGACCTTCATCATCTGGGTCATCTACGCCGGGTACATCCACGCCCGTGCCACCCGTGGCTGGCGCGGCGCCCGGTCCTCGTGGCTGGCACTCGTCGGATTCTCCGCGGTGATGTTCAACTTCGCCGTCGTCAACGTGTTCTTCAAGGGGCTGCACAGCTACTCCGGCCTGTGAGCCACTGACGCTGCAACGCTGCGAGCACGGTGTCGGTCCGACCGACACCGTGCTCCTCCCGTTCCGGGGTACTGACCGGTCGCTCCGTCACTGGCGCTGGTCACTGGCCCTGCTCACCGGCCTTGCTCACCGGCACTGGCTCCGCTCGTTGGACCCGGTCGCCCTCCCGTGGTCGCACGACTTGCCGCTGGTTGGTCGTCGTGGTTGCAGAAGCTGCCGCCTTCGAGCCCCGCGAGCGGCCGTTTGCGCGACTTCGGCAACGCTGAGCGGCAGGTCGTGCGACCACCGCAGCCAGGCGGGCAGGCGGGCAAGCGCCCAGTCCAGGTCGGCTGGCGGCCGACCCGTCAGGAGGCCCGGTGCGCGACCCGCGCGGACGCGACACCCCCGCCGGCCGGTCGCCGAGTGGTCCGAGCACGCCGTCCGCCGAGACGTGGTCGCGCGACTCGCCGCTCAGGTTCGCCGAGGTGCGACGACTCCACCGTGCCGGGGCTCGAGATCCCAGAATTGTGAGACCTCGAGACCTCGAGACCTCGGGACCTCGGGACCTCGGGACCTCGGGCTCGGGACCTCGGGACCCGGGAACCCCGGGAACCCCGGGCGACGCGGCCGCTACACGGTGACGTCCGCCGCGAGCAGCGCGTGGACGCGCTCCGCGCGTGCGCGCCACCAGGCGGTCCGCTCCGGGGATGCGGCGAACCGGGCCAGCAGCGTCGGCGAGACGTCGACGCGGCGCACACCGATCCTCCCGTTCGTGGGCAGCACCGGATCGGAGGTGACGTCACCCAGGAACATCGCGGCGGTCCCGAGCCCGGCGGCGTAGCCCGGCGTCATCGCCGCCGCGGCGAGGAACGCCCCCATCCCCAGCCCGACGGACGTGTCGAGCGCACTCGAGACGACACAGGGCAGGCCCGCATCGGCGATGACCCGCCGTGCCGCGGTGACCCCACCGAGCGGCTGCGCCTTCACCACCAGCACGTCGGCCGCTCCGGCTCGGGCGACCGCGAGCGGGTCCGAGGCCTTGCGCACGCTCTCGTCGGCGGCGATCCGCACCCCGAGTCCGGCGATGCGGCGTCGGAGCTCCGCGAGTTCATCGACGGTCCGACACGGCTGCTCGGCGTACTGGAGGTCGAAGGGCGCCAGCCGCTCCAGGGCAACGACCGCTTCGTCCAGGCTCCAGAGCCCGTTCGCGTCGATCCGCACCGCGGCGTCGGCGCCCATCACCCGCCGGACCTCGGCGACCCGGGCGACGTCGTCCTCGACGGTGGTGCCGGGCTCGGCGACCTTGACCTTGGCGGTGGTGCAGCCGGGGTACCGCGCCAGGAGCCCCTCGACGGCACCGGGGGCCACCGCGGGCACGGTGGCGTTCACCGGGACCGACTGCGCCGCGGGGACGTGCTCGGTCCAGCCGAAGTCGATCGTGCCGCGCAACCACGCGGCGGCCTCGGTGTCCTCGTACTCCACGAAGGGCGAGAACTCGGTCCAGCCCTGCGGGCCGCGCAGGACCAGCGCCTCGCGAGTCGTGATGCCGCGGAACCGCACGCGCATCGGCAGGGCGACGACGTGCGCGTCGGACAACAGGTCGGTCAGGTCGGGGAGCACCGGCCCATCCTCGCAGCGGACGTCACAGTTCCTCGGAGGCGAAGGCCAGGGCGGCGCAATAGCATGCTCCGGTCGGCGACGGTTCCCGTTCGGTGACCATGCAGTGCACGACCGGACACGACGACCAGAGGGAGGCCCCGTGGCGACTGACCCGCCGCAGCGGTCGCCCCGCCCGTCCCGAGCCGCGTCGCCGACGGCACGGACCGCATCGACGCCGAACGGTCGAGCCGCTGCACCCGCCGCTGCTCCGACGTCCGCCAGGCCCACGTCGCCCGGTCGAGGCACCGCCGACTTCGAGCGGCTGATGCAGCGCAACACGGTCGACGTCCGTGCCCAGACCGGCGCGCAGCGTCGTCGTCGTCGCAACCCGATCGTGGGCAAGATCGCACTCGGCCTGGCGATCGTCTCCGCCGCCGTGGACGCCAGCGCGTTCGCGGTCTTCATGGGCGGCGACACCACGTTCGCGTTCGGGATCTGCTTCGTCGTGGTGTTCCTGACCCTCATCGCGGCGATCCTCGGCTTCATCGCCGCGGTCGGGGGGCTCGGACGGTGGTACGGAGCGGTCGGCGTCGTGGTGGCGTTCTTCGCCAACCCGGTGATCCTCGTCGTCCTGCTCGTCATCGTGGCGCCCGAGATGCTGACCGGGATGAGCGGCGCCTGACCCACCCGGCGCACGACCGGGCCGGAGCACCCCGACGCCTGACCCACCCGGCGTCTGATCCACCCGGCGCACGACCGGGCCGGAGCACCCCGGCGATAGGTTGGGACCATGCCCGACACCGTGTCCGACCTGTTCGACCCCGACGTCTGGACGACCGCCCCCGCGTCGGCGTCCTTCACCGACATCACGTACCACAAGCACGTGTCGAAGGGCATCGTCCGCATCGCGTTCGACCGCCCCGAGGTCCGGAACGCCTTCCGTCCCCGGACGGTCGACGAGCTGTACCGCGCCCTCGACGACGCCCGCCAGGACCCCCGCGTCGGCGTCGTCCTGCTGACCGGCAACGGCCCGAGCCCGAAGGACGGCGGCTGGGCGTTCTGCTCCGGCGGTGACCAGCGCATCCGCGGCCGCAGCGGCTACCAGTACGTCGGCGACGAGGGCGCTCCGCCCGAGGGCGTCGACCCGGCCGCCGCACAGGCCTCGATGGGTCGGCTGCACATCCTCGAGGTCCAGCGGCTGATCCGGATGATGCCCAAGGTCGTCATCGCGGTCGTCCCGGGCTGGGCCGCCGGCGGTGGGCACTCGCTGCACGCCATCTGCGACCTGACGATCGCCAGCGCCGAGCACGGCCGGTTCAAGCAGACCGACGCTGACGTGGGCTCGTTCGACGGCGGGTACGGCAGCGCCTACTACGCCAAGCAGATCGGCCAGAAGCTCGCGCGCGAAGTGTTCTTCCTGGCCGAGGAGTACTCCGCCCAGCGCGCGTACGAGATGGGTGCGGTCAACCGGGTGGTGCCGCACGCTGACCTCGAGCACGAGGCGATCCGCTGGGGCGAGACCATCCTGGGCAAGTCACCGACGGCGATCCGGATGCTCAAGTACGCCTTCAACGCGGTCGACGACGGTCTGGTCGGCCAGCAGGTCTTCGCGGGCGAGGCCACCCGTCTCGCCTACGGCACCGAGGAGGCCGTCGAGGGCCGTGACTCGTTCCTCGAGAAGCGCGCCCCGGAGTGGACGTCCTTCCCCTGGCACTACTGATGACCCGACCGCTGGTCACGCTGGACGCGTCGGACCCGCTGGCCGTGCTGCGCGGACTGGAGGCCGCCCTCGCCGGCGGCCCCGCGCTCCTGCCGGTCGCCGAGGACGTCCCGGCGCTGCCGACTCCGCCTCCGGCCGACGTCCCGCAGCGGGTCGCCCTGGTCGTCGAGACGAGCGGGTCCACCGGCACGGGCAAGCGCGTGGCGCTGTCCGCCGACGCGCTGCTGGCCGGTGCGGCCGCCGCCGACCAGGCGCTCGGGGGACCGGGCAGCTGGGTCCTCGCGCTGCCCACCCACTACATCGCGGGCCTCAACGTGCTGACCCGGTCGATCGTCGCGGGCACGACCCCGTCCCTCGTGGCGCCGGGACACTTCACCGCCGAAGCGTTCGCGGACGCCGCGGACCGCCTCGAGGTCGGGCCGGCCGCACCACGCCGGTACACCTCGCTCGTCCCGGTGCAGCTCGCCCGTGTGCTCGACGACGCCCGCGCCACGGCCGCCCTCGCGCGGTTCGACGCGGTCCTCGTCGGCGGACAGGCGACCCCGGCACCCCTCCGCGAGCGGGCCCGCGCCGCCGGCATCCGCGCGGTGACGACGTACGGGGCGAGCGAGACGAGCGGTGGGTGCGTCTACGACGGTGTCCCCTTCGGCACCGTGCAGACGCGACTCGTCGACGGTGAGCTCTGGCTGCACGGACCGATGCTCGCCGAGGGGTACCTCGGGGACGACACCCGGACCGCGTCGACGTTCGTGGTCGACGACGGGCTCCGGTGGTACCGGACGGGCGATGCCGCGACGACCTCGGACGGCGTCGTGCGGGTGCTCGGGCGGCTCGACGACGTCGTCATCTCCGGCGGCGAGAAGGTGCCGCTCGGTCTCGTCGAACGCCACGTGCGCGAACTCCCCGGGCAGGACGCCGCGGTGGTGACCCGACGCTCGTCGGACGAGTGGGGTGAGGTCCCCGTCGTCGTGACCGCCACCCCGATCGACCTCCAGCGGGTCCGAGACCACGTCCAGGCCGCCCTCGGTCGAGCGGCGCGCCCGGCGGCGGTGGTCCTCGTCGACGCGCTGCCGATGCTCAGCGCCGGCAAGCCCGACCGGCGTGCGATCCACGCCCTCGTCGACGACGAATAGGATCGTCACCCGTGGCACGATCGAAGAACGCAACCCAGAAGCAGGGCCGGTCCGGCAACCCGGCGAAGGCCGCCTCGCCGGTGGCCCCGAAGCGTCGTGCGACCGCACGCGACTGGATCGGCGGTGCCCGACTGCGCACGCTGACCCTCGGGGTCGTCCCCGTCGTGCTCGGCACCGCGGTCGGGTTCGTGGACAGCGGCATCGCGGGGGACTTCGGCGACTACCTGTCGCAGGACGCCCACCTGGCGGTCGCACTCCTCGCACTCGCGGTGGCGTTGTTCCTGCAGATCGGCGTGAACTACAGCAACGACTACTCGGACGGGGTCCGCGGCACCGACGAGTTCCGCGTCGGACCCGCACGGCTCACCGGTGCCGGGCTCGCGAAGCCGCGCACCGTGCTGACCGTCGCGCTGACCTTCTTCGGGCTCGCCGCGGTCGCCGGGATCGCCATCGTGGTCATCACGCAGCTGTGGTGGCTGCTCATCGTGGGGGCCGCCGCGATCGTCGCCGCGTGGTTCTACACCGGTGGCAAGAAGCCCTACGGGTACAACGCCCTCGGCGAGGTCTTCGTCTTCGTGTTCTTCGGCCTGGTCGCGGTCCTCGGCACGCAGTACACCCAGATCCAGCAGGTCACCACGAGCGGGTGGGCCGCGGCCGTCGCCGCGGGCTTCTTCGCCTGCGCCGTGCTCATGGTGAACAACATCCGCGACATCGACGAGGACCGGCTCGCCGGCAAGCGCACCCTGGCCGTCGTCCTGGGCAGCGGTGTGGCGCGGACGCTCTACGGCGTGTTCCTGATGCTGCCCTACGTCGTGCTGCTCTGGTTCGTGCTGCTGTACTTCCGCACCGGCTTCACGTACTTCTCGCTGCTGCTCGCCCTGCCGGCACTGCTCATCGGCGTGACGTCGAAGAAACCGCGCGAGCTGATCACCGCGCTGCAGCTGTCGTCGTTCGCGTCGCTGGTGTTCGGCGTGGTGCTCGGCATCACACTCGCCGTCCAGCCGTAGCCGGAACGCCGGAGCCAGCATCGGCACCGGCGCGGCCGCGAGTCAGCCGGCGGTCGGCCCC
Organism: Curtobacterium sp. MCLR17_007; assembly: GCF_003234655.2. NCBI lineage: Bacteria > Bacillati > Actinomycetota > Actinomycetes > Micrococcales > Microbacteriaceae > Curtobacterium > Curtobacterium sp. MCLR17_007. The sequence goes on along the minus strand of NZ_CP126271.1, from coordinate 2,634,501 downwards.
TCGCGGCGGTCTGCGTGTCGGTCGGCGTCGGACACCGGACGCACCGTCGGCGCGTCCGTGTCCTCGGCGTCGACGAAGTCGTCCTCGAAGTCCGAGTCGGCGTCGTGCGCCGGACGAGGGCGTCGGGACGCGAGGCTCAGCGTGACCTGCTCGCGCAGCCGGGGCAGCGCGATGTAGGACACGAGCAGCCCGACGAGCGCCGCACCGATGGTCGCCCAGTACCAGGGCAGCCCGATCACGAACAGGACGACGAGCGCCGCCGCGAAGATCCCGAGACGGGCGAGGGTGTACACGAGCCACGCTTTCACGCGGCAAGTCTACGGACCCGCACTCCATGAGGCCCGTCACAGACTCCCGACCTAGACTCCGTGCATGATCCGCTTGTGGCTCGTCGTCGCAGTCGCCGCCGTGGCGTTCACGGTGTACGCACTCATCGACTGCGCCACGATGCCCAAGCCCCGTGTCCGGTCGCTCCGCAAGGGCATCTGGGTCCTGTTGATCATCGTCCTGCCGGTACTCGGTGCCCTGCTGTGGTTCCTGCTCGGCCGTGCACCCGCCACCCCCGAGCGCATCGCCCGGTACCGTGGTCCCGAAGACGACCCGGACTTCCTCGGCGAGCAGGCTCCCGAGCGGCCCCGCACGGACAAGGACCAGGACGACGCCACGCTCCGCAACCTCGAAGACCAGTTCCACGACACCGACGACGACGGCCGCGCCGATCGCTGACGCCCCCGCCGGATCGGCCGACCCGGCGTCCGGCAGCCCGGCGTCCGACTTCGCACTCGCGCTCCTGCAGGAAGCAGCCCGCGCGGGCGTGACCGACGTCGTCGTCAGTCCCGGGTCGCGCTCGCAGGCGCTCGCGCTGGCGGCGGTCGCGCTCGAGCGGGCCGGCGGGATCACGGTGCACGTGCGCCTCGACGAGCGCACCGCGGGGTTCTTCGCGCTCGGACTCGCCGTCGAGACCGGCCGTCCGGCGCTCGTCGTCACCACGTCGGGCACCGCGGTCGCCAACCTGCACCCGGCGGTCCTCGAAGCGCACCACTCGGGCGTCCCGATGCTCGTCGTCTCGGCCGACCGTCCCACCGAACTCCGGGGGATCGGCAGCAACCAGACGACGGTGCAGCCGGGGATGTTCGCCGATGCGGCCGCGTTCGTCCGCGACGTCGAGGCGCCGTCCGCGCACGGCATCGACGAGGACACCCGGACGGTCGTGCGCGGCATCGTTCGGGAGGCCGTCGCCGCGGCGTCCGGGCACACCGGCCAGCCCGGCCCGGCCCAGCTGAACGTCGCCTTCCGCGAGCCCCTGTCCGCGACGCTGACCGACGTCGTCGGCGTCCCCGAGGACCAGGTCGACACCGCGTTCGCCGTCCGCCGCGTCCACTCCGGGCTGCCCGTCGCGGAGCTCGCGCCGGACGACGACCCGGCGACGGTCGTGATCGCGGGGCACGACGCTGGTGAGGACGCCGAACGGATCGCGTGGGAGCTCGGAGCGCCGCTGGTCGCCGAGGTCTCGAGCGGGGCGCACTTCGGCCGCAACCTCGTCGTCGCCTACCGTGCGCTGCTCGGTGACCCGGAGTTCGGCGGCCGTGTCCGTCGAGCGGTCGTGCTCGGTCACCCGACACTGTCGCGCGAGGTGCCGGCGCTCCTGCAGCGGGACGACGTCGAGGTCGTGACCGTCCGTGGGGCTGGTGCCGACGCGTACGACCCGAGCCGCGACTCCCGGCTGGTGTCGGACGTCGAGGTGACCGGACGCACCGGTCCCGCCCACCGCGCCTGGGTCGGGCGGTGGGTCGCGGCCAGCCGGGCCGCGCTCGGCGCCGGTGACGCCGGGCCGGACCTGGACGCCAAGCGCTCGGACGACCGCGCCGAGCGGAACCGGTTCCTCCGCGACGAGGTGGCGCTCCGCCGTCGCCCCGTCGACCGCGCCATGCTCGCGGATGCCGTGTGGGGCGTCACCTGGCCGCACGACCGCCTGGTGCTCGGCGCGTCGCAGATCATCCGCGTCGCCGACGGCCGCGTCGCCGGCAAGAAGATCCACGTGCACGCCAACCGCGGCCTGGCCGGCATCGACGGGACCGTCTCGACCGCACTGGGCATCGCCGCCGCCCTCGAGACCACGCAGGCGGCCGGCGGCACCACGCGCGTGCTGCTCGGCGACCTGACCTTCCTGCACGACCTCGGCGCGTTCGTCACCGGGACCGACGAGTCGACACGCCGCGTGCAGGTCGTCGTCGGCAACGACTCGGGCGGCGCCATCTTCCGCGGACTCGAGGTGGCCGAGACCACGCCGGCCGAGGACATGCGGCGCATGATGACCACGCCGCAGCACGTCGACGTCGAGCGGGTCGTCACCGGGCTCGGGTGGGAGTACCGCCGGGCCGCGACCTGGGGCGACCTGGAGCAGGTGCTGACGGACCCGGCGGAGCGGGTCGTCATCGAGGTGCCGCTGGCCGACTGACCGCGCACCGTGCGCGTTCTGGGCGCCGTGCGCTGATGTCCGCGTGGTGCGGGGTTGTTGCCGGGCACGGCGCGGTCTTCCTCGCACCAGCTGCGGATCGCGCACCGTGCTGGAGGCTCGGTGCGGGCTGGCAACGAGCCTCCGGTCCGGTGGTCGGCGCGTCGGTGCACCGTGCGCCTTCTGTGCGTCGTGCGCTGATGTCCGCGTGGTGCGGGGTTGTTGCCGGGCACGGCGCGGTCTTCCTCGCACCAGCTGCGGATCGCGCACCGTGCGGCGGCGCGCTACGGCCGCGCGTCAGCCGCTGCTACGCGAGCGCGTCGCGGATCGGGCGGAACTTCAGGGCCGTCTCGGCGACCTCGCGCTGGGGGTCCGAGCCGCCGACGATGCCGGCGCCGGCCCAGGCCGTGACCGTGCCGTCCGGGTCGATCTGGGCGCTGCGCAGCGCGAGCATCCACTCGCCGTCCCCGGACGCCCCGAACCATCCGACCGGCCCGGCGTACCGCCCCCGGTCGACGCCCTCGAGCTCGGAGACCAGCCGCACGGCGACGTCCGTCGGGGTACCGGCGACGGCGGCGGTGGGGTGGAGCGCGTCGGCGACGTCGAGCGAGGTCGTGCCGACGGGCAGGGTCGCCTGCACATCGCTCGCCAGGTGCCACAGGTTCGGCAGCTGCAGGCGGAAGGGCTCGGGGTCGACGCGGAGGTCGGTGGCGAGCGGACGGAGCGCGTCGACGAGCGACGCGGTCGCGAACGCGTGTTCCTCGACGTCCTTGGCGCTGGCGGCGAGGGCCTCGGCGGCGGCCCGGTCGGCGACGGCGTCCGCGCCCCGGGCGGCACTGCCGGCGAGGACGCGCGCGGTCAGCCGCGTGCCGTCGGTGCGGGCGAGGGTCTCGGGGGTGGCGCCGACCATCCCGTCCACGGCGAACACGACGCACTGCGGGTAGGTGGCGGCGAGGTCGAGCAGCAGTGCTCGCTGGTCGGCCCGCGGCGGCAGGACCCCGACGAGGTCACGAGCGAGGACGACCTTGCGGGCGTCTCCCGCCGTGATGCGTCGCACGGCCTCGGCCACGGACGCGGCGTAGGCGTGCTCGTCGATCCGGCCGGGGCGCAGCGCGACGGACAGGTGCGGTCCGACGTGGGGGACCGGGACGGACGTGCGGGTGAAGGCGAGGGGGGCGGGGTCGGGTGTGGTGTCGATCGCCGTCAACCAGGCCTTGCCCCGGCGCCGCCCCACCACGACCCGCGGGACGATCAGGACGCTGGTGGACGCGGAGTCGTCGGCGAACGCGAAGGTCCCGAACGCCACGAGCCCGGAGCCGCGCAGCTGGACCGGGTCGTCGACCTCGGCGCGGGCGACGATGTCACGCCAGACGGCGGCGGCGTCGCGCATGCGCGTGGGCCCGGTGAACACGAACCGGAGGGCTTCGCCGATCCCGACGATGCCGTCGCCGTTGCGCACGAAGGCGAGCGGTTGGTCGGGGAGCGTGTGGCGGAGCACGGCGCCCGGGTCGTCGAGGATCCGGGTCGAGACCGTGAGCGGCGGCGCCGCCGTGGCGGTTCGGTTCACGGGCCGATCGTACGCGAGGCGTCCGACGCCGGGCCGCGCGGACGGTCGGCTGCGGCCGCTGTCGGCGGACGCGCCCGGCAGGCCCGCGGCCGCGCCGGTCGTTCCGGCAACGCACGGGACGGACCTCTAGGATCAGACGGGTGAGCAGAGCGGACATGCACAAGCGGCCGGACGAAGTGGCGGCCATGTTCGACGACGTCGCGGAGAAGTACGACCTGACCAACGACATCCTCTCCGCCGGCAACGCCCCGCTGTGGCGGGTGGCGACCGTCCGCGCCGTCGATCCCCAGCCGGGCGAGCGCGTCCTCGACATCGCCGCGGGCACCGGCACGAGCGCGGCCGTGATCGCCAAGAAGGGTGCCGACGTCACGGCGCTCGACCTGTCCGCGGGCATGATCGCCGTCGGGCGTGAGCGGCACCCCGAGATCACCTTCGTCGAGGGCGACGCCGAGAACCTGCCCTTCGACGACGACACCTTCGACGCCGTCACCATCTCGTTCGGCCTGCGCAACGTGAACGACCCGCACCAGGCGCTCGGCGAGATGCTCCGGGTGCTCAAGCCCGGCGGGCGCGTCGTGATCTGCGAGTTCTCGACCCCGCCCCTGGCAGCACTGCGGCTCGGCTACGGCGCCTACCTCAAGCGGGTCCTGCCCGGCATCGCGCGCGTGTCGAGCAGCAACCCCGCCGCCTACCGCTACCTGGCCGAGTCGATCGAGGCATGGCCCGAACAGCAGGTCCTCAGCCAGTGGCTGCGCGGCGTCGGCTTCACGATGGTGGCGTACCGCAACCTGACGGCCGGTATCGTCGCCCTGCACCGCGGACGCAAGCCCGTCGCCGGGACCGTGCGCGAGTCCGTCGCCCGTCGTGCCAAGGCGCGCCGGGACCACCAGGGCACCGGCGAGCAGCCGCGTGTCGAGCCGACCGACAGCTGACCGGCACCTCCTCCCGCACACGGCCCCCGAACACGGAGCACCACTTGAACCCGAGCGTCCCGGTCGCACGCCGCGCACCGAGTCTCCGAGCGTCGCTCGGCATCGGCGAGCGGATGTTCGCCAGCCCCGCGGAGCGTCGGTTCATCACCGCCGTGGACGACGGCCTCGAGCTCGTCGAGCAGGGCCTGGACGACGCCATGCGCTCCGCCGACACGCTCGCCGACACGACGAGCCGGTACCTGCTGTCCGCGGGCGGCAAGCGGATCCGCCCCACCCTGACGCTCCTGATCGCGCAGCTCGGCAACGGTGTCACCGACCACGTCGTCAAGGCGGCGGTGAGCGTCGAGACCACGCACCTGGCCTCGCTGTACCACGACGACGTCATGGACGAGGCGCCGGTGCGCCGCGGGGTCCCCGCCGCCCACGTGACGTACGGCAACAACGTCGCGATCCTCACCGGCGACCTGCTCTTCGCCCGCGCCAGCCTGATCACCGCGGACCTGGGGCCCGAGGGCATCCGGATGCAGGCAGAGACCTTCCAACGACTGTGCATGGGGCAGCTGCACGAGACGACTGGTCCGCAGCCCGACGACGACCCCGTCGAGCACTACATCCAGGTGCTCAGCGACAAGACCGGGTCCCTCATCGCGACGGCCGCCCGTGCGGGTGTGCTGTTCTCCGGTGCCGACCGCGCGTACCTCGAGGCCGTCGGGACGTTCGGCGAGAAGGTCGGCGTCGCCTTCCAGCTCGTCGACGACGTGATCGACCTGGCCCCGGCGAAGGACAAGACCGGCAAGATCGCCGGCAACGACCTGCGGGCCGGTGTCGACACGCTGCCCCTGCTGCAGCTCCGGCGTCGTGCGGCGTCCGAGCCGGGTGCCGCCGCGCTGCTCGAGCGGATCGAACGCGACGTCACCGGAGCCCCCGACGACGCGGTCACCACGGACGTGTACCTGTCCGCGGTCGCCGCGCTCCGCGACCACGAGGCCACCGTCGCCACCCGGGCGCTCGCGGCGCAGTGGGCCGGCGAAGCGGTCGTCGCCCTCGAACCGCTGCCCGACGGCGTCGTGAAACGCGCCCTCACACGGTTCGCCGAGTCCGTCGTCGACCGCAGCCGCTGACCCGGCGGGCAACCGCGCCGCACCACGGCACCACCCCTCGAACGAACCTGGAGACGATCAGTGCCCACCCTCCGCCTCGCCATCGTCGGCGCCGGTCCCGCCGGCATCTACGCCGCGGACATCCTGCTTCGGGAAGCGCACGCCTACGACGTGTCGATCGACCTCTTCGAGCAGCTCCCGGCGCCCTACGGCCTGGTCCGGTACGGCGTCGCGCCCGACCACCCGCGCATCAAGGGCATCATCAACGCGCTGCGCGACGTGCTCGACCGCGGCGACATCCGGATCTTCGGCAACGTCGAGTTCGGCAAGGACATCACGCTCGACGACCTGCGCAAGCACTACAACGCCGTCGTGTTCTCGACGGGCGCGATCAAGGACGCCGACCTCGACGTCCCCGGCGTCGAGCTCGAGGGCTCCTACGGCGCGGCGGAGTTCGTCAGCTGGTTCGACGGACACCCGGACGTCCCCCGCACCTGGCCGCTCGAGGCCGAGAGCGTCGCGGTCATCGGCAACGGCAACGTCGCGCTCGACGTCTCCCGCATCCTGGCCAAGCACGCCGACGACCTGCTGCCGACCGAGGTGCCGGACAACGTCTACCAGGGCCTCAAGCGCTCGCCCGTCACCGACGTGCACGTCTTCGGCCGCCGCGGTCCCGCCCAGGTGAAGTTCACCCCGCTCGAGCTCCGCGAACTCGGCGAGGTCCCCGACGTCGACATGGTCGTGTACGACGAGGACTTCGACCACGACGAGGCATCGCTCACCGCGATCCAGACGAACAAGCAGGTCATGGTCATCAACCGCGTGCTCGAGCAGTGGCGGAAGCGCGAGGTCGGGCAGGCCAGCCGCCGCCTGCACCTGCACTTCTACGCGAAGCCGCTCGAGTTCGTCGGCGACGACCAGGGCCGCGTCGCAGCGATCCGGTACGAGCGCACCCGGCCGAACGGTCAGGGCGGCGTCGAGGGCACGGGCGAGATCCGCGAGATCCCGATCCAGGCGGCCTACCGCGCGGTCGGCTACTTCGGCTCCCCGGTGCCCGGCGTCCCGTTCGACGAGCGGCACGGTGTCATCCCGAACCACGAGGGCCAGGTCCTCGACGACGACAACCAGCAGATCCCGGGCCTGTACGCCACGGGCTGGATCAAGCGCGGGCCGGTCGGCCTGATCGGCCACACCAAGTCCGACGCGATGGAGACCGTGCAGCACATCGTCAACGACCAGGCCAGCTGGTGGACGCCGGAGGACCCGTCCGAGGGCGCGATCCCGGCGCTCCTGCGCGAACGCGGTGTCGAGTACACCGACCTCGACGGCTGGCACCGCCTCGACGAGCACGAGATCGCGCTCGGCGAGCCGCAGGGTCGTGCGCGGGTCAAGGTCGTGCCGCGCGACGCCATGATCGACGCGTCACTCGGCCGCGAGCCAGCCGACCGGGTCTGACGCCATGACCGCCGTGCGCCCCGCCCTCGCCACCGAGGTGCGGGGCGCCCGCCTGTCCGGGGTCGACGTCGCCCGGGCGGTCGCCCTGTTCGGCATGGTCGCCGCGCACGTCGGCGGCATCGCCGAGCAGCTCGACTGGAGTGACCCCGCGTCGTGGTCCGCTGTGGTGAACGGCAGGTCCTCGACGCTCTTCGCCGTGCTGGCCGGGGTGTCGGTCGGGCTCGTCAGCGGCCGGCAGCACCCGCCCGGACCGCCGGCGATCACGCGGATCCGCGGTCGTCTGGCCGTCCGTGCGCTGGTCATCGTCCTGATCGGCATCATGCTCATGGGACTCGGTACGTCCGTCTACGTGATCCTGCCGACCTACGGCGCACTGTTCCTGCTCGTGCTGCCGGCGCTGCGCTGGCGACGACGCACACTGCTCGTCGCCGCGGGTGTCTGCGCGCTCGTCTCCGCGCCCGCGGCGATCGCGATCGTGCCGCTCTACGCCGGGGCCGACATGTTCGGGGTGCAGCTCGGCCTGGTGTACCCCGTGATCACCTTCCTGGCGTTCGTGCTGGTCGGGCTGGCGGTCGCCCGGTCTGTACTGGAGGAGCGGGGCACGCAGATCGCGCTCCTCGCGTCCGGCGCACTGGTCGCCGCCACCGCGTACGTCGTCGGCTCGGTCGCCGCCCCCGTCCCGGTCGATGCGGGGGACGCGTTCCCCGGGGTGCCGTTCGTCCCGGAGGGTGCGACGGTCGGACAGGGGTTCGCGCAGGTGTTCCTGTCGCCGCGCGACCACTCCGGGTCGATCGTCGACGTCGTCGGGTCCGCCGGGGTCGCCGTCGCCGTCATCGCGCTCTGCACGTTGCTGGTCGACGGCCGCGGGCGGACCGTCGAGCGGATCGCGACGCCGTTGTCCGCGGTCGGGTCGATGCCGCTGACGATCTACGCGCTGCACCTCGTCGTGATCGCCGCACTGCCCGCGCTGCCGCAGCAGGCCGCGACGTGGTGGTGGTTCGTGTTCGGCGCCGTGCTGTTCGCGATGCTGTGGCAGCGGTTCCTCGGCCGGGGACCGGCCGAACGGCTCGTCGCCCGGATCGCCGCGTCGGTCGTCCGCTGATCCCGTCGGGACCGCAGCGGCACACCGGGCGCGAGCCGGGCCTCCTGTCCGGCGCTACTGCAGTGCCGCCGTGAGCCGCGCGACGTTGTCGAGCACCTGCGAACGCCGCGTGCGTCCGAGCCAGGTCTCGAGGTCGAGCTGGATGCTCTCTTGACGGTACGAGCTCTGCACGCCACGCAGGGCGTTGACGAACCGCTCGCCGCGCACCATGACCGAGATCTCGAGGTTGAGGGAGAACGAGCGCATGTCCATGTTGCTCGACCCGATGACGGCGACGTCGTCGTCGATCGTGAAGTGCTTGGCGTGCAGGATCGTCGGTGCCCGGTACAGCCAGATCTTCACGCCGGCGCGGAGCAGACCCTCGTAGTACGAGCGCTGCGCGTGCCACGTCATCGCGTGGTCGCCGATCTGCCCGACGAAGAGCTCGACCTCGACCCCGCGCTGCGCCGTCGTGGTGATGGCGTAGAGCATCGAGTCGTCCGGGACGAAGTACGGCGAGGTGATCGACACCTTCTTCTGGGCCGAGTAGAGCAGCGCGTTGAACAGGCGCAGGTTGTTCTCGCCGTCGAAACCCGGGCCGGAGGGGACGACCTGGCAGTCCAGGGCGTCGCCGCGGTCGGCTCGCTGGACGGGGTCGCTCTCGCGCAGCAGCAGTTCGTCGGTCTCGCTGTACCAGTCGGTCACGAACAGGGCGTTGATCCCCGCGACGACCGGGCCCTCGAACCGTGCGAAGAGGTCCTTGTACGCCAGGCCCTTCTCGATGTGCGCCTTCGTGTCGTAGGACCGGTCGATCAGGTTCTGCGAACCCGTGAACGCGATCGACCCGTCGATCACCATGATCTTGCGGTGGTTCCGGAGGTCGGGTCGCTGGAACTTCCCCTGCAGCGGCTGCAGCGGCAGCATCAGGTGCCACTCGATGCCCGCCTCGTCGAGGAACGCCAGCGTGTCCTTGAAGCCCGGGTACCCGCGGCTGGCCCAGTGGTCCATGAGGAACCGGATGGTGACGCCCCGGGCCTGTGCCCGCGCCAGCGCCTCGAAGAACGGGCGGGTGGTGTCGTCGAGCGAGGCGATGTAGAACTCGACGTGCACGAAGCGCCGGGACGCGTCAATCGCCTTCGCCATCTCGGCGAAGGACTCGTCGTAGTCGGGGTAGAGCTCGGCCGAGTTGCCGCCGACCAGGGGCATCGCGCCCAGCGTCCGGTTCAGCGTCGTGATGCTCTCGAACCAGTGCGGCCACGGGTGGTCTCGTCGCACACGCTCGATGCCCTCGGTCTGCTCGAGGATGTACGCGTTGATCTCGGTCTGCTTCTCGCGCCGGGCCTTCGGCAGCTTCGTCGACCCGATGACCAGGAAGACGATGAAGCCGATGTAGGGGATGAGGAAGATCGCGAGGAGCCAACCCGTGGCTGTCTGGGGCTTGCGGTTGATCGGGACGTAGATGATCGAGAACGCGCGGATCGCCAGGTCCAGCAGGACCAGCAGGATGACCAGGGCGACGGTGAGCCAGTGCTCCACGGGGGTGTCGAGTCGTCGGGGGGTCGGCGCGTCAGCGGAAGTTGATGAACTGCAGCGGCACGTCGAACTCTTCGCCCTTGAGCAGCTGGATCGTGTTCTGCAGGTCGTCGCGGCTCTTGGAAGAAACCCGGAGTTCGTCCCCCTGGATCTGGCTCTTCACGCTCTTGGCGGCGTTGGCCCGGAGGAACGCGCCGATCTTCTTCGCCACGTCCTGCTCGATGCCGTTCTTGAACGACACCTCGATGCGGAACTCCTTGCCCGAGGCGTAGGGCTCACCGGCATCGATGCTCTTGAGGCTGATGCCGCGCTTGATGGCCTTCGACTCGAACACGTCGAGGACGGCCGTGGCGCGCTCGGCGGTGTTCGCCTTGATGAGGACGTCCTCGCCGCTGAACGCGATCGAGGCGCCGACGCCCTTGAAGTCGTAGCGCTGCTCGATCTCCTTCGCGGCCTGGTTGAGGGCGTTGTCCGCCTCCATCTTGTCGACCTTGCTGACCACGTCGAAGGAGCTGTCTGCCATGCCGTCCACCCTATCCATCGCTGCTGATCGCGGTTGGTCGCGACCATCGCCGACCATCCGGTATGCTGTTCTGGCGCCTCCGGTTGGTGATCACACGGGCTGGGTGCGCGCATGGCGAGTTACCCAAGCGGCCAAAGGGATCTGACTGTAAATCAGCCGGCGTAGCCTTCGGGGGTTCGAATCCCTCACTCGCCACGTGTCCATTCGCTGAAGAACTCGTTGCGGGTGGTGACGACATCGGACAGGGCCCCGTTTCTGACGGAGCCCTGTTCTGTTTGTCGACAGGGCCCCGCTTCTGACGGGCCCCTTTCTCGTCGTGTGCTGCACGCCCTCGTTCCTGACGGGCTGGACCGCGCCGGACAGGAGGCCCGGTGCGGGCTGGACCGCTGCCTCCCGTCCGGTGGGCCCGGCCTGAACACCCGGTCGCACGGTGCTGGGAGGATCGGAGCATGAGCGCTGAGCCGACACCGACCGAACTCGCCGACCTGGCCCAGGCCATCGCGACCGAAGCCGCCACACTCGCAGCCCGCCGTCGTGCCGAGGGCGTCGAGGTCGCTGACCGCAAGTCCAGCATCGTCGACGTCGTCACCGCCGCCGACCGAGAAGTCGAGTCCCTCGTCCACGACCGCATCCGCGCAGCGCGCCCCGACGACGGCTTCCTGGGCGAGGAGACCGGCGCGACACCAGGCTCCACGGGCATCACGTGGGTGGTCGACCCCATCGACGGCACCGTCAACTACCTGTACGGCAGCTCGCAGTACGCCGTCAGCATCGGGGTCGTCCGCGGCGAACCGGACCCCGCCGTCTGGGAGCCGATCGCCGGCGTCGTCGTGGCTCCTGCCACCGGCGACGTGTACCGCGCCGTCGCGGGGTCACCGGCGACGCTGAACGGTGCGCCGATCGCCGTCGCCACGCCGGCGTCGCTCGCCGAGACCCTCGTCGCCACCGGGTTCGGCTACACGGTGGACCGCCGTCGTGAGCAGGTCGCCGTGCTCGCCGGACTGCTCGGCGAGGTCCGCGACATCCGCCGCGGTGGCTCCGCTGCGCTCGACTGCTGCGCGGTCGGTGCCGGCGTGGTGGACGCCTACTACGAGCGTGGTGTGAACCCGTGGGACATCGCAGCCGGAGCCATCGTGGCCGCCTCGTCCGGCGCCGTCGTCCGCACCTGGCAGGCGGGCGGTACGCGCTCCTTCCTGTTCGCGGCACCGTCGGTCGCCGCACCGCTCGAGGAACTCGTCCGCACCGCCGAGGCCACTGCTTTGGCCAGCTGACCCCACCTCTGGGGAGCGGTCCGGGTCCCCGTCACGACTGGCGGAGCGCCGAGAGCCCTGGTACCGTCGCTCGGGTCCCGTTATCTGCTCGTTACCAATGAGCGCATCTGCCTCGATCAGGATCTGCACCGTACGTATGCCCCGAACTCCGCTCTCGCCCGTCGCCACCGACCAGAAGGTCTCCGATGCACCGGCACCAGCCGTCCATCTGACCCGCCGGGCCCGTATCGAAGCGGAACGCGCCGTCGCCAAGCAGTCGGTCCGACGCGACCAGCCAGTCGCCGCCCCTGCCGAGCCGGTCGCCGCCGCACGTTCGACCGCTGACTCGCCCGCGCTGCCGGTCACGCCGTCGGCACCGGCTTCCCCGGTGCTGCCGGCCTCGACGCTCCAGCCGGAGACGCCCCCGGCGCCGACCTCGCCGGTCGTCGCACCGGCGGCCGTCCGTCGAGCCGCAGCAGCGGCCTCCGGTCCGAGCGCCCCTCGCCCGACGGCCACGCGCCCGGACGCCACCCCGCGCGGCGCCGCCAGGACTGCTGCCCCGCGCAAGCAGACCGCCGCTCCCCGCCCGCAGACCGCCGCTCCGCGGCCGCAGGCAGCCGCGTCCGCGCGCACCGCCGCTCCGGTGGCCCCGCGCCGTGTCGATCGCGCGACCCGTCACCTCGGTGCCACCGCTCGTCAGGCTGCGACGCCCACGCCGCGACGGGGGAGCGCCTTCCAGCGGAACGCCTCGCGGGTCACGGCGGTCGGTGCACTGCTCTTCGTCGCCGGGCTCGTCGTGTCGACATCGCTGCCGGCGCAGGCGCTCTACACCCCGGAGCCCGGCTCGACCACGCAGCGGGCCGCCGTCGCGGGCGATGCCCAGTCCCTCGCCGTCGGCGACGCCACCGAGGCCGAGACCGGTCGCGACGCCTACACGGTCTCCGACGCCACGCAGTACAAGAACGTCGACTCCTCGAGCTTCACGAACGACGCGAACGGCACCATCCAGTGGCCGTTCCTGACCGGCGTGCCGATCACCTCCGGCTTCGGCGGTCGTCAGGTCGAGGGCTGCTCGTTCTGCTCGACGAACCACCAGGGCGTCGACTTCGCACCGGGCGCCGGCACGCCGATCCGCGTCATCGCCGCGGGCACCGTCATCAAGGTGCAGCCCGACGACGGCGGCTTCGGCAACGACGTCTGGGTCGAGCACGACGTCGACGGCAAGCAGTTCACCAGCGTCTACGGGCACATGATGGACAACTCGTTCAAGGTCGTGAAGGGCCAGCAGGTCGCGGTCGGCGACGAGCTCGGTCTGGTCGGCTCGACGGGCAACTCCACGGGCCCGCACCTGCACCTCGAGGTCCACGTCGACGGCGTCCCGGTGGACCCGCTGGCATGGCTCAAGGCGAACGCGAACTAGCCCCGCGGACGGCACGCCCGGGCGTCGTGGCCGGTTCCGGACCACCGTCCGGGTTCTGCTATCCTCGTGTGGTGCCGCTCGCGGTACTCGCCCCGATAGCTCAGTGGTAGAGCACTTCCATGGTAAGGAAGGGGTCGTCAGTTCAATCCTGACTCGGGGCTCCGACCCGGCGAGAACTCATCGCCGGATCTGTGGCGGGGTAGCTCAGTTGGTTAGAGCACACGACTCATAATCGTGGGGTCGCGGGTTCAAGTCCCGCCCTCGCTACCGCAAGCCCGGCGTCCGCGCCGGGCTTTCGTCGTTCCCGGGGCTCGCGCTGGTGGCGTGGCGGACGGGGAGCATCTCGCACGAACGCAGTTCGCGCCCCCTTGCGGACGTCGCGCCCCGTGGTGCGGGGGCGCGACGGGCGTGCGGGGGTGCGACCCCACCGACTGGAGGCCCGGCGCGCGTCCGCCGGACCGGAACGGGGCCTCCAGGCGGTCGCCGCCCGCCGCTCGACGCCGCCGAATTTCTCACAACCGCGATCACGTCGCGCCGTGCGTTCACGTGGTTCCGCGCGCCTTGAGTTCCGCGAACGCAATTCGCATGACGCCGGACCTATCGACCGCCCGGCGCGACGAGCAAGCCGGCCGCGCGCAGCGACCCCTCGACCGCGCGCGACACCCGCCGCCAGTGCTCCCGCCGCCGGTCAGCGCCGATCGACCCGCCCACCACCGCCGGGCCGTGGTCGGCGTGCCGCAGCGTCAGGGTCGACCGGCTCCCTGCGGTCGACCGGCTCCCTGCGGTCGACACGACCAGCTCGTACCGGCGGTACTCCCGCGCCGGGTGGACGAGCGCGCCGAGCAGCATCGTCAGGACGCGACTGCCGGACTCGGCGACGATCGTCCCCGGGGCGGCGTCGACGCGATGCCCGGCCGACCGCAGTGCAGCGCCGGCGAGCTCCATCGCGGCGCTGCGGTCGCCCGTGTGCACCGCGTACTCGATCGTGGTCTCCATCGCACCCTCCCAGAGTGAAGACAGCGCGTCGACGCCCCCTCCGGCACCGCGCCCCGCGAGCATACGCGATCCATCCTCAGGACCCGTGCGACCCGCTGCCGTCGGTAGACTGCCCGTCGTGTCAGTGAACCCCGAGCTCGTCGGCAGGACGTTCCCGCCGGCCCCGCCGTACCTGGTCGGTCGCGAGAAGGTGCGCGAGTTCGCACGCGCGACGTTCGCGACCAACCCGATCCACCACGAGACGGACGCCGCCCGCGCCGCCGGCTACACCGACGTCGTCGCACCGGCCACCTTCGCGGTCGTCGTGCAGGAAGCCACGTTGGCCCAGCTCCTCGCCGAACCCGACGCGGGCATCGACTTCTCGCGCGTGGTGCACGGTGAGCAGAAGTTCACCTACGACCGGCCGATCGTGGCGGGTGACGAGCTCACCGCGACCCTGACGGTGACGAGCGTCAAGACGCTCGGCGGCAACGCCATGGTCACCGCCGAGAGCACCATGAGCGACGCCGCGGGGGAGCACGTCGTCACGGCGACCTCCACCCTCGTGGTCCGAGGAGACGACGCATGAGCACCGCAACCCCCACCACGGCCGAGGTCGGCACGGTGGTCGCCGAGCGTGAGGTCCACCTCACCCGCGACTCTCTCGTGCGCTACGCCGGTGCGTCCGGGGACTTCAACCCGATCCACTACCGCGACGACGTCGCCACCTCCGTCGGGCTGCCTGGTGTGCTCGCGCACGGCATGCTCACGATGGGCCTCGCCGTCCAGCCCGTGTCCGAGTGGCTCGGCGACCGCGGGTGGATCGCCTCCTACGGTGTCCGCTTCACGCGGCCGGTGGTCGTCGACCCCGAGCAGGGCGCCACCGTCGGCGTCGTCGCCAAGGTCGGCACCGTCGACGACCAGGGCCGTCCGCAGCGCATCGACCTCACCGTGACCGCCGCCGGGCAGACCGTGCTCGGCAAGGCGCAGGTCACGGTGGTGTTCCGCTGATCGTGGCCGACACCCTCCTCGCCGACCTCACGACCCTGCGCGTCGGGGGAGCCGCCGGTCGCCTGCTCACCGCGGACACCACCGACGAGCTCGTCGCGCATGCACGCGACGCCTGGGCCGACGACGACTGGCTCGTGGTCGGTGGCGGCAGCAACCTGCTCGTCGCCGACGACGGCTTCGACGGCACCGTGGTGCTGGTCCGGACCCGGGGCGTCGAACACGACACCACCACGGACGGCGTCACCGTCCGCGTCGCCGCCGGGGAACCCTGGGACGCGTTCGTCGCGTCGACCGTCGAGCGCGGTTGGACCGGACTGGAGGCCCTCAGCGGCATCCCGGGCACCGTCGGTGCGAGCCCCGTGCAGAACATCGGGGCGTACGGGGTCGAGCTGTCCGACGTGCTCACCCGGGTCGAGTTCCTCGACGCGGCCACCGGGGAGCGCGCCTGGCTCGACGCGGCCGAGCTGGAGCTCGGCTACCGCACCTCGACGCTCAAGCACGGGCGACGCGGGGTCGTCCTGACCGTCGAGTTCGCGCTCGGCACCGACGTCCAGGGCGGCGTGCCCGTGCGGTACGCGCAGCTGGCAGGCTCCCTCGGTGTGACGCTGGGCGACCGGGTCGACCCCGCCCAGGTGCGTTCCACGGTCCTGGCGCTGCGGTCCTCGAAGGGGATGGTCCTCGACGGCGACGACCAGGACACCTGGAGCGCCGGCTCGTTCTTCACCAACCCGATCGTCTCGGCCGGGTTCGCCGAGTCCCTGCCCGCCGACGCGCCGAGCTGGCCGGTCGGCGAGGACGTCAAGCTCAGCGCCGCGTGGCTCATCGAGCACGCCGGCGTCCACCGCGGTTACGCGCTTGCCGGCTCCCGTGCCGGCATCTCCACCAAGCACACGCTCGCGCTGACGAACCGCGGCGGTGCGACCGCCGCCCAGGTCGCCGAGCTGGCGCGGTACGTCCAGGTGAGCGTGCTCAACCGCTTCGGTGTGGCGCTGGTGCCGGAACCCGTGGTCGTCGGCGACCTGCTCGCCTGAGCCGTACCGGGCCTCCCGGCCGGCCGTTCCCCCGGTCCGCCGGAGCCGCACCCCCGGAAGAACGTCGCGCCCCGTGGGAACGGGGCGCGACGTGCGTGGCGGGGTGCGAGCGCCTCAGCTGAAGAACGTCGCCAACCGGGCGACGCCCTCGGCGATGTCGTCGTCGCCGAGCGCGTAGGACAGGCGCAGGTAGCCGGAGGGGCCGAAGGCCTCGCCGGGGACGACCGCGACCTCGGCGTGCTCGAGGATCAGGTCGGCCAGCTCGAGCGTGGTCGTCGGCGTCGAGCCGGCCCACTCGCGACCGAGCAGCGCCGTGACGTCGGGGTAGACGTAGAAGGCCCCCTCGGGCGTCGGCGTGACGAAGCCCGGGATCGCGTTGAGTCCCGCGACGATGGCCCGGCGACGGCGGTCGAAGGCCTCGCGCATGGCGACGACCGGTTCCTGCGGCCCGGTGAGCGCGGCGATCGCCGCGCGCTGGGACACGTTCGACACGTTGCTCGACAGGTGCGACTGCAGGTTCGACGCGGCCTTGACGGCGTCGGCCGGGCCGATGAACCACCCGACGCGCCACCCCGTCATCGCGTAGGTCTTCGCGACGCCGTTCACCAGGATCGTCGTGTCGGCGAGCTCGGGGACCGCCTGGAGGATCCCGGTGAAGGTGGTGCCGTCGTAGACCAGGTCCTGGTAGATCTCGTCGCTGATCACCCAGATGCCGTGCTCGAGCGCCCACTCGCCGATGGCGCGGGTCTGCTCGGCGGAGTAGACGGCGCCGGTCGGGTTCGAGGGGGAGCAGAACAGCAGCGCCTTGGTCGTGGGTGTGCGCGCTGCCTCCAGCTGCTCGACCGTGACCAGGTAGTCCTGGTCGCTGCCGGCGAAGACCTCGACGGGCTCGCCCCCGGCAAGCCGGATCGCCTCGGGGTAGGTGGTCCAGTACGGCGCGGGCAACAACACCTGGTCGCCGGCGTCGACGATCGTCTGGAAGGCCTGGTAGACGGCCTGCTTGCCGCCGTTCGTGATGATGACCTGCGACGGCTCGACGGTGATGCCGGATGCACGCGCCGTCTTGTCGGCCACGGCCTGCTTGAGCTCCGGCAGGCCCGTGGCGGGCGTGTACCGGTGGTTCTTCGGGTCCTGCGCCGCAGCGACCGCGGCGTCGACGACGTGCGCGGGCGTGGCGAAGTCCGGTTCGCCGGCCGCGAAGGAGATCACGGGTCGTCCGGCCGCCTTGAGCGCCTTCGCCTTGGCATCGACCTTGAGCGTCGCGGACTCGGCGATCGCGGCGATGCGCGACGCGATCCGGGGTCGCTGGGTGGTGGTGGACTCGGGGCCTTCGGCTGCGGTGCTCACCCGCCCAGCCTATCGGCGCGGCACGCCGCGAGACCCCTCAAGTGGACACCGCGTGACGCACTCCCGTACACTCGTCTGCGGCGGTCGCGACCCGTTGATGACGGACGCGTACCACCCGGAAGACGGCATCGTCTCCCGAAGGGCGGTGGCTCAATTGGTAGAGCAGCGGTCTCCAAAACCGCAGGTTGCAGGTTCGAGTCCTGTCCGCCCTGCACATCTGGAAGGTGACGAAGTTGGCGAGCAACGACATGGAGACGACGACGGACGACGTCGTCGCCAAGGCGAAGCAGGACCGTGCCGCGCGCCGGGGCCCGTTCGCGGCCATCGCGCTGTTCATCCGCCAGGTCATCGGCGAACTGCGCAAGGTCGTCACGCCGACGCGCAAGGAACTCTTCAGCTACACCGGCGTCGTCCTGGTGTTCGTCGTCGTGATGATGGTCCTCGTGTCGATCCTCGACTTCGTGTTCGGGCTCGGCGTCGGTTACGTCTTCGGCAACGGTCCGACCGCCTGATCGGTGTCGCACCCGTCGGGGCTCGTCTCCATCGGCCGATCCCGACCCACGCCGGCGGCGACGCCGAGCAGCGTGACCAGTGACCAGCGCGAACAGTGACCAGGGCGAACGCCGACCCGACCCGCACCACCGAACGGAAAGAACCGACAGTGTCTGACTACTCCCGCGACGACATCGACCTCGCGACCGCTGCAGAGCAGTCCTCCGAGGTGGAAGAGAACCAGGAAGGCGACGTCGAGACGGGCGAGCTCCGTTCGGCCGAGTCCGCCGAAGAGCGTGCGATCGCGGTCGAGGACGAGGACGACGAGTCCCTCGGGCTGAGCGCCGAGCCGGACGACGGTGACGTGGACGGCATCGACGAGACGCTCACCGCCCTCGCCGAGTCCCGTGACGCCGAGGCCGACGCGGTCGTCGACGACGCGCTCGAGATCGACTCCGCCGACGAGGCCGAGGCTGCCGTGGAGGCCGTCGAGGACGAAGAAGAGGCCGAGCTCGAGACCGAGACCCCCGACGAGGCGAACGCGACCATCGCCGCCGAGGAGTCCACCGACACCCCCGGCGCGATCGCCCCCGAGTCCGAGGTCGACCTGGCTCCGGGCACCGAGGTCTCGATCGAGGCCGACCCCGACGCCGACGCACTCGAGGACGACGAGCCGACAGAGGTCGACCCGTACGAGGCCTTCAAGGCCGAGCTGCGGATGAAGCCGGGCAAGTGGTACGTCATCCACTCCTACGCGGGCTTCGAGCGCCGCGTGAAGTCGAACATCGAGAACCGCATGGTGTCGATGTCGATGGAGGACTACATCTACCAGGTCGAGGTCCCGATGGAGGACGTCGTCGAGATCAAGAACGGCCAGCGCAAGCTCGTCACGCGCGTCCGGATCCCCGGGTACGTGCTCGTGCGCCTCGACCTCAACGAGGACTCCTGGTCCGTCGTCCGGCACACCCCGGGCGTCACCGGCTTCGTCGGCAACGCGCACAACCCGACGCCGCTCCGCTTCGACGAGGCGTTCGGCATGCTGAAGTCCCTGGTGCAGGTCGCCGAGACCGCACCGAGCAAGGGCGGCAAGGGCTCCGGCCTCACGCAGGCCCAGCCGGCCGCCGAGGTCGACTTCGAGGTCGGCGAGACGATCACCATCAAGGAGGGCTCGTTCGCGGGTCTGCCGGGGTCGATCTCCGAGATCAAGCCGGAGAGCGGCAAGCTCACGGTCCTCGTCTCGCTGTTCGAGCGCGAGACCCCGGTCGAGCTCAGCTTCGACCAGGTCACCAAGCTCTGACGCCGACAGGCATCAGGTAGACTCATCGAGTTTGGGCCTGCGACGCCTCGTGCGTCGCAGGCTCGTCACCGCGAGCCGGAACCGCCGGCCACGCGGGAGAGTGCACGGAATCCCGTGCGTTCGATCCCAGGAGGAAAGCGAACATGGCACCGAAGAAGAAGGTCACGGGCCTGATCAAGCTGCAGATCAACGCGGGAGCCGCCAACCCGGCCCCGCCGATCGGTCCGGCGCTCGGTCAGCACGGCGTGAACATCATGGAGTTCTGCAAGGCGTACAACGCCGCGACCGAGTCGCAGCGCGGCAACGTCGTCCCGGTCGAGATCACCGTCTACGAGGACCGTTCGTTCACGTTCGTCCTCAAGACCCCGCCGGCCGCCGAGCTCATCAAGAAGGCTGCGGGTGTGCAGAAGGGGTCCGCGACCCCGCACACGGTCAAGGTCGCGAAGATCTCGATGGACCAGGTCCGTCAGATCGCCGAGACCAAGCAGGCCGACCTGAACGCCAACGACATCGACCAGGCCGCGAAGATCATCGCCGGTACTGCTCGTTCGATGGGCATCACGGTCGAGGCGTAAGCCTCTCCCTCAGGTCCACACCCCAACACCCTTCCGTGGGAGAGCCTCGCCGGCTCGCCAACCACGTATCTCGCAAGGAGACCACCATGGCGAAGAAGTCCAAGGCCTACCAGGCCGCGGCCGCGAAGATCGAGGCCGACAAGTTCTACACCCCGACCGAGGCCGTCGCCCTGGCCAAGGAGACCGGCTCTGCGAAGACCGACTCCACGGTCGAGGTCGCGCTGAAGCTCGGCGTCGACCCCCGCAAGGCGGACCAGATGGTCCGTGGCACCGTCATCCTGCCGCACGGCACCGGCAAGACCGCCCGCGTCATCGTCTTCGCGACGGGCGCTGCGGCCGAGGCCGCGATCGCAGCCGGCGCTGACGAGGTCGGTGGCGACGAGCTCATCGCGAAGGTCGCCGAGGGGTACACCTCGTTCGACTCCGCCGTCTCGACCCCCGAGCTCATGGGCAAGGTCGGTCGTCTGGGCAAGGTGCTCGGCCCGCGTGGCCTCATGCCGAACCCGAAGACCGGCACCGTGACCCCGAACGTCGCGCAGGCCGTCAACGACATCAAGGGCGGCAAGATCGAGTTCCGCGTCGACAAGCACGCCAACGTGCACTTCGTCGTCGGCAAGGCCTCGTTCACCCCGGAGCAGCTCGACGAGAACATCTCGACCGCGCTCGAGGAGATCAACCGCCTCAAGCCGAGCGCCTCGAAGGGCCGCTACGTCATGAAGGGCGCCGTCTCGACGACCTTCGGGCCCGGCATCCCGCTGGACGTCAACAGCATCTGATCGACTGACGACACGAACGGCCTCGCTCCCACACCGGAGCGGGGCCGTTCGGCGTCGCGGCCGCTAGGTTGGATCGGTGCGCACCCTCGTCAACGCCCTGCGGCTCATCGCCGTCATCGCGATCGTGGCGGCGATCGTCGCGCAGTTCCTGCGGAGCGTCGAGAGCCCGGTCTACAACTTCTTCAACTTCTTCGGGTACTTCACGATCCAGTCGAACGTGTTCGTCGCACTGGCGTTCGCCCTGACGCTGATCGCTGCGGCCCGACGGAAGCGCGGGCAGGTCGGTCTCTCGGTGTTCCGCGGTGCGGCCACGGTCTACATCGCCACGACGGGGATCGTCTACAACACGCTCCTGGTCAACGCGACCCTCGACCAGTCGTTCACGGTGCAGTGGTCGAACGACGTGCTGCACAAGATCATCCCGGTGTACGCGGTCCTCGACTGGCTGCTGTTCTCCGACCGCGCCAAGCTGCTGCTCCGGCACGTGTGGTGGTTCTTGGTCTACCCCGCGGTGTGGCTCGTCGTGATCCTCGTCCGCGGGGCCACCGACGGGTGGGTACCGTACCCGTTCCTCGACCCGGCGCAGGGCTACGGCGTCGTGGCCCTGTACTGCCTGGGCGTGGCGGTGTTCATCGCGCTGATGGGCATCCTGGTGGTCGGCATGAGTCGACTCCGGCTGGTCAAGGTCTAGCGACGCGGCGGCGCGGCGACCCAGCGGCACGGCTAGCGAGCGGAGCGGAGCCGGTCGAGCACCATGTCGGCGAGCGACACCAGCCCGCGGATCTGGTCGTCGTCGCGGTCGATCCAGGTGCACTCGGGTTCGTCGGCGATCGGCACGAAGTCGTCGTGCTTCTCCCAGACGAACAGCGTGCGCTCGGCACCGAGCACGTACTGCTGCCACCAGACCTGCCGCAGGTAGTGCCGCGGGACGCGCTTCCAGCCGTGGGAGGTGGTCTTGATCTCGGCGAGCAGCAGGCGCCCGTCGCGGTCCTGTCCGACACCGTCCGGCGTGGCAAGGTGCGCACGGTTGGCGGCCGCGTGGAACAGGTGCGCCGAGGGCTCGATGCCGTGGGTCGCGGCGACCCACGCGGCGATGACCGGTTCGCGGTCGCGGCCGTGCTCGGTGTAGACGTTGCCGGAGAAGCGGGACCCGTACCGCTTGTCGGTGACGACGGCCTCGATCGCGTGGTGCGACGCCAACCGCGCCACGTCGGTCGCGGTGATGCCCGCCGCACGGGCGCGGAGCCACGCGACGCGGTCTGACGAGTGCGCGACGATCCGCTCGGTGTGGCCGCGCAGGGCCGTGAAGCTGTCGCGGACCGTGGTGACGGGCGCGTCGGAGCCGGACAGGGCCTCCAGACTGTCCCACAGGGTGGGCTGCACGATCGTCACCGGACGATTCTCACCCCGACCGGTGACGGACGCGAATCCGGCGCGCGGTCAGGACACCAGCTGACGGCCCTCGGCGTAGGCGACGAGTTCGTCGACGCCCGCGGGGGAGAGCGCGTAGCCGATGGCGAGCGACGCGGCACCCTGGAGGGCCGCCATGCCCCCGGCACGCGACGGCGCGATGACGAGGTGCTCGGTCGCGAGCGGCATCGAGCGCGAGTAGACCACCTCGCGCACGCCGGCGAGCAGGTGCTCCCCGGCCTGGGTCACCGACCCGCCGAGCACGATGACCTGGGGGTTGATGAGCGAGATGCAGGTGGCGAGGACCTCGCCGATGTCGCGGCCGGCCTGGCGGACGGCGTAGATGGCGTCGAGGTCGGAGCGGTTCACCAGGGCGATGACGTCCGCGCTCGAGTTGGCGTCGTGGCCCTTGTCGCGGAGTGCGCGGGCGATGGCGGGTCCGGAGGCGACTGCCTCGAGGCACCCGGTGTTGCCGCAGTGGCAGGGGACGTCACCGGCGCGGGAGACCCGCACGTGCCCGATGTCGCCCGCGGTGCCCTGCGCGCCGCGCTGCAGGCGACCCTCGGAGACGATGCCCGACCCGATGCCCGTGGCGACCTTCACGAAGAGCAGGTGGTCGACGCCCGGCCAGCCGTGTTCGCGTTCACCCAGGGCCGCGATGTTGACGTCGTTGTCGAGCAGGACGTGCGCCCGGATGTGCTGCCGCAGCCACGACGGGACGTCGAACCCGTCCCAGCCGGGCATGATCGGCGGGTTCGCGGGGCGTCCGGTCGAGAACTCGACGGGACCGGGCACACCGATCCCGATGGCGATGACGTCGTCACGTGCACGACCGATCTCGTCGAGCAGTTCGTCGATCGCCTGGACGAGCCAGGTCAGGGTCGGGACGGGGCCGGCGGCGATGTCGATCCGGGCCTCCCGGGTCGCGAGCGGCTGCGCCACGAGGTCGGTCACGGCGACGCGGCCGTGCGAGGCGCCGAGGTCGGCGGCGATGACCAGGCGGGAGGTGGGCCGCAGCGCGACCTGTGCGGGCGGGCGTCCACCGGTGGACGCGGCCGTCTCGACCGCGCCGACGAGGCCGACGTCGACGAGGGCGTCGAGGCGCACGCCGATGGTCGAGCGTGCTGCTCCCGTCAGTGCGGCGAGTTCCGACCGGGTCCGCGGCACACCGTCGCGCAGGATCTGGAAGAGCTCGCTCGTCCCGACCGGCGGCGTCGCTGCCGTCCGTGCCAAGTCGACCATGGTGCGAGTGAAACACACTTCGAATGCGGCACGCAACGAAGTGCGTCGAACATCTGCGGACTTCTGCTTGACGGCCGACAGAAGTGCTCGTAGTGTGACGAACGGTCAGAGACGACCACGCCACTCGACGAGGAGAACACTGGTGACCCAACCGCTTTCGGTCCAGCTCTACACGGTCCGCGACGCGCTCAGTGCCGATCTGCCCGGCACCCTGCAGCGCATCGCCGGCATCGGCTTCACGAACGTCGAGCTCTTCGGCTACGTGGACCGCGCCGACGAGTACGCCACGGCCCTGCAGGACGCCGGCCTGGTTGCACCGAGCGGGCACGCCCGACTGCTGGACGCCGGTGAGCAGGACCTCGAGCGCATCTTCCACGCCACGGCGCAGGTCGGCACCGAGACGCTCATCGACCCGCACATCGACGAGGCCCGCTGGACCACCCGCGAGGACGTCGAGGCCATCGCCCGCGAACTCAGCGTGCTCGCCCCCCGTGCCGCCGACCACGGCCTGACGCTCGGCTACCACAACCACGCGTTCGAGTTCTCGAACCGCATCGACGGCGTCAGCGCCTACCAGGTCTTCGCCGACGCGCTCTCCGACGACGTCGTGCTCGAGCTCGACACCTACTGGGCGAAGGTCGGCGGTGACGACCCGGTGGCCGTGCTGCGCACGCTCGGCGACAAGGTGCGCTTCCTGCACGTCAAGGACGGCGACGGCTCGCACGACGACAAGCGCCAGGTCGCCGTCGGCAACGGCATCATGCCGATCCGCGACATCATCGCGGCCGCACCGGACGCGCAGCAGGTCGTGGAGCTCGACGACCACGACGGCGACGTGTTCCAGGCCGTCACCGACTCGTACTCGTTCCTGCAGGGGGCCCGCGCATGACCGACACCACCACGACCGCTCCGGCCGACAGCACGGCGTCCGCCACGGCCCGCCGCACCGGCCCGGTCGGCGTCGGCGTGATCGGCGCCGGGGTCATCTCGGACCAGTACCTGTCGAACCTGACGGTCTTCCCCGACGTGCAGGTCCGGTTCATCGCCGACATCGACGAGCCCCGCGCCGCTGCCCAGGCCGAGAAGTGGGGCGTGCCGGAGTCGGGATCGGTCGAGCAGCTGCTCGCCGACGACGACATCGAGATCGTCGTCAACCTGACGATCCCGGCCGCGCACGTCGAGGTCGCGCTGCAGGCCATCGCCGCCGGCAAGCACGTCTGGGGCGAGAAGCCCTACGCCCTCGACCGCGAGAGCGCCACCCAGCTCCGCGACGCCGCTGCCGCCGCCGGCCTGACGGTCTCCGTCGCGCCGGACACCTTCCTCGGCGCCGGGCTGCAGACCGCGCTCCGCACGATCCGCGACGGCCGCATCGGGACGCCGCTGAACGGCCTGACGCTGTTCCAGAGCCCCGGTCCGGAGTCGTGGCACCCGAGCCCCGAGTTCCTGTTCGCGTACGGCGCCGGCCCGCTGTTCGACATCGGCCCGTACTACATCACCACCCTGGTGCAGGCGTTCGGCCCCGTGTCGAAGGTCACCGCGACCGCGTCGAAGTCCCGTGCCACCCGCACGATCGGCTCCGGGCCGAAGGCGGGGACCGAGTTCCCGGTCGACGTCCCGACGAACCACTCCGCGCTCATCGAGTTCGAGAACGGCGGGAGCGCGCAGAGCGTGTTCTCGTTCGAGTCGGACCGCGGCCGCACGGGTGTCGTCGAGATCGCCGGCGAGACGGGCACCGTGGTGTTCCCCGACCCGAACAACTTCGATGGCGACACCGAGCTGTACGCGCTCGGCGCCGACGAGCCCGAGACGATCCCGGCCGTCGGGTCCACGTACTCGCGCGGCACCGGCGTGGTCGACCTGGCCCGCTCCCTGCGCGCGGGCGAGACGAACCGCGTCCCCGGTGCGCTCGCCTTCCACGTCCTCGACGTGATGGTCTCCATCGCCGAGGCCGCCGAACGTGGCGAGGCGGTGCTCGTCACGAGCACCGTGTCGCCCTCCCAGACCCTCGACGAGGGCTGGGACCCCGCGGAGCAGACCCTGGTCTGACCCGCGAGAACACCGAGCACGACAGCACCACACGCACGACAGCACCACACAGCAGCACCCGAACGCTCCATCCCTGCACCATCTCAACGACGAGAAAGTAGAGAGTCATGCGCACTGCCATCCGCGCACTGGCCATCACCGCGGCCGCGGCACTCACCGTGACCGGCCTCGCAGCCTGCTCCGCCGGAGGGTCCGGTTCGTCCGGCGACTCCAAGACGCTCACCTACTGGGCGTCGAACCAGGGCACCTCCCTGCAGAACGACAAGGAGGTTCTGACCCCCGTCCTCAAGCAGTTCACCAAGCAGACCGGCATCAAGGTCGACCTGCAGGTCATCGGCTGGAACGACCTGCAGACGAAGATCCAGACCGCCGTCACCTCGGGCCAGGGCCCGGACGTGGTCAACATCGGCAACACGTGGGCGACCTCGCTCCAGGCCACCGGCGCCTTCCAGGAGTTCGGCAGCTCGGAGATGAAGTCGATCGGCGGCGCCGACAAGTTCGGCAAGGTCGCGCTGTCGACCGGTGGCGCCCCCGGCAAGACCGTCACGAGCGTCCCGCTCTACGGTCTCGCCTACGGCCTGTACTACAACAAGCAGATGTTCAAGGACGCCGGCATCGAGGCCCCCACCACGTGGGAGGACCTGACCGCCGACGCCAAGAAGCTCACCACGGGCGGCAAGTACGGCTTCACCATCGCCGGTGGCTCGTACACGGAGAACGCGCACTTCGCGTTCATCAACTCGGCGCAGAACGGCGGCGAGTGGTTCGACAAGAGCGGCAAGCCGACCTTCACCTCGAGCGCCAACGTCGACGGCATCAAGCGCTACCTCGACCTGATGCAGAGCGACAAGGTCGTCAACACCTCGAACGCCCAGTACGACAACGGCACCCAGGCGGTCTCGGACTTCGCGAACAAGAAGGCCGCGATGATGCTGACGCAGAACAACGCGAACGCGACGATCACGTCGAACGGCATGTCCGCCGACGACTTCGGCGTGGTCCCCTTCCCGGCCCCGACCGGCGGCAAGGACATCGCGAGCTTCCCGGCCGGCATCAACCTGTCGATCTTCAAGAACACGAAGAACAAGGACGGCGCGCTGAAGTTCGTCAAGTACATGACGAGCGCCGACACGCAGTCGACGCTCGACAAGCCGTACTCGGCCCTGCCGGTGCTCGCCTCGGCTGCTGACTCGGTCACCGACGAGCAGACGAAGACGTTCCTCGACATCTACAACAACAAGGCGAAGCCGCTCCCGCTGGTCCCCGCCGAGGACCAGTTCGAGTCCACGGTCGGCAAGGCGATGAACGACATGTTCGCCAAGATCGCCACCGGCGGCACGGTGTCCGACAGCGACATCAAGTCCGCGCTGCAGACCGCCCAGGACCAGGTGTCCCAGGCGAACGGCTGATCCAGCCACATCCAGGAGGCCCGGGGCGCGTCCGCAAGGTCCGCCCCGGGTCTCCGCCCCCGCCACAGCAATGACAACCCGGCTCAGCGCCGGCCGTGAGCCGACCGGCCCACGCACCCCGAGCCTCCCGTCCGCCGCATCGCGGCGACCGCCGCTGCCACGGCGCCGGCTCTCCCGAACTCCCTCAGCCGAAAGGCCCTGCCCATGTCCACGACGGTCCTGCCGGAACCCGAGGCCCTCGACCTGACCCGCACGAAGGCGCCGACCCTGTCGTCGCCTCCGCCCCGCGGGAAGCGCCGCCGCCAGTGGCTGCCCTACGCGCTCGTCGGCCCCGCCATCCTGTTCGAGCTGCTGATCCACATCGTGCCGATGCTCACGGGCATCTGGATCTCGTTCATCCAGCTCACCAAGTACTTCATCGCCAACTGGGGTGCCGCGCCCTTCGCGGGGTTGCACAACTACGCGGTCGCGGTCGACTTCAACCAGGCGATCGGCAAGGGACTGCTCAACTCGTTCCTGATCACCGTCGCGTTCACGATCCTGGTGGTCGGCCTCTCGTGGGGCTTCGGCATGGCGGCGGCCGTCGCGCTGCAGAAGCCGTTCGCGGGCCGTGGCCTGTTCCGCACGCTGTTCCTGGTGCCCTACGCGCTGCCGATGTACGCCGGCGTGATCACCTGGAAGTTCATGTTCCAGCGCGACTCGGGTGCGATCAACCACATCCTGGTCGACCAGCTGCACCTGGTCAGCGGCAGCGGGCCGTTCTGGCTGATCGGCAACAACGCCTTCGTGGCCGTGGTGGTCGTCGCGATCTGGAAGACCTGGCCCTTCGCGTTCCTCATGCTCATGGCCGGCCTGCAGTCCGTGCCGGCCGACGTGTACGAGGCTGCCTCGGTCGACGGTGCCAAGCCGTTCCGCCAGTGGCGCTCGATCACGCTGCCGATGGTCCGCCCGGTCAACGTGACGCTCGTGCTCGTGATGTTCCTCTGGACGTTCAACGACTTCAACACGCCCTACGTGCTGTTCGGCTCGACGGCGCAGCCACCGGCCGCCGACCTGCTCAGCTTCCACATCTACAACGCGTCGTTCATCACCTGGAACTTCGGTTCCGGTGCCGCGATGAGCGTGTTGCTGCTCCTCTTCCTGCTCGTCGTCACCGGCATCTACCTCGCCGTGACCAACCGGAGGTCCGTCCGTGCGTGAAACAGTGGGCGCCAAGTCCTTCAAGGTCATCGTCCTGGCACTCCTGACCGTGTTCACGGTCGTGCCGCTCTACGTGATGGTCACCACGGCGATCAAGCCGCTGGGTGACGTGCAGAACGACTTCACGTGGATCCCGACCAACATCACCTTCCAGCCGTTCATCGACATGTGGTCGACCGTGCCGCTGGGGCAGTACTTCATCAACTCGCTCGTCGTCTGCACCGTCGCGACGGTGTTCTCGCTGATCATCGCCACGTTCGCCGCCTACGCGGTGTCGCGGTGGAACTTCAAGGGCAAGAGCGCCTTCACGACGACGGTGCTCTCGACCCAGATGTTCCCCGGCGTGCTGTTCCTGCTCCCGCTGTTCCTGATCTTCACGAACCTCGGGAACTCGCTGGGCATCCAGCTCGTCGGCAGCTGGACCGGCCTGATCATCACGTACCTGACGTTCACGCTGCCGTTCTCGATCTGGATGCTCGCGGGCTACTTCGAGACGATCCCGCGTGAACTCGACGAGGCCGCCATGGTCGACGGCTCCGGTCCGATGGGTGCGCTGTTCCGGATCATCCTGCCCTCGGCCCGTCCGGGTCTCGTGGCGGTCGGCATCTACTCGTTCATGACGGCGTGGGGTGAGGTGCTGTTCGCCTCGGTCATGACGAACGGCAACGGGCAGACCCTGGCGGTCGGCCTGCAGCAGTACTCGACGCAGACGAACGTGTACTGGAACCAGATCATGGCGGCGTCGCTCGTCGTGAGCATCCCGGTCGTGATCGCGTTCCTGATCGTCCAGCGCCAGTTCGTCGCCGGCCTGACCGCCGGAGCGGTGAAGTAGGCCGCTGACTGACTGATCGGCGCGATGACGTCGGCGATGCCGATCGGCGTCGCACAACCCATGACGGTCCGCACCACGGTTTCCCGTGGTGCGGACCGTCGTCGGTTGTGCGACGCCACACGGAACCGGGCGCCGGACCGGGCGCCGGACCGGGCGCCGGACCGGGCGCCGGAGTGGGCCCCCGACGGCGCCGGACCGGGCCACCACACGACAGGATGGAACCATGAGCGACACCACCCGCGGGCGGCAGCTGCTGCCCGGACAGACCAGCCGCGTGCACGTGTACGACATCGAGGCGCGCACGAGCCGACTCGTGTTCGAGTCGAGCACCGTGCTGGTGGAAGCGCCGAACGTCCTCGACGCCGACACCCTCGTGCTCAACGGCGACGGGGACCTGTGGCTGCTGCGGCTGCCGACCCCGGGCGACGACACGGTCCTCGACGAGTCCGCGCTCATGCCGGTCCCCATGCCGGGCGTCGACGAGATCAACAACGACCACGTGCTCGACCCGTCCGACGGCTCCGTCGTGGTCAGTGCCCGGAACGGCGAGCTGTACCGCGTGCCCCTGCCCGCCGGGGGGACCGCAGAACAGCTCACCGACGCCGCGGCCGTGCTGCCCGTGCGGCGGAAGTACTACCTGCACGGCGTCGCGGCGGACGGGTCCTCGCTCGCGGCGATCGTGGGCGAGCTCAGCGAGGACGGGGTCTGGACGACGGACGTCGCGCTGGTGGACCCGGCGACGGGCGAGACGACGTTCGTCACCCGCGACGCGTTCCCGTCGGACGGTTGCTCGTTCGCCGGCGACGTGCTGGTGTACAACTCCGAGGTGTTCAGCCCCGGGACCGCGCAGCTCGTGTCCCGCCGACCCGGGGCGACCGAGCCCGTGCGGATCACGGCCGACGACCGGGTGAACTGGTTCCCGCACGTGTCGCCGGACGGTGCGCACCTGCTGTACCTGTCGTACGAGCCCGGCGTGCAGGGTCACCCGGCCGACCAGCGCGTCGAGCTCCGGCTGCTCCCCGGCGT
Organism: Curtobacterium sp. MCLR17_007; assembly: GCF_003234655.2. Lineage (NCBI taxonomy): Bacteria > Bacillati > Actinomycetota > Actinomycetes > Micrococcales > Microbacteriaceae > Curtobacterium > Curtobacterium sp. MCLR17_007. Next base: position 2,604,516 of record NZ_CP126271.1, on the reverse strand, counting down.
CCTAGTGCGGGGTGCCCGGATCGCAGTCCTCCCCGAGACGCTCGTGACGCTCGAGGGCGGCCAGGGAACGGTCAACGTCCCGCCGTGGGCTCCGGACTCGCGCTGGTTCGCCTACTGCGACTACCCGACGGGGCCGCGCCCCTGACGGGTCGCACCCCGGCACGGTCATCGCGCCCCGAGGGGACGGGGCGCGCTGTCCGCGCGGGGGTGCAGTGGGGACGACCAGCCGACGGAGGCGCGGCGCGCGTCGGACGCGCACCGGGCCTCCCGGCCGCCCCGGACCGCGCTACCGTGCCTCGCGCACCTGGCCGCTCTCGAGGTACAGGCGCCGCTCGGCGCGACGCGCCACCCACGAGTCGTGCGTCACGACGACCACCGTCAGCCCGCGGTCCTGCCACTGTCGTTCGATGAGCCCCATGATCTCGTCGCGGGTGCCCTCGTCGAGCGCGCCCGTCGGCTCGTCGGCCAGCAGCACGCTCGGGTTCTTGACCAGGGCACGGGCGATCGCGACCCGCTGCTGCTGGCCTCCGGACAGCTCCGCCGGCAGGTGGTCGAGGCGCTCGCCGAGGCCGACCTCCCGGAGCGCGTCGGCCGCCCGCTGTCGGATCTCCGCGCGACTCCGGTTCGCGAGCGCACCGGCGAACGCGGTCTCGACGTTCTCGAGCGCGGTCAGCGTCGGGATGAGGTTGAAGCTCTGGAACACGAACCCGATCTCGGTGGCACGCACGGCGGTCAGCGCCCGGTCGCCGAGCGTCGCGACGTCGTGTTCGCCGAGCTCGACCGATCCCGAGGTCGGTCGGTCCAGCGCGCCGAGCATCTGCAGCAGCGTCGACTTGCCACCGCCGGTCGGTCCCTGCACCGCGACCATCTGCCCCTGCGGGATCGTCAGGTCGACGTCCGTCAGCGCGGTGACGGTCCGCTGCTTCTGCCGGTAGGTCTTGCGCACGTTCGTCAGGCGGTACATCGGCCGGGAGGCCCGGCTCGCCTCCGCTGCGGACGCTGCGGTCTCGGTGCTGGTCACGGTGGCTCCTCGGGTCGGCTCGTGCTCGTGTGTCGCGGTGGTGTCGGGAGTGCCCGGCACGGTGGCGCCGGATGCGGTCGCGCCGGTCGGACGGGGCATCACGCCACGCTCCGCAGGGCCTCGGCCGGACGCAGCCGGCTCGCGCGCCAGCCGCCGAGGGCACCGGCGACGAGTCCACCGAGGACCGCCAGCCCGATCGCCAGCAGGACCACCTCGACGGTCACCGGTGCGTGCAGGACGACGTCCGTGGTCGACGCGGTGCTCCCGCCGCCGCCGAACCCGCCGGCCGGGACGTTCCCCGCGGTGCCGCTGCCCGCCGCGGCCGTGGCAGCACCGTCGGGCATCCTCCCGGCGCCGGGACCGGTGCCCGTCGACGCCGAGGCGCTGGCCGAGATCGTCGGGGCGATGACGTTCACGACGAGGATGCCGAGCAGGCCGACGGCGGTCCCGATCACGCCGCCGATCAGCCCCTGCACGAGGGACTCGCCGGCGACCTGCCGGGTGATCCGGCCGTTCGACCAGCCGATCGCCTTGAGGGTGCCGAACTCACGGGTGCGCCGGGTGACGCCCGAGATCGTGAACAGGATCGCGATGAGGAACGCCGCCGCGAGGACGACGACCGACAGCCAGGTGCCCAGGTTCGAGACCAGGGTCGACGCGGTCGACAGGGAGCCGGAGACGCTCGAGGCCAGGTCTGACTCGGTCGAGACCGTGGCGCTCGACAGCTGCTTCTGCAGCGCGGTCTTGATCGTCGCGACGTCGGACGACGACGAGGCGGAGACGTACACGGACGTGACCTTGCCGTCCAGGTCCGCGAGCGCCTGGGCGGTGTCGAGCGGGACGTACGTGTTCGAGCCGGTGGTGCTCGCCGACCCGGTGGACGACACGATGCCGATGACCGAGAAGTCCTTCCCGCCGATCGACACGGTGTCGCCGACGGTCTTCGACTCGCTCTTCGCGTACGCGGCGTCGAGGACGACGACGTCCTTGCCGGCGTCGGCCTCCGTGAACGCGCGGCCCTTCGTGACCTCGGTGCTCGTGAGCGGGCCGACGGTGTCTCCGGTGACGGGGATGCCGGTGACGGTGAACGAGTCGACGCTGAAGGAGCCGCCGCCGAAGCCGCCGCCGCCGGTGCCACCGCTGGGCGGGCCCTGCTCGGTGCTCGTGCCGTCGGATGTGCCGCTCTCGGTGCTCGTGCCGCCGGAGTCGCTGCCGCCCTGCTGGACCGAGCCGGAGAACGTGCTGTCCTCGAGCGTCAGGACCCCGGTCGCCGCCGCGACGCCGTCCGTCGCGGTCACGGTCGCCACGTCCGCGGTGGTCAGCGTGCTCGTCCCGCGGGCCACGGCCAGGCGGGACTGGGACAGATCGGTGCTGCCGCTGCCCGACGAGCCCTGGTCGCCGAAGTCGAACGACGGTCGTCCGCCGTTCGTGGACGAGGGGGTCTCGGTCTTCGTCACGGTGATGTCGGTACCGACGCCGTACACGGACTGCAGGACGCTCGACTGCGCGGCCTGCACGCCGCCCGCGATCGAGGACACGATCACCACGAGGGCGATGGCGAGCGCCATGCCGATCGCGATGACGGCGGTCTGCTTCCTGCGGTTCGTGAGTTCGCGCCTGAGGTAGGTCAGGAACATGCTTCTCCTCGGTGGGGGCCGGCGCACTGGTCACCGGTCGCGCGTCGGGAGCGCGGCGGGGCCGACCTGGGGAGAAGCTAGGGACGCACCCGATGACCGGGCCATGCCGTACCCAAGAGACGGCTAAGGGGCGTAGGTCCGACGCAGGTGCTCGGCGTACCCGCCCGGGGTGCGCCCGGTGAAGCGTCCGCTGGTCACGACGGGGAGGTCGGTCGTCGCCGCGACCCGCAGCCCGAGCGCGTGGGCGCGTTCGACGAGGCGCACGTCCTCGTGCTCGGGGACGGGGTCGAAGCCGCCGAGCGCCACGTAGGCGTCGGCGCGGACGCCGAGGTTCGCGCCGTGCACGTGCCCGAGTGCCGCCCCGGGCGGGTGCGCGACGGTCCAGCGGGCGAACACCTCGGGGTCGAGGTCGGCGGGGTCGGGCACGACGGCGCCGACCAGCACGTGCGACCCGTCGGCGAGGGCGTCGGCCTGCTGCACGAGCCAGTCGGCGTGCACGCGGGAGTCGGCGTCGGTGTGTGCCAGCCACCGACCGGTCAGGTCGGCGCTGCCGGACGCCAGTGCCCGTGCGACGCCGAGCGACCGGGCCCGTCCGACCCCGACGTGCGCGGTCTCGAGGGTCTGCACCAGGTGCCGCGCCACGACGGACGCGGTGCCGTCGGTGCACCCGTCGAGGACCACGGTGACACCGACGGACACGTCCGGCCGCTCGATCGCCAGCCGGACGGTCGCTGCGTCGAGCGCCGCGAGGCACGCGCTGATGCGGTCGGCCTCCTGGTGGGCCGGGACCACGACGTCGATCCGTGTTGCAGCGTGCGGCGGCGTCACGGCGCGAGCCCCTCGGTGCGGGCGACGGACCGCACGCCGGGGCCGGGCAGCACGCTCAGCACGAAGTCGTCCTCGACGTGCCGGACCAGGGCGGCGCGGGGCCACCGCTCGGCCAGTCGAGCGTCGACGACGTCACCGCTCGAGACGGCCTCGTCGTCGGGGTGTCGCCAGTGGCAGGCGACCAGGACGCCGTCGTCGGCGAGGGACGCGAGCACGTGGTCGATCGTCCGGTCGAGGTCCTCGGCGGACAGGTAGTAGCCGACCTCGGACATCACGACGAGGTCCCACGCGCCGTCGGGCCACTCGTCCGGCAGGGCGGCCTGCACGAAGCGTGCCCGGGGTGCGCGGACCTGCGCACGGGCCAGGGGCGCCGCGGCGATGTCGGTCCCGAGGACGTCGTCGGCCCGGTCGGTGAGCGCCGCGGTCAGCACACCGGTGGCGCAGCCGATCTCGAGTGCGGACCGGTAGCGCTCGCGGGGGAGCGCGGCCAGGGTCACGGCACGCTTGCGCCGCTCGTACCAGGACCCGTCGAAGTCCCACCCCTCGGGCTTCCGGGCGTAGTGCGCGTCGAAGGACTCGCGCGAGCGGGACCGCGGCGTGCCGAAGAACCACTCGGTGTCGCGCAGGTGGTGCGCTCCGTGCCGCTCGTCGACCACCGGTTCGTCTCCCGGTGACGGCGAGAGGGGGAGCACCTGCGAGCGGTGGGCTGCGAGCGCCGAGCGCTTGCGGCCGAGGACCCCCGGCGTCAGCGGGAGCGCCCGGGCGGTGTCCCACGGGGCGGCCGGAGCGTCGGCGTCGTCCCAGTGCCAGGCCCAGATCGGGTAGGACAGCAGCGTGACGTCGTCCCGTTCGGCGGCGAGCGTCTCGGCGACCTCGCCGGCGACGCGGTGGTCGCGGTGGCCGTCCCCGCGCCACGGTGCCACGAGCAGCGTGCGACCCGGTGTCGCGTCGAGCCGTGCGGCGACGGCGTCCCGCAAGGTCTCGGGCTGCTCGCGGATCCCGACGTCCGGGACCCCGAGGGAGCTGGCCGTGACGTCGGGGTGCAGTTCCGTCAGCGCGTCGCGGAACTCGACGGCACGGCGGCGCGCGAGTTCGTCCGGGGTGGTCGTGGGCGAGTCCGGGTGCGAGCCCTCGCCGAGCGAGACGAGGACCACGTGCACCGGGAAACCGGCGTCCGCGGCCGTCGCGATGAGTCCACCGGCACCCAGGGTCTCGTCGTCCGGGTGCGGCGCGACGACCAGCACCGCGGCGGACCCGGCCAGGTCGACGGGGCGCGCGGCGACCGTCTCGAGGAAGGCGGTCCAGGCCTCGGGTGCGGTCCCCGGCTCGCGGTGGTCGAAGCTCACCACGCGACACCACCGCGGTCGAGGACCATCCGGCCGATGCGGGCGAGGTCCCGGTCGCCGTGGTCCTGCAGGACGTAGAGCTCGAGGTCGGCGACCCGGGCCGCGACGGCGGGGTCGGACGTCAGCGGACCCGGGCCGACCGCGCTGACGACCCGGGTGCGGACGGCGTCGACCGCACGCCGGACCCGCGAGCGCACGGTCTGCGCGAGGAGCGCCCAGTCCGTCTCCTGCCCGCCGTCGATCCGGGCGGCGGCGTCGGCCAGGGCGTCCTCGGCGTCGGCCAGGTCGGTCACGACGGCACCGAGGGCGACGCGCAGCAGTTCGGCGTCCGGACGCTGCGTGGCGTGGTCACGGAGGACCCGAGCGAGGCCGACGGCTCCGCCCCACCAGCAGGCTGCGACGCCGATGCCGCCCCACGCGAAGCCGGGACGGGTGAGGTACCAGCCGGGACCGCCGACCGGTGCGGCCGTGACCCCGTCGAAGTCCACCGGGCCGCTCGGCACGTCGGGCATGCCCCGTGCGACCCAGGCCTCGTCGTGCGGGGCGACACCGTCCTGGCGCAGGTCCACGGCGAACAGCTGCCGCTCGTCCTCGACGTGGGCGGTGACCAGCGCGTGGGACAACGACGACGCGAGCGAACACCACGGCTTCGTGCCGTCGAGCACGACGCTGTCGTCCCCGACGGACGACGGCGTCGCGGTGAGCTGCACCCCGGGGCCCTCGGCCGCGAACACGCCCCACGTCGACCCCTCCGGCACCGCGACCCCGGCCTGCGCCAGGATCCCGAGCGCGTCCAGGTGTGGTTCAACGGTGCGGGCGAGGGCGACGTCGACCGCGGCGACGGCCGCGAGCGTCACGAAGGCCCGGCCTGCCGTGCCCGCGGACAGGGGCGGGGTGGTCACCGCGACCGCGCGTGCCAGGGCGAGCCGGTCGGACGGGGTCGAGCCGGCCCTCCCGGCCGCTGCCGTGAGCGCGTCGACGTCGACGCCGGTGGCGTCGGCGGGCCAGGCGGCGGAACGGATCATGGGACCGACCCTACGGAGGCGGTCCTCCGGATCATGACGGTTCATCCACAGACCGTGGAGGGGCGCTCCACAGACGCCTCATAGGAACCCCTCCGACACTCGACGACGTGACCATCTCCCAGCAGCAGACAGCCCCGCGCCTCACGCGTGCCGACGGTTCGCCGTTGCGCATCCTCGTCGTCGACGACGAAGCCAGCCTCACCGACCTGCTCTCGATGGCGCTGCGCTACGAGGGGTGGGACGTCACGAGTGCCAACGGCGGGCAGGACGCCCTGACGAAGGCCCGCGAGTTCAAGCCGGACGCGATGGTGCTCGACGTGATGATGCCGGACCTCGACGGCCTGCAGGTGCTGGGTCGTCTGCGGCAGAACAACGACGACACCCCGGTGCTGTTCCTCACCGCGAAGGACTCGGTCGAGGACCGCGTCACGGGGCTGACGGCCGGCGGCGACGACTACGTCACGAAGCCGTTCTCGCTGGAAGAGGTGGTGGCACGGCTGCGCGGACTGATCCGTCGCTCGCAGATCTCGGTCTCCGAGGCCGGCGACTCGCGCATCGTCGTGGGTGACCTGGTGCTCGACGAGGAGTCGTACGAGGTGTCCCGGGCCGGCCGGCCGATCGAGCTGACCGCCACCGAGTTCGAGCTGCTGCGCTTCCTGATGCGCAACCCGCGCCGCGTGCTGAGCAAGGCGCAGATCCTCGACCGCGTGTGGTCCTACGACTTCGGCGGCAAGTCCAGCGTCGTCGAGATCTACATCTCCTACCTGCGCAAGAAGATCGACGCCGGCGAGCAGCCGATGATCCACACCGTCCGCGGTGTCGGGTACGTCATCAAGCCGATCTCCTGAGCCTGCCGTGACCCTGCGCCGTCGGCTCGTCCTGAGCATCGTCGCCCTCGTCGTCGCCGTCAGCGCGGTGATCGGTGCGGGCAGCATCATCGCGCTCTTCTCGATCCAGCGTTCCGCGATCGACGAGCAGCTGCAGTTCGCCACGGGTCGCGCGCAGCGTTCGGTGGAGCAGCAGGGCGGGAACGGCCCCGGTCTCGACATCGGCCGACCGTCGGGGCAGGCCGCCGGGACCCTCACCGTGTACTTCCTCAACGGCGACGCGGTGGTCGGCAGCGTCCTCGACAACGACGGTGACATCGACCGCCTGTCCGGGAGCGTCGTCGCGCCGCTCGGGTCGGTGACGGTCGACAAGCAGCCACACACGATCGACCTCGGCGGCGACCTGGGTCGGTACCGGGTCACCGCGGCCACGGTCGGCCCCGCCGTGCTCGTCGTCGGTCTGCCGATGGCGCCCGTCTACGAGAGCGTCTGGAAGCTGTTCGGGGTGGTGCTCGCGGTCACCGCACTCGCCCTGCTCGCGGCGTCGCTCGGCGCAGCGGTCGTCGTCCGCCGGTCACTCCGACCCCTCGAACGCGTCGCGGAGACGGCCTCGACCGTGGCTCGGATGCCCCTGGAACGCAGTGACGCCCTCGACGGCGTGCGCGTCCCGGACACCGACCCGCGCACCGAGGTCGGCCGTGTCGGCACCGCGTTCAACCGGATGCTCGAGCACATCGGCGGCGCGATGCAGGCCCGTGAACGCTCCGAGCAGAAGGTCCGGCAGTTCGTCGCGGACGCCTCGCACGAGCTCCGGACGCCCCTGGCCTCGGTGCGCGGGTACGCCGAACTCACCCGCCGCATGGGCGGGGACCTGCCGCCGGACGTCGTCTACGCCATGGGCCGCATCGAGTCCGAGTCCCTGCGCATGACGAGCATGGTCGAGGACCTGCTGCTCCTCGCGCGCCTCGACGAGGGCCGCGAGATCCAGTTCGACGACGTCGACCTGACCGGGCTGGTGTTCGACGCCGTCAACGACGCGCACGCGGCGTCGCCGGAGCACCCCATCGACGTGGACGTGCCGGACCAGCCCGTGGTCGTCCCCGGCGACGCGGCTCGCCTGCACCAGGTCATCGTCAACCTCGTCACCAACGCCAGGACCCACACCCCCGAGGGCACGCGCATCACCGTGGGCATCGCGACGCGCGACGCCGGCGTGGACCTGACCGTGCGGGACACCGGCCAGGGCATCGACCCCGGGTTCCTGCCGAAGCTGTTCGAGCGGTTCGCGCGGGCCGACAGCTCACGGTCGCGGAGCGCGGGCTCGACCGGCCTCGGGCTGGCCATCGTCGACGCGGTCGTGCAGGCCCACGGCGGTTCGGTCGAGGTCGCCAGCGAGCCGGGGGACACCGTGTTCACCGTGCACCTGCCCGCCGTCGCTCCGCAGGCGGATGTCGACGGCTCGGCCCGCTCGGTGGACTCGGCTGCATCATGGGCCACCGTGCCGGACCGCGCGTAGGAGGTCGAATCGCGCGTAGTTGGTCGGTTCTTCCGACCCCCAACGCGCGATCCGACTTCCTTTCGGACCCGACCTACTGACGGACAGGAGGCGCGGGGCGGGCCGGCACCGGGCCTCCCGTCCGGTGGTTGGCGGCGCCCGTGGCGTCTGGTACAGTTCTCGAAGCCAAAGACCGCCGGTCGTTGTCGTGCATGCACGTCAACCGAAGGTCCTCTCTCACGAGGCAGCCCGCGCAGGTGTTCCGAACCACTCCTTCCGTTCGCGGGGGAGCAGCTCCGAGCCTCTGCGCCGGAGCTTTTTTCGTGTGGTGGTTGTGTACGTCGCAACCGGGGACCTGGGGCTAGCCGGCAAGACCCCCAAGGAGAACCATGGCGAACAAGGAAGCTGCGGTCGCCGAGCTCACGGAGTCCTTCCGTAGCTCGAACGCCGTTCTGCTCACCGAGTACCGCGGTCTCACGGTCGCGCAGCTCAAGGAGCTCCGCAACTCGATCCGTGAGCACGCCACGTACGCCGTGGTGAAGAACACGCTGACCAAGATCGCGGCGAACAACGCCGGCATCTCGTCGTTCGACGACGAGCTCGCCGGTCCGTCCGCTCTCGCCTTCGTCCACGGTGACACCGTCGCCGTCGCGAAGTCGCTGCGTGCATTCGCCAAGGCGAACCCCGAGCTCGTGGTCAAGGGCGGTTACTTCGACGGTAACCCGCTCTCCGCGACCGAGGTGGACAAGCTCGCCGACCTCGAATCCCGTGAAGTGCTGCTCGGCAAGCTCGCCGGTGCCTTCAAGGCTTCGCTGTTCGGTGCTGCGTACCTGTTCAACGCACCCCTCTCGCAGGCCGTCCGCACGGTGGACGCCCTCCGCGAGAAGCAGGAGTCCGCGGCCTGATCAGGCACGCGTTCATCAACCACACGTACTAGCTAGTAGTAGGAGAAAATCATGGCGAAGCTTTCGCAGGACGAGCTCATCGAGGCCTTCAAGGAGCTCACGCTCATCGAACTCTCGGACTTCGTGAAGAAGTTCGAAGAGGTCTTCGAGGTCACCGCTGCTGCCCCCGTTGCCGCTGCTGCGGCTCCCGGTGCTGCTGCCCCGGCCGAAGAGGTCGAGGAGAAGACCGAGTTCGACGTCATCCTCAAGTCGGCTGGCGACAAGAAGATCCAGGTCATCAAGGAGGTCCGCAGCCTCACGTCGCTCGGCCTCGGCGAGGCCAAGGCCCTGGTCGAGACCCCCGACGCCAAGGTGCTCGAGGGTGCGAACAAGGAAGCCGCTGACAAGGCGAAGGCAGCCCTCGAGGCCGCTGGCGCCACGGTCGAGGTCGCGTAATTCGATCCGCTTCATCACGACGGCCGCTGCCCTTCGGGGCGGCGGCCGTCGTCGTTCGGGGGGGCTGTGTGGGTGGGGCTGTGGGTGCGGTGGGTGCTGCCGTGCTGTGGGGGGCTGCGGGGGTTCCCTCTCCAAAAGCGACATCGCAGGCGGTTCCGCGACGCGCTTTCGGTGCCGCGACGTCGCTCGATGCGCCGACATCGGTTCCAGCCGGCGCCGGGCGACATCGCGGCAGCGAAAGCGTCGCGCTTTCGCTGCACTCATGTCGCACGACGTGCATGACCGGTTCCTCCACAGGTCGGGGTCGGTGACGATCGATCCACGGTTCTGGTCGCCCGGTCCCAGGCGTCGACGGGCTCAACGACGCTGAGTGCATGGAGATCGAGACCTCGTACGAACCGCAGCTCTGGCGCGCATCGTCCGGCCGCACCGTTGCTCGACGGCTCCAGCGTCGGGCGGCCGAACGGGAACTGACCCGGCTCGTCCCCGGCGTCTACGTCGACCCCGACGAGTGGGACCGACTCGACACCCGCGCGCGACATCTGACCCTGGTCCGGGCCGTCACGCCCAGGCTCCCGCACGACGGCGTCATTTCGCACCTGTCCGCCGCGGCACTCCGCGGATGGGCGCACATCGGACCGTGGCCGGACCGGGTACAGGTCACCGTGCCCCACGGTGGGCGCCGGCGCATGTCGGGTGTCAGCGTCCGGTCATCGCCCCAGCCGGAGCGCGCATCGACTTCGCTCGACACGTACGCCGGGGCCCGGCTCGCGGACCCGGTCAGCACCGCTGTGGGAGCTGCCCTCGACCTGCAGTTCCCCCAGGCGGTGATCGTGCTCGACAGTGCGCTCCGCGGGGGTCTGGCGCGGACGGCGTTGACCGCGTTCGCCGACCGGTTCGACGGACGTGGGCGCGTACATCTCGACCGGGTCGTCCAGACGAGCGACGTCCGTCACGAATCGGTGGGTGAGTCGTTCTGCGCGGCTCGGCTCGCCGAACTCGGCATCACCGCAGTCGAGCCGCAGCACGAGTTCGTCAGCGACGGATTCGTCGACCGAGTGGACTTGTGGCTGCCCGCCGAGCGGATCGTGATCGAGTTCGACGGCCGTCAGAAGTACACCGACCCGACCATGCTCGCCGGTCGGACGCCGCAGGACGTCCTCTGGCACGAGAAGCAGCGCGAGGACCGCATCCGGCCCGGCGTCGTCGCGTTCATCCGGGTGCGATGGTGGCACCTCGTCGACGTCGATCGGCTGCGGGCACTGCTCCGCGGCCACGGACTGCAGGTGTGAACCGTCTCCGGGCGATCCGGGCGATCCGGGCGATCCGGGCGATCGGGGCGCCGGAAGAGCAGAAGGGGCCCGGGGTTGCAGGCGGCTCAGCGGCTCAGCGGCTCAGCGGTTCAGCGGATCTGCGGATCAGGCGAGGGTGCTGTGCCGGCGGCCGTACAGCACGTAGAGCACGGCGCCGGCGAGCATCCACACGGCGAAGGCGATCCAGGTGCCCGCGCCGAGGAAGACCGCGAGCAGGACGCAGCACAGGGTGCCCAGGACGGGGACGACCGGGAACAGCGGCACGCGGTACGAGCGCTCGAGCGTCGGTTGCGATCGGCGCAGGATGATCACCGACACGTTGACGAGCGCGAAGGCCACGAGGGTGCCGATGCTCGTCGCGTCGGCGAGTTCGCCGAGGGGGACGAGCGCGGCGACGACCGTCACCACGACCCCCACGATGAGGGTGTTGGCGATCGGGGTGCCGGTGCGCGCCGACACCCGTCCGAACACCTTCGGCACCAGGCCGTCGCGCGCCATGGTGAGCAGGATGCGGGTCTGGCCGTACAGGACGGTCAGCACGACGCTGGCGATGGCGATGACGGCGCCGACCGAGAACACGAGTGCCACCCACGGCCGACCGGTGACGTCGACGACGATGCGCACGAGCGAGGCCTCCGTCGACGAGAACGACTCCCACGGCCGGGCGCCGATCGCCGCGATCGCCACGAGGATGTACAGCGCGGTGATGACCACGATCGACCCGATGATCGCCCGGGGCAGGTCACGGCGCGGGTCCTTCGCCTCTTCGCCCGCGGTCGAGGCGGCGTCGAAGCCGATGTACGAGAAGAACAGGCGAGAGGCAGCTGCGGTGACCCCGGCAGCACCCATCGGCGCGAGCGGCTCGAAGTTGCCCGCCTGGAACGCGGTGAACGCCACGACGACGAAGAACACCAGCAGCGCGATCTTCACGATGACCATGAGGGTGTTCACCCACGCGCTCTCGCGGGCACCCGGCAGCAGCACCGCGGTGGCGAGGAGCACCAGCACGGCGGCGGGCAGGTTGACGACGCCGCCGTCACCGGGAGGAGCCGACAGGGCCGTCGGCAGGTGCAGGCCGAACACGCGCAGCGTCTCGTCGACGTACTCGCTCGCACCCACGGCGACGGCGGCGACCGAGACGGCGTACTCGAGGACCAGACACCAGCCGCAGACCCAGGCGATGCCCTCGCCCATGGTCGCGTACGTGTACGAGTAGCTCGACCCCGAGGTCGGCACGGCTCCGGCCATCTCGGCGTAGGACAGCGCCGACAACAGCGCCGCGACGCCCGCCAGGATGAACGAGATCCAGACCGCCGGCCCTGCCAGCGGCACCGCGGTCCCGAGGACGACGAGGATCCCGGTGCCGAGCGTGGCGCCGACGCTGATCATCGTCAGGTGCCAGACGCCGAGGGTCCTGCGGAGCGGCTGCCCGTCGACGCCGGCTGCCGCATCTGCCTGCAGCTGGTCGATCGGTTTGCGCCGCGCGAGCTGATGGCGGAGGGTCCGAGCGGGACGGGGCTGGGCAGGACGGGGTGGCGCGGACGACATGGGACCTCGTGGTGGGGGAACGGGACGGGTCATGCTCGCATGGCCCCGGAAAGGGGTCAATTCCGCTGTCAGCGACGTTCTCCACAGATGTCGCTCCCGGCCGCACCGCTGTCGTACCGCGGGGATACATTTGCTCTCGCGGATGACCGGTCAGGCCCTCCGGGCGAAAGGATCTCGCATGAGCATGATGCGCGGCGGCGGCCACGGTGGCCGCATCTCGAGCGGCGACTTCGACGCGCAGCGTGCCGCGAACGCCCAGGCGCCGGCGGTCCCGCACCTGCTGCGGCGGATCGCCGGGCTGTTCGTCCCGCACCGTCGCTCGATCGTCTTCACGATCGCCCTGGTGCTCGTGGGGGCCGCGCTGTCGGTGATCCCGCCCCTGTTGACGCAGCAGGCCTTCGACCGGGGACTGTTCCCCGAGTCGGGGACGCCGAACGTGCCGGTGCTGTTCTGGCTGGTCAGCGGGATGGTCGCCCTGTGGATCGCGAGCGCCGGTGTCGGTGTCTGGCAGACGTACCTGACGGCGACCGTCGGCAACAAGGTGATGGGGGCGCTGCGCATGCGGCTCTTCGCGCACCTGCAGCGGATGGAGCTGGCGTTCTTCACCCGGACCAAGACCGGCGTGATCCAGTCGCGTCTGCAGAACGACGTGGGCGGCGTCGCGAGCGTGCTGAACAACACGATCTCCTCGGTGCTCGGCAACACCGTGACGGTGATCGCCGCAGTCGTCGCGATGCTGCTGCTCAGCTGGCAGATGACCATCGTGGCCGTCGTCCTGCTGCCGCTGCTCGTGATCGCGCAGCGTCGGGTCGGTCAGGTCCGCGCGAAGATCGCCGGGCAGACGCAGGAATCGCTGTCGGACATGACCGCGATCACCCAAGAGGCACTGAGCGTGTCGGGGATCCTCCTCGCCAAGAGCTTCAACCAGCAGCGGGCCGAGACCCACCGCTACGGCGACGAGAACCGCAACCAGATCTCGCTGCAGGTCCGCCAGCAGATGTCCGGACAGTGGTTCTTCGCCATCGTGCAGATCTTCCTGTCGATCATCCCGGCGATCATCTACCTGGTGGCGGCGTACCTGATCCTCGGTGGCGTCCCGATCACCGCCGGCACGATCGTCGCGTTCACGACCGTGCAGTCGCGGCTGCTGTTCCCGACCGTGGGGCTGCTGCGTGTCGTGCTCGACCTGCAGACCTCCGGCGCGCTGTTCGCCCGCATCTTCGAGTACCTCGACCTCAAGCCGGCCATCACGGACTCGCCTGCTGCGGCCAAGGTCGACGAGAGTCGGGTCGGACACGTCGCCTTCGACGACGTCACCTTCACCTACCCGGACGGCGAAGCCGACAAGCCCACGCTGCGCGGTGTGTCGTTCGAGCTCCAGCCAGGGCAGTTCGCCGCCTTCGTGGGGCCGTCCGGTGCCGGCAAGACGACGGTGTCCTACCTGGTGCCACGACTGTACGAGGCCACGAAGGGGTCGGTCCGTTTCGCCGGGGCCGACGTCCGCGACCTCGAGCACGAGGACCTCATGCGGCACGTCGGCATCGTCAGCCAAGAGACCTACCTCTTCCACGCGACCATCGGCGACAACCTCCGGTACGCCAAGCCGGACGCCACCGACGCCGAGCTCGAGCGCGCTGCACGGGCAGCGAACATCCACGAGACGATCGCGTCCTTCCCCGACGGCTACGACACGGTGGTCGGGGAGCGCGGGTACCGGTTGTCCGGGGGTGAGAAGCAGCGGATCGCGATCGCTCGCGTCATGCTCAAGGACCCGCCCGTGCTCGTCCTCGACGAAGCCACGAGTGCGCTCGACTCGATCTCCGAGCGGGTCGTGCAGGCCGCGCTCGATGCCGCAGCGCGAGGACGCACGACCATCTCGATCGCGCACCGCCTGTCGACCGTGCGGGATGCCGACGTGATCTTCGTGCTCGACCACGGACGGATCGTGGAGCAGGGGACCCATGAGGAGCTGCTCGCGCTGGACGGCATCTACACGACGTTGAACCAGCAGCAGGCAGCGCCGATCGACGCCCTCGGCACCTGACGCGCACGCGCCGCACGCACCGGACGCTCCGGACACACCGCACGCGCCGCACGCACCGGACGCACCGGACGCATCGGACGCCGCACGCATCGGACGCCGGACGCATCGGACGCCGGACGCCGGACGCACCGCACGCACCGCACGCTCCGGGCGCGCGGTGGGCACCGGCGTCGACTGGCTCGTTTTGCGGACAGGGGACGCGAAACGGACACGAGTGTTACTCGCGTGATAGATGTGATGGGCGCCGAATCAGCGGCGTCGCACGACCAGGAGCCCACCGGCACCAGTGGGCTGTCGATCGGAGTCATCGTGACCGCAGCCCCTCCGTCCTCGCCGGATGACCGGCCCGCCGACACACCAGCCGCGTCGCACGGCGCAGACCCGACCGGCACGAACCCGACCAGCACGAACCCGACCGGCACGAACCCGTCGGGCTCCCACGCTCCCGGCTCCGTCCCGGCCGACCCCATCCCCCCGGCCGACCCCATCCCCCTGCCGCGCCCGGCACCCCGAGCGCCGACACCGCACCCCGCCGACGCGGTCGCTGGAGCCGGTTCCGGAAGACGGGGTCCCTCGACATCCAGTCCAAGCTGCTGGTGATGCTGCTCGGGGTCAGCGTCCTCGCGGCCCTCGTGGTCGGTGCCGTCGGCTACGTGAACGGCCGCGACTCCCTGCAGGCGGCGGCGCTCAACCAGGTCACCTCGCTGCGCGAGTCCCGGATCACCGAACTCAAGCGGTCGTTCGACCAGTTCACGCAGACCGTGGTCTCGCAGAGCCGCAACGCCAGCGTGATCGGTGCGACGCAGGCCTTCGAGGCCGGGTGGCGTGACCTGCAGGACCAGCCGGTGACCTCGGCCGACCAGTCCGCGGTGGACGCCTGGTACCAGGACACCTTCGTGCCGCAGCTCGACCAGCGGAGCGGCGGCTCGGCGAACCCGGAGCAGTTCGCGCCGACGCGCGACCCGCAGACCTACCTCCAGGCGCGCTACACCGCCCCGTTCGACGACTACGACAAGGCCATCCAGCGCGACGACGCCGGCGACGGCAGCACGTGGAGCGCGGCACACGCGCAGTACCAGTCGTACTTCCGGCAGGCGGTGGACGCGCAGGGCTACGAGGACCTGCTGCTGATGAACACCGACGGCGACGTCGTCTACTCGGCCTACGGCGGTGCCGACCTCGGCTCGGACCTCGAGGACGGTCCGTACCGCGACTCGAACCTGGCCACCGGGTACGAGCAGGCCCTGCAGCTGACGAACTCCGACGCGGTCGTCGTGACGGACTTCGGACGGTACGTCCCGAGTCTCAACGTCCCGACCCTGTGGGTGATGAGCCCGGTGGCCGAGGACGGCCGCGTCATCGGCGTGATGGCGGTACAGGTGCCGGTCGACCTGATCACCCAGGTGATGACGGGCAACCAGGGCTGGAAGAACGACGGGCTCGGCGACACCGGCGAGTCGTACCTGGTCGGGGACGACAACCTGATGCGGTCCTACCCGCGGCAGCTCCTCGAGCACCCGAAGCAGTACCAGCAGGACGTGATCGCGGCGGGGACGGCACCGGCGACGGCGAAGCGCGAGGTCGCGGTCAAGGGCTCGGTGCTCCTGCAGCAGGTGAACACGACACCGGTCACCCGGGCGCTGCAGGGCAAGACGGGCACGGTGATCGCGAACGACTACCGCGGCAAGGAGACCCTGGCCGCCTACGCCCCGCTCGAGGTCGACGGGCTGCGGTGGGTGGTCGTGGCGCAGATGGACACCGCCGAGGCCTTCGCGCCGGTCAACGACTTCACGCGCAACATCGGGCTCGCCCTGGTCGGCATCATCGTGCTGGTGAGCCTGCTGTCGCTGCTGCTGGCGCAGGTGTTCGTCCGGCCGATCCGCCGACTGCAGACCGCGGTCAACCGGGTGAGCGCGGGCGAGATCGGCGTCGAGGTGAAGACGAAGCAGGGCGACGAGATCGGTGACCTCGGCCTGGCGTTCAATGACATGAGCCGGAGTCTCCGCGTGAAACAGGACCTGTTGGACGAGCAGCGGCGGCAGAACGACACCATGCTGCTGACGCTCATGCCGGAAGAGGTCGCGCGTCGCTACAAGCAGGGTGACGAGACGATCGCCGAGGACCACCAGGACGTCGCCGTCGTGTACGCGGACATCATCGGGATCGACGACTTCGCCGCGGGCCTGACCGCCGAGGAGTCGCTGTCACTGGTGAACGACGTCTGGCGTTCCTTCGACGAGGCGGCCGCCCGGCACGGGATCGAGCGGGTCCGGACCACCCGCAGCGGGTACCTGGCGAGCTGCGGCCTCAGTGTCCCGCGGGTCGACAACGTCCGCCGCGTGATCGAGTTCGCCGCCGAGGCCGAGGGGGTGCTCGAGCGCTTCAACGCGCAGCACGGCGCCTCGATCGCACTGCGTGCCGGCGTGGACACCGGTCAGGTCACGAGCGGCCTGGTCGGCCGGTCGAGCATCGTCTACGACATGTGGGGCGACGCGGTCAGCCTGGCGTACCGGGTGCAGGGCATCGCCCCGACGCCAGGTGTCTACGCGACGCAGCGCGTGGTCGACAAGCTCGGTGACCGCGCCGACGTGCGGGACGTCGGCGAGGTCCAGACCCAGTCCGGCCCGCAGCGCGTGTGGAAGCTCGATCGGCCGAGCGCATGACCGCCTTCTGGGAGCAGTCGTGGTTCTGGCCGGCGATCGTGGTGATCATCGGCCTGCCGGTGACGCTCCTGGTCCTCACCGAACTGCAGTCGAGCCTGCAGCGGCGTGGCAACGAGCTGTCCAAGATCGTCGGGTTGCTCCGGAACGCCGTGGTGCCGCTCATCGCCATCCTCATCCTGTCCGTGCAGGTCACGGACGCGGTGGACCCGGAGCAGCTCACCACGAACCGCATCATCGCGACGGTGCTGGGCTTCCTGGTCATCGTGTTCGTGCTGAACGGCCTGAACATCCTGCTGTTCACGAACGCGCGGAAGGGCAGCTGGCGCGAGAAGATCCCGTCGATCTTCGTCGACATCGGTCGGATCGTCCTCATCGCGCTCGGGCTCGCGCTGGTGTTCCGGCTGGTCTGGGACGCGGACGTCGGCGGCGTGTTCACCGCGCTCGGCGTCGGTTCGCTCGTCATCGGCCTCGCGCTGCAGTCCGCGGTCGGCCCGGTCATCGCCGGCCTGTTCCTGCTGTTCGAGCAGCCGTTCCGCCTGGGCGACTGGCTCGACGTCGGGGGCACGCGTGGTCGCGTCATCGAGGTGAACTGGCGGTCCGTCCACATCGAGACCGGCGACGGCATCCTGATCACCCCGAACTCGTCGCTGGCCGGTGCGTCCTTCACGAACCTGAGCCGGACCGGAGGCGCGTTCACGGTCTCGACGGAGGTCGCGTTCACGACGGATGACGCACCCGCGGCCGTGGTCGGCCTGCTCCAGCGGGTCGCGTCGAGCCTGCCCCAGGTGATCCCGGGGACGACACCGAGCGCCGTGCCGAAGGGCGGTCCCGCCTACGAGGTGTCCTTCGAGGTCCGCGGCCCGTCCCAGGAGGGGGCCGCCCTGGCCACCTTCCGGATGTGGCTCTGGTACGCCGCTCGGCGTGCCGGTCTCGGACTCGACGGCGACACCACCGACGACTTCGTCACCGACGAGCGTCGCGACGCCGCCCTCGCGACGATCTCGCCCACGCTGTACCTGACCGGTGACGACGCCCTGGCGCTCGCGCCCGTGGTCCGTCTCGAGCGGTACGCGGCGGGCGAGGTCATCTCCACGGTCGGCACGGTCCCGGACGCGGTGCGCTTCGTGCTCGCCGGCAGCGTCGAGCTGCGCGTGCCGTTCGAAGACGCGGAACTGCCGGCCAGCCGTGTCGAGGCCGGTGACTACCTCGGACAGACGGCGCTCACCCGCGAGGCCATGCTGACGACGGCGATCGCCCGGAACGAGGTCGCCGTCCTGGTCGTCCCCGCGACCGCGCTCGACCAGATCGTCCGGTCCACGCCGGCGCTCGCCCGGGACATGGGCGACGTGATCGACCGCCGCCGACACGAGGTCGCAGCCGCGGTGACGGCCCACGTCGAGTCGCAACGCGCACCGGCACGTCTTGATCGGTAACGGCCGCAGGAGCCCCGCCTAGACTCGGCGCGTGCGTTACGCGAACTCGGTCGTCGACCTCGTCGGCGACACCCCGCTCGTCAAGCTGAACCGCGTCACCGAGGGGATCCGGGCCACGGTCCTGGTCAAGGTCGAGTACCTGAACCCCGGCGGCTCGTCGAAGGACCGCATCGCGACGAGGATCCTCGACGCCGCCGAGGCTGCGGGGGACCTCGGCCCGGGTGGCACCATCGTCGAACCGACGTCCGGCAACACGGGCGTGGGGCTCGCGCTCGTGGCCCAGCAGCGCGGCTACCGGTGCGTGTTCGTGCTGCCGGACAAGGTCGGCGAGGACAAGCGGAACGTCCTGACGGCGTACGGCGCCGAGATCGTGGTCACACCGACCGCGGTCCCGCCCGACCACCCCGAGTCGTACTACTCGGTGTCCGACCGGCTCGTCCGCGAGATCCCCGGGGCCTACAAGCCGAACCAGTACGCCAACCCGAACGGTCCCCGGAGCCACTACGAGACGACCGGGCCGGAGATCTGGCGCGACACCGACCAGCGCATCACGCACTTCGTCGCCGGCGTCGGCACGGGCGGCACGATCTCGGGGACGGGGAAGTACCTCAAGGAAGCGTCGGACGGTCGGGTCCGGATCATCGGCGCCGACCCCGAGGGGTCCGTGTACTCCGGCGGCACGGGGCGTCCGTACCTGGTCGAGGGCGTCGGCGAGGACTTCTGGCCGAGCGCCTACGACCCGAGCGTCCCGGACGAGATCATCGCCGTGTCCGACGCCGAGTCCTTCGCCATGACCAGACGTCTGGCGCGCGAAGAGGGGCTGCTGGTCGGCGGCTCGAGCGGCATGGCGGTCGTCGCCGCGCTGCGCGCCGCACGTGACCTGACCGAGGACGACGTCGTCGTCGTGCTGCTGCCCGACGGCGGCCGCGGCTACCTCGGCAAGATCTTCAACGACCGGTGGATGCGCTCGTACGGCTTCGCCGAGACCGACGACGCCCGGACGGTCGGGTCGCTGATCGCGGGGAAGGACGGCCGCCTGCCGGACCTGGTCCACGCACACCCGGGCGACACCGTCCGCGAGGTCGTCGACATCATGTCGAAGTACGGCGTCTCGCAGATGCCGGTGCTCAGCGCGGAACCGCCCGTCGTGATCGGCGAGGTCATCGGCGCCGTCGCCGAGAAGGACCTGCTCGAGCAGGTCTTCACCGGCGCCGCGAAGATGGCCGATCGGGTCTCCGGATCCGTCGGTGACCCGTTGCCGCTCATCGGCATCGGCGAGTCGGTCTCCACGGCGCGACGGGCGCTGGAAGAGGTCGACGCGCTCCTCGTCGTCGAGGACGGCAAGCCCGTCACCGTGCTCACGCGACACGACCTGCTCACCTTCCTGTCGGAGTGATCCCGGCCGTGCGCGCACCGTGCGGTGCGCGCATGGCCGTGCCGAGCCTCCCGTCCGACACCCGAGCCCCACCTGGAGAACGCACCATGACCGAGTTCGACACCCGCGCCGTCCACGCCGGCCAGGAGCCCGACGGCCCGACCGGTGCCGTCATCCCGCCGCTGTACCTGACCTCGACGTACCTGCAGGACGGCATCGGGCAGATGCGGAACGGCTACGAGTACTCCCGCTCGGGCAACCCGACGCGCGACTCGCTGCAGACGCTGCTCGCCGACCTGGACGGCGGGGTGGCCGCGTACTCGTTCTCGTCCGGTCTGGCCGCCGAGGACGCCCTGCTCCGCGCCACCCTGGCCCCCGGCGCCCGCGTCGTGATGGGCAACGACGTCTACGGCGGCACGCACCGTCTCGTGGACCGCCTGCACGTCCCGTGGGGCGTCGAGCTCGTCGTCGTCGACATGAGCGACCCCGACC
This sequence comes from Curtobacterium sp. MCLR17_007, assembly GCF_003234655.2. Lineage (NCBI taxonomy): Bacteria > Bacillati > Actinomycetota > Actinomycetes > Micrococcales > Microbacteriaceae > Curtobacterium > Curtobacterium sp. MCLR17_007. The sequence goes on along the minus strand of NZ_CP126271.1, from coordinate 2,584,129 downwards.
TCGTCCGTGCGGCGCTCGAGGGTGCCCCCGCGAAGACCGTCCTGTGGGTCGAGACCCCGACGAACCCGCTCATGAAGATCGCCGACGTGACGGCGCTCGCGGCGATCGGGCACGACGCCGGCGCGCTCGTCGTGGTGGACAACACGTTCGCGTCCCCGGCCCTGCAGCAGCCCCTCGCACTCGGTGCCGACGTCGTGGTCTACTCGACGACGAAGTACCTCGGCGGGCACTCCGACATCGTCGGCGGGGCCGTGGTGCTCCGCGACGCCGAGCTCGCCGAGCTGGTCGGCTTCGTGCAGTTCGGTGCCGGGGCCATCTCGTCGCCGTTCGACGCGTGGTTGACGATCCGCGGGATCAAGACGCTGTCGGTCCGCATGGAGCGGCACTCGCGGAACGCCCAGGCGGTCGCCGAGTCCCTCGTGGGCAACCCAGCCGTCGAGCGTGTGTACTGGCCGGGACTCGCCGACCACCCGGGGCACGACGTCGCGGCGCGGCAGATGCGCGGGTTCGGGGGCATGCTCTCGGTCGCGCTCGCCGGTGGACCCGAGGCCGCCAAGCGCTTCGCGGAGTCGACCGAGGTGTTCGCCCTCGCCGAGTCGCTCGGCGGCGTGGAGTCGCTCATCGGGTACCCGAGCGAGATGACCCACGCCTCGGTCAAGGGCACGGAGCTCGCGGTGCCGGAGAACCTGGTGCGGCTCTCCGTCGGGATCGAGGACGCGGGCGACCTGGTCGCCGACGTGCAGCAGGCGCTGCGCCGGTAGCCGCGTCACCCGTCGGCCCTACGATGAGCCTGGTGACGACGACGGTGACGCGGACGACCTTGTTCAGTCGGGGCTACGCGCTCCCGACCATCGGCATGGTCGCGATCGTCGCCGTCTCGGCGTTCCAGAACCTGGCAATGACGACGATCATGCCGGAGATCAGCCGAGACCTGCGCGGCGAGACCCTGTACTCGCTGAGCTTCGCGGCGCCGCTCGCGGCCGGCGTGCCCGGGATGGTGCTCGCGGGGAACTGGACCGACCGCGCGGGCGGCCGGGTGGTCGCGTGGGTCTCCGCAGCGCTCTTCGCCATCGGCACGGCGATCGTCATGCTCGCCCCGACGATGCCGGTGTTCCTGGCCGGTCGACTGGTCGAGGGCTTCGGGGCCGGTGCGATCGACGTCGTGCTCTACGTGCTCGTGGCCAGGATCTTCCCCGAGGACCTGCACGGCCCGGTGTTCGCCGGGTTCGCCGCCGCCTGGGTCGTCCCCGCGCTCGTCGGTCCCGCGCTCGCCGGCATCGTCACCGACCTGTTCAGCTGGCACTGGGTCTTCGCGGGTGCCCTCGTGATCGCCGTCTCCGCCTTCGCGCTGCTGGTCCCGACGCTCGGCCGCCTGCACCCGCCCGCCGTCGAGCGCCGCCCGCCGTGGCAGCGCGGACGGATCGCCTGGTCGGCCGGTGCCGCGGTCGCGGTCCTGCTGCTCAACGTCGCTCCCGACCTGCCGGTGGTCCTGCGGGTCGTCTCCGTCGTGGTCGGCGTCGCCGGTGCCTGGTTCGCCCTGCGACCACTGCTCCCGCGCCGTACCCTGACCGCGGCGCCGGGCCTGCCCTCGGTGGTGCTGCTGCGCGGCGTCCTCGCCGCGGGGTTCTTCGGCAGCGAGGCGTACGTGCCCTTCCTGCTGCAGGCCCAGCACGGGCTGTCGCCGTCGGCCGCCGGGCTCGCACTCACCGTCGCCGCGCTCAGCTGGGCCGGCGCGAGCTGGGTGCACGGTCGGTTGGGGGAGCGACGGCTCCCCGCTGCCCGTGCGTTCGGCGTCGGTCTCGGCCTGGTGCTGGTCAGCCTGGTCGCGGCCCTCGCCGTCGCACTCGCCGACCTGCCCGCGTGGGTGCTCGTCGCCGGCTGGTTCGTGGGCGGTGCCGGCATGGGGGTGGCGTACCCGCGCACGTCGATGCTCACCCTGCGCTTCTCGACCGAGGGCGACGACGGCTTCGCGAGCTCCGCCTTGACGATCGCCGACGCCTCCGGCAGCGTGGTCGGGCTCGCGGTCGCGGGACTGCTGTTCACGGCGCTCGGCGGGCGCTCGGACCCCCTGGCCTTCGCCGCGGTCTTCGCCGCGATGATCGTCGTCGCCCTGGTGGGGCTGTTCGCGGTCCGCCGGCTGGGCCCCGTGCCGCCACCGGCCTCCTCCGCGGGGAACGGGTAGCGTGGTGGGTCCACGACGAGGAGGAACCGTGCGCCGCACCCTGGTCTCCGCCGCTCTGGCGGTCATCGCCGTCGTCGTGATGACCGGGTGCACAGGGACGACCAGTGCCGCGCCGACTCCGGTGCAGAGCACGGACCTCACGAGCTCGGACGGCGGCTTCGACCAGCACGCCGTGGTCGGCGTGCTGCTGCTGTCCGCGGCCGCCACGCCGGGGCCCACGTCGGGCGGCGTCGCGCTGCCCGACCGGTTCCGGTCCGACCTGACGACCGCGGGGTTCCGTCCGGACGTCCGGGTGGCCAGCGCGACCGACCCGGCGACGTCCCAGGTGCGCGACGTCCGGGCCCTCGTGCAGCGTGGGGCGAAGGCACTGTTCGTTGAGGCCGCCGATCCCGACGCCCTCACCGGTGCCGTCCAGACCGCGCACGACGCCGGTGTGGTCGTCATCGCCCTCGGTGACCCGCTGCCGTCGTCCGGCACGGGTGGCGACGGACTCGCGACCGACTACCGGGTGCAGGGCACCGACTCCGACGCGGCCATGGTCGGCAAGGCCGTCGCGGTCGTCGAGTCACTGCAGCGCGGCAAGAAGCCCGCGGGCGACTGAGCCCTGCGGGAACGGGTCGGTCGCGGGCTGGGCACAAGCCCCCGTGCTCCGCTTCACGGCTCGGACCCAGTCGGCCGATGCGCATCACAGCAACGACGCGGATCCGGGGCTGAACACAGCGACAGCTTCACCCCCCGGACGGGTGACATGGCAGGTCGGTGGTTCCACTGACTGTCTGTTGGTTCGCGGAACTTACTACAGTCAGCTCACTCCATACCAGGCAGTTCCCGAGAGGACCCGACGTGCAACGACGCTCTCCCACTCCCTCCACCCGCAGGCGCCTCACCGCGCTCGCCGTCACGACCGCCGCCTGCACCGTCGGCGCGGTGCTGTTCGCCGGCGGTCCAGCCGACGCCGCGACCCGCCAGGTCCTGCCCGACTCCGTCCCGACCTGGGCGACGGCACCGAACGACGCTGGCACGGTCGCCGCGTCCACCGACGTCGAGGGCGAGGTCTACCTGCCCCTGAAGAACCAGGCCGGCGCCGAGGCGCTCGCGACCGCGGTGTCCACCCCGGGTTCCCCGCAGTACCGCAAGCCGCTCACCCCCGCGGCCTGGATCGCCGCGTACGCGCCGAGCAAGGCCGATGCCGACCAGGTCACGGGCTTCCTGCGCGCACAGGGCCTGTCGATCACCGCCGTGCCCGCCAGCCACGAGTACGTGGTGTTCCGGGGAGCGGCCTCGGTCGTGGACTCGGTGCTCGGGACGACCCTGCACTCCTACCGCCACGCGCAGCAGACGCTGGTGGCACCGTCCACCGCACCGAGCCTCCCGGCATCCATCGCCGGACTCGTCAGCGGCGTCAGCGTCGACCAGGGACGGCTGCTGACCCACCCGGAGCTCGTCGAGCAGGGCCAGGAGCCCGCCTCGTCGACCCCGACCCGGTCGCTGCGCCAGCAGGCGACCACCCCGACCGGGATCAACGCCCAGTGCTCCTCGTACGCGGGCGAGCACACCGCGACCGTCCCGTCCGCGTACGGCAAGACCGTGGTGCCGACCTTCGCCTGCGGCTACGGCCCGTCGCAGCTCCGCTCGGCGTACGGCGTCGACGCGCTCGCCGCGAAGGGCGTGTCGGGCCAGGGGCAGACCGTCGCGATCATCGACGCGTACGCCTCGCCGACGATCATCCACGACACCAACTCCTACTCGCAGCAGCACGGCGAGCCCCAGCTGACGGGCGCCACCTTCGAGCAGCGCATCCCGTCGCCGTCGCAGTTCACCGACCAGGTGCTCTGCCAGCAGCCCAGCGGCTGGCAGGGTGAGGAGACCCTCGACGTGCAGTCCGTGCACGCGGTGGCCCCCTCGGCCAAGATCCTCTACGTCGGTGGTACGAACTGCGGTGGCGGCCTCGACGTCGCGATGTCGAAGATCCTCGACCAGGGCCTGGCCTCGCTCGTCAGCAACAGCTACGGCGACGTCGGCGAGAACGTCCCGCTGTCGAGCATCCGCGGTCAGGAGAACCTGCACATCCAGGCCGCCGGTGAGGGCATCGGCCTGTACTTCTCGAGCGGTGACCACGGCGACGAGTCCGCGGCGCTCGGCAGTGCGCAGCCGGACTTCCCGGCCTCGAGCCCGTGGGTGACCTCGGTGGGTGGTACGAGCCTCGGCATCGACAAGACCGGCAAGAAGTCGTTCGAGACCGGTTGGGGTGACCTGCTCGACCAGATCGTGAGCAGCCCCCGCGGCAACGTCTACTCCGCGGCACTCCCCGGCAACCTCGACGGTGGTGGCGCCGGCGGTGGCCAGAGCACGCTGTTCGACCAGCCCGCGTACCAGAAGGGCGTCGTCCCGGCGTCCCTGGCCGGCGGCAAGCGCGTCTCGCCCGACCTGGCCGCGCTGGCCGACCCGTACACCGGGTTCTCGATCGGCATCCGCCCGATCACGGACGACGCAACCCTCAAGGCCGGCCAGTTCGTGAACGAGACGTACGGCGGCACGTCGCTCGCGTCGCCGATCACCGCGGCGCTGTCGGCCATCGTGCAGCAGTCGACCAACGTCCGCCTCGGCTTCGCGAACCCGACGCTGTACGCAACCTACCGTGCGACACCGTCGGCCTTCGCCGACGTCACGTCGCCGCGGTCGCCGCTCGCCCTGGCCTACACCAGCGCGACCAGTGGGCACGACTTCCTGGTCACGCTCGACCACGACACGTCGCTGACCACGGCCAAGGGCTACGACGACGTCACCGGGCTCGGCGCGGTGTCCTTCACCGGGATGAGCCAGGTCGCGCATCACTGACGTGACCACCTGAACGACGGGAGGCCCGGTGCCAGCTGGCACCGGGCCTCCCGTCCGTCCGTGTGACGGTCTCGGGCGTCGCGTCAGCTCCACCAAGCCGGGAACGACTGCGTGATCGTGTCGACGAGCGCCTTGCGGGAACGCCGGGGACCGGCGAGCCACGCCTCGATCGCGCCGACGAAGCCCTGCGCGACGAAGCCCGCGGCGACGTCGTCGAGCAGCTCGGGCCGGGTGGCGGGGTCGAGTTCGCGGATGTGGATCGCGCTCGAGACCGTGAAGTGCTCGACGAGCAACCGGTGCAACGAGGCGTCGTTCGCGTCGGGCAGCGCCCGCAGGTAGATCTCCCGGTGCGTGACCACGTGCTCGACGACGGCGTTGATCCCGCGTCGGGTGATCGCGGCGAGTTCGTCCCGGCCGGCACCACGCTCGGCAGCCACGCGCCGCGCATCGGAGTCCTCGGCGCGGATCTCGTCGAGCTCGGGCGTCAGGACGTCCGCGAGCAGCGAGCCGGGTGAGACCGCGTGGGAGTAGAACGTCGCACGGTTGATCCCGGCGGCGCGGGTGACGTCGGCGACGGTGATCTCGGAGACGGGTCGGCCCGCCGCGAGACGCAGGATGGCCTCGCGCAGGGCTGCCGTCGTGTGCAGGATCCGAGCGTCGACCATGACGCGCACCCCCTCTTCCGTGCTGACCCGGGGGATCCCGGGCGGTACGACGGTACCGCAGCCCGGAGTCTGGGCCGTTCGTCGTGTCGCTCGACACGCGGCAACGACCGGCAGCGGGTGTCGCGATGCCCGGCTTCGGTCATAGGATGGTTCCACGGCCGAATCGTTTCGATCGACGCCGACGCCGCTCCGCCGACCGCCCCTCACCGCCGAAGGACACTGCTGTGACCGCGCCCGCGACCACCGGTTCGATCCGGGTCATCCTGCACCCCGGGGACTCCCTGACCCGCGCCCAGCGCCTCGTCTACGTCTTCGTCCTCGGTGCCCTGACCGCGCTCGGGCCGTTCACGATCGACCTCTACCTGCCGGCGTTCCCCTCGCTGAAGGAGCAGTTCGGCGTCACCGACGGGGCGGTCCAGCTCACGCTGACGGCCACCACGCTCGGCTTCGCCGCCGGGCAGCTGCTCGTCGGTCCCTGGAGCGACAAGGTCGGTCGTCGGCTCCCGCTCATCATCGCGACGACGGTGCACATCGCCGCGTCCATCGGTGCCGCGACCGCGCCGGACATCGAGCTGCTGGGGCTGTTCCGCGTCCTGCAGGGGATGGGTGCCGCGGCCGGCGGTGTCGTCGCGATGGCCACGGTCCGCGACCTGTTCGGCGGCAAGCCCCTCGTGCGCATGCTCTCGCGGCTGGCGATGGTGAACGGGCTCGCGCCGATCCTCGCCCCGCTCATCGGGTCGCAGATGCTCCGGTTCACCAGCTGGCGCGGCATCTTCGTGTTCCTGGCCTGCTACGGCCTGGCGGTGGTGATCGCGTCGATCCTGCTCATCGTCGAGACCCTGCCGCCGGCCCGCCGCCGAGAGGCCGGACACTCCACGATGCGCCAGCGCTACCGCGCGCTGTTCACGGACCGGATCTTCGTCGGCGTGGCGCTCATCGGTGCGATGGTGTTCAGCGGGCTGTTCTCGTACCTCAGCGCGTCGCCGTTCCTGTTCCAGGGCGTGTACGGGCTGAACGCGCAGCAGTACGGGCTGCTGTTCGCGGTGAACTCGATCGGGGTCGTCCTCGGCGTGCAGATCTCGGCGCGGCTCGCGCAGCGTGTCGGCCCGCAGTGGATCCTGGCGTGCTCGACGGCGACGCTGCTCCTGGCCTCGACCGCGATCATCGTGCTCGACCTGCTCGGTGCCGGGCTCGTCGGGGTCCTCGTGCCGCTGTGGTTCTTCATCGCGGCGTGCGGCTTCTCGTTCCCGCTCGTGCAGGTCATCGGTCTCGCCTCCCACGGGAAAGAGGCGGGGACGGCGGCCTCGGTTCTCGGCGCGCTGAACTTCGGTGTCGCCGGGCTGATCTCGCCGATCGTCGGCTTGCTCGGGATCACGCAGGCGGCACCGATGGCCGCGGTGATGGCCAGCACCGCCGCAGTGGCGGTCCTGTTGCTGTGGTTCGTGGTGCGGCCGAGGTCGGTGCCTGCGCTGACGCACTGAGGCGCGCGGGACGGGCGTGCATGGGCTGCTCGGGCGGGCGGGCGGGCGGGCGGGCAACTGTCTGGTGTGTGTGCATGTTCCGACACGGCAGGGGTTGTTCGCGTTGTGCGGTGTCGTCTGATGCGGAGGTATCCGGTGCGTGTGCATGTTCCGACACGGCAGAGGTCGTTCGCGGTGTGCGGTGTCGTCTGATGCGGATGCATCCGGATCGCTCGCGACACGAGCCGGGCGCAGAGCCGGGTCCGTCCCTAGGCTGAGCGCATGAGCGACGCGGTGGAGCAGGCACGAGCGGCGGCCGAGGCAGCACGGGCAGCGGCGGACGAGGCACGACGACTCGCCGACGAAGCAGTCGCCCGCGCCGAGGAGCTCGCCGCGGCGCTGGCCCAGGCAACACCGACCCCGGCGACCCCCGCACCGGAAGCGCCGCCAGCGCCGCCAGCGCCGCCAGCGCCGCCAGCGCCGCCAGCGCCGCCAGCGCCGGACGCACCACCCGCGCCGGACGCACCGCCCGCACCGCCCGCACCACCCGCGCCGGACGAACCGGAAGCGCCGCCAGCGCCGGACGCACCACCCGCACCACCCGCACCGGACGCCCCTGCGGCCCCGGACGCGCCCACCCCGGGCCCGACGGCTGCGACGCCGACCGGCACCGAGCCTCCCGTCGGTCCGCTCGGCGACGCCGCGGTCGCCGCGATCCGCGACGGGTACGCCGTCGACGGCAGCGCGCTGGAGCTCGGCGCCCTGGTCAACGGCGCCGCCCTGCCGGACGTCCAGGTGCGCATCCCGCTCGGCATGCTCAACCGCCACGGGCTCGTCGCCGGTGCCACCGGGACGGGCAAGACCCGCACGCTGCAGGTCCTCGCGGAGCAGATCGCGGCGAACGGCGTGCCGGTGTTCGCTGCCGACATCAAGGGCGACCTGTCCGGGTTGGCGGTCGCGGGGACGAGCAGCGACAAGCTCCTGGCGCGCACGGCCGGGATCGGCCAGGACTGGACCCCCGCCGCCAGCCAGGCCGAGTTCTACTCGCTCGGCGGCCAGGGCTCCGGCGTGCCGATCCGGGCGACGGTGTCGGGCTTCGGGCCCCTGCTGCTCGCGAAGGCCCTCGGGCTCAACGCCACCCAGGAGTCCTCCCTCGGTCTGGTGTTCCACTACGCCGAACAGGCCGGGCTGCCGCTCGTCGACCTCACGGACCTGCGGAGCGTCCTGACCTTCCTGGTGAGCGACGAAGGCAAGCCGGAACTGGCCGACCTCGGCGGGCTGTCGAAGCAGACGGTCGGGGTCATCCTCCGCGAGCTCATCACCTTCGCCGACCGGGGTGCCGACCGGTTCTTCGGCGAGCCGGAGATCGACACGCAGGTCTTCCTCCGGACGACGGCGGACGGGCGCGGGATCGTCAGCCTCCTCGAGGTCCCCGGCGTGCAGGACCAGCCCGAGGTGTTCTCGACCTTCCTGATGTGGCTGCTCGCGGACCTGTTCAACGAGCTGCCCGAGGTCGGCGACCAGGACAAGCCGAAGCTCGTGTTCTTCTTCGACGAGGCGCACCTGCTGTTCACCGGTGCGTCGAAGGACTTCCTCGAGCAGATCGTGCGCACCGTGCGGCTGATCCGGTCGAAGGGTGTCGGCATCTTCTTCGTGACGCAGACCCCGAAGGACGTGCCGAACGACGTCCTGGCGCAGCTCGGCTCGCGCGTGCAGCACCAGCTCCGAGCGCACACCCCGGACGATGCGAAGGCCCTGCGTGCGACCGTGTCCACCTACCCGACCAGCGACTACGACCTCGGTGAGGTCCTCACCTCCCTCGCCACGGGCGAGGCCATCGTCACGGTCATGAACGAGAAGGGCGCGCCGACCCCGGTCGCCTGGACCCGCTTGCGCGCGCCGCGCGGATCGATGGAGCCGATGCCGTCGGCCGACCTGGAGGCCCGGGTCACCGCGTCCCCGCTGCTCGCCACCTACGGCACCCGCGTCGACCCCGACTCGGCCCACGAGATGCTCGCCCGCCGCATGGAGGCCGCCGCTGCGCAGGCTGCCGCCGCGGACGCACGCGAGGCGGCCGAGGCCGCCGCCGCCGACGCGGAGAAGGAGGCCGCACGCGCGGCCGCCGCCGCGGCGAAGCAGGCGGCCGCCGACGCGAAGCGCGAGGCACGCGAGCACGCGACGGCGCAGCGCGAGTACGAGCGGACGCAGCGGGAGTTCGAGCAGGCGGAGCGTGCTGCCGAGGCCCGTCGGTCGCGCGGCTCGTCGCGCTCGGGCACCCGGACGACGTCGAAGCGTCGGACGACGGACCCGCTGTCCGACCTGCTCGGTGGCGGCCTCGGCGGCACCATCGCGAAAGAGGTGGTGCAGGGGATCTTCTCGACCCTGCGCCGACGCCGCTGACGCCGGACCGGGTTCAGCCCGCAGGCTCTGCCGTGACGACGACGTTCCGGGTGGAGGGACGTCCGTCGGGGGTCTCCAGGCACGTCAGCAGCACGAGTTCGTCGGGCGTCGTCGACCAGAGCCGGTCGCTCCCGGGCACGGACTGCTTCGTCGGGGTGCCGATGCCGGTGACGCGCCACGATGCACCGTCAACACTGACGGTGTCGCCGATCGCGATGCGGGGGCGTCCGGCGTCCGTGTCCCAGAGGGCGTTCCCGGGCGCACGGCCCCCGCCGCGCAGCGCGTGCATGGCGATGTAGGTCCCGGTGGCCGAGGGCACGTCGGTCGTCAGGCCCTGCACCTCGTACGCGGCGGCGAAGCCCGGCGGGTCGACGACGCCGTGCCGGACCTGCATCGTGTCGAGGGGGACGTCGAGCCCGACCGCCGGCACGACCAGCCGGTCGCCCGGCCGGCCCACGGCGTCCGCCGTCGTCGCCGTGGTCGAAGTCGCCGTCGCGGGCGGCGCTCCGGCCACCGGACGGCCGTCGAGGTCTCGTGCCACCCCGGCGCCGGGGTCCCGGGCCGGCGTCTGCAGGCTGACCACGCCCGCGGCCATGGCGGCGACCGCGAGCACGCCCAGGACCGCGGCCGGCAGGGCCCTCACGCGACGCCCACCGCCGCCGTGGCGCCCAGGGCACCGTCGTGTCGCGCATCCTCGTGCAGGACCTCCTCGTTCAGGACGTCGTCGTGCCGCCGGTCGTCGTCGTGCAGGACGACGTCGTCGCGTCGCCGGTGGCGCGGGGGAACCCCGAGGAACTCCCGGATCGCCCGCACGACGCGCCGTCCCGCGTGTCCGTCGCCGTAGGGGTTCTCCACGGCGGCCATCCGCGCACGTGCTCCCGGGTCGTCGAGGACCTCGCGGAGCGCGCTCGCCACGGCCGCACGCTCGGTGCCGACGAGCCGGTTGGCACCGGCGGCGACGGCTTCCGGGCGCTCGGTGGTGTCGCGCGTGACCAGCACCGGGACCCCGAGCGACGGTGCCTCCTCCTGCACCCCGCCGGAGTCGGTGACGATGACGGTCGACAGCTGCATCGCCCGGCAGAACGCGGGGTGGTCGAACGGGTCGGTCACCACGGCGGACGCCACGCGGGCGAGTTCGGGCAGGACCGCGTCACGCACCACCGGGTTGGGGTGGAGCGGCGCGAGCAGCAGGGTGTCCGGACGGTCAGCCAGGACGTCGGCCAGGCCAGCGGCCACCCGGGCCAGTCCGCCGCCCCACGACTCGCGGCGGTGCGCCGTGAACAGCACGACCTGACGAGCCGCTGCGGCCCGTTCCTCGAGCGGTCCGGGCAGGTTCGGTCGTGCCCGGTCCAGGGTGTGGAGGAGCGCGTCGACGACCGTGTTGCCGGTGACGACGACGCGCTCGGCGGGCACCCCCTCGTGCAGCAGGTTGTCCCGCGCGGTCGCGGTCGGAGCCAGGTGCAGCCCGGCCAGGCGACCGATGACGCTGCGGTTCGCCTCCTCCGGCCACGGGGACCACAGGTCGCCCGACCGGAGTCCTGCCTCCAGGTGTGCGACCGGGAGGTGGGCGTAGTGGGCGGCGAGTGCCGTGGCGGCCGCGGCGGTCGTGTCGCCGTGGACGAGCACGAGGTCGGGTCGCCACTCGGCCAGGAGCGACCCCACCGCGGTCATCGTCCGTGCGGCGATCGCGCCGACGGACTGGCCCGGTCGCGCGATCGACAGGGTGCAGTCCGGGTGGGTGCCGAACGTCTCGTGCACCGCGGCGGTGAGGTCGGGGTGCTGTCCGGTGTCCACGACGAGCGCCTGCAGGTCGGGGTCCTGGCGGAGGGCGAGGACGACGGGGGCGACCTTCACCGCCTCGGGCCGCGTGCCGTAGACGACGAGGACTCGCGGGCGGTACGTCATCGGTGTGCTCCTGTCCGTGCGGTGGTGAGGACGAGTCGGCGGTGCCGTTGGCGACCGGCGACGGCGGGGCCGCTGCGCAGCAGGACGGCGAGCTGCACGGGGAGCAGGGGGACGAGCGCCAGGGTCGTCGTGGTGAAGACGACCGCCGGGACCGGGTCAGCCGGGTCCCCGGTGACGACCCAGGCCCAGAACACGAGCCACGACGACGAGGTCATCACCAGCGCCGCGATCCCGACGCCCGACGCTCGCGAGCCGAGCCGCCGACGGACGGTGAGCGCCGCGGCCGACGCCGCCACCGCGAGGTGGAGACCGAGCGCGAGCAGCGGCAGGCTCGCGAGCGCGCCCGCGGCGACGGTGACCGGCGACGCACCCGTGTCCGGGGAGTCGACGTCGGGATCGAGCAGGGCTGAGACCGCGCGGTCGGCGAGCACGACCGTCGTCGCCGGGTGGACGACCGCCGCTCGGACGAGGTCGAGGTCGTCGAGGGTGGCGAACGCGGGGTCGGGGTCGCCGTCCCGGATCGAGCCGTCGCCGGTCCCGGGTCCGAGCCCGAACGTCGCCCGCGCGGCGTCGGAACCGATGACCGACGCGACCACCTGGACGTGACGGGTCCTGGCGTCGACGCCGTCGTCCGGTGACGCCAGGTGCGCCCCGGTCCAGGCGCTGGTCACGAGGGCGGCGACCGCCGCACCGGCGACGGCCAGACCGACGACACGGTCGACCCCGGTCGCGCGGACGACCACGACGACGACGACCGCGGTGACGACGGGCAGGACGACCCACGCCAGCGTCGGTGCCGCCGTCACCCAGGAGGCTGCGCTCACGGTGATCGCGGCCGTCGCGACGAACGGCCTCCGCGGCAGCCAGGCCGCCGACACGGCGGTGGCGGCCGCGCCGAGCAGCGCAGCCGACTCCGGCCCGGCAGCGAGCAGCGTCCGCACGGACCACGGGTCGACGAGCGCCCCGACCGCGAGCACGGCGGCGCCCACGCGGACCACCAGCCGACCGGGCACGGCGAGGGTCCCCGCGACGACCACGACGGCCAGCACGAGGGCGATGACCGCCGCGGCCAGTCGGACGTCGAGCCCGGCGGCACCGGTCACGAACGGGGTGAGCAGCTCGGCGAGCCGGAACGGGAGGGCTGCACTGCTGACGGTCGCGGTGCCGTCCGCCGGCGAACACGCGGCGGCCGTCCAGGCGTGCGCGGGCCAGAGCGGTGCGCCGAGGGTGCGCGGCGGCGCGACGTCGAGCAGGCAGAGCACGGCGTCGTCGAACCGGACGCGCGGGACCGCGGACACGAACCGCCAGAGCAGGACCGCGACGGTGACCGGGCCGAGGAGGAGCAGGAACAGGCGCTCGCCGAGTCCGCGCTGCCGGAAGCGCCCGGCAGCAGCCCGGCGCTCAGCCCGGGAGCGTCCGGCAGCAGCCCGGCGCTCAGCCCGGGAGGACGACGACGTCGGTGCGATCGTCACGGGGCTCACCCCCGATCGTGCAGCGCAGGGTGACGGCGCCGTCGGCACGGACCACGACGCCCGACGGTGCGAGCCCGGTCGGCAGCCGACCGCCGACGAAGGTCTCGGCCGCGTCGCGACAGCGTGTCGTGATCGTGGCGGGGGAGAGGTCCTCGGTGTCGGAGGTCAGCGCGATCCACGCGCCGACCTCCTGGGTGGTGTGCGGCAGGTCGCAGCGCACGCGGGAACCGTGCGCGGACCACGCGTCGCCCTCGGGCAGCTGACGGCGGCACGCCCGGACGACGGCCGAGCTGTCGGTGCCGGTCCCCTCGCGCCCGGCGATGCCCTGCAGCGAGGTCCGGAGAGGGAGGGGCGTCCCGGCGGCGTCGACCGGGACGGACACGGTGCACGCGACGCGGTGGGACCCGTCGGCCCACCCGCGGGCCGACGGGGCGAACCGGCTGATCGTCAGGTCGGTGAGGGCGTCGACCGCCTGGGCGCCGAGGAAAGCACGGAGTGCGTCGGGTCCACACACCCCGGCGGTCGCCGCGGCGAACACCGCGGCGGTCGGCCGCTGCCGCCACTGCCCCGCGAGACCGGGCACGGTGGCGACGGCGAAGACCTGGTGGGTGTGCTCCCCGGCGCAGGCGACCGGGTCCGGCGCCGTGCGTGCCGAGCGGTCGCGCGGCGTCGCCAGGTCCAGGCACGCTCCGACCCGCAGCGCTGTGCCCGCGGCCCGGGGCGGTTCGGCACCGGCGGCCACGGTCGCGGCCCCCCAGACCAGCGCTCCGCTGGTCGCGACGGCCAGGAAGGCGGCGACGAGTCGGCCGGCACGCGGCCCGGTCACGGCGCCACCTCGACGGCGCGGGCCCGGCTGACGGCACGACGACCCCGTCGGCGGACCGGCTGGTGGAGCGCCAACCGGAGCTGCAGCAGGAACGCCGCGGCGAAGCCGGCGATCACGAAGAGCGATCCGGCGTACTCGTGCACCACGTCGAAGCCCTGCTCGCCCCACCCCTGCAGCGCGAGCGCCGATCCGAGGTACCGCAGCGTGTTGCACGCCACCACGAGGCCGACCGCGGCGGCCAGTCCGATGGCGACCCGCGGCGTGCGGTTGCCGCGCGTGACGAGCGCGAGCACCGCGGCCAGCAGGAGCAGCGGCACCACCAGGACCACGCTCGAGCACATCGGGGTGATCTGGATGCCGTGCACCGTCCGGGTGCCGAGGCCGAAGTACGCGACGCTGCCGGACGCGGCGGTGCCCCCGTCCGCGAGTGGAGCCAGCGCTGCGGCGACGCCCCGGGCCTCCAGCGGGTGGATCGCGTTCGCGGCGGCGAGGGTCGCGACGGCGGCGGCGGTGGCGAGGACGGCGAGCAGCACGTGGCCGCCGCGGTGGCGGACGCGCCGGGCGGCGGGGACGACGGCGTGGGACATCAGACCTCCGTGGCCAGCAGCAGGGAGCCGGACTCGGCGTTGCGTCGGGTCTTCGCCCACCCGGCGCGACCCCGGACCAACCGGACGAACGCGCGCGGGACGCAGACGTAGCTCTGGTACATGTACAGCCAGTAGCCGAGGGCCCAGAGGAGCGCGGTACCGATCTTGGTGCCCGGCTCGGCGCGACGGCGGTAGATCAGGGGCCACATCGCGAACGGGGCGATGCCGGTCACGACGACGAGCGGGAGCAGCCACCAGTTCTCGGCGGCCCAGGCGGCGGCGCTGCCGGCGGACACGGTGCCTGCGGCGAGCATCGAGACCAGGACGGCGGGCCACAGGAGCACGCCGGCCAGCTGGGTGAAGGGCTGGATGAGGAAGTAGCTCGCCTCGATCGCGCCGGCGTGCGTGACGTGGCGCGAGGCGAAGATCCGCGGCAGGTACTTCGCGCACTGCATGCCGCCCTGGCACCACCGGGTGCGCTGGGTGAGCAGGCGGCGGACCGACGGCAGCCCCTCCTGTTCGACGTGGGTGTCGTGCAGGTACACGTTCCGGAAACCGGCGAGCATGACGTGGACGCCGAGTTCGTAGTCCTCGAGCAGCGACCCGTGCCACGGTGTGCCGTTCGCGGCGCCGATGCGGTCCAGTGTGCTCAGTCGGGTGAACTGGCCGTTGCCACCGAGGCCGACGGACAGGGTGTGTCCGCGGAGGCACTGCATCGCCGCGATCGCGGTGCGGAACTCGATGTCCTGCATCCGGACCAACCAGCGACCCCATCGGGAGAGCGGCGCGGCGGTGCCGGCACCTGCTCTGTCGTCGTCTCCGTGCAGCGCGGTGCGGTTGGACATCCACACGGCGGCCTGTGCCGCGCCCACCCGCGGGTCGCCGAAGGCCGTCGGGCCCGCGGCCTGGGCCAGCGCGTTGGCGGCCAGTCGTCCGTCCGCGTCGACGACCGCGACGACGACACGGTCGTGTGCGGACCCGGCCGGGAGCCAGGCCCCGAGTGCGTGGTACGCGGCGTTGAGCGCGGCGCCCTTGCCGGTCCGTGCATCCGGCAGACGCCGTTCGACCAGGTGCACCATCGGGTCGGACACGGCGCGGACGACGTCCCCGGTGCCGTCGGTGCTCGCGTCGTCGACCACCCAGACGTGGGCGGCGGGGAAGTCCCGGCGGAGCCTGGCGAGCGTGTCGCCGATCACCACGACCTCGTCGCGGCAGGCGACGAACACGTGCCAGTCGAGCGTCGTCGGGTCGCCCTCGGCGGAGGGACGGCGGCGCAGGAACGGCACGAGGATCGCGGTCACGTACGCGAGGAAGACGACCAGCAGGACGAACGCCAGGGTCTGCGCGGATTCGGAGGCGGACACGACGGTCCTTTCCGTGAGGAGGGACGAGCGGGGTGCGGGTGTGGGGGGTCGGGGGCCCGTGGAGCGCAGGTCCCGAACCTGCGCGTCCACGGGCAGGTGACCGCCTCGGCCAGCGGCCGGGAAGGCGGTCACCCGGGGAGGACCCGTCGGACGACCCGACGTCGGACGTGTCCTCCGGCGGCCGCCTCGTCCTCCTGATCCAGGGACGAGACGGCCGACGGTGTCACCGGTCGACGCTGGTTGCGCGTCGACGGCGGTACAGCACGCGCCAGAGCACGAACGCTGCGAGGACGGCGCCGAGCACCAGCAGCGCGATGCCCATCGCGGGGGCGCCGGTTCCCGCTGCGATCACTCCGCCCGTCATGACGGACGGCCCGATCGAGCCTGCGCGGTACATCAGGCGGCGGCGAGTGCCGTCGACCGACGACGGCGCTGCACCAGCAGTGCTGCGATCGCCGCGAGGACGAGCGCACCACCGGCGATGCTGGCCGATGCCGGGTTGACGACGGGGACCGCAGCGATGCCGGCGTTCGGGCCGACGGTGGCGCTGGCGAGGTCGACCGCTGCGATGCTGCCGTTCGGTCCGACACCGACGCGGAGTGCCGTCTGCGTGAAGGCGCCGTCCGCGCTGGTCGCCTGGCGGTTCACGTTGAGCTGCGCCGCGGTCGTGATGGCCGGGGCGAGGTTCGACGTGAGCGTCGTGCCGAGCGACCCGAGCAGCGGGTTGAGCGCCGTCCGTGCCACGGTGATGGCGGAGTTCAGCGTCGCACCGAGGACCGGGATCGCGTTGGCCCTGGTCGCCAGGTCGGCGAGTGTGGCGTTCACCGATGTCGTGACCTGCGTGGTGACCGCCTGCGGGACGTAGTTCAGCAGGTTCGTGTTCGCCGGCAGGTCGTTGACGCTCGTGACACCGGCAGCGTCGAGCAGCTGCTGCAGCGTGACCCGGACGGTGCCGTCGGCGGCGATCGGGTTGGCGACCGTGACACCGATGCCGGACGCGACGCCGAGCACGGTCGTCAGCGGTGCACGCAGCGCGGAAAGGGTCGGCGCGAGCACCGTTCCGCCCACGATGACGCTGCCGTCGGTGAGCGTGTAGCGGCCGGTCTGCGTGCCGTCGGCGGTCTGCTGTGCCGATGCCGCGAGACCGGTCAGTGCGACGTTCAGCGAGACCGGGCTGGCCGCGGTGCCGACGGTGATCTGCGCGTTGCTGCCGGCGGTCGGGGAGCCGACGTCGCCGCCGTTCACGGTCGTGCCGGCGCCGATGAGGCTGGCGGCCTGCGAGACCGCGCCGGAGAACGCGGCCGAGGAGCCGTCGTCCGCCGCGCGGCCGTACTGGCCGACCGCACCGAGCTGGATGACCCCGTTCGTGCCGAACAGGTTCGACGCCCCGGCCTGCAGCTGCACGAGCTGCGCGACCGCGGCCGCGTCGAGGGGGGTGTTCACCACCACGTCCCCGGTGGCGTCCGCGTTGACGGCTGCGGCACCGCGGAGCGTCGCGACGGTGTCGAGCACCGTCGAGCTCAGCAGCGACGTCTGCACGAGACGGCCGGTGCCCTGTGAGACCACAGGGGCGGCCGAGGCCGCAGAGGGGGCGAGCAGGGTGACGGCCAGGCCGACGGAGACTCCCATGAGTCCCATCAGTGCTGGTGCACGGCGCGACGAACGCGCACGCGATTGCGACATGGCAACCTCTTTCGGATACGCGGCGAGGGAGGGTAGGGACCTCCGTCACCGTCTGTGCGATGTCTGAGTCACGTTAAGCCCAGACTGAGAGGAGCACCAGCGTGCCCGGGTGGAAGTCCCGGCTGATCGGACCCCAGTCCGGGGGTGACGGGCGCGGGCGCGGGCGCGCCGAACGCAGCACGACAGCCGTTGCCCGCCGGGCACCGGGTCAGAAAACGCGTGCTGCCCAGTGCATTCGTTAGCATTGACGGGTTCCCGTCGGATACGCGGGAACACCTGATGACCTGCCGCCGTGTTCGCGCACGACGACAGGCCGTCGCGGGGGCGGCCGGCTGTAGGGGCCCATGAGCGCCGCCCCCGACCCTCCGGGTTGGTTGGACCCGGCCGGACTGGTGAGGTCCGGATGTGGTGGCACTCGTGATGAGGTGATGTCACCATCACGCATCGTCTGGACACGTGTCAAGCGCGTGTGCGTTTCCGGGCGTGCCGGACCGCCGCGAGCCCCTTCACGGGGCGTCGGACAGCGGCGCGCGGGTGCGAGCTCCCTCAGGGGACGTCGTGCAGCGCCGGGTCAGTCGTCGCGGCGCCCGCGCAGGGTCCGTCGGGCGAAGTCCCGCGCGGGCATCGGTCGCCGGAGCTCCGTGATCTGGACGCCGAGGGTCTCGACGACCCGGTCGATCGCGTCCTCGCCCCAGACGTCCGCGCGCATCCGGAACAGCCGTGCGCCGGTGGCGTCGACCGCGACGAGCTCGCGCGTCGTCCGGTCCACCGAGCTGCCGAAGGTCGTGCCGAGCACGAGGCCAGCGACCTCGGAGCGTGGGAAGGTCCTGGCCGGGGTGACGAGACCGCGGACCGCGACCGCGTCGGTGCCGATGCCGACGAACGCGAACCGCAGCCGGACGAAGGCCAGACCCGCGACCACGGCGAGCACCACGACGGCCGTCGCCACCAGGGCCCAGAGCCGCAGCGGGAGCGCGACCCAGACGAGTGCGACGACGAGCGGCACGGCCGAGAAGACGATGCTCAGCGCGGTCGACCGCACGAGCGAGGACCGCGGGCGCAGGACGAGCTCGTAGGCCGTCTCCGTCCGGGGCGTCTCCGCCGGCACCGTCGTCTCCCCCACGGCTTCGCTCCTGTCCCCTCGGGCGCCCGTGTCGGGCCGCCCGTCCCGGCCAGCATAGGGGAGCGGCGGAGGCCCGCGACAGATCTGTCCACCCTTCCCACGGCGTTCCTGGCGAACGGGGTGCAGGGGCGTCCACCGGGTGGGGGACCGGCCCCAGACCGACGCGGCACGACCGACGCGGCACGACCGACGCGGCACGACCGACGCGGCACGAACGACGAGAGCGCGAGACCCGACGGGGTCTCGCGCTCTCGGTGGTGCTGCGGAGAATGGGGGATTCGAACCCCCGAGGGCTTGCACCCAACACGCTTTCCAAGCGTGCGCCATAGGCCACTAGGCGAATTCTCCTGGTGCCGTCTCGCGACGACACCCCATGGTACAGGTCATCGGGCCTGTGGACGACCACCTCCGTCCACAGTGGCCCGGTTCCCAGTGGCCACGACGGGCGCGCCGATACGCTGAGACGGTGTCGACCCGCATCTACATCACGTCAGCAGAAGGACACACGGGCAAGAGCACGGTGGCGCTCGGTGTCCTCGAGACCCTCGCGCGCACGGTCGGACGCGTCGGCGTGTTCCGGCCCGTCGCCCGTTCGGTCGAGGAACCCGACTACGTGCTGCAGCTCCTGCTCCAGCACACCGGCACCAACCAGTCCTACGACGACGCGCTCGGCGTGACCTACGACGACGTCCACGCCGACCCCGATGCCGCCCTCGCGACGATCGTCGGTCGCTTCGGGCAGGTCGAGCGCCAGTACGACGCGGTCCTGGTGCTCGGGTCGGACTACACCGACGTCGGCAGCCCCACCGAGCTGTCGTTCAACGCCAAGGTCGCGGCGAACCTCGGTGCACCGGTGCTCCTGGTGCTGGGCGGCCGGGTGTCCGCCGAGCGCGGCGCGCGGACGCCGGCCGACATGGCACAGGTCGCGGACGTCACCACCAGCGAACTCCGCGCCGCACACGCCCAGCTGCTCGGGGTCGTGGTGAACCGTGCCGACCCCGACGCGCTGGACACCGTCTGCGCGAGCGTCGCCGCCGCGGTCGCCGACCACCACCCCGACACACCGGTGTGGGCGATCCCCGAGGACACGGTCCTGGTCGCCCCGACCGTGCGGGCCCTGCTCGCCGCCACCGACGCCACGTTCGTCCGCGGCGACGAAGCCCTGCTCGACCGCGAGGCCCTGGGCACCGTGGTGGCGGGCATGAGCATGGAGAACGTGCTCCCGCGTCTGATCGAGGGCGGGATCGTCGTCGTCCCCGGCGACCGCAACGACGTCCTCATCGCGACCCTGCTCGCGAACCAGTCCGAGACCTTCCCGAGCCTGGCCGGGGTGATCCTCAACGGCGGGTTCGAGACCGCGCCGCAGATCACGCGCCTGCTCGAAGGGCTGTCCAGCTCGCTGCCGATCGCCACCAACCACCTCGGCACGTACGACACCGCGCTCCGGATCACCCAGACGCGCGGGCGGCTCGCGGCGGACTCCCCGCGCAAGGCCGACCTGGCGCTGGCGCTGTTCGAGCGGCACGTGCGCGCGGACGAGCTCCTCGCCCGGCTCGAGGTCACGCCCTCGGGCGTCGTGACACCGCTGATGTTCGAGCACGGCCTGATCGAGCGGGCGCGCGACCACGCCCGGCGCATCGTCCTGCCCGAGGGGGACGACGACCGCATCCTCCGCGCGGCGTCGACGCTCCTGCAGCGCCAGGTGTGCGACCTCACGATCCTGGGCGACCCCGCCGCCATCCGGGCCCGGGCGACCGAGCTCGGCCTCGACCTCGACGCCGCACAGCTCGTGTCGCCCTTCGACCCGGAGCTGCGCGAACGCTTCGCTGCCGAGTACACCCGCCTGCGCGCCCACAAGGGCATGAGCATCGAGCTCGCCCGCGACACCGTGACCGACGTGTCGTACTTCGGCACGATGATGGTGCAGCTCGGGCTCGCCGACGGCATGGTGTCCGGGGCGAAGCACACCACGGCGCACACCATCCGGCCGTCCTTCGAGATCATCAAGACCCGCCCGGACACCTCGATCGTGTCGAGCGTGTTCCTGATGGCGCTCGCCGACCGGGTGCTCGTCTACGGTGACTGCGCGGTCATCCCGGACCCCACGAGCGAGCAGCTCGCCGACATCGCGATCTCCTCCGCCGAGACCGCGACCCAGTTCGGCATCGACCCGCGCGTGGCGATGCTCAGCTACTCGACGGGCGACAGCGGCACGGGGGCCGACGTCGACAAGGTCCGTGCCGGCACGGCCTTCGTCCGCGAGCGTCGCCCCGACCTGCTCGTCGAGGGCCCGATCCAGTACGACGCCGCCGCCGACCCCACGGTCGCCAGCACGAAGATGCCGGACTCCCCGGTCGCCGGGCACGCGACCGTGTTCATCTTCCCGGACCTCAACACCGGCAACAACACGTACAAGGCCGTGCAGCGATCAGCCGGCGCGGTCGCGATCGGCCCGGTGCTGCAGGGGCTCCGCAAGCCCATCAACGACCTGTCCCGTGGCGCGCTCGTCAGCGACATCGTCAACACCGTCGCAATCACCGCGATCCAGGCCGGCACCGCCGAGCCGGACGCGGGCTGACCGCCGGACCGCACCCGCGCCTCCAGACCGGCCCGACCGGGCCACGCACAGAAAGCGAGCGACACGTGACATCCGCCCTCGTCGTCAACTCCGGATCGAGTTCGTTCAAGTACCAGCTCATCGAGCTCGACGGTGAGCGGATGCTCGCGTCCGGACTCGTCGAGCGCATCGGTGAGTCGTCCGGCTCGTGGAAGCACACGAACGCGCTGACGGGGGAGTCCGCGTCGAACGACTCGGCTGAGGTGCCGGACCACGCGGCGGGCTTCCAGGCGATGCTCGACGCGTTCAGCAGGACCGGCCCGTCGTTCGACGAGCACCCGCCGGCGGTCGTCGGCCACCGCGTCGTCCACGGCGGGACGACCTTCGACCGGGCGACCGTCGTCACGCCGCAGGTCGAGCAGCAGATCGAGGCGCTCTCGAGCCTGGCGCCGCTGCACAACCCCGCCAACCTCGAGGGGATCCGGGCCGCACAGCGGGTCTTCTCCGACGTGCCGCACGTCGCCGTGTTCGACACCGCGTTCCACCAGACGATGCCGCCCGAGGCCTACACGTACGCGATCCCGGCCGACCTGGCGTCGCAGTACTCCGTGCGCCGGTACGGCATGCACGGCACCAGCCACAAGTACGTCTCCGAGCAGACCGCCGTGTTCCTCGACCGGCCGCTGTCCGAGCTGAAGACCATCGTCCTGCACCTCGGCAACGGCGCGTCGGCGGCGGCCATCGACGGCGGTCGGTCGATCGAGACCTCGATGGGCCTCACTCCGCTCGAAGGTCTGGTGATGGGGACCCGCTCCGGTGACCTCGATCCCGCGGTCCTCATCCACCTGCACCGACAGGCCGGGCTGTCCTTCGACGAGCTCGACGACATGCTCAACAAGCGGTCCGGACTGCTCGGACTCACCGGCAACGGTGACATGCGCGACGTCCAGGCAGCGGCGATCGACGGGGACGAGACCGCCGAGGCGGCGCTCGCCGTGTACCGGCACCGCATCCGCCGGTACGTCGGGGCCTACACCGCGCAGCTCGGCGGGCTGGACGCCGTCGTGTTCACCGCGGGCGTGGGCGAGAACAACGCGCTGCTGCGTCGGCGGGTGCTCGCCGGACTCGAGCACCTCGGCATCGAGATCGACGACGACCGCAACGAACTGCACGCGAAGGACGCCCGGCTCATCTCGACGGACTCCTCACGGGTGGCCGTGCTCGTCGTCCCGACGAACGAAGAGCTCGAGATCGCGCGGCAGTCCGCGGCCGTCGCGCTGTAGACACCCACAACGGACAGGAGGCCCCGCGCACGTCGCGCACGGGGCCTCCTGTCCGTCCGTGGGTCAGCCCAGTGCACCCAGTGCGGCAGTGATCGGCGTGTTGCCGCTCGTGACCTCGAACTGCACACCGATCGCGGCGTCGTCGAGCAGCGCGTGCAGCACGACCGCCGCGACGTCGGCCCGGGGGATCGTCCCGCGGGGGACCGTGGACCCCACCGTCACGGTGCCCTGCGGCGGGGTGTCGAGCAGCCCACCGGGACGGACGATCGTCCAGCGCAAGCGCCGCGCCCGGATGTTCGCGTCGGCCTCGGCCTTGGCGCGCAGGTAGACCTGGAACACCGCGCGGTCGTCTGCCGCGGGGACGACGGCCTGGGTCGCGTCGTAGGTGTCGGCACCCATCGCCGAGATCATCACGTACCGTTCGATGCCGACCCGGACCGCGGCATCGGCGAGCAGGACCGCGGCGTCGCGGTCGACCGTGAGCTTCCGCTCGGCGCCGCTGTCCGGCCCAGCGCCGGCGGCGAACACGACGGCGTCCACCCCGCGCAGCCGGAGCGCGAGCTCGTCGTCGTCGAGCTGCTCGAGGTCGGCGATCATCGCGGTGGCCCCGGTCTGCTCGACATCGGCGACGTGGGCGGGGTTCCGGACGATGCCGACGGCCTCGTGTCCGGCGTCGACGACCAGGCGGGCGAGGAGGAGGGCGATCTGGCCGTGGCCTCCGGCGATGGCGATCTTCATGCGTTCGATCATGCCCGTCGGTTCCGGTATGCTTCCGGAGGCTCCTCACGTGACGCCATCCAGGCCAACTCCCCCAGGGCGGAAACGCAGCAAGGGCAACCGGGCTCTGGCGGGTGCGTGAGGAGTCTTCTTCGTTCGCGGACGGGTCCACGCCGGTCGCTCCGACGCCTGTGGAGAACGGCCTCCCGGTGTCGGCTGTCCCGGCTACCCTTGTCGCGTGGTCACCGCCCTGTATCGCCGTTACCGGCCCGAGAACTTCGCCGAGCTGATCGGACAGTCGCAGGTCACCGATCCGCTCCGCACCGCCCTCCGCACGAACCGTGTCAACCACGCCTACCTGTTCAGCGGGCCGCGCGGCTGTGGCAAGACGACCTCCGCCCGCATCCTGGCGCGCTGCCTGAACTGTGCCGAGGGGCCGACCGACACCCCGTGCGGTGTCTGCCCCAGCTGCGTTGAACTCGCACGCGGCGGCAGCGGCTCGCTCGACGTCATCGAGATCGACGCCGCCAGCCACAACGGTGTCGACGACGCGCGCGACCTGCGTGACCGCGCGGTGTTCGCACCGGCGCGCGACCGCTACAAGATCTTCATCCTCGACGAAGCGCACATGGTGACCCCGCAGGGGTTCAACGCGCTGCTCAAGCTGGTCGAGGAACCGCCGGAGCACGTCAAGTTCATCTTCGCGACGACCGAACCCGAGAAGGTCATCGGCACGATCCGGTCGCGCACGCACCACTACCCCTTCCGGCTCGTCCCGCCGGCCGCGATGCTCGAGTACATCGAGCAGCTCTGCACGCAGGAATCGGTGACGGTCGACCCGGGGGTGCTGCCGCTGGTCGTCCGTGCGGGTGGCGGGTCCGTCCGCGACACCCTGTCGCTGCTCGACCAGCTCATCGCGGGCAGTGAGGACGGCGCGCTCCGCTACGAGCGTGCGGTCGCCCTGCTCGGGTACACGGACAGCGCCCTGCTCGACGACGTCGTCGACGCGTTGGCGGTCGCTGACCCCGGCTCGGCCTTCGCCGCGGTCGACCGCGTCGTGCAGACCGGTCAGGACCCGCGCCGCTTCGTCGAGGACCTGCTCGAACGACTCCGCGACCTGATCGTGGTCGCCGCGACGAACGAGAGCGCGGGCGCCGTCCTGCGTGGCGTCTCCCCGGAAGAGCTCGACACCATGTCGCGCCAGGCCGGTGTGTTCGGTGCCACCGGGCTGTCCCGCGGCGCCGACATCGCGAACCGCGCACTGACCGACATGACCGGAGCGACCTCGCCCCGACTGCACCTCGAGCTGATGGTGGCGCGGATGCTCGTGCCGGAAGCGGACGACACGCAGCGTGGCGCCCTGGCCCGGGTCGAGCGCCTCGAGCGTCGTGTGGGCGTCGGCGACGCCGGCGGGCACCAGGCGCCGGCCGAGGCGCCGGCGGCCCGGACCGGATCGCAGCCTGCGCGCACCGCTCCTGCTGCCGCGTCGTCGCAGCCGGCAGCGCCGGCACCCGACGGCGGCGCTGCTCCGGCCAGTTCCGCCCCGACGGCTCCGGCTCCGTCGGCACCACCCTCGTCGGCGACTGCTCCGTCTGCGTCCGCTCCGTCCGCGTCCGCTCCGTCCGCGTCCACCTCGGCAGCGTCGGTCCCACCGGCTGCCGACTCCGAGTCCGCGCCGGCAGCCGCCGCGAACGCCGCCCAGGACGCAGCGGCCTCGTGGGCCGCCGTCGCACCGGGAACGCCACACGCCGAGTCCACCGCACCCTCCGATCCGTCCGTGCCGTCGGAACACGCGTCGTCCTCCTCGACGGGCCAGGGCACCGTCATCGGGTCCGAGCCTGCCGTCCAGCCGATCGCCGCGGTCGGTCTCCAGCAGATGCGCGACGCATGGCCGCAGGTCCTCGAGCACGTCCAGCGCGCCAAGCGCTCCGCGTGGACGGTGATCGTCACCGCACAGGTCACCTCGCTGCGGGACGACGTCCTGGCGCTCACGTTCCCCAGCCACCAGGACGTCGCCTCGTTCAAGGAGATGTCCGACCCGACGACCAGCGTGAGCGAACTCGTCCGCCAGGCGATCAACGACGTGCTCGGCTTCCGCGTGAAGTTCGTGGCTCGCGGCCCCGGACAGGGTGGTCCCGGGCAGCAGCGTCCGAGCGGCGCCGGCGATCCCGGGCCACGGCGCACGGGCGACGGACACGACGCGTCGCCGACGTCCGAGGCTGCCGCTCCGCCAGAGCCCGCGGCGCGGACGGCCTCCGGATCGGCCGCTCCCGCGACGACTCGGCAGGCCCAGGCTCCCACTGCGACCGCCCCGACGTCGGACGCAGCCGCGCAGGCGCCGACCCCGGCGGCCCCGGCGCAGGCTGCACCTGCACCTGCACCTGCACCTGCACCTGCACCTGCACCCGCCGCGTCGAACGACCCCGTCACGGAGTGGGCCGTCGCGTCCATCCCGGCGACCGACCCGACCGCGGGGACGGTCCCCGACAGCGTCGAGCCTGCCTGGGGCGCCCCCTTCGGGTCGACCGGCCCCGGTGACACCGTCGCTCCCGCGCAGCACGGAGCGGCCGCCCCCGACGCATCGACCGGAACGGACGCACCGGCGCCGACTGCTGCGACGGCACCGACTGCTGCGACGGCACCGACTGCTGCGCCGGCACCGACTGCTGCGCCGGCACCGACTGCTGCGCCGGCACCGGCCGACCGACCGGCACCCACCGGTCCGGGCGAGCGCACGGCCGCAGCACCGGACGTGCCCGTCGACGACTACCCACTCGACGACGGCCCCTTCGACGACGTCCCACCCGACGACGGTGCCCGACAGCACGCCCCCGCCGCCGGGGCGGTGGCCACGGCTCCGACCGGCACGGCTCCGGCCGCACCGGCATCCGCGAACGGGACCACCGCGGCGCGGACGGCGGCAGCGCCACCCCGACAGCCCCAGCAGCCGCGCCGCGCAGCGGTCCCCGGCCGGTACGGCGAGGCCGTGGTGCGTGAGATCCTCGGCGCGCAGTTCATCGAGGAGACCACGTTGAGTGAGGGCGCCTGATGTACGACGGCATCGTCCAGGACCTCATCGACGAGTTCGGCCGCCTGCCCGGCATCGGCCCGAAGTCGGCGCAGCGCATCGCCTTCCACATCCTGCAGAGCGAGTCGTTCGACCCGTCCCGGCTGTCGGAGCTGCTGGCCGACGTGAAGGAACGCGTCCGGTTCTGCGAGGTCTGCGGCAACGTGACCGAGTCGGAGCGCTGCAGCATCTGCCGCGACCCCCGACGACAGCCGGCGGTGATCTGCGTGGTGGAAGAGGCGAAGGACGTCGCCGCGATCGAGCGGACGCGTGAGTTCCGCGGGCTGTACCACGTCCTCGGCGGCGCCATCAGCCCAATCGACGGCGTCGGACCGGACGACCTCCGCATCCAGCAGCTCATGACACGCCTGGCCGACGGCACGGTGGAAGAGGTGATCATCGCGACCGACCCGAACCTCGAGGGCGAGGCCACCGCGACCTACCTGAGTCGACTGCTCGTGCCGATGGGCATCCGGACGACGCGGCTCGCGTCCGGCCTGCCGGTCGGTGGCGACCTGGAGTACGCCGACGAGGTCACGCTCGGCCGTGCCTTCGAGGGTCGCCGGCTCGTCGGGGGATAGCGCACGCAGGATCGTTGCGTGGACCCCCGTCCGGACGCAACATCCCCGGAACACCGACTACGATTGTCGAAGCCGTGCAGCGTCGCGGAACCTCGTCCCAGGAGTGCTCGCCCGTGGCCTTGATCGTGCAGAAGTTCGGTGGATCGTCCGTCGCGGACGCCGAGAGCATCAAGCGCGTGGCCAAACGGATCGTCGAGACCAAGAAGGCCGGCAACGACGTCGTCGTGGCGGTCTCGGCGATGGGGGACACCACCGACGAGCTCGTCGATCTGGCCCACTCGATCACGCCGATCCCGGCCGGGCGCGAGCTCGACATGCTCCTCACGGCGGGCGAGCGCATCTCGATGGCGCTGCTCGCGATGGCGATCAAGAGCCTCGGCGTCGAAGCCTCCTCGTACACGGGCAGCCAGGCGGGCATGCTCACCGATGCCCAGCACGGCAAGGCCCGGATCGTCGACGTCACCCCCAAGCGCGTGCGCGAGGCCCTCGACGCCGGCCACGTCGCCATCGTCGCCGGCTTCCAGGGCTTCAACCGCACCACCGGTGAGATCACCACGCTCGGACGCGGCGGCTCGGACACGACCGCCGTCGCGCTGGCGGCGGCGCTCGACGCCGACATCTGCGAGATCTACACCGATGTCGACGGCATCTTCTCGGCCGACCCCCGCGTCGTCCCGAAGGCCCACAAGATCGACCGGATCACCAGCGAGGAGATGCTCGAGCTCGCGGCGTCCGGCGCCAAGGTCCTGTACATCCGTGCCGTCGAGTACGCCCGTCGGCACGGTGTCACCCTCCATGTCCGCTCGTCGTTCAGCAACGCCGAGGGCACCATCGTCTACAACCCTGCCGAGGGGGAAACCGTGGAAGAACCGATCATCACCGGCATCGCCGGCGACCTCTCCGAGGGCAAGATCACCGTCGTCGGGGTGCCCGACCAACCCGGCAAGGCCGCCGAGATCTTCACGATCGTGGCCCGGGCCGGCGCGAACATCGACATGATCGTGCAGAACGTCTCGGCCTCGAACGGACGCACCGACATCTCCTTCACGCTGCCGAAGGACCAGGGCCAGACCGTCATGACCGCACTCGGCGTCGCGAAGGCCGACATCGGCTTCGAGGGCATCCAGTACGACGACCAGATCGGCAAGCTCGCCCTGGTCGGCGCCGGCATGCGCACCAATGCCGGTGTCTCAGCGGAGCTCTTCCGCGCGCTGCACCAGGCGTCGATCAACATCGAGATGATCTCGACGTCCGAGATCCGCATCTCGGTCGTCACCCGTGCCGACACCCTCAACGACGCGATGCGCGTCGTGCACCAGGCGTTCGGCCTCGATGCCGACAACGAAGCCGTCGTCTACGCCGGTACCGGCCGCTGACCCGCCGACGCGACCAGGAGCACCCATGACCGACCTCACCATCGCCGTCGTCGGCGCGACCGGACAGGTCGGCGCCGTCATGCGCCGCCTGCTCGAGGAGCGCGCCTTCCCCGCCGCCACCGTGCGGTTCTTCGCCAGCGCCCGCTCGGCCGGCACGACGCTGCCGTTCCGCGGCGAGCAGATCGTCGTCGAGGACTCCGAGACGGCCGACCCCACGGGCATCGACATCGCGCTGTTCTCGGCCGGAGCCACCGCTTCCCGTGCGCTCGCACCGAAGTTCGCCGCGGCCGGGGCCCTGGTCATCGACAACTCGAGCGCGTGGCGGTTGGACCCCGAGGTCCCGCTCGTCGTCAGCGAGGTGAACCCCCACGCCATCGACACCGCGGGCAAGGGGATCATCGCGAACCCGAACTGCACGACGATGGCGATCATGCCGGTCCTCAAGGTGCTCGACACCGAGGCCGGTCTCCGTCGACTGGTCGCGACGACCTACCAGGCGGTCTCCGGCTCGGGGCTCGCCGGTGTCGAAGAGCTGCTCGGCCAGGCCCGTGCTGCGCTCGAGCAGGACACCGCGCGGCTCACCCACGACGGGTCCGCCGTCACCTTCCCGGACCCGGTGAAGTACGTCCGTCCGATCGCCTTCGACGTCGTGCCGCTCGCAGGCAGCATCGTCGAGGACGGCCTGGGCGAGACCGACGAAGAGCAGAAGCTCCGCAACGAGAGCCGCAAGATCCTCGAGCTCCCCGACCTGCTCGTCGCCGGCACCTGCGTGCGCGTGCCGGTCTTCACGGGGCACTCGATCTCGGTGCACGCCGAGTTCGCCCAGCCGCTGTCCGCAGCCCGCGCGACGGAGCTCCTCGCCACGGCCCCCGGAGTCGAGCTCTCCGACGTCCCGACACCGCTGCAGGCGGCGGGTGCGGACCCGACGTTCGTCGGGCGGATCCGGCCCGACCAGTCGGCCCCCGAGGGGCACGGCCTCGCGCTCTTCGTGAGCAACGACAACCTGCGGAAGGGCGCGGCACTGAACGCCGTCCAGATCGCCGAGGTCGTCGTCGCGCGTCGCGCGGTCGTCGCGTAGGACCCTTCCGACCGGCGGTGGGCCCCGCCAGCCGGTACCGGCGCGACGTGCCAGCGGCGTGACGGCTGCGCCTGGAGGGACGGTGCCAGCCTGCACCGGGCCTCCAGTCTGTCCGTGTGCTGTCCACCCTGTCGGCGCACGCTTGTAGGATCGCCTGGTGGCAGTGAAGCAGGTGGACCCGATCGACGTCGTCCTCATCGGCGGGGGGATCATGAGCGCCACCCTCGGCGCGCTCATCCACCGACTCGAGCCGAGCTGGAAGATCCGCGTGTACGAGCGCCTCAGCGGCGTCGCGCAGGAGAGCTCGAACCCCTGGAACAACGCGGGGACGGGGCACTCGGCGCTCTGCGAACTCAACTACACGCCCGAACTGCCCGACGGCCGGGTCGAGATCGCCAAGGCCGTCACCGTCAATGAGCAGTTCCAGGTGTCGCGCCAGTTCTGGTCCTTCCTCGTCGAGAACGGCACGCTGCCCGACCCCACCAGCTTCATCAACCCGACGCCGCACATCTCCTTCGTGTGGGGTGCCGACAACGTCGAGTACATGCGCAAGCGGTACGAGGCGATGCGGGACCACCCCCTGTTCGCCGGCCTCGAGTTCAGCGACGACCCCGAGCAGATCCGCCAGTGGGCCCCGGCGCTCATCCCCGGGCGCAAGAAGGACCAGCCGATCGCGGCCACCTACTCGGCCGCGGGTTCGGACGTCGACTTCGGGTCGCTGACTCGGCAGCTCTTCGACCAGCTCGAGGTCGACGGTGTGGAGTTCGAGCCCAACCACCAGGTGGTCAGCATCCGCCGCGGCAAGGTGTTCGACGGATGGGCGCTCGACGTGCGCAACGAGGTCGGCCGGACCCGGCAGTCGATCGCGGCGAAGTTCGTGTTCGTCGGTGCCGGCGGCGGGGCGCTGCACCTGCTGCAGAAGTCCGGCATCCCGGAGATCCGCGGGTACGGCGGCTTCCCGGTCTCGGGGGAGTTCCTGCGCACGGATGACCCCGAGGTGGTGCAGAAGCACGCGGCGAAGGTCTACGGCAAGGCGAGCGTCGGCGCTCCGCCGATGTCCGTCCCGCACCTCGACACCCGCATCGTCGACGGGTCGGCGTCACTCATGTTCGGCCCGTACGCCGGCTTCAGCCCGAAGTTCCTGAAGCAGGGCTCGCTGTTCGACCTGGTCAAGTCGATCCGGCCGCACAACCTGCGACCGATGCTCAGCGTCGCCTTCTCGAACTTCGACCTGCTCCGCTACCTGATCGGCCAGTTGCTCGCGTCGAAGCAGACCAAGTTCGAGGCACTCCGCGACTTCATGCCGGCAGCGCAGCCCGACAACTGGCACAAGATCATCGCCGGGCAGCGCGTGCAGGTCATCAAGCCCGACAAGGACAAGGGCGGGGTGCTGCAGTTCGGCACCGAGGTGATCACCTCGGCAGACGGTTCGATCGCCGGCCTGCTCGGCGCGTCCCCCGGGGCGTCGACCGCCGTGCCGATCATGCTCGGTCTGCTCCGCAAGTGCTTCCCCGACCGCTGGGACCGCTGGGAGGACGCGGTCCGCGTCATGGTGCCGACGTACGGCAGGGACCTCGGCGAGGACGCTGCCCTGGCCGACGAGACCCTCACGCACACGGCGAAGGTCCTGGGTCTGCACCACTGACACCCGATCGCACTTGCGCCGCGTTCGAACGTGTGTTCGAATGACGGCATGCGATGGGACGGGCAGGCGATCGATGCGTCACGGGACGACATGCTCCCGGGGCTCGAGTCGAACACCGGGTTCGTCCGCAGTGTGACGACGCCGGAGTTCGCCGGCGTGACCTTCCACGAAGTCCTGGCGAAGTCCGCGCTCAATCGCGTGAACGCGATCGACGGCGGCACCTGGGGCATGACGATCAACCCGTACCGCGGGTGTTCCCACGCGTGCGTGTACTGCTTCGCCCGCCCCACCCACACCTGGCTCGAGTTCGACGGCGGCGCGGACTTCGACCAGCAGATCGTCGTGAAGACCAACGTGGCCGACGTCCTGCGGCGCGAACTCGCGAAGCCGACCTGGGACCGTCACCCGGTCGCCCTCGGGACGAACACCGACCCGTACCAGCGGGCCGAGGGCAAGTACCGGCTGATGCCCGACGTCATCGCCGCCCTCGCCGACTCGGGCACGCCGTTCAGCATCCTGACCAAGGGCACGCTGCTGCGTCGGGACATCCCGGCGCTGGTCGCGGCCTCGGAGCGGGTCTCCGTCGACCTGGCGATGTCGATCGCCGTGTACGACGACGACCTGCAGCAGTCGGTCGAACCAGGGACGCCGACCACGGCGGCGCGCCTGGCGACGGTGCGGGCGGTCCGCGACGCCGGGCTGACGTGCTCGGTGTTCCTGATGCCGGTGCTGCCCTACATCACCGACACGGTCGCGCACCTGGACGACGCGATCGGTCGCGCGGCAGCGGCCGGGGCGACGAGTGTCATGTACTCGGCACTCCACCTGAAGCCGGGCGTCAAGCCGTGGTACCTCGAGTGGTTGGCGCGGACGCACCCCGACCTGGTGCCGCGGTACCGCGCGATGTACCTCGACAACACCTTCGCACCCAAGGACTACCGCCGGTGGCTCGCCGAGCGCATCCGGCCGATCCTCCGCGCGCACGGCGTCGGCGTCGGCCAGGTCGACCCCGCCACCGGGTCGATGGGGTTCTCGCAAGGGGCGGGCCCCCTCGGCAACGACCCGGTCGGCGACCGACGCACCGCCGACCCCGCTGCTGGGCCGGGCAGCGACCGAGCCGCCGGGATCTCGCCGCTCAAGCGCGCGGACCGCACGTGGGACGAGCGCCAGCAGCGGGACCGCCGCGATCTGCGCACCCGCTCGCTCGTCCCGGCGGGGGCCCCGCGTCACGGGTCCGGCACCGGGATCTCGAACGGTGGACCGACGCTGTTCTGACGTCGCGCTGTGCGGACCGCGGAGCGCGTTCGGGGGACACCGAGCGTCAGTGGGGGCCGGTATCATCGACACAGTCGTCTCCCGGTACCCGATCCGGGGTACACGACCGCCGTCGTGGTGGTTGGATCGAGGGCGGCGCTCCCTGGCTCCCGGAAGGACGATCCACCGTGCTCGGCATCCCCACGCACCTCGCTCCGCGAGTGAACGCGTGGTCGACCGTGCGGGCGTTCCACGCGGCGGCGATCGGGTCGCTGGTGGCTGCTGTGATCACCCTGGTGCTGTTCCGGATCGACGACCCCCGCGTGGCCGTGGTGCCCGCCGTCGTGGCGGTCCTGCCGATGCTGGCGATGATCGGCGTCCACGTCCAGTTCAGCACGTGGCGGTCCGCCGTGGCCTTCCTGGCCGTCGGTGGGGCCTGCGCCTGGTGGTTCTCGGTCATCGTCCTCCGCGAGCTCCCCGTGCCCTGGGTGTCCTCGTACCTGCTGTCGCTCGTCGTCGTGCCGCTGGTCCTGGTCGGCGGAGCGGGCGCCGTCCCCGGCCGGGTCGTCCTCTGGTCGATCGCGGGGCTCGTCGTCGGGCGGCTCGCCACGGCGATCGCCACGTTCCAGAGCGGTGGAGTCGGACACCCGCTCGTCCTCGCCTGGGTCACCCTGGCGTCCGTGATCGCCATCGTGCTCGTCGCCAGCCGCCCCACGGCGCAGTCCCAGCGCGTCCAACCCGAACTCCTGCGCTCCGCCCGCGAAGAACACGTGTCCGCCTACCGTGCCGGCGTCGAGCTCGAGGCGTCGGCGATCCTGCACGACACCGTGCTCAACCACCTCGGCGCGATCTCGCTCGCCCCCGACGGACCGATGGACGCACAGCTGGCACGGACCGTCGAAGCCGACGTCGCGATGCTCACGGGGTCCGAGTGGTTGGCACCGACCCCGCCGACCGATCCCGGCGCGGCGGTCGACGCCTTCGAGCACATGCTCGCCGAGGAACGCGCCGAGGGGCTCGACGTGACGGTGACCGGCGACCCCGCGGCGATGGGCCGACTCGACTCCACCGTACTGAACGCCCTGGTCCGAGCGGTCGGACAGTGCCTGGCGAACGTCCGCAAGCACGCCGACACCGACACCGCCGAGGTCAGTGTCTTCGACAACGGCGTCGCCTGCACCGTGATGGTGGTCGACGACGGGCGCGGCTTCGACGAGCAGCAGACCGGGGCGGACCGCATGGGACTCCGCAACTCGGTCCGTGAGCGAATCGGTCGCGTCGGTGGCGACGTCCAGGTGTGGTCGTCGCCCGGCACCGGCACCAGCGTCATGATGACCGTGCCGTTCGAGGTCCGGACCGGTGTCGTCGCGGCGGCGGACGGGGCCACTCCGTGAGCGCTCGCCTTGCGGTGCCGTCCGGGCCGCGACAGCGTCGGGACGCCACACGGCGCCCACGCCGCGCCGTGCCGCGTCGACCCCTGGACGGTGGGACCGGACGCACCGCCCAGCAGTACGACCCGCTCGGCGCCATGGGGTCGCGCCCGCTCGCCGTCGTCCTCGGCGCCGCCGGTGTCCTCTGGGCGATCCTGACCTCGGTCTTCGACCGCGACGTCGCGGGCAGCCCCACGCTGAGCGCGATGACGGTCCTGCTGCTCGCCGCGTCGGCCGCGGTCGTCCTCGTGGCGTCGAGTCCCTTCCGCGCGCCCTTCCCGCGGTGGGCGTTCGCCCTGCACGTCGTGCTGCTCGCCGTCGCCGCCGTCACCAGCGTCGCGGCACAGTGGGGACCCGACCGCAGCGCGCTCAACGACTTCATGTCCCTGCTCACCGCGACGGGCATCGTGATGGCGGCGCCGTACCGCCCCTGGGCCGACCTGGTGATCGGCGGCCTGGTCCTGGCCCTCGTCGACGCGGCCGCGTGGGGGACCGCCGCGACGGTGTTCCCGCACGGTGTGCCGGTGTCCGTGTCGGCGTTCCTGGCGGCCGCGCCGACGCTCGTGCTGACCGCGGCCGCCGGGGTCTTCGCGTGGACCTTCGGCGGGCTGGCCGAGCGCGTGCAGATCCGCGCGGGCTCGTACTCGGTCGAGCGTGCCGAGCGGGACGGGATCGCCGCCAGCGTGGAAGAGGACCGGTCGACGATCCTCGCGCGCGACGTCGGGCCGTTCTTCGCCGAACTCCGGACCCGCGAGACCATCACGGACGCCGACCGCGCCCGAGCACGGGCGATCGCAGACGGCATCCGTCGTGCGATGGTCGCCGACGCCGACCGCACCTGGTTCGAGCAGGCCGTCCGTGCCCACGGCGGAGCACGCGCTGTCGTCGACGACCCGGACGGGCTCATCGCCACGCTCGACACCGACCAGCGCACCGTCGTCCGGACCGTGGTCCGAGCGGTCCTCGGCGCCCCGACCGTCGACCCCGCCGGCTTCCACGCCACGGTCCGTCGTGCAGCCGACCGCCGCACCGCCGACGCCCGCGGCGATCAGGACCCGCCGACGAACCGCGTGCTCGTCTCGCTCGACGTGGACGTGGCCGACACCGACGTCGGCATCCACCGCACCTTCGACCCCTACTTCGCCGTCCTCCGGGTCACGTTCCCGGACCTCGACGTCGCCGTCCGTCCCTCTTCCCTCGCACTAAGGTTCTCCTATGACCAGCACTGACCCGAACAGGCTGACGGAGGGCACTCCCGCCCTGCCGAACCCGGGCTCCCGCCGGGTGCGTCTGGCCATCCTCGACGACCACGAAGTGCTGCTGGACAGCCTGTCGAGCTGGATCGCCGTCAACGCGTTCGACTTCGACCTGGCACTGACCGCGCACACCTGGCTCGAGATGGTCCACAGCGACAGCTTCCCGACCGACCTGGTGTTCCTCGACTTCCAGCTCAAGGAACCCGTCTCGATCGAGGCCCGCGTCCGCACCTGCCGTGCCGCCGGCGCCAAGGTCATCGTCCTGTCGAGCGTGGACACCCGAGAATCCCGCGACCGCGCGCTTGCCGCCGGCGCGGCGGCGTTCCTGTCGAAGTCGCTGCCGATGCGCGAGGTGATGGACGTCGCCCGCGACGTCATGGGCGTGGCGCGCGAGACCCCGCCGCAGCGCGAGTGGCGTCCGCTGCCGACCGGGGCGGCTGCCCACCAGCGCCCGAAGCTCAGCCACGGCGAAGAAGAGGCGCTCCGCCTGTACGTGTCGGGCTACTCGACGAACGAGGTCGCCAGCCAGATGAACGTGCAGTACGAGACCGCCAAGACCTACCTGCGACGCGTCCGCGAGAAGTACGCCAAGGTGGGCCGCCCTGCCTCGAAGAAGTCCGATCTGATCCGTCGTGCGGCGGAGGACGGCTTCCTCGCGTAGTGGCGAAGCTCTACTTCCGCTACGGCGCGATGAACAGCGGCAAGAGCACGGGACTCCTGCAGGCCGCCTACAACTACGAGGAACGCGGTCACCGGGTGCTCCTGGCGAAGCCGTCCGTCGACACCAAGGGCGACCATGAGATCGTGTCGCGACTCGGGGTGACCCGCATGGTCGACATCGTCTTCTCCGCCGACGACGACGTCCGTGCCGCCGTGAGCGCGGCGGGTGCGCGTGACCCGGAGTCGCCCCGTCTCGATGGCATGGTCCGGGCGGTCAGCTGCGTCCTGGTCGACGAGGCCCAGTTCCTCACCCCACGCCAGGTGGACGACCTGCTGCGCATCGCTGTGCTCGACGAGGTCCCGGTGATCGCGTACGGCATCCGCACCGACTTCCGCACGGAGGCCTTCCCCGGCAGCCGGCGACTCCTCGAGCTCGCGCACTCCCTCGAAGAGCTCAAGACGATCTGCCGGTGCGGCCGCAAGGCGGTCTTCAACGCCCGCAAGGTCGACGGGCGGTTCGTGTTCGACGGGTCCCAGGTCGCGATCGACGGCGTCGACGTCGAGTACGAGTCGCTCTGCGCGAACTGCTACCTGACCGAGTCCGGCGGTCGACTCGACGGCGACCTGGCCTGACCGAGTCCGGCGGCCGACTCGACGGCGACCCGGCCTGACGGAGCCGACCCGGGCCTCCCGTCCGGTGCAGGGGACTCGGAATGCACGCGTGCCGGGCGGCGTTGCCGACCACATGAGCGACGCTTCCGTGCACCTGTCCGTCCTCGACCTGGCCACCCGCGAGTACGGCCAGACCAACACCGACGCCCTGCAGGGCTCCGTCGACATGGCGGTGCACGCGGAGCAGGCCGGCTACGAGCGCTTCTGGGTCGCCGAGCACCACGGGATGCCCGGCATCACCTCGTCGGCACCCGCGGTCCTGCTGAGCGCCGTCGGCGCCGCCACGAGCACGATCCGCATCGGGTCGGGCGGGGTCATGCTGCCGAACCACGCGCCGCTGGTGATCGCTGAGCAGTTCGGCACCCTGCGCGCGCTGTACGGCGACCGCGTCGACCTCGGTCTGGGCCGTGCGCCCGGCACGGACGGTGCGACGGCGATGGCGCTGCGGCGCACCGACCGGCTCGACGTGGACGACTTCCCCCAGCGCCTGGCCGACCTGATCGGCTTCTTCACGGGCATGGACGCGGAGAACCCGCTCTCGCGGATCCGCGCGGTGCCGGGCTACGGGGACGTCCCCGAGTTCTGGCTGCTCGGCTCGTCCGGGTACAGCGCGCAGGTCGCCGGTGCGCTCGGCATCTCGTTCGCGTTCGCGCACCACTTCGCCTCGGACAACACCGAGGCGGCGCTGGCCCTCTACCGTGAGTCGTTCCGCCCGTCGCGCTTCCGCTCCGAGCCGAACGCCCTGATCGGCGTGCAGGTCGTCACCGACGAGGACCCCCGGGTCGTCGAGGAGCAGAGCGCCCCCGGGATGATCTCGTTCATCCGGATGCGACAGGGCACCAAGCCCGAGCCGGTGTCGATGGACGAGGCCCGTGCCTACGAGTTCAGCGACCTCGAGCGCCGCTTCATCGCCGCACGCACCGAGCGACAGGCCTACGGCACCGCGGACCAGGTGGCGGACAAGATCAACGCCCTGCTCGAGTCGACGGGTGCGAACGGCGTCATCGTCGCCCCCGGTGCCGCCCAGGCCCGCTACCGGCACCAGGCGCTCGACGTCGTCGCGGCGCTGCACCGTGAGGGCCGTCTGGTCCGGTCCGCCGTCGCTGCCTGACGCAGGCGGCTGGCGCAGGCGGCTGGCGCAGGCGGCTGGCGCAGGCGGCTGGCGCAGGCGGCTGGCGCAGGCGGCTGACGCAGGCGGCTGACGCACGGTTCGGATCGGATTCGCACAACCGGGACCCGCTCGAACCAGGGGATCGCGTGGTGCGAGCGGGTCCCGGTTGTGCGCCGTCGCGCCGTCCCGCCGTCCCGCCGTCGGTTCGGCGATCCGGCCTGGAGGCTCGGGTCAGCTGAGCAGGCCGAGTCGCGTGGCCGTCGCCACGGCTCCCACCCGGCTGGCGACGTCGAGCTTCCGGAACACGTTGTAGACGTGGCGCTTCACCGTCCCGACCGCGAGGCCGAGGTCGGCTGCGATCTCGGCGTTCGAGCGTGCCGCCGCGATGAGGCGGAGGACCTCGACCTCGCGGTCGCTGAGCGGTGAGCCCGCCCGCGCGTCCGTGACCACGTCGACGGGGAAGGTGACCGGGCCGCCGGGGTGCGTGCCGGCGCGGACGATGCGCTCGACGAGTTCGCGGCTCGGGGTGTCCTTCGTGACGAAGTCCACCGCACCGGCGTCGAGCAGCGCCCGTCGGAGTACGGCGTCCCGGTGCATGGTCAGGACCACGACGGCGATCTGCGGGTGGTTCCGCCGGACGGTCGCGATGGTCGTACGTGCCGGGGGCCCGTCGAGCTCGACGTCGAGCAGCAGCACGTCGACGGCGGCGACCTCGGGCCCGTCGAGCACGTCGGACGGTCGTTCCCCGTGTGCGACGACACGGATCGTGGGCACGGCGGCGAGCAGCGTCGCCAGGCCCTCGCGGAAGAGGCGGTGGTCGTCGACGATCGCGACGTGGGTCACCCCGGCGGTCACAGTGCGCCCTGCGGGACCACGAGCGTGACGGTGGTGCCGGCGCCCGGCGCGCTCCGGACGTCGAGCCGCGCGCCGATCAGGGCCGCGCGCTCGCGCATCGTCGACTGCCCGAGCCGTCCCTGGGCGAGCACGTCCTGGTCGAAGCCGGGGCCCTCGTCGTCCACCGTGACGGTGACGGCGTCGTCGCTCCAGGTGAACACGACGCGGACGGCAGCGTCGCGCGCGTGCTTCCACCAGTTCGTGAGCGCCTCGAGCAGGATCGTCAGTGCCTCTTCTGCCCGCCAGTTGACGAGCACGCTCGGCGTGCCGTGTGAGGAGATCGTCACGCGCTCCGTGTCGGGGAACAGGTCGGCGGTGTGCCGCGCGAGTGCCGCGTCGAGCAGGTCGTCGCCGACGCGGGCGTGCAGGGCGACCGCCAGGTTCTGCACGTCGCCGAGGGCACGCCGGAGCTGGGTGGCCGCGGCCTCGAGCTGCGCCGTCCGCTCCGGCGCCGGGGGATCGGTGAGCAGGGCCAGGTCGATGCGCTGCAGCCCGGCGAGGATGCCGTGGGCGACCCGGTCGTGCAGGTCACGGGCAATGTGCGCGCGGGAGTCCAGGTTCGCGGTCGTGACGCGCTGGCGCAGCGCCTCGGTGTAGGCGACGGCCCCGGCGGGGAAGCGCCGCCAGATGCCCGCGTGGAGCGCCCTGGCGGCGCGGAGCAGCTCGGCCGGGGTGGTGGCACCGACCTCGTCGACGAACACGGGCAGGTACTCGTCGAACAGCACCTCGGCGGCGAGCATGGCACCGGCGGGGTGCTGCATGCGCTCGGCGTGCAGGGCGCCCGTCGCCAGGTGTTCGTCCGCGAGCAGCTGGTCGCCCGTGATCGAGGCCTCGAGCCCGTCGGTGTAGTGCCGGTGTGCATCGGCGAGCATCGACGTGACGTTCTCGTACAAGCTCGCGGCCATCACGGGGTCGTCCCCGAGCTCGGGCGACGTCGCGGCGATGCGCTGCAGGACAGGGGCGAGGGGCTCGGGGATCTCCATGGCCCAGCCAGGGTAGCGGGGGAGCGGAGCACTGCGGCCTCGGCTCGGGTGCCCTGTGTCGGAGGACACACACGGGGGCGTGCGGACATGCGAGAAGGCCCGGATCCAGGTGGATCCGGGCCTTCGTGTGTCGGGGTGACAGGATTTGAACCTGCGACCTCCTCGTCCCGAACGAGGCGCGCTACCAAGCTGCGCCACACCCCGCGGTGTGTTGGCCGTTCCGTGGAGCGACCTGAAGCAGTCTAGCGGATGATCGAGGGTGCTCACGACCAACCGAACGGCCCGTCAGGCGGGACCGGGCGGTCAGGCGGTGCGCGCTGTCAGCGTCACGACGACGGCCTCAGGGCGCACGGCGAACCGCACCGGTGCGTAGATCGAGGTGCCGAGCCCCGCCGAGACCTCGAGCCACGACCAGTGCGTCTTGTTCTGCCACCGGTGCAGGCCGCTGGCGTACTCGCGGGGGAGGTCGCAGTTGGTCACGAGTGCGCCGACACCCGGGACCGCCACCTGGCCGCCGTGGGTGTGGCCAGCGAACACGATGTCGGCGCCCTGCGTGACGAAGGCGTCGAGCACACGTCGGTAGGGCGCGTGCGTGACGCCGATCGACACCGGGGTGGGGCCGTCCTCATCCTCGGACCAGGGGACCTCGCCACGCATCTCGTCGACGTTGGTGGGGAGCAGGTCGAGCCGGTCCCAGTCGCGGTGCGCGTCGGAGGTGCCGAACAGTTCGAACCGGGATCCCCGGACCTCGATGGCGCGGGCGTGGTCATTGAGGTCGAGCCACCCGAGGGACTCGAAGAACGCCGTTTGTCGTTCGACGTCGAGGTCGACGGGCGTCGCCTTCGCGTGCATGGCACTCGGCCCGCTGAAGTAGCGCAGCGGGTTGCGCGGGGACGGTCCGAAGAAGTCGTTCGAGCCGTACACGAACGCCCCCGGGACGCCCCGGAACGGCTCGAGGGCGTACTCGACCGCAGCGTTGGCCGTCGCGTGCCCCAGATTGTCGCCGGTGTTCACGATGAAGTCCGGCTCGACCAGACTCAGGTCACGGAGCCACTGCTGCTTGTCGGCCTGCCACGGCGCCATGTGGATGTCGGACAGGTGCAGCACGACGACGTCACGTGACCCCGGCGGCAGGACCGGAACCGTCTCCCACCGGATGCCGAAACGGCGGCGTTCGACGAGCGTTCCCCACGCCGCCGCGGCGGTGCCGGCAGCGGCGCCCGCGGCGAGGACACCGAGGGCGGCGCGACCGGTGCGGGTCACTTGCAGCCCTTCGGCGCCTTGCCGTCCTTGTCCCCGTAGAGCTTGAGCGTGACGCCGGTGTCCTTCGAGGTCGCCGTGCCCGGAGCCGGGTCGATGCTCGCGACGGTGCACTGGTTCTTGCCGTCGCCCTTCTCGAACGCGTCGGCCACCGCGACGTTGCCGAACCCGGCGTTGTTCATCGTGGAGCGGGCATCACCGACGGACTGGCCTGCGGCCTCGGGGACCGTGGACTGCGTGCCGTCGGTCGTGTAGACGGTCACCGACGAGCCACGCGAGAGCAGCGACCCGGACCCGGGAGAGGTCGAGGACACCGTGCCCGCCGTGCCACCGCCCGGCTGCGTGCCGCCGTCGACGTACGTGAACCCGGCGGCCGAGATGGCCGAGCGGGCCTGGTCGGCGGTCTGCCCGGCGACGTTCGGCACGGCGATGCTGTTGCCACGGATCGCGGTCTGCGACGGCGCGGGGAACGCTTCGCCGGGGAAGTACGTGTTGATCGGGGTCATCGCCTGGCGCCAGACGTCGGCGCGGTTGCTGGCGTAGGAGCCGTACCCGGACCCGCTGTAGTAGTGACGGAGGTTGGTCTTGCCGCCGTCCCAGTTGCCCTGCCAGTACGCCGTGGCGACCTTGGAGCTGCCGCCGACGAGCCAGATCTGGTCGGCGTCGTCGGTGGTCCCCGTCTTGGCGAACATCGGCGTGCCGCCGGCCGTCTGCGCGCCGACCGCGGTGCCGTACTTGATGGTGCCCTGCAGTGCGAAGGCGGCGGTGGCGGCGACGCTCGGGTCGAGCACCTGCTTGCACTCCTTCGGCTGGCCGCCGAGGCTCTTGCCGGTGGCGTCGGTGATGTTGTCGATCGCGATCGGCTTGCAGTACGTGCCGTTGTTGGCGATCGTCGCGTACGCCGACGCCATCGTCATCGGGGCGATCGTGTTCGTCCCGAGGATGGACGACGGGTACGAGTTGAGCTCGGTCTTCTCGTCGGCGGAGTGGACGCCGAGGTCCTGGGCGGTCTGCTTGATGTCGCAGAGGTCGAGCTTGGAAGCCATCGAGGCGAAGGCCGCGTTGACCGACAGCGCCGTTGCGCGGGCGACGGTGTAGTTGCCGGCTTCGCCAGCCGAGTCGTTCTTCGGTCCGTAGGGGGTGTAGTTGACGGCTCCGCACTCCGTCCAGCGGTTGATGCTGTGCGGCGTGCCGTTCACGGTCTCGTTGAGTCCGTGGCCGTCCTTCAGCCAGTCGAGCAGCGTGAAGAGCTTGTACGTCGATCCGGTCTGGAACCCGCTCGATCCGCCGTACTCGCGGTCGGCACTGAAGTTCAGCGAGGTCGCGGTGGGCGGCGTCTGGATGGACTGGTCGTAGTCCTTGTTCTGCGCCATCGTCAGGATGCGCCCCGTCGATGCCTCGACCGAGTTCATCGTCGCACCGAGCTGGAACCGCGTCTCGGTGTTCGGGTCGTACTTGTTGAGCAGGTCCTTCTGCTGACCGTTGAGGTCGAGGTTCAGCGTGGTCTGCACGGTATACCCGCCGTTGCGCCACGCGACGCCGCGTTCCTTCTCGGTGCCGCCGAGCTGCGACATCTGCTTGACGACCTTGACGGCGTAGTCGCAGAAGAACTGCGACCCGTTGCCCGCCGCGGCCTTGCAGCCCTGGTTCGGTGCCGTCAGGTGCACGTAGCCCGCCGGCTTCGATGCGATCGCCGAGTCGAACTGCTCCTTGGTCAGGTGCTTCTGCGCGTACATCGACTTGAGGATGACGTCGCGCCGGGCGACGTTGGCGTCGTAGTACTTCGGGTCGGACAGGTTGCGCGTGTTGGGCGACTGCACGATCGCCAGGATCGATGCCGCCTCTTGTGGCGTCAGGTCCGTGGCGTTCTTGTTGAAGTAGTGCTGCGCGGCTGCCTGCACCCCGTAGGTCTGGTCGCCGAAGTAGGCGATGTTCAGGTACCCGGTCAGGATCTCCTTGTGCGAGTACTTCTTCGCCAGGCCGATCGCGAGCTTCATCTCCTCGAGCTTGCGGGGGATGGTCTGCTCGACCGCGTCGTTGTAGGCCTTGTTGCGCTCTTCTTCGGTCGGGAGCTCGAGGGCCTGCTGCATCTTGATGTTG
Source organism: Curtobacterium sp. MCLR17_007 (assembly GCF_003234655.2). Taxonomy (NCBI): domain Bacteria; kingdom Bacillati; phylum Actinomycetota; class Actinomycetes; order Micrococcales; family Microbacteriaceae; genus Curtobacterium; species Curtobacterium sp. MCLR17_007. The sequence goes on along the minus strand of NZ_CP126271.1, from coordinate 2,541,700 downwards.
CGGACCAGCTGCATCGTCAGCGTGGACCCACCACCGGACTCGCCGAGGCCGCCCGCGAGCGAGCCGACACCGGCACGCACGAGCGAGGTCATGTCGACACCGCCGTGGTCGTAGAAACGCTTGTCCTCGCCGTCGATGGCCGCGTTCTTGAGCTGGTCGCTGATCTGGTCGAAGCTCAGTTCCTGACGGTTCTGGTCGTAGACCGTCGCGAGGTGCACGGACTGCCCGCCCTGGTACGCCAGGACCTCGTTGCGCTGCGGGAGGTCACCGATCTCGATGTACTCGGGCAGCGACTCGAACACGCCGATCGTCGAGGTCGTCGTGACACCGGCGACCGCGATCGCCGGCGTGACACCGATGGTGACCAGCAGGCCGGCCAGCACACTGAAACCGACGAAACCGACGAAGGCGCCGACTGCAGAGACGGGTTTGGTCCGCGAGGCAGACGTCTTCTGGGCAGACATAGGATGCAGCCTAAACGACACCCACGACTGAAAGGCTGGCAAGGAACCGCATGACTCGCTGGGAGTACTTCACCACGCCCCTGATGATCCACAACACCACCGCCATCCTCAACAACTACGGGGACGAGGGCTGGGAGCTGGTCCAGATCGTCACCGGGCCCGAGGGTGGACTCGTCGCCTACCTGAAGCGTCCGAAGGCCCAGGCGTGAGCGTCTCCGACCGGCTCGCCGAGCTCGGGCTGACGATCCCCTCGGTCGCTGCCCCCGTCGCCGCGTACGTGCCGGCGGTCGTCACCGGGCAGTACGTGTACACCGCGGGGCAGCTGCCGTTCGTCGACGGAGCACTCCCGGTCACCGGCAAGGTCGGCTCGGACGTCGACGCCGAGACCGCGACGGCGCAGGCCCGCCAGGCCGCGCTCAACGGGCTCGCCGCCGTGGCCTCGGTCGCCGGGTCGCTCGACCGGGTCGCCCGGGTCGTCAAGGTCACGGTCTTCGTGGCGTCGGACCCGTCCTTCACCGGGCAGCCCGGCGTCGCGAACGGCGCATCGACCCTGATCGGTGACGTGTTCGGCGATGCCGGTGTGCACGCGCGGAGTGCGGTGGGCGTCGCCGTGCTCCCGCTGGACGCGCCTGTCGAGGTCGAGCTGGTGGTGGAGCTGACCGCCTGACGGCGGTGACCGACACTGCACACGCAGGTGGGGCCTCTCCCCACCGGCACGGCCGGCCTGCCGCTGGCGCGTCAGTCCGGAACCGGCGGCGTGGGCCCAGTCCGGATCCGGACGGGAGGCCCCACCTGCGTTCTGCGGTCTACATCAGATCAGCGATGGTCGCCATGATCGTCGGGTCGGCCAGTGTGGTCGTGTCACCGATCTTCCGGCCCTCGGCCGCGTCGCGGAGCAGCCGGCGCATGATCTTGCCGGACCGCGTCTTCGGCAGCTCCGGCACGATGACGACCTGCTTGGGCTTCGCGATCGCGCCGATCCGGGTCCCGACCCAGGCGCGGAGCTCGGCGGCGACGGCGTCGCGGTCGACGCCGTCGGCCGCTTCGGTGGTCAGGATGACGAACGCGACGATCGCCTGCCCGGTGGTCTCGTCGGCGGCACCCACGACGGCCGCCTCGGCGACGCCCTCGTGGCCGACGAGTGCCGACTCGATCTCGGCCGTCGAGAGCCGGTGGCCCGAGACGTTCATGACGTCGTCGACCCGGCCCTGCACCCAGATGTCGCCCTGGCCGTCGAGGCGTGCCCCGTCACCGGCGAAGTAGCGGCCGGGGAAGCGGTCCCAGTACGTCTCGACGAACCGGTCCGGGTCGTTCCAGATGCCACGGGCCATGGACGGCCACGGTTCGGTGATGGTGAGGTAGCCGCTCTCGCCCGGGTCGGCGCGGTGGCCGTCCTCGTCGACGATCTCGGCGACGATGCCGGGCAGCGGCGTCTGGGCGGCACCGGGCTTCAGCTTCGTGACGCCGGGCAGGGCGGAGATCATGATTGCGCCGGTCTCGGTCTGCCACCACGTGTCGACGATCGGGGTGCGGTCGTGGCCGATGACCTGGCGGAACCAGTGCCAGGCCTCGGGGTTGATCGGCTCACCGACGCTGCCGAGCAGGCGGAGGCTGTCGAGGCTGCGGGAGTCGGGGACCTGGCGGCCGCCCTTCATCGCCGCGCGGACGGCGGTCGGGGCGGTGTAGAGGACGGTCACGCCGTAGGAGTCGACGATGTCCCACCACCGACCGGGCTGCGGCTCGTCCGGCGTGCCCTCGTAGAGCACCTGGGTGACGCCGTTGGCCAGCGGGCCGTAGACGACGTACGTGTGCCCGGTGATCCACCCGATGTCGGCCGTGCACCAGTACACGTCTTTGTCGGGGTGGATGTCGAAGACGTTGCGGTGCGTGTACGTGGCCTGCGTCAGGTAGCCGCCGGACGTGTGCACGATGCCCTTCGGCTTCCCGGTCGTGCCCGAGGTGTACAGGATGAACAGCGGGTTCTCGGCCGGGAAGGCCTGCAGGTCGTGGTGCGCGTCGGCGGTGGCGAACACGTCGTGCCACCACAGGTCCCGCGCGTCGTCCCACGCGACCTCGTTGCCGCCGCGACGGACGACCAGCACGTGCTCCACGCTGTCGGTGCCCTCGCCCGCCAGCGCTTCGTCGACCGCCGGCTTCAGCGGGGCGACGGCCCCGCGGCGCCAGCCGCCGTCGGCGGTGACCACGAGCTTCGCGCCGGCGTCCTCGATGCGGGCGCGGAGGCTCTCGGCGCTGAACCCGCCGAAGACGACCGAGTGCACGGCGCCGATGCGGGCCACGGCGAGCATCGTCACGACGGCCTCGGGGATGAGCGGCATGTAGACGACGACGCGGTCGCCCTGCGTGACGCCCAGGTCGGTCAGCATGTTCGCAGCGCGTTGCACGTCGGCGGTGAGCTCGGCGTACGTGATGCGACGGGTGTCGCCGGGAGCGCCCTCGAAGTGGATCGCGACCCGGTCCCCGTTGCCGGCACGGACGTGGCGGTCCAGGCAGTTCTCCGCGACGTTGAGCGTGCCGTCCGCGAACCACGTCGCGAAGGGGGCTCCAGACCAGTCCAGGGTCTGCGTGAACGGGGTCCGCCAGTCCAGCAGCGTCCGTGCCTGCTCGCCCCAGAACGCCGGGCGGTCGGAGCGCGCGGCGTCGTGCAGGTCCTCGTGCGCGACGGCGTCGGCGACGAACTCAGGGGACGGGGGGAAGGTCCGCTCGGTATCGGCTGCGGCGTCGGTGGTGCCGGCTGCTGCGTCGTCGTTGCGGGGGTCGACCTGGGTCGGAGTGGACATCGATGTCCTTTCGCGTCGTTGCGTCCTCGTGCAGTCGGAGACTACCCCCGGACGCGAGGGCACCGATGCCCGGGACCGCGCGGGCGTGTGCGGTGCACAAGCCGGTCGACGCACAGCGGCGCGTCGAGGTTGCCCGAGTGCGCGAGTCTTGGGGTACACTCGATCTCGCTGGGCTCGTTCCCGGCGGCATCGGATCGGATTCCCCCCAATCCTCCGTTGTCCTGGCGGCACCTGTTCCCCCCAACCGGTGCCGCCTCTTCTTTTTCCCGGATGCGCCCGACACGTGTCGTCGAGCGTTCCGGTCCTCACGACCCCGTCGATCCGCACCGTGCCGCGGAACCATGGACAGAACGGTCCACGTCGGCGCCCACCGCCGCATCGGATCGTGGGCGCCCTCGCGCCGGGTCGGCGGTCCTCCTCCCGCCCCACCGGCGGCGATCCGGCGGCACCGTGCCGAGCGGCACTCGGCGGGGTACGCCGCGACTGAACGGGGTACAAAAGCGCGCACTGCTGGGGACGACGCAAACCGTCCACAACGGCAGGTCCAGGCCCGGGATGCGGGACGATGCGCCCTAGCGTGCCGCAGATGCACCGTCATCGCGCCGATCCCGCACTGTTCCTCCCCGGCCACGCCACTCCCACCCGGATCCGGTCCGGACCCGACCCGCTGGTGTTCGAGGAACTCGCACCACTGGTGCACGACGACACGGTCACGGACGTGCTCGTCCAGGGCGGCGCCGGGGTGTGGGTCGACCGCGGGGCCGGGCTGGTCCGGACCGGCACCCGTCTGGACGAACGGCGCACCCGCGAGCTCGCGACGAGCCTGGTCGCGGCGGGCGGTCGGCACGTCGACGAGACGACCCCGGTGGCCGACGTCCGACACGGGGACGGCATCCGCGTCCACGTCGTGCTCGCGCCGGTCGCGGTCGGGGGCACGGCGATCTCGATCCGACTGCCCCGCGGCCGCCGACCGACGCTCGACGACCTGGATCGGTCGCACACGTTCGACCGGGTCCCGCGTCGGGTCGTGGAGGACGCCGTGCGCCTGCGGCGGAACGTGCTGGTCTCCGGGGCGACCGGCAGCGGCAAGACCACCCTGCTCGGCGCCATGCTCGCCCGGGTCCCGCACGGCGAACGCATCGTGACGGTCGAGGACGTCGCCGAGCTCCGCGTCGACCACCCGCACGTCGTCGCACTCGAGGCGCGCCAGGCCAACGCGGAGGGCGCCGGGGCGCTCGGCCTCGACCGGCTCGTGCGCGAGGCGCTCCGCATGCGTCCGGACCGACTCGTCGTGGGCGAGTGCCGCGGGGCCGAGGTGCGCGAGCTCATGTCGGCGCTCAACACCGGGCACGACGGGGGTGCGGGGACCGTGCACGCCAACGGTCTCGACGACGTCCCCGCGCGGCTCGAGGCGCTCGGGGGACTGGCAGGGCTCGAGCCCACCGTGCTGGCGCGCCAGGCCGTCAGCGCCTTCGACCTGGTCCTCCACGTCGAACGCCGTCGCGGGGTACGCCGACTCGGGGCGGCGGGGCAGCTGCGTCTCGAACGGGGAGGGCGGCTCGCGGTCGACTGTGTGACCGGGGGAGCGACGTCGACCACGCGCCGCGGGTGAGCGCGCCCGCCGGGTTCGACCCGGTCCGGACCGCGCGGGTGCTCGACCGGGTGGCGACGCTGGTGACCGCGGGGGCCGCTCCGGCGCGGGCGTGGGCGCTCGTCGAGGGCCGGGGCGACGGTGTGGCGGGTGCGGGTGCGGGTGCGGGTGCGGGTGCGAGGGTGGGTGCTGGTGCTGGTGCTGGTGCTGGTGCTGGTGCTGGTGCTGTTTCTGGCGCTGGCGCTGGTGCGGGATCGGGGGCTCGTGCGACCGCTCGTGGCTCGGCTGCCGCGGACGACGTGCGGGTCGTGGTCGCGGTGGCGGAACGCACCGGGGCGCCCGTCGCCCCCACCCTGCGCGCACTGGCCGAGGCGCTGCGGCGCACCGCCGCCGGTGACCGCGCGGTCCGCGTCGCGCTCGCCGGACCCCGCACGAGCGCGAACGTGGTGCTCGCGCTCCCGGTGCTGGGCGTCGTGCTCGCCTCGCTGTGGGGTGTGGACACGCTGGGCGTGCTCGTCGGCTCCCCGGTCGGTTGGGCGTCCCTGGTCACGGCGGCGTGCCTGGTCGGCACCGGCAGCGCGTGGTCGCGGCGGCTGGTGCGCGCCGTGGAGCCCGACGGGCGGATCCCGGGCGTGCTGCTCGACGTCTGGGCGGTCGCGCTCTCCGGCGGCGGTTCGTGGTCCGGAGCGGGCGACGTCGTGCGCGCGGCGGTGGGGGACCGGCCGACGGACCCGGAGGAGCAGGCCCGCCTGTCCGAGACACTGACACTCGCCCGACGTGCCGGCGTGCCCGCGGCGGCGCTCCTCCGTTCGGCGGCCGAGGACCTGCGCGAGGACGCGGCAGCCGCGTCGCTGGCGGATGCAGAGCGCCTGGGCGTCCGACTCGTCGTGCCGCTCGGGGTGTGCGTCCTGCCGGCGTTCGTCCTGGTCGGGGTGGTGCCGGTCGTGGTCGCACTCCTCTCCTCCACCGTCGCCGGGCTCGGGTGAAGCGTCCACAACCGGGCCGAGTGGGGCCCGTCGGCGAGGCGATCGCGCCAGGCTCGGAGCACCACCGAGAAGGGACCCACACCATGACACTGTCCACACAGCACCGCACCGATCCGTCCCGTGTCGACGAACAACGTCTCGACGAGCCCGGTGCGGACGAACTCTGCGCCGACGAACTGCGCGCCGACGAACTCCGCGCCGACGAGCCCGGTCCGGACGCCCTGCGTGCTGACGACCGGGGGTCGGCGACGGCGGAGTACGCGGTCGTCATCCTCGCGGCGGTCGCGTTCGCCGGCGTCCTCGTCGCCGTGATGCGCTCCGGCGAGGTCCAGTCGATCCTGACCGACCTCGTCCGCGGTGCGCTCTCGCTGTGACCGCGGGGCGGTGACCGTCGAGTTCGCACTCGCGCTCCCCGTCGTCGCGGTGGTCGTCACGGTCGCCGTCGCGGGGGTCCTCCTCGTCGACACCCAAGGGCGACTGCAGCTCGCAGCGGCCACCGCGTCGCGAGCGATCGGGCGCGGCGACGCCGCCACCGGGCAGGCGGCGCTCGCGGGTCTCGGCACCGGCACCTCCAGCGCCGTGACCCACCGTGACGGCCTGGTGTGCGTCCGGGTCGAACGGCAGCCCGCCGGGCCGCTGCCGGTGGTCCTGCGGGGCGACGCGTGCGCCGCGAACGGCGGCGGGTGAGCACCGGCGGCCGCGGTGACCGGGGCTCGGCCACCGTGGTGATGGTCGCGGTCGTCGCGGTGGTGCTCGCGCTCGTCAGCGCCCTGGTGACCGCGGCCGCCGTCCGGGGCGGCACGGTCCGGGCACAGGGTGCTGCCGACGCGGGGGCGCTCTCCGGTGCCGCGGCACTCGTCGGCCTCGTCCCGGGGGGCCCCTGCGCTGTCGCCGACACCGCGGTCACCGCCTCCGGAGCGGTCCTCGCGTCCTGCGAGACCGCGAGTGGCGTGGTCCGGGTGGCCGTCACGGTCCACTCCGGACCGTTCGCGGTCGACGCGGACGCGGTGGCCGGTCCCGCCCCTCCCACGCCGCACCGTCAGCGATGACCTCGTCCGGCAGGCATCCCCGGCACTGTGTGTATGGTGTGCCTGTCGGCCCGCCGGTCATCGATGTCCCGGTCGACCCGGACGCGTCCGCGTCCCAGGGCCGACAGCACCATCGATCAAGGAGTCACGTGCCAGGCACGAAGAAGCTCGTGATCGTCGAGAGCCCCGCGAAGGCGAAGACGATCGCGCAATACCTCGGTGACGGATACGAGGTCCAGGCGTCAGTCGGGCACATCCGTGACCTCATCGAGCCCAAGAACCTCCCCGCCGAGCTGAAGAAGGGGTCGGTCGGCAAGTTCTCGGTCGACGTCGACAACGGCTTCGAGCCGTACTACGTCGTCTCCGACGCCAAGAAGAAGACCGTCGCCGACCTCAAGCGCGCCCTGAAGGACGCCGACGAGCTCTACCTCGCAACTGATGAGGACCGCGAGGGCGAGGCCATCGCGTGGCACCTGCTCCAGGTGTTGAAGCCGAAGGTCCCCGTGAAGCGGATGGTGTTCCACGAGATCACCAAGGAAGCGATCCAGCGGGCGCAGGAAGCCACCCGCGAACTCGACACCGCGCTCGTCGACGCGCAGGAGACCCGCCGCATCCTCGACCGCCTCTACGGCTTCGAGGTGTCGCCCGTCCTGTGGCGCAAGGTCGGACCCGGCCTGTCCGCCGGCCGCGTGCAGTCCGCCGCGACGCGTCTGGTCGTCGACCGTGAGCGCGAGCGCCTGGCGTTCGTCTCCGCCAACTACTGGGACCTGACCGCCCGGTTCGAGAAGGCCGGCGACAGCGCCTTCACGGCCAAGCTCGCCCGGATCCACGGCACCCGCGTCGCCTCCGGCCGCGACTTCGACGACCGGGGTGTCACCACCTCCGACGCCGTGCGGCTCGACGAGGCCTCCGCCACCGCCCTCACAGCCGTCCTCGAGCGTGCCGGGGACGCGGTCGTGCGCAGCGTCGACTCGAAGCCTTACACGCGTCGACCAGCCGCGCCCTTCACCACGTCGACGCTGCAGCAGGAAGCCGCGCGCAAGCTCCGGTTCTCCGCGCGACAGACGATGAGCGTCGCGCAGTCGCTCTACGAGAACGGCCACATCACCTACATGCGAACCGACTCCGCGTCGCTCTCGCAGCAGGCCGTCGCCGCCGCTCGCAAGCAGGCCTCCGAGCTCTACGGCGGGGACACGATCCCGGACAAGCCGCGCAGCTACGCCGGCAAGAGCAAGAACGCCCAGGAGGCGCACGAGGCGATCCGTCCCGCCGGTGACGTGTTCCGGACGCCGTCGCAGATGGAGAAGGTCCTCCGCGGCAACGACTGGAAGCTCTACGACCTCATCTGGAAGCGGACCGTCGCCTCGCAGATGGCGGACGCCAAGGGCTCGACCGCGTCGGTCGTCCTCGGGATCACATCCGCCGAGCCCGTCGAGGGCCTCGCGTCCACGGCGCAGGGCACGGACGTGGAGTTCACCGCGTCCGGCACCGTCATCACGTTCCGCGGCTTCCTCAACGCCTACGAAGAGGGCCGCGACGAAGAGCGTCACGACGCGTCGGCGAACGCCGCGGACGCCAAGCTCCCGGCGATGGCCGAAGGCGACCACCTCGGTGTCGACGAGGTCGAGGCCAAGGGCCACGACACCTCCGCTCCGCCGCGCTACACCGAGGCCAGCCTGGTCAAGACGCTCGAGGAGCTCGGCATCGGGCGTCCCTCCACCTACGCGGCGATCATCTCGACGATCGTCGACCGCGGGTACGTCACACCGCGCGGCACGTCGCTCGTCCCGAACTGGATCGCGTTCAGCGTGGTCCGGTTGCTCGAGGACTACTTCGGCGACCTCGTGCAGTACGACTTCACGGCCGAGATGGAGAACGACCTGGACCGGATCGCCAACGGCGAGGCCGACCGCGTCGACTGGCTCAAGGGCTTCTACTTCGGTGGCGGCGACCAGCGCGGACTCCGCACGGTCATCGACAACCTCGGCGAGATCGACGCCCGGGAGATCAACTCCGTCGAGCTCTCGCCCGGGCTGACCCTCCGCATCGGTCGGTACGGCCCGTACATCGAGACGCCGAGCGACGACCCGGAGAAGCCCCGCCGCGTCAACGTGCCCGAGGACCTCGCCCCGGACGAGCTCACGGCGGACAAGGCACGCGAACTCGTCGAGGCCCCGGTCGTCGGCGACCGCGTGGTGGGGATCAACCCGGAGACGGGGAAAGAGGTCCTGGCGAAGGACGGCCGCTTCGGTCCGTACGTGACCGAGCGCACGCCCGAGCCCGAGCCCCAGGTGGACCCCGCCACGGGAGAGGTCATCGAGACCCCTGCCGAGCCGGAGCCCGTCGCGACGAAGACCGCCGCTGCGACGAAGACCGCCGCTGCGAAGAAGGCCGCCGCCGGCACGACGGCGACCGCGACCAAGGCCAAGAAGCCCGCCAAGAAGGCTGCTGCTCCGAAGGAGCGCACCGCGTCGCTGTTCAAGTCGATGGACCCGCAGAGCGTGGACCTCGAGACCGCGCTGAAGCTCCTGTCCCTGCCCAGGACGGTCGGTGCCGACCCGGAGTCCGGTGACGAGATCACGGCGCAGAACGGCCGGTACGGGCCGTACCTGAAGAAGGGGACGGACACCCGCACGCTGCCGAGCGAGGACGCGATCTTCGACGTCGACCTCGCCGGAGCGCTCGAGATCTTCGCCCAGCCCAAGTACGGCGCCAAGCGGGCCGCGAGTGCGTCCCTCAAGGAGTTCGAAGCGGACCCGGTGTCGGGCAAGCCGATCAAGATGAAGGACGGCCGATTCGGGCCGTACGTCACCGACGGCGAGACGAACGCCACGATCCCGCGCGGCGAAGAGGTCGAGTCCGTGGACTTCGAGCGCGCCGTCCAGCTGCTCGCGGACAAGCGAGCCAAGGGGCCGGTCAAGAAGAAGCCCGCCGCCCGACGCGCACCGGCCAAGAAGAAGTGACCGGTCGCTTCATCACGCTCGAGGGCGGCGACGGCGCGGGCAAGACCACCCAGGCGGAGCTGCTCGCGACGTGGCTCGGTTCGCACGGCAGAACGGTCGTCCGGACCAGGGAACCCGGGGGCACCGACCTCGGGCTGCGGGTCCGCGAGATCGTCCTGCACGAGCGCGGACACGTCGCTCCGCGTGCCGAGGCCCTGCTGTACGCCGCCGACCGCGCCCACCACGTCGAGACCGTGGTCCGACCGGCGATGGCCCGGGGCGACATCGTGTTGCAGGACCGCTACATCGACTCCTCGGTCGCCTACCAAGGTGTCGCGCGCGGCCTCGGCGCCGACCAGGTCCGCAGCGTCTCCGACTGGGCCGCCGACGGGCTCGTGCCGGATGCGACGGTGCTGTTGGACCTCGACGTGACCGTGGGGCGCACTCGCGTCGCCGCGGCGCGGGGCGACACGTTCGACCGACTCGAGTCCGAGGCCGCGGCGTTCCACGAGACCGTCCGCCAGGCGTTCCTGGAGATGGCAGCCGCCGAACCCGACCGGTTCCTGGTGGTCGACGCGGCCGCCCCGAGCGACCAGGTGCAGGCAGCGATCCGCGCCGGCATCGGCCCGTTGGTCGGGATCGCTCCGTGACGGTGGTCGCTGCGAAGATGGCGCTGTGAGCGTCTGGGACGGCCTGACCGGGCAGGAAGAAGCGGTGGCCGCGCTGCGGAACGCCGCCGAGTCGCCCGACGGCACCGGCGGCATGACCCACTCGTGGCTCATCACCGGTCCGCCCGGATCGGGCAGGTCCAACGTGGCGACCGCCTTCGCCGCGGCGCTCGTCGGCTCCGGGCCCGACGACGACCACACGCTCCGGCAGATCACCGCGCACACGCACCCGGACGTCGCCGTCCTCACGACGCAGCGCGTCATCATCACCATCGACGAGATCCGCCAGCTCGTCACCTCGTCGTACTACTCGCCCTCGGTGGGTCGGTGGCGCGTCGTCGTGATCGAGGACGCCGACCGCATGACCGAGCGCACATCGAACCTGTTGCTCAAGGCGCTCGAGGAACCCCCGGAGCGCACCGTGTGGATCCTCTGCGCCCCGAGTGAAGCCGACCTGCTGCCGACGATCCGGTCCCGCGTCCGTTCGGTGCGGCTCCGTGTCCCGGGCATCGAGGCCGTCGCCGACCTCCTGGTGGCGCGCAACGGCGTCGACCGCGACCTGGCGCTCGACGCGGCTCGCCAGGCGCAGAGCCACATCGGCATGGCGCAGCGCCTCGCGACGAGTGCCGACGCGCGCGACCGTCGCCGTCGCACGCTGCAGACCGTGCTCCGCATCCGGGGCGTCGGCGACGCGGTCACCGCGGCAGCGGAGCTCCTCGCCGTCGCCGACGAGGACGCCAAGGCCATCACGCTCGAGCGCGATGCCGAGGAACGCGATGCCGCCCTCCGCTCGCTCGGTGTCGAACCCGGGGGCACCGTCCCGCCGGCGCTCCGGTCGCAGCTCCGTGCGATGGAGGACGACCAGAAGCGCCGGGCGACGCGCAGCCTGCGGGACGGCCTCGACCGCATCCTCGTCGATGTGTCCTCGCTCTACCGGGACCTGCTGCTCATGGGGCTCGGGGCGCCGGGTGAACCCGTGAACCTGGCGATGCAGGACGACCTCGACCGCGCGCTCGACTCGGTCCCGCCGGCGGCCGCGCTCGAGGTCCTCGACGCCGTCGCGCTCGCCCGAACGCGGATCGCGGCCAACGTCGCCGCACTCCTGGCACTCGAAGCGCTCCTGGTGACGGTCGTCCGGGCCCTCCGCTGAGAGCAGTCCGAGGTCGGTCCGCCCAGCCGGTCCGACATGGGACAATCAGCCCATGCCCGATGCAGAACCCGGCCTGCGTGAACGGAAGCGACGCGCCACCCGACTCGCCATCCAGCAGGCCGCCCTCCGCATCGCGATCGAGGACGGCCTGGCCGCGGTCACCGTGGACGAGGTCTCGCGCCGCGCGGACATCTCCCCGCGCACGTTCTTCAACTACTTCCCGAGCAAGGAACAGGCGATCCTGGGGGACGACCCCACCCTGCCGGACGACCAGGCCCTCGACGCGTTCGTCGCCGGCGGCCCGACGGGTGAACTGCTCGGCGACGTCGGGGCGCTCCTGGTGCACTCGGCGCGGGAACTGATCGAGGAGCGCGGGCTGATCACCGAGCGCCAGCAGGTGCTGCGCGCCAATCCCGAGCTCTTCAGCCAGCGGATGGCCTCGATGAAGGAGTTCCAGGCCGAACTCGAGACGGTGATCGCCCGGCGCATGACCCATGACGACCCGACCGTCACCGAGGACCAGGCGTCCCTGCACCGCCGCGCTCGACTGGCGTCGCTGGTGTCGTTGGCGACCCTCCGACACGCGTGGTGGGAGTGGTCCGAGTCGCCCGCGCAGTCGCACCTGGTGGACGACCTGCAGCGCTCCTTCGACGAGCTCGGGTCGCTCGTTTCGCGCTCGCTCGTCTGAACCTGTATAGTCGTGACCCGTGCCGCTCCGGTCTCCGGAGCGTCCGCCGCCTTAGCTCAGTCGGTAGAGCGATTCACTCGTAATGAATAGGTCGTCGGTTCGATTCCGACAGGCGGCTCCACGCAACAACGAAGAAACCCCCGGTCTCCCGGGGGTTTCTTCGTTCCGGAACCGGAACCGGAACCGGAACCGGAACCGGAACCGGAACCGGAACCGGAACCGGAACCGGAACCGGCACCGGCACCCGATCACTCCGATCGCGCCACGCGATGCCCGACGATCACACGTCCCGACTCCGCGCGACGGCGACCGCCAGCGCCCCGACGGCAACGACCTCGGCAGCCAGGACCCCGAAGCCGCCCCAGCCGTTGAGCACGAGCCCGGTCTGCGCCGCCGCGGGCACGCCCGGAGGGGAGTACGTGAACAGCTTGCCGCCGGCCTGCGACGGCAGCAGGTTCGCCACGTCGAGGATCCACTGCGCGTTCGTCAGGCTGGCGAAGACCGACAGGATGACCGGCAGCACGAGCAGGATGCCGAGCGTGATCGCGATCCCACCGGCGCTGGAGCGGACGAGCAGCCCGATCCCGTACGCCAGCAGGGCGAGCAGGGTGACGTAGACGGACGAGCCGAGGATCGGCAGGACCACGGCGGGGTCGCTGAGGTGCGGGTGGACGTCGTTGGTCGCCTGCAGCGCGGTCGACACCGCGACGCCGATCCAGGTCGACACGGCACTGACCAGGAACGTCGTCGCGGCGAGGACACAGGCCTTGGCGAGGACCACGCCGATGCGGCGGGGGTCGGCGGTGAAGGTCGACCGGATCTGCCCGGTGCCGTACTCACCGGTGATGATGAGCACGCCCAGGACCCCGACGACGAGCGCCGTGATGGACACCCCGGCGGTGTTGATGTTCACGATCTGCGCGTTCGCCGCGTCGGTGGGCAGCGCGGTGCCGCCCCGGTTGACCAGCGCACCGAGCAGCACGGCCATGGCGATCGTCAGGACGACGAGCGCGCCGTAGCACCACACGGTGGACCGGATGCTGCGGAGCTTGATCCACTCGCTGCGGACCAGCCGGGGGAAGGACAGGCGGGCGTCGGGCGGGATCGTGGCGGTCGTGGTCATCGGGTGCCCTCCGATCGGTACTCGACGTCGTCGCGGGTCAGGGCCATGTAGGCCTCCTCGAGGCTGGCGCCCACCGGGGTGAGCTCGTGCAGGACGATCCCCGCCTGGGCGGCGATCGCGCCGATCGTCGGGGCGTCGGGACCGACGACCAGGAACGACCCGTCGTCGCGCGGTGTGACCGCGGTGGCGGCGGCACCGATCGCCGGGAACAACCGGTCCGGCGTCGGCGTGCGGACGACGACACGCGTCCCACCGCCGCCGTCCGAGCCGGCGACGAACTCGGCGATGGGAGCGTCGGCCAGGACCCGGCCCCGGCCGAGCACGACCACGCGGTCAGCCGTCTGCGCCATCTCGCTCATCAGGTGGGTCGACAGGAAGACGGTGCGGCCGTCGGCGGCCAGACGCCGGGCGAGCTGCCGGACCCACAGCACGCCGTCCGGGTCGAGGCCGTTGACCGGTTCGTCGAGGATGAGCGTCCGTGGGTCGCCGATCAACGCCGCGGCGATGCCGAGCCGCTGTCCCATGCCCAGCGAGAACCCGCCCACGCGCTTCCGTGCGACGGACTCCAGCCCGGTCATGTCGATGACCTCGTGCACGCGGGACTTCGGGATCCCGTGGGTCGCCGCGAGCGACAGCAGGTGGTTGTAGGCGCTCCGCCCGGTGTGCACCGCCTTGGCCTCGAGCAGCGCTCCGACTTGGCGCAGGGGGTCGCGGAGTGCCTGGTACGGCTGCCCGTTCACGGTTGCACGTCCGGCGGTGGGCCGGTCGAGTCCCATGATCATGCGCATCGTGGTGGACTTCCCGGCACCGTTCGGCCCGAGGAAGCCGGTCACGCTGCCCGGTCGGACGACGAAGGAGACGTCGTCGACGGCGAGCTTCGGACCGTATCGTTTGGAGAGATGGTCGACTTCGATCACGGCGCCACGGTACGGCAGCGCTCGCCTCGGGAACCTCCCCCGCGAGGGTGAGATCAGCGGTGCGAGGTCAGCCCAGGTCCTCGTGCACCCGCGCCTCCCAGGGCTGCAGCGATCGGGCGTCGTCCGGTGCGGGGACGCCGAGGTTCCCCAGCACGCAGCGACCGAGACGCTCCGCGACGGCGTCGGGCAGCGTCATCCTCGAGGAGGACAGGTTCGCCACGACGACCAGCCCCGGCTCCGCGGCGTCCTCGAGCGACCGGGTGAACGCCCACAGCGCCGCGTGGTCCGCCTCGAGCAGGGTGAAGTCGCCGACGCGGACGGTCCTGGAGTCATGTCGCAGCGCGATCAGCCGGCGGTGGTGCTCGTACACCGAGCGGTCCCCGGCCGCTCGGTCCGACGCGACGGTGACCCGCGGCCAACCCTGACCCATGCCGATCCACGGTTCGACGTCCGAGAACCCGCCGGCCGGCGTCGCGTCGTCCCACGGCATCGGCGTGCGGGCGTTGTCGCGGCTGCGGACCGCCAGCGCCTGGAGCGCGTCGTCGACGGGCATGCCCCGCCCGACGGCGCCCCGGAACCAGTTGAGCGACTCGACGTCGCGGTACTCGTCGATGGCGGTGAAGCCCGCGTTGACCATGCCGATCTCGTCGCCCTGGTACAGGTAGGGCGTCCCGCGGTGCAGGTGCAGGACAGTGGCGAGCAGGGTCGCCGACTCGTAGCGCAGGTCGAAGGGGTCGGCCCGGAACCCGTGCGCGGCGGCGACGGCAGCGGCGCCGAAGCGGGACACGGGACGCGGCTGGTCGTGGTTGGCCAGGTACAGCGAGTTCCACCCGGTGTCGGCCAGGCCGGTCTGCCAGCGTGCGAGCGAGGCCTTGAGCGCCACCAGGTCGAACGGCTCGTTGTCGAACTTGGACGTCGGTCCGTGATCGAGCCCGACGTGCTCGAACTGGAACACCATGTCGAGCTCGTGCCGTTCGGGGTCCGTGAACAGGACCGCGTCCTCGACGGTCACGCCCGGCATCTCACCGACCGTCAGCAGCGCGTCACGACCGGCGAACACGCGTTCGTGCATCTCCTGCAGGTGGTCGTGGATGCGCGGCTGCATGACGTACGCCGCACTGCCGTCCGCGAGCGCCGCCGGGTCCTTGGCGATGTGGTTGATGACGTCCATCCGGAAGCCGTCGACTCCCCGGTCGAGCCAGTGGTTCATCATCGTGTACACGGCGTCCCGCATGTCCGCGTTGTCCCAGTTCAGGTCGGGCTGCTGCGGCGTGAACATGTGCAAGTAGTACTGACCGGTGCCCGGGTCCCACGACCACGCCGGGCCGCCGAACGCCGCGCGCCACTCGTTCGGTTCGTGGCCGTCCACCGGGTCGCGCCAGATGTACCAGTCGTGCTTGGGGCAGGTGCGGGACAGCTTGGCGGCCTGGAACCAGGGGTGCTGGTCGCTCGAGTGGTTGACGACGAGGTCCATCACCAGCTTCATGCCGTGGCGGTGCACCTCGACCAGCAGCGCATCGAACTCGTCCAGGGTGCCGAACAGCGGGTCGATGTCCTCGTAGTCGCTGATGTCGTAGCCGTTGTCCGCCTGCGGGGACCGGTACACGGGTGACAGCCAGACGACGTCGACACCGAGGTCGGCGATGTGGTCCAGGCGACGCCGGAGGCCGGCGAGGTCCCCGATCCCGTCGCCGTTGCCGTCCGCGAAGCTGCGCGGGTAGACCTGGTAGACCACGGCTCCGGTCCACCACGGTTCTGGTTCGTCCACAGTCGGCGCCTCCTCGCGAGTCCCGTGCAGGGCACGGAGCGGAACCGGCCGGGTGCCGTGCCGTGGCTCCTGACCGGACCGGGGCCGGACTGGAGGCCCGTGGCGGTCTGCCACGGGCCTCCAGGCCGGTACGACCCCCTGGTCGTTGCGACGCTACGCGCTCACGGCAGGTAGTACGTGGGGTTCGGCAGCTTCACCGCCCGGTCGGCCGAGCCGCCCAGCAGGTCGCTGTACTGGTCACCCACGTTCGCGACGATGTCGTACCGTCCCCCGCTCGGTGTCTCGATGTGCGCCCGCGTCTGTGCCTTGTACTCGACCGTGGTGCACTTCGCGGACGCGCACGTGATGTACGCAGGCTGCTGGGAGGCGCCGATGCCCGTCCACTTCGTGTAGTAGGTCTGGGTCCCGCGCTGGTCGGCGGTGATCTGTGGGTAGCCCACCTTCTGCAGGTTCGCGATCGTCGCGGCCTTCTGGTCGTCGTTGCGCCCGGTCAGCCCGATCACCGTGCACCCGGCGCGCTGCGCGACCCCGGCCAGCGAGGTCATGGAGGGGGTGGCGGGGAAGCGCTGGTCCTGGACCCAGACGTCCTGTTCGGCGGGGTCGAAGACGAAGTGCATGTCGGCGACCTCCATGTCGTACGTCCACAGCGTGGTGTCGTCGGCGTCGAGGACGATCGCCGGGTTCCGGTGCTGGTGCCGGGCGACGACGCACTGCGCGGCGATGACCGGCGCCTGACGGGCGACGATCGACCGCATCTCGCGGATGTACGGGGAGTCGGTCTTGTCCGCGATGCCCGTGCCGGGATCGCCGTAGTACGTGGCGATCGTCTTCTTGACCGAGTCGATGTTCGGGATCCCCTCGCCACCCTGGGTCGTGCCCGAGGAGCCGTCAGCGGCCATGGTGAACCGGGTGCGCGGCGCGAGCCGTGGCTCCGACACTCCGGGCAGGTTCGTCGAGGGGAGGTAGTAGGTCGGGTTCGGCAGCTTGACCGAGCGGTCCGCGAACCCGCCCTGCAGGTCGCTCCACTGGTCGCCGACGTTGAGCGCGATGTCGTACCCGAGGTCCTGCTCGATGTGCCTGCGCGTCTGCGCCTTGTACTCGACCGTCGTGCAGGACGTCGTCGCACACGTGATCCAGGCGGGCTGGGTGCTGTCGCCCTTGCCGGTCCACTTCGTGAAGAAGTCGTCCGACGTGAACCCCTGGTAGCCGACCTTCGTCAGGTTCGCGAGGGTGGCGGCCTTCTGGTCGTCGTTGCGTCCGGTCAGCCCGAAGACCGTGAACCCCATGCTCGACGCGGTGTTCACGAAGCCGACCATCGACGGGACGGCCGGGAAGCGCTGGTCCTGGACCCAGGCGTCCTGTTCGGCCGGGTCGAAGACGAAGTGCATGTCGGCGACCTCCATGTCGTAGGTCCACAGCGTGGTGTCGTCGGCATCGAGCACGATCGCCGGCTTCTCACCGTGCCGGACCGCGCGGTCGTGAATCTGTCGGAGCTGCCGTGTCTGTCGGTCGACGATCGCGCGCACCTCGCGGATGTACGGCGAGTCGGTCCGGTCGGCCAGACCCGTACCGGGGTCGCCGTAGTAGGTCGCGATCGTCTTCTTGTCGGAGTCGATGTTGGGGATGCCCTCACCGCCCTGCGTGGCGCCCGAGGACCCGTCCGGCGCCATCGTGAACGACGTGCGTGGGGTGAGTCCGGCGTCCGGGTCGGCGCCGTGACCGGGTGGACCCCAGCCGTGTGCCGACGCGGGAGCGCCCCCGACGACGGTCGAGGTGATCACGAGCACGGCCCCGACAGCCGCGACGGAGAGGAACCGGGACGTGGACGCGATACGGCGCATGGGTTTCCTGATCTTCGGTTGTCGACCCCCGAGCGGGGGACGCAGGAGCACGCTAGCTGGCAGTCAGCCGGGTAGTCCACTGGTCCGCGATGATGTGGACGACGTCCCGCACCGGGCGTGGCTGTGGAGGGCCACCTGGTAGACATGCCGCATGACCGTTCGATGGGGAGTCATCGGGACGGGCGGCATCGCCCGGTCCTTCGTCGGCGACTGCGCTCGTGCGGGGGTGGTGTTCGTCGCGGTGGGCAGTCGCACGCGCGAGAGCGCGCAGTCCTTCGCCACCGAGTTCGGTATCCCGCGCGCGCACGGCAGCTACGCGGACCTCGTCGCCGACCCCGAGGTCGACGCCGTCTACGTGGCGACACCGCACTCCCGCCACGCCGAGGACACGCTGCTCGCGATCGAGGCGGGCAAGCACGTGCTCGTGGAGAAGGCCTTCACCATCACGGCGGACGAGGCCCAGCGGGTCGTCGACGCGGCCCGCGCGCGCGGTGTCGTCGTCATGGAGGCGATGTGGACACGCTTCCTGCCGCAGATGACCATGCTCCGACAGGTGATCGCCGAGGGGCGCATCGGCCGGCCCCGCATCGTCGAGGCGTCGCACCACCAGGCCCTGCCGAGCGACCCGTCGCACCGCCTCAACGACCCGGCGCTCGGCGGCGGCGCGATCCTCGACCTCGGCGTCTACCCGATCTCGTTCGCGATCGACGTGCTCGGTGCACCGACTGCCGTGGCCGCAGCGGGCACGCTCAGCGACCAGGGCGTCGACACGCAGATGGGCATCGTGATGACCCACGACGGCGGCGCGCAGTCACTCGTGCACTTCGCCCTCGACGTGCGGAGCCCGAACACGGCGTCCGTGATCGGCGACGACGGCCGGATCGACCTCGACGCGACCTGGTACACCCCGACGACCTGGCGGATCCGGGACCGCGACGGCGAGGTCGTGGAGGAGTTCGACGGCCGCGAGGAACTCGCCGGCTACGTGCACGAGGTGCGCGCGTTCGAGGCGATGATCGCGTCCGGGGACCACGAGGCCACGGCCATGACGCCCGAGGGCACCATCGCCGTGATGCGCGCGATGGACGAGGCACGGCGCCAGGTCGGCGTCCGCTACGCCGCGGACGAGGCCGCCGCCGCGCGGTGACGTCGGCAGCCGGGCCGGAGACCGCAGGAACCGGTCTGGAGGCTCCTGCCGCAGTTCCGTAGGATCGCTTGCGATGTCCGAGCAACCGTCCGAACCCGACCGTCCGTCCGTGCCCGCACGGCTGAGCGGGGCCTTCGCCGCGATCCGTGCATCGATCGCCCGCAAGCCCGTGCCCTGGGTGATCGGTGGTCTGGCCGCCGTGCTCGTGCTCGGGTCCGGCGGAGCGGTCGCGGTCGCATCGGCCACGGCGCCCACTTCCTCACGGGCGGCGGTCGCGTCGGCGTCGACGAGCCCGAGCGCGCGGACGAGCGCCTCGGCCGCGCCGTCACCCTCGGCCTCGGCCACCGTCCCGCCGCGGACGGTCCCGGCTGATGCCCCGGGACCCAGCGCGCTGCGGACGTGCTCGATCGCGACTGCCGCGTCGGCCTCCGGCCTCGGCGACTTCGAGGGGTACGTGATGAACGCCGCCACCGGCGAGATGTTGTTCTCGCGGAAGGGCGACACCGCTGCCCAGACCGGCAGCGTGATGAAGACCCTGACGACGGCGACGGCACTCGCGGTCCTCGGCGGCGGCCACACCATCCCCACGACGGTCACGGACGAGGGCAACGGGGCGATCGCGATCGTCGGCCACGGTGACGCCACGCTGTCCGCGGGCGGCGCGACCGTCTACCCCGGCGCCCCGACCCTCGGCCAGCTCGCGCAGCAGGTGAAGGCCAAGCTCGGCGACACACCCGTCACGACCATCGTCACCGACGACACCTACTGGAACGACGCCGACGCCTGGGACCCGACCTGGCCGGTCAGCGAGCGGACGATCGGGTACCAGCCCGAGGTCACGGCGCTCATGGTCGACGGTGACCGGGCGAACCCCGGCGCCGCGACCTCGCCGCGCTCCGAGGACCCGGTGGGTCGTGCTGGTGCCGCCTTCCGCACCGCCCTCGCGAACGCCGGTGTCGTCGGTGCCGGCAGCGCGCAGATCGTCAAGCGTGCGACCACCAGCCAGTCCACGATCGCCCAGGTGGACTCGCAGCCCGTCTCCACCCTGATCGGGCAGATGATCCCGAACTCGGACAACACCCTCGCCGAGATGCTCGCCCGCATCTCCTCGCGCGAGTCCGGCGCAGGCGGCTCCGCTGCGTCGCTGACGAGCGTGTACCAGAAGGCGTTGTCGTCGTACGGGGTCGACCCGTCGGGCATCGTGATCAAGGACGGCTCGGGCGAGAGCGCTGCGAACGCGGTGTCGCCGGACTTCGTCGCGCACCTCATGGTGCAGGTGGCGGCGGGTGCGAAGGGCCTCGACACCCTGGCGCAGTCGCTCCCCGTCTCCGGACAGTCCGGCACGCTGTCCAGCCGCTTCACCGGGGCGAACGCCGTGGCGCGGGGCAAGGTGCACGCGAAGACCGGGTGGATCGACAGTGCCAACACCCTCGGCGGCTACATCGACGCCGCCGACGGCACGAAGCTGACCTTCGCGTTCTACGCGATCGGGTCGTCGCGGGCCGCGGCGCTGCCGGCGCTCGACGCCGTGACGGCGGCCGCGTACACCTGTGGGAACAGGCTCACGAACAGCTGACCCCCGACTGTCCGGCACGGCGGGCGGTGTTGGATGGGTGCATGACCCGGGCACTCATCGTCGTGGACGTGCAGAACGACTTCACCGAGGGCGGGGCGCTGGGCGTCACCGGAGGACAGGCACTCGCCGGCCGCATCTCCGCGTTCCTCGCCCGACACGGCGACGAGTACGACCTGATCGTGGGGTCGCGCGACTGGCACCACGGTGACGACGACAACGGCGGGCACTTCGCCGTCGGTGTCGAACCGGACTTCGTCACCACCTGGCCCGTGCACTGCGTCGCCGGCACGCCGGGGGCGGACTACCACCCCGAGCTCGACACGGCGCCGATCGACGTGCACGTGATGAAGGGCCAGGGCGAGCCGGCGTACTCGGCGTTCGAGGGGACCACCGACACCGGTCAGGACCTCGCTGACGTGCTGTTCGACCGCGCGGTCCACGAGATCGCGATCGTCGGCATCGCGACCGACCACTGCGTCCGGGCCACCGCGCAGGACGGCCTGCGCGCGGGGCTCGACGTCGTCGTCCTCCGCGACCTGGTCGTCGGCGTCGACCCGGGCCGGAGCGCCACGGCGCTGGCGGAGATCGCCGACGCCGGTGGACACGTGGACCAGAGCGACATGGACGAGGGCATCGGGCGGCCCGGGGGAGCGCAGGTCTGACGGAGACCGCGCAGGCGGCCCCGCCTCAGACCAGGAGCTGGTGCTTCGCCAGGTCGCGGTACAGCGGGGTCGACTCAACGAGCTCGGAGTGCGTCCCGACCCCGACGACGCGCCCGTGCTCGAGCACCACGATGACGTCCGAGTCCACCACCGTCGACAGCCGGTGCGCGATGACGAGCAGGGTGCGGTCCTCGGCGACGGCGTCGATCGCCAGACGCATCTTCTGCTCGTTGACACCGTCGAGCGACGAGGTCGACTCGTCGAGCAGCAGGATCGGGGGAGCGGCGAGCAGCGCACGGGCGATCGCCAGGCGCTGGCGCTCGCCACCGGAGAGCATCACACCGTCCTCGCCCACCTGGGCGTCGAGCCCGCGGGGGTCGCGGTGCAGGACGTCACCGAGGTTCACGGCCTCGAGCACGCGGACGCAGTCGTCCTCGGATGCGTTCGGCGACCCGAGCAGCAGGTTCGCGCGGATGGTGCCGGCCAGCACGGGGGCGTCCTGTTCGACGTACCCGATCTGGGCACGGAGCTCGTCACGGTCGAGGCCACGGACGTCGATGCCACCGAGACGGATCACCCCGTCGGTCGGGTCGTAGAAGCGCTCGATCAGGGCGAGGGTCGTCGACTTGCCGGCACCGGACGGACCCACGAGAGCGACACGCGAGCCGCGGGGGACCCGGAAGGAGACGTCGTGCAGCACCGCCTGCTCGGCGTCGGCCGCGTCGACGACCGGGGCGCGGCCTGCTGGGGAGCCGGAACGGTCACCGGACGCGACCGCGCCGTCCGGACCGGACGCGACCGCGCCGTCGGGACCGGACGCGTCAGCGGACCGGGCGTACCGGAACGTGACGTGTTCGAACGTGATCGCGTCGTCGGTCGCGATCGCGGCGCTGGGGCGGACGGCCGCGTCGTCCTGGTCCTCGGTGGGCAGGTGCAGGATCTCCTCGATCCGGCCGAGCGCGCCGAGCGCCTGGGCGACGGCGACTGCCGCGCCCATGGCCTGGCCGAGCGGCATGATCATCATGAAGAGCAGCAGGATGAACGTGATGAGCGTGGCGATGGTGATCGTGCCTGCGGCGACCTGGGCTCCGCCGACGCCGAGGACGGCGATGAACGCGACCTGCATCACGATGCTCGCGACGGGGACGACGAACGCGGACATCTTCGCGATGTCGAGACCGCGGCGGTACGCCTCGGTGGCGTGGGTGTCGACCTCGGTGACCTCGCGCTCCGTGGCACCGGCGGCGCGGATGGTGCGGACGGCACCGATGCCCCGCTCGACGGCCGCGGTGAGGTCGCCGACCTTCTCCTGCGCACGCTTCGACGCGACGCGGATCCGGCGGCTCAGACCGCCGACGACGACGATGGCGACCAGGACGATGGCGAGGGTGATGCCGAGCAGCAGCGGGTCGATGACCGCCATCGCGATGATCGCGCCGATGAAGGTGAGCGAGCCGCCGATCGACTCGATGAGGCCCTGGGTCAGCACGGCCCGCAGCAGGGTCGTGTCGCTGCCGACCCGGGACACCAGGTCACCGGTGCGGCGCGTGTCGAACTCGGAGATCGGCAGGTTCAGGATGCGCGCGATGAGCTTGCGGCGGGTGGAGAGCACGACGCCCTCACCGGCGCGCTGCAGCAGGAAGTGCTGGATGCCGTTGAGCAGCCCGGAGACGATGACGAGCCCGACCAGCAACCACACGAGCATGCTCAGCGTGTTGCCGTGCTGCACCGCCGTGATCACCTGGTTCACGAGCAGCGGCTGCGCCAGGGACGCGCCCGCACCCAGGACGCTGAGCACGATGATGACGACCATCGCGGGCTTGTTCTCGAACAGGTACGACAGCAGCCGGCCGAACGTGGCGCGGGGGCCGTCGGTCTTCTTGGGGCGGGCGAAGGGGAGGCTCATCGTGTCCTAGTTTCTGCCGTACTTCTTGTGCACTGCCTGGCGGCTGACGCCGAGGAGCGTGGCGATCTCCTGCCACGACGCACCGGCGTTCCGGGCCCGCCGGGCGGCGAGTTCCTCGGTCCGGTCGAGCTCGCGCCGGAGCTCGCGCACGCTGGCCAGGGCGTCGAACGGGTCGTCCCCGCTGGCCCCCGCGGCGAGGTGCGTGATGGTCGGCCGGTCCATGCCCGTCAACCTACATTGACGTGCCGACACGCGTCAACCTGAGTTGACGCGCAGGCCGGGCCGCAGGGGTGCCGACGCCGAACGACATCGTCGATGTCGTACGACTGCGGGTCTGTCGTCTCGGCGGCACTCCGTGCGCCAGGTGCCACTCGTGCGACATCGTCGCTGTCGTGCGACGTCGCTCCTGTCGTTCCTCGGGTACGGGCCGCACCGAGACGGACGGGAGGCCCGGTGCCAGCTGGCACCGGGCCTCCCGTCCGTTCGGAGGTCCGGACTACGGCCTGCGGCTCGCGTCCGTCGGCTCGGCGCTCCGCACGGCGCCCGCGTCGGCCGCGCTCCAGTCGGTGCCGCGGGTCTCCCGGACGAGCAGGAGCGCGACGAGGGTGACCACGGCTGCGATGGTCAGGTAGAGCCCGACGAGGAAGATGTCGCCGTCCGGCTTCCACAGCGCCAGGGCGATGGTCGGCGCCAGCGAGGCGCCCAGGATCGAGGCGACGTTGTAGGCCAGCGCGGAGCCCGTGTACCGGACGTTCGTCGGGAAGAGCTCCGGCAGCAGCGCACCCATCGGGCCGAACGTCAGGCCCATCAGCGACAGACCGACGATCAGGAACGTCACGACGGTGATCGGTCCGGTCGAGGCGGCGAACCAGAACTGGAACGTCAGGCCGAACAGCGCGATGCCGATCGTGGTCGGGATGAGCGTGCGACGACGCCCGAACCGGTCGGCGAGCATGCCGGCGATCGGGGTGAAGATGCCGAAGAACACCACGCCGATCATGAGCAGGGTGAGGAACTCGCCGCGCGAGTAGCCGAGCCCGACCTTCGGGACGAGCGCCGAGGCGGTGGACCCCGTCGTGCCGTACGACAGCGTGAACGTCGTCATGAAGTAGAACAGCACGTACGTGGCGACCATGCCGAAGGTGCCGACGATGAGCGCCTTCCACGAGGTGCGGAACACCCGGCCGAGCGGCACCTTCGCGACGGTGCCGGACTCCTGCACCCCGCGGAACACGGTCGACTCGACCAGGCGGAACCGGACGTACAGGCCGACGAGCACGAGCACGGCGGAGAGCAGGAACGGCAGGCGCCAGCCCCACGCCTGGAAGTCCGGGTTCGGCGTGCCGTCCGCGCCGGCCGGCATCGCGGCGTTGATCGCGATGAACAGGCCGTTGGCGAGCAGGAAGCCGATCGGCGCGCCGAGCTGGGGCATCGACCCGAAGACACCCCGCTTGCCCTCGGGGGCGTTCTCGGTCGCCAGGAGCGCGGCACCGGACCACTCGCCGCCGAGGCCGACACCCTGGGCGAAACGCATCACCGCGAGCAGGACGGGCGCCCAGATGCCGATCGAGTCGAACGTCGGCAGGCAGCCGATCAGGAACGTCGCGGTCCCCATGACCAGCAGCGACGCGACGAGCGTGGTCTTGCGGCCGATGCGGTCACCGAAGTGGCCGAAGAGGACCGACCCGACCGGTCGGGCGAAGAACGCGAGGGCGAACGTGACGAACGAGGACAGCTGCGACGCGGTCGGGTCCTCGTTCGGGAAGAAGAGCGTCGGGAAGACGAGCACCGCGGCGGTCGCGTAGACGTAGAAGTCGTAGAACTCGATCGAGGTGCCGATCAGGCTCGCGACGACGACGCGGGAGCGCGGGTTGGTCTTCTGGGTGGGTGCGGGGGCAGCCGAGGTGGCGGACATGCGGGCGACTCCGAGGAGAGCGTCGTGGGACGCAGAGGGCGCGAACGGCGGACTCGGACCGGGCCGCGAGGTGGGCGGCTGCTCGGTCGGGTGCGTTCGGGTGGTGGTGGGCCGCTCGTGACGGGGAGGCCCAGTGTACGACGGATGTCGTGGACCTGCGAATCCGCCGAGGGTCTGCCGGTGCCGGTGGCTACTGGTGTGCGCCGGCTTCCAGGTGCTCGGGGAGCTGGTGGCCCATCCGGTCGCGCTTGGTGTCGAGGTACCCGGCGTTCTGCACGGAGATGCCGACGACGAGCGGCACGAGGGTGTCGACCGCGATGCCGTGCTCTTCGAGCTGACGCTGCTTCTCCGGGTTGTTCGACAGCAGTCGCACGCGGTGGATGCCGAGGTCGGCGAGGATGCCGGCTGCGCCGCCGTACGCCCGCGAGTCCGCCGGCAGCCCGAGCGCCAGGTTGGCGTCGAGCGTGTCCAGGCCGTCCTCTTGCAGGCGGTACGCCTTGAGCTTGTTCACGAGACCGATGCCGCGGCCCTCGTGCCCGCGCAGGTAGACGACCACGCCGCCCTCGGCCGCAATCGTGTCGAGGGCGGCGTCGAGCTGCGGACCGCACTCGCACTTGAGCGACCCGAAGGCCTCGCCCGTCAGGCACTCCGAGTGCACGCGGACGAGGGCGCCGTCGACGGGAGCGTCGCCGTCAGGTGTCAGACCGATGACGGCGACGTGCTCGGCCCCGGTGACCAGGTCACGGTAGGCGCGCATCTCGAAGGTGCCGTGGGTCGTCGGGACGTTCGTGGCGACTTCGAACCGGACCGGGCTGCCCGGGACGGGAGAGGTCAGTGCGTCGGTCATGGGGTGCTCCGGTCGGTACGGGCCCCGTCGTCAGCGTGCTCGTCGTGGTGTCGGCGGGAGTCGACACGGACGGGTCGTGCACGCACCAGCAGGTCGGGGCCGAGGCTGGTGGTCGATAGTACGTCCAACCGCAGACGCTGGTTCATGCTTCCCACGCCGATGTCGGAAAGTGCAACACGCGGACCGCCGAGCAGCACCGGGGCCAGGTAGACGAGGACCTCGTCGACGAGTCCAGCCGCGATGAAGGCGGACGCGACGGTGGGGCCACCCTCGACGAACACCGTGCGGACGCCCCGGTCCGCCAGCGAGCCCAGCGCGACGTGGAGGTCGTGGCCGGGCAGGTGCACCAGCCCGCGCGGGTGTGCGCGGACGGCGGCGTCGCCGGGCACGGCACGGTCGCCGAGCACGACGGGCAGCGGCTGGTCGGCCAGGAACTCGCCGGCGTCACCCCGCGCGGTCAGCGACGGGTCGTCCGCCAGGACGGTGCCGGTCCCGACCAGGATCGCGTCGTGCGCGGCGCGCTGCTCGTGCACGTGCTGCCGGGCGGCCGCGCCGGTGATCCACCGGCTCGTGCCGTCCGCCGCGGCGGTGCGGCCGTCGAGGCTCGACGCCCACTTCACGGTCACCCACGGGCGCCCCCGGCGGACCGACAGCAGCCAGCGCTCGAGGAAGGCGGACGCCTGGTCGGCGAGCACGCCGGACACGACGTCGACGCCGGCCGCGCGGAGTCGGTCGGCACCGCCGTGCGCCTGCGGACCGGGGTCGTCGATCGCGTACACGACCCGACCGACACCGGCCTCGATGAGCGCCACCGAGCAGGGCCCGGTCCGGCCGGTGTGGTCGCACGGTTCGAGGGTGACGACGACGGTCGCACCCCGGAGCTGGTCCGGCGTGAGCCGCGACATCGCGTCGACCTCGGCATGGGGTGTGCCGGCACCGCGGTGCCAGCCCTCGGCCAGCGTGGTGCCGTCCGGAGCGAGCACGACGGCACCGACCCGGGCGTGGTCGCCCACGACGGGTCCCTGGGCCGCGAGCTCGAGACCACGGCGCATGGCCTGGACCTCGGTCGCGGACGCCCCTGACGACGTTCGCTCGTTCACGGACCGAGACTACCGGCGCGACCGGCCTCTGGACGCCCGGCGCCGTACGACTCGGCCGGCCAGGGCAGGTCCGACGCGGGCACCCCGTCGGCACGGAGCAGCCCCTTCCACGCCGGCGTGGGGCCGCCGTCGCGGCTGGGGATGTCGGCGTCGCCGGTGCCGGTGTAGGCGAAGCCGGCGCGACGGGCGACGGCGGCCGACGCCGTGTTGCCGACGTAGCACTCCCACGACACGTCGGGCGCCCCGCGGTCGAACGCCCAGTCGACGACGAGCGACACCGCCTCGTGCACCAGGCCACGGCCCCGTGCCGACGGCGCGAGCCAGAACCCGAGGTCGCGCCGCTCGGTGCGCCACGAGACCACGCCGTCGAGCCACGTCGAGCCCGGTCGCCGGATCGCCCAGGTGTACTCGCGGTCGGACGCCCAGCCGGGGCCGACGAGCGCGTCGACGAAGGCGTTCGCGTCCTGCGGCCGGTACGGCGTGGGGATCGTGGTCCAGCGGACGACCTCGGGGTCCTGGCAGCCCTCGGTGATCGCGACGGTGTCCGCGCGCGTCGGGACCTCGAGCAGCACCCGCTCCGAGCGCAGCGTGACGGGCAGCACGTCAGCGACGACCGCGCGGCACGAAGCCGATGCGGTCGTACACCCGGGCGAGGGTGTCCTCGGCGATCGCGGACGCGCGGTCGGCACCGACGGCGAGCAGTCGGTCGAGCTCGGCCGGGTCGTCGAGGAGCTCGTGCGTGCGCGCGCGCACCGGCTCGATCTCGGCGACGACGGCGTCCGCCACCTCGGCCTTGAGGTCGCCGTAGCCCTTGCCCGCGAACGCGTCCTCGAGCGACGCGACCGGCGTGCGCGTGAACGCCGACAGGATCGCCAGCAGGTTCGTCACCCCGGGCTTGGCGGCACGGTCGGCCCGGATCTCGCGCTCGGTGTCGGTCACCGCGGAGCGGATCTTCTTGGCCGTGCGCTTCGGGTCGTCGAGCAGGCGGACGAGACCGTTGTCCGACGCGGCGGACTTGCTCATCTTGCTCGTGGGGTCCTGCAGGTCGTAGATGCGTGCGGTCTCGGTGCCGATCTGCGCGGTCGGCACGACGAAGGTCTCGCCGAACCGGGAGTTGAAGCGGTTGGCCAGGTCGCGGGTGAGTTCGACGTGCTGGCGCTGGTCGTCGCCGACCGGCACCACGGCGGTGTCGTAGAGCAGGATGTCCGCCGCCATCAGCACGGGGTAGGTGAACAGGCCCACCGACGCCGCCTCGGCACCCTGGCGCGCGGACTTGTCCTTGAACTGCGTCATCCGGCTGGCCTCGCCGAAGCCCGTCAGCGTGTTGAGGACCCAGGCGAGCTCGGCGTGCGCCGGCACGTGGGACTGCACGAACAGGGTGGACTTCGACGGGTCGATGCCCGAGGCGATGTACTGCGCCGCGGTCGCCCGGGTGCTCGCGCGGAGTTCCGCCGGGTCCTGCGGCGAGGTGATGGCGTGCATGTCGACGACGCAGTAGATCGCGTCGTGCTCGTCCTGCAGGTCGCGCCACTGCATGAGCGCCCCGATGTAGTTGCCGAGGTGGAGCGAGCCGGCGGACGGCTGGATGCCCGAGAAGATGCGGGTCTTGGTCATGGTGCGGGTCCTGTACGTGACGTGCTGGGAGGTGGGGGAGTCAGAGTTCGTAGTCGACGACCACGGGGGCGTGGTCGGACCATCGCTGGTCGTACGCGTCGGCGCGGTCGACCGTGTACGAACGGACCTTCGCCGCGAGCTCGGGCGTGGCCATCTGGTAGTCGATGCGCCAGCCGGAGTCGTTGTCGAAGGCCTGGCCGCGCCAGGACCACCACGTGTACGGACCGTCGACGTCGCCCGCCTGGTCGCGACCGACGTCGACCCACCCGAGACCGGGGCCGGTGGAGTCGTCAGCCCCGGTGACGTCGGTGCCCTCGGCGCCGAAGAAGCGGCTGAAGTACGCGCGCTCCCGCGGCAGGAAGCCGGCACGCTTGACGTTGCCCTTCCAGTTCTTGATGTCACGCTCGTCGTGCCCGACGTTCAGGTCACCGACGACGACCGCGAGCGGGTTGTGGGCGCGCAGAGCGGGCAGCCGCTCGGTCATGGCGTCGAGGAACTGCCACTTCTGCTCCTGCTTGTCGGTGCCGACCTCGCCCGAGTGCACGTACGTCGACACCACCGTCACGAGGGTGCCGCCGATCTCGTAGTCCGCTTCGAGCCAGCGACCGGCGGAGTCGAACTCCGACGGGCCGAGCTCGACGCGGTGGATGTGCGCCCGGTGCTTCGACGCGATGGCGACCCCGGCGCGGCCCTTGGCCGATGCGGGGTCGTGCACGACGTCCCACTCGTCGCCGAGCAGCCCGGTCAGGTCGTCGGTCGACGCGCGCACCTCTTGCAGCGCCAGCACGTCGACGTCACGCGTGGCCAGCCAGTCGCCCATGCCCTTGCGGAAGGCGGCGCGGACGCCGTTCACGTTGACGGATGCGAGGCGCAGGCGGGTCATGCCGACCACCTTATCGGCGGGGTGGGACGTGCAGGACGACCGACCTCGCAGGCTCGGCCGGCGCTGGCGCCGCGCGCCGCTGGCGCGTTGCAACATGCGGAGCGCGCGCGGGAGGCCCGTGGCTGCGCAGCCACGGGCCTCCCGTCCGTCTGGTGGTCGCGTCGAGGACGCGACGGTCGCGGTCAGGCCGCGTCGTGGTCCGTCTTCAGGAACTCGACCAGGCTGTCCGCGGTGGTCTCGGCGTCGTCGCCGGACACCGTCAGCGTGACCTCGTCGCCGTTCTCGACGCCCAGGCCGAGCAGGCCGAGGATGCTACCGGCGTTCGCGGACTTGTCGCCCTTGGCGATCGTGACCTGGTGGCCCGACGCGGTGACGGTCTGGACGAACAGGGACGCCGGGCGGGCGTGCAGCCCGGATCCGCTGGCGACGGTGACGGTGCGGGTGGCTTCGGACATCGATTGACTCCTCGTCGATGGGTGGTGCGCTCATGGTAGCGAGCGGCCGGGGGTGGGTCGGACGGAACGGTCAGGGACGGCCGGGCCAGAACACCTCGGTGCCGGCGGCCTCGACCTCGCGGACCAGGTCGAGGTTCACGCCGGGGTCGGTGATGATCGTGTCGATCGCGGCCAGGGGTGCGACGCGGCCGAACTCCTCGCGACCGAACTTCGTGTGGTCCGCCAGCAGGATGCTCCGGCGCGCGGACTTGATCATCGCGGACTTGACCGCGGCCTCGGCCATGTTGTGGGTCGTCAGGCCGCGCTCGGGGGTGATGCCGTTGATGCTGATGAACGCGACGTCGACGCTGACCATCCCGATCAGCTGGTGCGTCCAGGTGCCGACGCCGGCGAGCGAGTCGCTGCGGATGTTGCCACCGAGCAGGTGCAGGTCGATGCCCGCGCGGTTCGCCACCGCCATCGCGACCGGCAGCGAGTGGGTGACCACCGTCAGCCCGCGGTCGGTCGGCAGCATCTCGGCCAGGCAGATCGTCGACGTGCCCGCGTCGATCATGATCGAGCCGTTCTCGGGGAGCTCCTCGAGTGCGGCCTCGGCGATGACCATCTTCTCGGTCTGGTTGATGCCGCCGCGGTCGCCGACCCCGGGGTGCAGCGTGATGCGCTCGACCGGGATGGCACCGCCGTGTGCGCGGCGGACGAGTCCGCGGCGCTCGAGCGAGGTGAGGTCGCGACGGATGGTCTCCGGGGTCACCTCGAGGAGCTCGGCGAGGTCCTTGACGTCGACCCGGCCAGCGGCACGCGCCTGGTCGACGATGCGCTGGTGGCGCTCTGGTGCGTACATGGGACCTCGTCGTCGGGCTCGGATCGGGGCGGAACGGACACGGACGGGCAGATTCCGCCGGAGGAGACCCGGAGTGGGGGTGACCCCAGACGGAAACGGGCATCTGTTTGTGTATTTTTATCCCCGGATGTGTTTGTTTGTCAACGCGGATCGATGTAGTGTGCTCCACAGCCGCACGGACGTGGTCCGCTTCGTGTGCGCAGCACCGAACCGAACCACCCCACCGCAAGCGCGCGTGAGATGAAGGAGTCTCGAATGCCCGAACTGCTCGGAACCGGCGTCGGCCGTGGCGTCGCCCACGGCCCCGTGCTCCGCATGGCGGACCCGCTCGGCGAACCGTCGACGGCGGCACTCGAGGGCTCGGCGGACGACGCCAAGCAGGCCGTGCACGCGGCGCTCGCCGCGGTGGCCGAGGACCTCAACAAGCGCGGGCAGCTCGCCGGTGGCGATGCCCAGGCCGTGCTCGAGGCCCAGGCGCTCATGGCGCAGGACCCGACGCTGCTCGACGACGTGCACGCCCGCATCGACGGCGGCACCAACGCCGAGCGCGCCGTGTTCGAGGCGTTCGGCCAGTTCCGCGACCTGCTCGTCTCGATCGGTGGGTACATGGGGGAGCGGGCGACCGACCTCGACGACGTCGCCCAGCGCATCATCGCCAAGCTCCGCGGCGTGCACGCCCCCGGTGTCCCCGAGTCGGACACCCCGTTCGTGCTCGTCGCCCGTGACCTCGCGCCGGCGGACACTGCACTCCTCGACCTCGACAAGGTCCTCGCACTCGTCACCCGCGACGGCGGCCCGACCTCGCACACGGCGATCCTCGCCCGTGCCAAGGGCATCACCGCGATCGTCGGGGTGGCCGGCGCGGACGACCTGTCCGACGGCACCCACGTCGTCGTCGACGCCGCGGCCGGCACCGTCGTGACCGACCCCTCGCCGGAGCTCGTCGCCGACGTCGACCAGCGCATCGCCGACCGCCTCGCCGCCGCAGCCGCACCGCTCACCGCCGGTGCCCTGTCCGACGGCCACCTCGTGCCGCTCCTGGCGAACCTCGGCAGCCCCGCCGACGCCGCGGGCGCCGTTGCTCTCGGTGCGGAGGGCGTGGGGCTCTTCCGCACCGAGTTCCTCTTCCTCGACTCGCCGAAGGCACCGACGGTGGCCGAGCAGCAGGAGTCCTACCGCCAGCTCCTCGCCGCGTTCCCCGGCAAGAAGGTCGTCGTCCGGGCGCTCGACGCGGGCGCAGACAAGCCGCTGCCGTTCCTCACCGACAAGGACGAGGAGAACCCGGCGCTCGGCCGTCGTGGGCTCCGCGCGCTCCGGAACCACCCCGAGGTGCTGCGCGACCAGCTCACCGCCCTCGCCCAGGCCGATGCCGAGACCGAAGCGGACCTGTGGGTGATGGCGCCGATGGTCGCCGACGCCGAGGAGACCGAGTACTTCGTCGACCTGGCCCGCGAGCTCGGGATCCGCACCGCGGGCGTGATGGCCGAGGTCCCCTCGCTCGCGCTCATGGCCGAACAGGTCTTCCAGTCCGCCGACTTCGTGTCGATCGGCACGAACGACCTGACGCAGTACACGATGGCTGCCGACCGCATGCTCGGCACCGTCGCGTCCTACCAGGACCCGTGGCACCCGGCCGTCCTGCGCCTCGTCGCGCAGCTCGGCAGCGCCGGTGCCGATGCGGGCAAGGGGGTCGGCATCTGCGGCGAGGCCGCGGCCGACCCGCTGCTCGCCGTCGTCCTGGTCGGCCTCGGCGCCACCACCCTCTCCATGACCCCCGCGGCCCTCGCCGACGTGCGCGCCGAACTCGGCAGGCACACGCTCGACGAAGCCCGCGAGATGGCCCGGGCGGCACTCGCCGCGTCCACTGCGGCGGCTGCCAAGTCCGCTGCGGCGGCCGCGCACGCCGTCTAGCCCCTGCTCCACAACCCGTCACCCTCCACGCAGCAGCACCACCACACAGAAAGTCATCGCACATGACAACGTCGTCCGTTGCAGCGCCTGACGCTCCCGCGAAGTCGCGGGGAGGCGCACGCGTCGCCGTCCAGAAGTTCGGCACGTTCCTCTCCGGCATGGTCATGCCCAACATCGCGATCTTCATCGCGTGGGGCATCATCACCGCGTTCTTCATCCAGACCGGCTGGACGCCCGTCGGCGTCCTCGGTGGCTTCGGTGAGACCGCCGGGGTCGCCAACCCCGGGCTCGTCGGCCCGATCCTGACCTACCTGATCCCGCTCGCGATCGCGATCCAGGGCGGCCGGATGGTCTACGAGACCCGCGGCGCGGTCGTCGGCTCGATCATGACCATGGGCGTCATCGTCGGGGCCTCGGGCACCACGATGATCCTCGGTGCGATGATCTGCGGGCCGCTCGGCGCGTACCTGATCAAGCAGATCGACAAGATCTGGGACGGCAAGATCAAGCCGGGCTTCGAGATGCTCGTCAACAACTACGCGGCCGGCATCCTCGGCTTCGTGCTCGCGATGATCGGGTTCTTCTGGCTCGCGCCGCTGTTCAAGCTCATCGCCGAGGGCCTCGGCGACGCCGTGAACTTCCTCGTGCAGCACTCGCTGCTGCCCGTCGCGAGCATCATCATCGAGCCCGCCAAGGTGTTCTTCCTCAACAACGCCATCAACCACGGCGTGCTCGACCAGCTCGGCGCGCAGCAGGTCCAGGAGTCCGGCAAGAGCATCCTCTTCCTGCTCGAGGCGAACCCCGGCCCCGGCCTCGGCATCCTGCTCGCCTTCACCTTCTTCGGTGTCGGCATCGCCCGCTCGACCGCTCCCGGCGCGATCATCATCCAGTTCTTCGGCGGCATCCACGAGATCTACTTCCCGTACGTGCTGCAGAAGCCGGTCCTGTTCATCGCCGTCATCCTCGGTGGTGCGACCGGTGTCGCCACGAACGTCGCGTTCAAGTCCGGTCTGGTCGCGCCTGCGTCGCCGGGTTCGATCTTCGCGGTGCTCGGCGCCACGGAGCGCAACAGCTTCCTCGGCGTCATCCTGTCCGTGGTGCTGTCGGCCGCGGTGTCCTTCGCCGTCGCGTCGTTCTTCCTCATCACGACCCGCAAGCGCGACCTGGCGAACGGCGGCGGCGACATGAGCGCCGCGATGGCCAAGCTGCAGGCGAACAAGGGCCGCGACGTCAACGCCGCGACCGCCGGCCTGCTCGGCAACAACTCGCCCGCCAACGAGGAAGAGGCCGAGGCGTCCCTCGGCGGCGTCGGCTCGGCCAGTACCGCGACGGCCACCCGCGTGCAGAACGTGGTGTTCGCCTGCGACGCCGGCATGGGCTCCAGCGCGATGGGCGCCAGCGTCCTGCGCAACAAGGTGAAGAAGGCCGGCATCGAGGGCGTCACCGTCGTCAACAAGGCCATCGCGAACCTGACGGGTGACGAGGACCTCATCATCACGCAGGAGGAACTGACGGACCGCGCGAAGCAGAAGAACCCGAACGCACAGCACGTGTCGGTCGGCAACTTCATGAACGCACCGCAGTACGACCAGGTCGTCGAGCAGCTGAAGAACCAGTAACGACCGCTGGTCCGACGACCAGTCAACGAGAGCACGATGGAGAGGGGACGGGCGACCGTCCCCTCTCGTCATCACGATCCACGAACGAAGGAGAACCCCCGATGCCCGTCCTGCAGGAGAGCCAGATCCGGATCCACACCGAGGACACCGCCCCGACCAAGTCGGAGGCGATGAAGGAGGCTGCCGAGATCCTCGAGGCTGCGGGCGCGGTCACGGCGGACTACTACCCGGCGATGCTCGAGCGCGAGAAGAGCGTCTCGACGTACATGGGCAACTTCCTCGCCATCCCGCACGGCACGAACGACGCCAAGGACGCCATCAAGTCCTCGGCGCTGTCGTTCATCCGCTACGCGGCACCGATTGACTGGGACGGCAACGAGGTCCGGTTCGTCGTCGGCATCGCCGGCGTCAACAACGAGCACCTCGACATCCTCTCCAAGATCGCGATCGTGTTCTCGGACGAGGACGAGGTCGCCAAGCTGACCGACGCCCCCGACACCGCGGCCATCCTGGCGATCCTGGGCGAGGTCAACGAGTGAGCGACGGACAGCGCACCGCGGTCCACTTCGGCGCCGGCAACATCGGCCGCGGGTTCGTCGGGCTGCTGCTGCACCAGGCGGGCTACGAGGTCGTCTTCGCCGACGTCGCCGCCCCGCTCATCGACGCCCTCGCCGCGGCGGACTCGTACACCGTGCACGAGGTCGGCCAGGACGCCCAGGACCACGAGGTCACGGGCTTCCGCGCACTGAACAGCGCGCAGGACGAGCAGGCCGTGGTCGACGCGATCGCCACCGCCGAGGTCGTCACGTGCGCCGTCGGGCCGAACGTGCTCAAGTTCATCGCACCGGTCATCGCGAAGGGCCTCGCC
Organism: Curtobacterium sp. MCLR17_007; assembly: GCF_003234655.2. NCBI lineage: Bacteria > Bacillati > Actinomycetota > Actinomycetes > Micrococcales > Microbacteriaceae > Curtobacterium > Curtobacterium sp. MCLR17_007. The sequence continues at coordinate 2,506,392 of NZ_CP126271.1, read as the reverse complement.
GCACGCGATGCCGACGCGGCCCCGATCGCCGTGATGGCCTGCGAGAACGCGCTCAACGCCACCGACATCCTGCGCGGCTTCGTCGTCGACGCGCTCCCGGCCGACACCCGCGACCAGGCCCTCGCCAAGGCGGTCTTCGCGAACACCGCGGTCGACCGCATCGTCCCGGCCCAGGCTGCCGACGGCGGCCTCGACGTCACGGTCGAGACCTACTTCGAGTGGGCGATCGACCGCACCCCGTTCGGCGGGCACGAGCCGGAGATCCCCGGCGCGCACTACGTCGACGGGCTCGCGGCCTCGATCGAGCGCAAGCTCTTCACCGTCAACACGGGCCACGCCACCGTCGCGTACCACGGCTTCCTCGCCGGTGCGGACAAGATCTCCGACGCGATCGCGATCCCCGCGGTGCGCTCCGAGCTGGAGTCGGTGCTCGCCGAGACGAGCGACCTGCTGGTCCGTCGGCACGAGCTCGACCCCGAGGTGCACCGCGCCTACGTGCAGGCGATCATCGCCCGGTTCGAGAACGTGCACCTGCCCGACACGGTCACCCGTGTCGGCCGGCAGCCGCTCCGCAAGCTGTCCCGCGACGAGCGCTTCGTCTCACCCGCTGCCGCGCTGGCCGAGGACGGCACCGAGCCGACTGCGCTGCTCGGCGCGATGGGTGCGGCGCTCCGTTTCGACGTCCCCGACGACGAACAGAGCGTCGAACTGCAGGCGCTGCTCGCCTCGGACCAGTCCGACGCCGAGGTCGTGACGCAGATCACGGGCCTCGAGCAGCAGCACCCGCTGCACGCCGCCTTCGCCGAGCGGGTGCGGTCCGCGCGCGCCTGACGGTCCGACGCGACCCCCTGACAGGACGGGAGCCCCAGGTGCCAGCTGGCACCGGGCCTCCTGTCCGTCAGGGGGTCGCGCCTCAGGCGCCCCGGAGCGTCAGCCCGCCGTGGCGGACCGTCAGGACCGCCTGGACCACGGTGCCGAACGGGTCGCCGTCGAGCTGGACCTGCTGCGGTTCGTCGAGCGTCATCGCGAGCCGCCGGGCGGTCGTGTAGCCCAGTGCGCGCGACTTCGGGAGGAACCACGCGAGCAGGCGTCCGAAGCGCGTGCGGTGGTGGAACCGGTTCATGGACAGCCCCCAGCCGACCTTGGTCCACCCCATCGCGCCGTCCGGCCGGAACGCGACGGCGTCGAGCACCCCGTCGTCGGGCCGCGCCGCCGGCAGCAGGAGCACGCCGGCGGTCAGCGTGCCGCAGTTCCCGACGATGACGGTGTGCGCGCGCATGCTCCGCTCCGGCGCGTCGTCCAACCGGTAGCGCAGTTCGATGCGGCGGTTCCCGAGCACCGACCGCGCGATCGGGTCGGAGTACGCGACCCAGCCGAAGTGCTTCTTGAGCCGGGCGTTCGTGTTCGCCGCCATGCTCGCGTCGAGGCCGATGCCCGCCATCACCAGGAAGGCGTGCCGTGTCGTGGTGCCGTCCGCCCGCGTGAGGTCCGCGAAGGCGATGTCCACCTGCCGGTCGGTTCCGCGGAAGGCCCTGCGGACCGCCCCCGTGACGTCGTTCAGGCGCACCCCGAGGTTCCGCGCGTACAGGTTGCCCGTCCCGGTCGGGACCAGGGCGAGCGGGATGCCGGACTCGTGGAGTTCCTCGGCGGCGACCCGGAGCGTGCCGTCGCCACCCGCCACGAGGACCACGTCGGCACCGCTGTCCCGCGCCGCGCGTGCCGCCGCACGGCCGTCGTCGTCCCGGGCGGTCTCGAACCAGCGGGTGTCGGCCCACCCGAGGGTCTCCCGTTCAGTCGTCACCGCGGCGCGGAGCACGCGGACGTCGATGCCCGACGGGTTGACGACGACCGCGGCCCGAGGTGGACGCGCAGCGGAGGGCTCGGGGGACGACACGGAGCCGAGGGTACCGCGGCGGGGCGTAGCGTCCGGTGCATGACGAAGCAGTGGGTGGCGCCGCGTCCCGGCGCGAGCGAGGTCCTGGAGTCCATCGACGTCGACGTGCGGCCGCCGGGTCCGGGCGAGGTCACGATCACCGTCCGGGCCGCCGGCATGAACCCCGCCGACACGAAGCACACGCGTGCCGCCGACTCGTCGGCCTACCCGATCGCGATCGGGTACGAGGTCGCCGGGGTGGTCAGCGCGATGGGTCCCGACACCGAGATCGCCTCCGGTGGCGGTGCCGTCGGCGACGAGGTCCTGGCGTTCCGGGTGTCCGGCGGCTGGACCGAGGAGCTGACGGTGCCCGCTGCCGACGTGTTCGCCAAGCCCGCGTCCCTCGACTTCCCGCAGGCCGCGAACCTGCTGCTGGCCGGCACGACCGCCGCCGACGTGATCCGGGTGACCCGGGCCTCCGGGCGGGACACGGTCCTGCTGCACGGCGCGTCCGGCGCGGTCGGCGTGAGCGTCCTGCAGCAGCTGCGCCCACTGGGCGTCCGCGTCATCGGCACGGCGTCCGAACGCGGTGCGGACACCGTCCGCCGGTACGGCGGCGAGTGGATCGCCTACGGCGACGGTCTGGAGGCCCGGGTGCGTGACCTCGCACCCGACGGGATCGACGTGGCCATCGACTGCGTCGGCACCGACGAGGCGATCGACGTCTCGTTGGCGCTGGTGGCCGACCGGAGCCGGATCGTCACGATCGCCGCGCAGCAGCGTGCGGCCGCCGAGGGCGTCCCGATGGTCGGGGGAGCGCAGCCCGAGAGCAAGGCGTTCCGGGACTCGGTGCGGCAGCGGCTGATCGACCTCGCGGCTGCTGGCCAGCTCGAGGTCCCGGTCGCCCGGACGTTCCCGCTGGCGCAGGCCCGCGAGGCGGCCGAGCTGCTCGAGTCCGGGCACCCCGGGGGCAAGCTGGCACTGGTTCCCTGAGCCGGCGTCGGTTCCCTGAGTCGGCGTCGGGACTGTCGGCGTCAGGGCGGTCGGCGTCGGGATGGTCGGCGTCGGGACGGTCGGTGTCGGGACGGCTGGCCAGGTCGTCTGGTTGACTCGCAGGCGACGACCGTTCGACCCCGAGGGGGACCCCGTGACCGACCAGTACCCGCCGCAGGACCCGTACGCCCAGCCGCCCGGTGCGGCCCACACGCCGCAGTACGGCGCACCGGCGCCGGTCGGCAACGGTGGCGAACCGCCGCTGTGGGCACCGTGGTACGGCATCTCGTTCGGGCGGGCCTTCGGACGCTTCTGGAAGAAGTACGTCCGCTTCGACGGGCGTGCCAGCCGCAGCGAGTTCTGGTGGTGGGTCCTCTGGGCGTTCCTGGCGAGCATCGTCGTGAACATCCTCGACGGCATCCTCGCCAGCGCCACCGGCACGACCGTCACCTCGACCAGCACCGGTTACTTCGGCGTCCGAGCCAGTTCGGACAACTTCGTCGCGGTCCTGCCGGCGACGCTGTGGGGTCTGGCGATCCTGCTGCCCTCGATCGCGCTGCTGATGCGCCGTCTGCACGACGCGGGCCACAGCGGCTGGTGGTGGGTCATCGGTGTCATCCCGATCATCGGCTGGATCGTGCTGTTCATCATGGTGCTGCAGCGGTCCCGTCCCGAGGGGCAGCGGTACGACCGACCCGATCGGGGGTAGTCGGGGACGCTCCGGTGCGCCGCGTGTCTGGTTGACTCGTGCACGACCACCACTCGACCACCAGGGGGACCCCGTGACCGACCAGTACCCGCCGCAGAACCCGTACGGGCAGCAGCCCGGCGGTCAGCCGAACCCGTACGCGCAGCCGAACCAGTACGGTCAGCAGCCCGGTCCGGGCCACGCACCGCAGTACGGGGGCTCGGCGCCCGTCGGCCCGGACGGGGAACCGCCCCTCTGGGCACCCTGGTACGGCATCTCGTTCCCCAAGGCCGCCGCGCGGTTCTGGAAGAAGTACGCGCGGTTCGACGGGCGTGCCAGCCGGAGCGAGTACTGGTGGTGGGTCCTGGCGAACGCGATCGTGCTGTTCGTCATCTACGGGCTGCTCCTGGCCATCGTGATCGGGACCGGCACCGGCTCGGCGTCGAGCAGCGCGACCGGGGTGCAGGCCTCGACCAGTTCGACCTCACCCCTGATCGCTCTCCCCGTCATCCTCGGAGCCCTGTGGGGGCTCGCGACGATCGTGCCGAGCCTCGCGCTCGGCTGGCGCCGGTTGCACGACGCGAACCTGCCCGGTGCCCTGTGGATCATCGCGGTCTTCGTCGGCATCGTCGGCATCGTGTTCGCGCTCCTGCCGTCGAACCCCGAGGGGCAGCGCTTCGACGAGCCCGGCCGCGGCTGACCCGCGCGACGACGAGGAAGGGCCCCGGCGAACGCCGGGGCCCTTCCTCGTGGTGATGGTCGGTCAGACGGCGCGGACCCGCACGAGTGAGCCGTCGACGACGAGGTCGCGGATCGTCGTGGTCGGGTTCGCGATCAGGAAGCGCAGCGCGCCGCCGGGCTGGTCGAACCACGGCGCCACGAAACGGACCGAGACCAGGAACGGACGGTCGACCACGTAGCGGTGGACCTCGGGCGCTGCCGTCACGTGCGGCGGCAGCGAGCGCGCGGGCATCGGGGTGTCGAGCGGGTGCAGCAGGTAGCCGTCCGGTCCACCGATGCGGTCGACGGGAACGCCGGCCGGGATCTGGATCGTCAGGCCGTCTGGCCCGGACTGCCCGACCTGTTGCGCGAGCTGCGGGTACGTCGAGGCCGCGCGGTCCCGCAGCCCGTCGAGCTCGTGCCGCGGGAGGTCGCGCGGTGCCGGGAACGGACGGTTCAGGAAGCGCCGGAGCATCTCCACCGCGTCGTCCTCGCCGCGCGCGGTCGCGAGACGACGGGCGGTGCCGTAGTCGACGACCTCGAGCGCGAAGGTGTCCGCGCCGTCGGCGGGGACGATGCGGAGCGCCCCCTCGACGGGCGGTTCGTGCAGGGTCTCCCCGGGGAGTTGCACGTACCGGATGGTGTACCCGAGCTGGTCGAGGATGGGGCGCGTGTCCGCGAACGTCATGATCGGGAGCCTATCGGGTGCGCCTATGCCCGACCTCGCATGACGGCCTGCTTGACCTCGGAGATCGCCTTGGTCACCTGGATGCCACGCGGGCATGCGTCGGTGCAGTTGAAGGTCGTGCGGCAGCGCCACACGCCTTCCTTGTCGTTGAGGATGTCGAGGCGCACGTCGGCCGCGTCGTCGCGCGAGTCGAAGATGAAGCGGTGCGCGTTGACGATCGCGGCGGGGCCGAAGTACTGCCCGTCGGTCCAGAACACCGGGCACGACGAGGTGCACGCGGCGCACAGGATGCACTTCGTGGTGTCGTCGAAGCGGGCGCGGTCGGCGACTGACTGCACGCGCTCCTTGCCCTTCTCGGGCACCGACTTCGCCTGCAGGAACGGCTGGACCTCGCGGAACGACTTGAAGAAGGGCTCCATGTCGACGATGAGGTCCTTCTCGAGCGGCAGGCCCTTGATGGCCTCGACGTAGATCGGCTTCGAGACGTCGAGGTCCTTGATCAGGGTCTTGCACGCCAGGCGGTTGCGGCCGTTGATGCGCATCGCGTCGGACCCGCACACGCCGTGCGCGCAGGAGCGGCGGAAGGTCAGCGACCCGTCCTGCTCCCACTTGATCTTGTGCAGGGCGTCGAGGATGCGGTCGGTCGGCAGCATCATGACGTCGAAGTCCTGCCAGCGCGGCTCGTCGTCGACGTCCGGGTCGAAACGCCGGACGATGACGGTCACCGGGAACGAACCGGGGGGAGCGTCCTGCACCGTGTCGGTACGGGGGGCGTCGGAGACCAGGGTGTCGGTCATCAGTACTTCCTCTCCATCGGCTCGTACCGCGTCACGACGACGGGCTTCCAGTCGAGTGTGATGTGGTCGTCGGCGAGTGACGAGTGCGGGTCGCCCGTCAGGTACGCCATGGTGTGCTGCATGTAGTTCTCGTCGTCACGCTTGGGGTAGTCGTCACGCATGTGTCCGCCGCGGGACTCCTTGCGGTTGCGCGCCGAGTAGACGACGACCTCGGCCAGGTCGAGCAGGAACCCGAGCTCGACGGCCTCGAGCAGGTCGGTGTTGAACCGCTTGCCCTTGTCCTGGATGGAGACGTTCATGAACCGGTTGCGCAGGGTGTGGATGGTCTCGGTGACGCGGGCCAGGGACTCGTCGGTCCGGAACACCTGCGCGTTCTTGTCCATCTCCTCTTGGAGCTCCTTGCGGAGCAGCGCGACCTTCTCGGTGCCGGTGGCGGCGCGGAGCTGCTCGAGCATGCCGCGCACGTTGGCGGCGGGGTCCTCGGGCAGGGGCAGGAACTCGGCCGTCTGCACCCACTCGGCGGCGTTGTTGCCCGAGCGCTTGCCGAACACGTTGATGTCGAGCAGCGAGTTCGTGCCCAGGCGGTTCGAGCCGTGCACGGAGACGCAGGCGCACTCGCCGGCGGCGTACATGCCGGGCACGACGGTGTCGTTGTCGGCCAGGACCTCGGCCTTGACGTTCGTGGGGATGCCGCCCATGGCGTAGTGCGCGGTCGGCATCACCGGCACGGGCTCGACCACGGGGTCGACGCCGAGGTAGGTGCGCGCGAACTCGGTGATGTCGGGGAGCTTGGTCTCGAGGACCTCGGCGCCCAGGTGGGTGCAGTCGAGCAGCACGTAGTCCTTGTTCGGACCGGCCCCGCGCCCCTCGGCCACTTCCTGCACCATGCAGCGCGCGACGATGTCACGCGGGGCGAGGTCCTTGATGGTCGGGGCGTAGCGCTCCATGAACCGCTCACCCGAGGCGTTGCGGAGGATCGCGCCCTCACCGCGGGCACCCTCGGTGAGCAGGATGCCGAGTCCGGCCAGACCGGTCGGGTGGAACTGGAAGAACTCCATGTCCTCGAGCGGCAGGCCGGTGCGCCAGACGATGCCGACACCGTCGCCGGTCAGGGTGTGCGCGTTCGAGGTGGTCTTGTACATCTTGCCGAAGCCGCCGGTGGCGAAGATCATCGCCTTGGCGTGGAAGACGTGCAGCTCACCGGTCGACAGTTCGAAGGCCACGACGCCCGCGGGCTGCTTGCGGGTGACGCCGTCGTCGCCCACGACGTCGACCATGATGAGGTCGAGTGCGTAGAACTCGTTGAAGAAGTTCACGCCGAGCTTGACGCAGTTCTGGAACAGCGTCTGCAGGATCATGTGCCCGGTGCGGTCGGCGGCGTAGCACGCACGGCGGACCGGCGCCTTGCCGTGGTCCCGCGTGTGCCCACCGAAGCGCCGCTGGTCGATCTTGCCCTCGGGTGTGCGGTTGAACGGCAGACCCATGTTCTCGAGGTCGATCACCGCGTCGATGGCTTCCTTCGCCAGGATCTCGGCGGCGTCCTGGTCGACCAGGTAGTCGCCGCCCTTGATCGTGTCGAAGGTGTGCCACTCCCACGAGTCCTCTTCGACGTTCGCCAGCGCCGCGGCCATGCCACCCTGCGCCGCACCGGTGTGCGACCGGGTCGGGTAGAGCTTCGAGATGACGGCGGTGTTCGCCTTCGGACCGGCTTCGATCGCGGCCCGCATGCCGGCCCCTCCGGCGCCGATGATGACGATGTCGAACTGGTGGTGGTGGACGGTGATGTCGCTCAAGGATGTCTTCCGGTCGGTGGTGCGGCGGGTGCTGACGACGGCCCTGCGGCGGGAGTCGTCGTGGGTGCGGCTACTGCGCGGGGCAGAACGACGGCAGGTCGGCGGCTGCGGCGCCGGCGGGGCACGGGTCGAACGTCCAGCACACCAGGGTGCCGAGGACGATGAGCAGCACGCAGGCGGCGAGGATCGCGACGAGCAGGGTCTTGCGGATGCCCGGCTTGGCGACGTAGTCGTTGACGATGGTGCGCATGCCGTTCGAGCCGTGGATCAGCGCGAGCCAGAGCATGAGGGTGTCCCAGACCTGCCAGAACGGGCTGGCCCACTTGCCGGCGACGAAGGCGAAGTCGATCTGCTTGACGCCTTCGCCGGCCACCATGTTGACGAACAGGTGGCCGAAGATCAGCACGACGAGCAGGATGCCCGAGCCGCGCATGTAGATCCAGCCCCACTTCTCCCAGTTCGTGGTGCGGCGGGCGGCCTCGGCACTGCGAGGGGGCGCGATGGTCTGCGTGGTCATGGTGTGCCCCTGGTTCAGTGGAAGTCGGCGACGAGGTTCATGAGCTGGCGCGGCAGGAAGCCCGCGATCGCCACGGCCCAGAGCACGAGGACGACCCAGAACATGGCGCGCTGGTACTTCGGCCCCTTGGACCAGAAGTCGACCAGGATGATGCGCAGCCCGTTGAACGCGTGGAAGACGATGGCCATCACCAGGGCGATCTCACCGAGGTTCATGATGGGCGTCTTGTACGTGCCGATCACCGCGTTGTATGCCTCGGGGGAGAGCCGCACGAGCGCCGTGTCGAGGATGTGCACGAGCAGGAAGAAGTAGATCGCCACCCCGGTGATGCGGTGCAGCACCCAGGACCACATCCCGACGCTGCCCCGGTACAGGGTGCCCTGGGGCGTGCGTGGTGTGCGCGGCGACTCGATCGCCGACCCGCTGGGTCGTCCGTCTATCGACACCGTGGGTGCGGCTGTCGTCGCCGTACCGCCTGTGGTCTGCTCGGCCATGAGCTCGCCCTTCCGTAGGACTGGCTCGTCGATCGGCGAGCCGTTGCCGTCATGTTCGTGTGGAACACGTTCATCCTACGACCGGCCGCTGACCTTCTCGTTCCAACCCGTGAGGACCCTGCGCGCCGCGGGCGGTGCGCCGATGTTCCTGGCCGTGTCGTGGTGCGCCAGGAGCTCGTCGCCGACGGCCTCCCAGGTGGTGCCCTCGACGCGCAGACGACCGGCGGACCCCATCCGTTCCGCGCGCGCCCGGTCGAGGTGCATCCCGAGCACGGCGGCTCGGAGTGCCTGTGGTTCGTCCGGGTCGTAGAGGGCACCGTCGAGTCCCGGCGCGACCAGGTCGAGCGGCCCGCCCGACGCCGGTGCGACGACGGGCAGGCCCGAGGCGTGCGCCTCCTGCAGCGTCTGCCCGAACGTCTCGGCGGGTCCGGTGTGCACGAAGACGTCGAGCGCCGCGTACACGTCCGCCAGGTCGTCGCCGCGCAGGGGGCCGGTGAAGGTCGCGTCGAGGTGCCGGAGCCGGCGCTCCAGGGCCGGACGGGAGGGCCCACCTCCTGCGACCACGACCCGGATGCCCGGGATGCCGCCCAGCTCGGCGAGCCGCTCGACCTCCTTCTCGGGTGCCAGCCGCCCCACGTACCCCACGATGGTCTCGCCGCGCGGGGCGAGCCGCCGCCGCAGGCTGCGGACGGCCGACGACGTGCGTCGCGCGGGGTGGAAGAGCGCGGTGTCGACGCCGCGCCCCCAGCGCGCGACGCGGGGCACGCCGTCCTCGATGAGCATGGCCGCGGTGGCGGACGACGGCGCGAGCGTCAGCGAGGCGCCGGCGTGGATGCGCCCGAGCACCTTGCGCACGAGGGGGGCGGTCGCGGCCAGGCCGTTGCGGCGGGCGAACCCGGCCACGTCGGTCTGGAACACGGCGACGGAGGGGATGCCGAGCCTCCCGGCTGCCGTGATCGCGCGCCCACCCAGCAGGAACGGACTGGCGGCGTGGAGGACGTCGGCGCCGGAGGCGGCGAGGATCGTGTCGAGGACCGGGTGCGGCAGCGCCACCGGGAACTGTCGGTAGGCGACCGCCGGGACCCGGTGGACGTCGAAGTCGCGGTACCGCTCGAGCTGGGTCCGCGACCGCAGGCCCGCGATCCCGGGGGTGTCCGGTGCGATGACCACGGCTCGATGGCCGCGACGCTCCAGGTGGTCGAGGACCGCGAGGACGCTCGTGGTCACGCCGTTGAGGGTGGGCAGGAAGCTCTCGGTCACGACGGCGACGGTCCTGCTGGACGTCCCGCGCTCCACGCTGCGTGCGTTCATGGCGTGCTCCAGGCTGCGCGTCGGACGTGTCCGGCAGCGGGTCAGCCCGGTGAACGGGACCTCCGCGGGGGGTGAACAGGTCGTGCGCGCCCGGAGGCGGCGTCGTGCGGTTTCCCGCCGAAGGTCCGGCGGGCACCCAGGAAGACGTGTCGCACGGCGGTAGGTTGAGCCCGTGGCTGCACCCCTCGACGACTTCTACGCGATCATCCCGGCCGGCGGCATCGGATCGCGCCTCTGGCCGCTCTCGCGTGCCGACGCCCCCAAGTTCCTGCACGACCTGACCGGGTCGGGGACCTCGCTCCTGCGCCAGACCTGGGACCGCCTGGCGCCGCTGGCCGGGGAGGGCCGCATCATGGTCGTCACAGGGCGGGCGCACCGGGTCGCGGTCGAGTCGCAGCTGCCGGGGGTCCCCGACCACAACGTCGTGCTCGAGAGCGAGCCGAAGGACTCCACGGCGGCGATCGGCCTCGCCGCGGCCATCCTGCACCGCCGCGAACCCGACGTCGTCATCGGCTCGTTCGCCGCCGACCACGTCATCGGGGACGCCCGCGGGTTCCGCCGGTCCGTTGCCGAGGCCGTCGCCGCGGCCCGCGCCGGGTACGTCACGACGATCGGCATCACGCCGTCCGAGCCGGCGATCGGCTTCGGCTACATCCACGTCGGTGACTCGCTCGGGATCGAGTCCGCGCCGCAGGCGCACACCGTGCGCTCCTTCGTCGAGAAGCCCGACCTCGAGACCGCCACCGGCTACCTCGACGACGGCAACTACCTCTGGAACGCGGGCATGTTCATCTCGCGCGCCGACGTGCTGCTCGCCGAGATCGGCCGGAACGAGCCGAAGCTGCTCGCCGGACTCGAGGAACTCGCCGCCGCGTGGGACACCTCGTCGCGGGGCGCCGTCGTCGACGCCGTGTGGCCGGAACTGAAGAAGATCGCGATCGACTACTCGGTCGCCGAGCCCGCAGCCGCTGCCGGACGCCTGGCCGTGGTCCCCGGCGACTTCGACTGGGACGACGTGGGCGACTTCGCGTCGCTCGCCAAGCTCCAGTCCGGCGGGCTCGCGAACCACCTGGCCGTGCTCGGCGACGGGGCCCGCATCCTGGCGGACTCGTCGAGTGGCATCGTGGTGTCGCACAGCCAGCGGCTCATCTCGCTCATCGGGGTCGACGACATCGTGGTCGTGGACACCCCCGATGCACTCCTCGTGACCACCAGCGCGAACGCCCAGCGGGTCAAGGGTGTGGTGGATGCGCTGAAGATCAGCGGCCGGGACGACGTCCTGTAGCGCTCCATCACGAAATGCCCGGATCTGGGCCGATCCGGTGTCCCCGCGTTACAGGCGCATTACGGTGCGGTCGCGATCCCGTAACCGATCCCCGGGGGCCCTCAGCGGCGTCCTGTACCGGCCAGGCGGTCGTGTACTGTCGCCACGATCGCCCGGTGCACAGTGACCGGGCCAAGCTCCCCGGAGGAACCCACCCGTGTCATCTCGTACCCGTCAGATCGCACTCAGCGGCCTCGCGCTCGTCGGCACCGTCGCCGTCCTGGCCGGCTGCTCCGCCGCTCCGTCCGACACCTCGTCGGCGAAGACCACCAGCTTCCGCCCGTGCATGGTGTCGGACTCCGGTGGGTTCGACGACAAGTCGTTCAACCAGCTCGGCTACGAGGGTCTGCAGGACGCCGCCAAGGAGCTCGGGGCGACGTACAAGTCGGCCGAGTCGAAGGACTCCACGGTCTACGACTCGAACATCGAGCAGCTCGTCAACCAGAACTGCAAGCTCATCGTGACGGTCGGCTTCAACCTCGCCGACGCCACGAAGAAGCAGGCCGCGGCGAACCCCGACACCGACTTCGCGATCATCGACGACAACTCGATCGACGCGAAGAACGTCAAGCCGATCACGTTCGACACCTCGCAGGCCGCGTTCCTCGCCGGCTACGCGGCCGCGTCGTACTCGAAGAGCGGTGTCGTCGGCACGTTCGGTGGCATGCAGATCCCGACCGTCACGATCTTCATGGACGGCTACGCGGACGGCGTGAAGTACTACAACGACCAGAAGAAGAAGGACGTCAAGGTCGTCGGCTGGGACGTCGACAGCCAGAAGGGTTCCTTCACGGGCGGCTTCGAGGCCGGCACGCAGGCCAAGTCGGTCGCACAGACCCTGATCGACCAGGGTGCCGACGTGATCCTCCCCGTCGGCGGCCCGATCTACCAGTCGGCAGCCGAGGCGATCAAGGACGCGAACAACGGTTCCGTGCTGATCGGCGCGGACAGCGACCTGTACGAGGCAGACCCCCGCTACAAGGACATCGCGCTGACCTCCGTCGAGAAGGGCATGCGCCCCGCCACGAAGGACGTCGTCGAGCAGGCCGCCAAGGGCGACTTCTCGAAGACCCCCTACGTCGGCACGCTGAAGAACGAGGGCGTCGGCATCGCGCCGTTCCACGACTACGAGTCCAAGGTCGACTCGGGTCTGTCGAAGGAGCTCGACACGATCAAGTCCGGCATCATCGACGGCTCGATCAAGGTCGAGACCAAGGCGACCGTCAAGTAACACCATCGATGCGGGCGGGGGAGCGATCCTCCGCCCGCATCACCGTGCGCTCAAGAGAAGAAGATCCCGCCACATGAAGCTCGAACTCCGCGGCATCACCAAGCGGTTCGGCCCGCTGGTCGCGAACGACCACATCTCCCTCACCGTCGAACCCGGCGAGGTGCACTGTCTGCTCGGCGAGAACGGTGCCGGCAAGTCGACCCTGATGAACGTCCTCTACGGCATGTACCAGGCCGAGGAGGGCGAGATCCTGCTGGACGACGTCGTCCAGGACTTCGACGGCCCCGGCGACGCGATGCGTGCGGGCATCGGCATGGTGCACCAGCACTTCATGCTCGTGCCGGTGTTCACGGTCGCCGAGAACGTCATGCTCGGACAAGAGGAGACGGCCTTCGGCGGCCGCCTCGACCTCGCCGGTGCGCGCCGACGCGTCCGGGAGATCTCCGAGCGGTTCGGGTTCGACGTCGACCCCGACGCCCGCGTCGAGGACCTCCCCGTCGGTGTGCAGCAGCGCGTCGAGATCATCAAGGCGCTGTCCCGCGACGCCTCGGTGCTGGTCTTCGACGAGCCCACCGCCGTCCTGACCCCGCAGGAGACCGACGAGCTGATGGGCATCATGCGCCAGCTCCGCGAGGCCGGCACCGCGATCGTGTTCATCACCCACAAGCTCCGCGAGGTCCGCGAGGTCGCCGACCGCATCACGGTGATCCGGCTCGGCAAGGTCGTCGGCGAGGCATCGCCCACCGCGACCAACAACGAGCTCGCGGCGCTGATGGTCGGTCGCGCGGTGTCACTCGTCGTCGAGAAGGAACCGTCGACCGGTGGCGAGGACGCCCTGGTCGTCGAGGGCCTCACCGTCACGGACCCGCAGGGCATCGTGCTCGTCGACGACGTGTCGTTCACCGTCCGCCGCGGTGAGGTGCTCGCGATCGCCGGGGTGCAGGGCAACGGCCAGACCGAGCTCACCGAGGCCATCATCGGCCTCGAGCCCGTCCGCGCAGGCCGGGTCACCCTGGACGGCAAGGAGCTCACCGGCCGCAGCGTCAAGCAGGTGCTCGACGCCGGCGTCGGGTTCGTGCCCGAGGACCGGCAAGAGGACGGGCTGGTCGGCGAGTTCACCATCGCCGAGAACCTGATGCTCGACCGCGCCGACCACGCCGAGTTCGTCCGAGCCGGCACCATCCGCGCCACCGAGCGCGACGCCTTCGCCGACGAGAAGATCGCCGAGTTCGACATCCGCACCCCCGGGCGTGCGACCGCGGCCGGCCGGTTGTCGGGCGGCAACCAGCAGAAGATCGTGCTGGCCCGTGAGCTCAGCCGCGAACTCCGCCTGTTCGTCGCCGCGCAGCCCACGCGCGGCATCGACGTCGGGTCCATCGAGTTCGTGCACAAGCGCATCGTCGCCACCCGCGACTCCGGTGTCCCCGTGATCGTCGTGTCCACCGAGCTCGACGAGGTCGTCGCGCTCGCCGACCGGATCGCCGTCATGTACCGCGGCGCGATCATCGGCATCGTCCCCGCGGACACCCCCCGCGACGTCCTCGGTCTCATGATGGCCGGAGAACTCCCTGAAGGAACGGAGCTGGCAGCGTGAGCACCCCCACGCCAGACGAGACCCCGGTGACCGACGACCGGATCCAGGACGTCGAGGGCACCCCGCACCTCATGACCGACTCCGCGGCCGACACCGAGCGCCGGGCCGCCGACCGATCCGGCGCCGACCGCTGGCAGGCCGCCCTGCAGGGCATCATGAACGGCTCCGTGCTCGTCACGGTCCTGGCCGTCGTGCTGGCGCTCGTCGCGTGCGGGATCCTCATCGCGCTGACCGACCAGGCCGTGCAGCAGGCAGCCGGCTACTTCTTCGCCCGACCCGGTGACACGTTCCGCGCGATCGGCACCGCCGTGGGCGGCTCGTACGCCTCGCTGTTCCAGGGGTCGGTCGTGAACTTCGGCGCGGAGTCGTTCGCCCAGGCCGTCGTGCCGATCACCCGGTCCATCGACTACGCCGTCCCGCTCATCGTCGCCGGGCTCGGCATCGCGGTGTCGTTCCGCGCGGGGCTGTTCAACATCGGCGGCCAGGGACAGATCCTGATGGGTGCCGCGGCAGCCGGGTGGTTCGGGTTCTCCTTCGACCTGCCGGCCGCGATCCACATCCCGCTGACGATCGTCGCGGGCATCGTCGGTGGCGCGGTCTGGGGCGGGATCGTCGGGCTGCTCAAGGCCCGCACCGGCGCCAACGAGGTCGTCCTGACGATCATGCTCAACTACGTCGCGCTGTACCTGGTCAGCTACATGCTCCGCACCCCGGGGCTGCTGCAGGCCGGCGGCAGCCCGAACCCGATCTCGCCCGCGATGAAGGACAGCTCGGTGCTGCCGGCACTGTTCGGGCCGCGCTACGGCGTCGACCTCGGGTTCATCGTCGCGATCATCGCGGTGGTCGTCGTGTGGTGGCTGCTCAACAAGTCGTCGCTCGGCTTCCGGTTCCGGACGATCGGCGAGAACCCGCGCGCCGCCCGGGTCGCCGGCATGAGCGTGCCGTCGTTGACCTTCTGGGTGCTCGTCATCTCCGGTGCCCTCGTCGGCATCGCCGGCGCCTACCAGGTGCAGGGCGCCGTCACGAGCGGGTTCACCTCGAACATCGACGCCGGCATCGGCTTCGACGCCATCACGGTGGCGCTGCTCGGGCGCTCGAAGCCGTGGGGCGTGTTCTGGGCGGCGATCCTGTTCGGCGTGCTGAAGAACGGCGGCTACGCCATGCAGGCCGCGAACGGCATCCCGATCGACATCGTCGGGGTCATCCAGGCCCTGATCGTCCTGTTCATCGCCGCACCGCCGCTCGTCCGCGCGATCTTCCGGATCCCGCAGCCCGGCGCCCGTCGCAAGCGCTCCACGAAGTCCGAGCGGAAGGCCGTCGCCGCATGAGCACCCTCAGCCCCACCGCGGCCGCGCCGCACGCCCCGCTGGCCGACCGCGCCGTCGAGACCACCCGCAGCTGGAAGCTGCCGATCGCGTACGCCGTCTTCACGGTCGTGGCGCTCGTTTTCTTCGTCCTGCTGCACCGTTCCGGGGACGCCACGTTCCGGCTCGCCAACGCGGGTGACTTCGTGCAGCTGCCCGACGTGCCGCTGCCCGCGACGGGCACCGGCGTCGTCGTCACCGTCCTGCTCGCCCTGGCCACCGTGTTCGCGGTCGTCCAGGTCCGCGGGTTCCGGAAGGTCCCGCTGTGGGTCACGTCGGTCTTCGCGCTGCTGTTCGTCGTCGGCTTCCTGGCGTGGGCCGCCGCCGGCGCCACGATCCCGCTGCCCGGCCTGCTGGTCGGCGCGCTCGGCCTCAGCGTCCCGCTCGTGTTCGGTGCGCTGGGCGGCGTCATCTCCGAGAAGGTCGGCGTCGTCAACATCGCGATCGAGGGCCAGTTCCTGGCGGGGGCGTTCGTCTCCGCGATGATCGGCTCCCTGACCGGCTCCGCGTGGGTCGGGCTGATCGGTGCCCTCGTGGCCGGGGTGCTCGTGTCGTTCGTCCTGGCGGCGTTCAGCATCAAGTACCTCGTCGACCAGGTCATCGTCGGTGTCGTCATCAACGCGTTCATCTCCGGTCTGACCGGCTTCCTGTACTCGCAGGTGCTGTCGCCGGCCGAGCAGACGCTCAACACCGGCATCCGCTTCCCGGTGCTGCCGATCCCGGTGCTGCACCAGATCCCGGTGATCGGCCCGGTCTTCTTCGAGCAGAACGTCATCGTGTACCTGGCGTACGTCGCGGTCGCGGTCGTCACGTTCGCGCTGTTCAAGACGCGCTGGGGCCTGCGCCTCCGTGCCGTCGGCGAGCACCCGCAGGCAGCGGACACCGTCGGCATCAACGTGCTGAGCACCCGGTTCTGGAACGTGTCGCTCGCGGGCGCGATCGCCGGCCTGGGCGGTGCGTACTTCACGCTCGGCTCGGTCGGACCGTTCGCGAAGGACATGACCGCCGGCGCGGGCTACATCGCGCTCGCGGCCGTCATCTTCGGCCGGTGGGACCCGATCCGCGCCACGCTCGCGGCGCTGCTGTTCGGCTTCGCGTCGAACCTGCAGAACGTGCTCGGGTCGATCAACTCGCCCGTCCCGAGCGAGTTCCTGCTGATGCTGCCGTACGTCGTGACGATCTTCGCCGTCGCCGGCCTGGTCGGGCAGTCGCGCGGCCCGGCTGCCTCCGGCAAGCCGTACATCAAGAGCTAGCCAGGAGGCCCGGCACATGACCGACACGAACGCTGCGGGTGACCAGGAGGCTGGCGAGCCCGCCTGGACCGACCCGGCCACGAACCTCCAGTCCGACTCGTCGACGCTCGACGCGGGTGTCGACGTCGACTGGACCGCCCTGCGGCAGGCGGCGACCGCCGCCATGGGGCGGGCGTACGCGCCCTACTCGTCCTTCCCGGTGGGCGCTGCCGCGCTCACCGACGACGGCCGGGTCGTGTCCGGCTGCAACGTCGAGAACGCGTCGTACGGCGTGACGCTGTGCGCCGAGTGCTCGCTCGTGTCGCAGCTGCACATGACCGGCGGCGGCAAGCTCGTCGCGTTCACGTGCGTCGACGGCGACGGCGCGACCCTGATGCCGTGCGGCCGGTGCCGGCAGCTGCTGTTCGAGCACTCTGCCGAGGGCATGCTGCTCGAGACCGTCTCGGGCATCCGCACCATCGACGAGGTGCTGCCCGACGCCTTCGGCCCGCGCACCCTCGTCACGTACCACCAGGAGCACTGATCCACATGGCCGTCGAACCCTTCGACACCGTCGACCTGATCCGCACGAAGCGATCGGGTGACGCGCTCAGCACGCCCGAGATCGACTGGCTCGTCGATGCGTACACGCGCGGCTACGTCGAGGACCCGCAGATGGCCGCACTCGCGATGGCGATCTTCCTGAACGGGATGGAACGGCGCGAGATCAAGGACCTGACGCTCGCGATGATCGCGTCGGGGGAGCGGATGTCGTTCGCGTCGCTCGGCAAGACGACCGTCGACAAGCACTCCACCGGCGGCGTCGGCGACAAGATCACCCTGCCCCTGGCGCCGCTCGTCGCGTCGTTCGGCGTCGCGGTGCCGCAGCTGTCCGGGCGCGGTCTCGGGCACACCGGCGGGACGCTCGACAAGCTCGAGTCGGTCCCCGGGTGGCAGGCCGCCGTGTCGAACGAGCGGATGATGGCGATCCTGTCCGACGTCGGCGCGGTCATCTGCGCCGCTGGGTCCGGCCTGGCCCCCGCGGACAAGAAGCTCTACGCGCTCCGCGACATCACCGGCACGGTCGAGTGCATCCCGCTCATCGCGTCGAGCATCATGTCGAAGAAGATCGCCGAGGGCACCGGCGCGCTCGTGCTCGACGTGAAGTTCGGGTCCGGCGCGTTCATGCCCACCTACGAGGCCTCGCGGGAGCTCGCGCAGACGATGGTCGACCTCGGCAACGACGCCGGCGTCGCCACGAGCGCCCTGCTGACCGACATGGAGGTCCCACTCGGGCTGACCATCGGCAACGCGCTCGAGGTCCGCGAGTCCGTCGAGGTGCTCGCCGGAGGCGGCCCGGCCGACGTCGTCGAGCTGACCGTCGCGCTCGCGTCCGAGATGCTGCGGCTCGCCGGACTGCCGGACGCCGACCCGGCCGCGGCGCTGGCCGACGGGCGGGCGATGGACACCTGGCGTCGGATGATCCAGGCGCAGGGCGGGGACGCGGCGGCCTCGCTGCCGGTCGCCCGCGAGCAGCACGTCGTCACCGCGACGTCGTCCGGCGTGCTCGCCGAGCAGCAGGCGCTGCCGTTCGGCGTCGCCGCGTGGCGGCTCGGGGCCGGACGCGCGCGCGCCCAGGACCCGGTGCAGGCCGGGGCGGGGATCGAGCTGCACGTCAAGCCCGGCGACACGGTCACCGAGGGGCAGCCGCTCTGGACGCTGCACTCCGACGACGCGTCACGGATCCCGCGGGCGCTGGAGTCGCTCGAGGGCGCCTGGTCGATCGGCACGTCGGCCGAGCCGCGCGGCCCGATCGTGCGCGAGCGCATCGGGAACTGAACCGACGGGGCGCCGGACTGGAGGCCCCCCACCGGACCGGTGGGGAGCCTCCAGTCCGATGCCCCGGAAGTTGTCCACAGGCGCGAGCACGCAGTCGGTGACCACCGCTAGCCTGGTCTCCATGAGCGCCGACGCCGTCCCCACGTACCGACTGCCCGACGCGGGCGCCGTCATCAACGACCTGCCCAAGGTGTCGCTGCACGACCACCTCGACGGCGGCCTGCGTCCGGCGACGATCATCGAGCTCGCCGCGGCCGAGGGCATCACGCTGCCCTCGACGGACGCCGACACGCTGCGGCAGTGGTTCGCCGACCAGTCCGACTCCGGCTCGCTCGTCGAGTACCTGAAGACCTTCGACGTCACCACCAGCGTGATGCAGACCGCCAACGGACTCGAGCGCGTGGCGCGCGAGTTCGTCGAGGACCTGGTCGCCGACGGGGTCGTCTACGGCGAGGTCCGATGGGCGCCCGAGCAGCACCTGCGGGGCGGACTGACCCTCGACCAGACGGTCGAGGCAGTGCAGGCCGGCATCGAGTCCGCGGTCGACGCTGCCGGCGGTGCGATCCGCATCGGACAGCTCGTCACCGCGATGCGTCACGCCGACCGTGCACTCGAGATCGCCGAGCTCGCGCTGCGCCACCGCGACCGCGGTGTGGTCGGGTTCGACATCGCGGGCGCCGAAGCCGGGTTCCCCGCGTCGAACCACCGAGCCGCCTTCGACCACCTGGCCTCCGAGCTCTTCCCGGTCACCGTGCACGCGGGCGAAGCCGACGGCCTGGCATCGATCCGGTCGGCGCTGGTCGACGGCCGCGCGCTGCGCCTCGGGCACGGCGTCCGCCTGTTCGAGGACGTCACCCTGTCCGACGCGGGCGACGGCTCCACGCTGGCGTCGCTGGGCGAGGTCGCCTCGTGGGTCCGCGACCGCGAGGTCCCGCTCGAGCTCTCGCCGTCGTCGAACCTGCAGACCGGGGCGATCGCGGCGTGGGGCGACGACCTCGCCGACCACCCGTTCGACGTGCTCTACCAGCTCGGCTTCCGCGTCACGGTGAACACCGACAACCGCCTGATGAGCAACACCACGCTCACGAAGGAGCTCGCACTGCTGGCGGGCACGTTCGGGTACGACCTCGACGACCTCGCGGCGTTCCAGATCAACGCCGCGCTCGGGTCGTTCCTGCCGCTCGAGGACCGCGAGGAGATCATCGCGATGATCACCTCCGGGTACGCGGAGGCCTGACCCGATGAGCCTGCCGCCACTGTCCGACGAAGCCGTCGTGCTGGGGGCGTCCGCTGCGTCGTGGCGGGACGCACTCCGGCTGGCCGGTGGCGCCCTCGTCGCGTCAGGAGCAGCGACCGACGAGTACACCGACGCCATGATCGCCATGGTCGAGGAACACGGGCCGTACATCGTCATCTCGCCCGGGCTCGCCTTCGCCCACGCCCGTCCCGGCGCGTCGGTGGTGCGCGACGGGCTCTCGGTCGTGACCCTCGCCGAGCCGGTCGCGTTCGGGCACCCGCACAACGACCCCGTCAGCGTCGTGCTCGGGCTCGCCGTCGCGGGGATCGGGACGCACCTCGAGTCCATCGGCGAGATCGCCAACCTGTTCAACGACGAGTCGGTGACCTCGCGCCTCGCCGCAGCCACCTCGGCAGCCGACGTGCGCGCCGTCATGGGGGTCTCCGCATGAAGATCGTGACCATCTGCGGTGCGGGCATCGGCTCGAGCGCCATCCTCAAGGTCAACGCCGAGAAGGCCCTGGCGGCGCTCGGCCTGTCCGCCGAGGTCGTGGCGGCCGACGTCGCCTCGGTGCGCGAGGTCGCCGACGACGCCAACGTGATCCTGACGTCGCAGGAGTTCGTCGAGGCGATCGGCGACACCTACGCCGAGGTCATCGTGATCCGCAACCACTTCGACCAGCGCGAGATCGCCGCGGCGGTCGAGCGGTCGCTGGGGGACCCGACGGCTCCGTAGCGCGGCGTCCGGCGGGGTCGCGGGTGCCCCGTAGCATTGCGGCATGGCAAGCACGAACCCGCTCAACGACCCTGCTGTCGACCCGTTCGACGTCGCCCGCGACGCCGCCGCCGTCATCGCCACGGAGTCCGGCATCGAACGGCACGACATCGCACTGACGCTCGGCTCCGGCTGGGGCAAGGCGGCCGATCTGCTCGGCGAGACCGTGTCCTCGATCGACGCCGCCGACGTCCCCGGCTTCAGTGCGTCGGCGGTCCCCGGGCACTCCGGCACGATCCGCTCGGTCCGGCTGGCCGACGGTCGGCACGCGCTCGTCGTCGGTGCGCGGACCCACTACTACGAGGGCCACGGCGTGCGTCGCGTCGTGCACAGTGTCCGCACCGCTGCGGCGACCGGCGCCGGCACGATGGTCCTGACGAACGGGGCCGGCGGCATCAAGGAGCACTGGAAGCCCGGTACCCCGGTGCTCATCAGCGACCACATCAACCTGACGGCCGACAGCCCGCTCGA
The DNA here is from genome assembly GCF_003234655.2 of Curtobacterium sp. MCLR17_007. Taxonomy (NCBI): domain Bacteria; kingdom Bacillati; phylum Actinomycetota; class Actinomycetes; order Micrococcales; family Microbacteriaceae; genus Curtobacterium; species Curtobacterium sp. MCLR17_007. The sequence continues at coordinate 2,485,452 of NZ_CP126271.1, read as the reverse complement.
GGGCGCGACCTTCATCGACCTCACCGACCTGTACTCCGCCCGGCTCCGCGCCGTCGCGAAGCAGATCGATCCGTCCCTCGACGAGGGCGTCTACACGCAGTTCCGCGGGCCGCACTACGAGACCCCGGCCGAGGTCCAGATGGCGAAGGCCATCGGCGGGCACATCGTCGGCATGTCCACCGCGCTCGAGGCCATCGCCGCCCGCCAGGCCGGCATGGAGGTCCTCGGCTTCTCGCTCATCACCAACCTCGCCGCCGGCATCCAGACGACCCCGCTGTCGCACACCGAGGTGCTCGAGGCCGGCCGCGTGGCCGAGCCGGTGATCGCCGACCTGCTCGCCCGGGTCGTGGCCGCCCTGTGAGCGGGTACACCGGGCCGTCCGACGGGGCCATCGCGGACGGGGACCTGGTCACCGACACCACCCCCCTCGACGCAGCACGGGCCTGGCTGGTGCAGGACCCCGACCCCGAGACGCGGGACGAGCTCGACGCGGTCGTCGCCGCCGCGGGCAGCGGGGACGCGACGGCCCTCGCCGTGCTCCACGAGCGCTTCGCAGGACGGTTGCAGTTCGGCACCGCCGGGCTCCGCGCCGAGCTCGGGTGGGGACCGCTGCGGATGAACCGGGTGGTCGTCACCCAGGCCGCGGCCGGGCTCGCACGGTTCCTCATCGACACCGGTCGTGACCGCAGCGTCGTCATCGGGTACGACGGTCGGGTGAACTCCGACGTGTTCGCGCGGGACTCCGCCGAGGTCATGCGCGGGCTGGGGCTCGACGTCACGCTGCTGCCGAGCGCGCTGCCCACACCGGTGCTCGCGTTCGCCGTCCGACACCTGGGCGTCGGCGCCGGGGTCATGGTCACGGCCAGCCACAACCCGCCGCGCGACAACGGCTACAAGGTGTACCTCGGCGGGGACGACGACGGGTCGCAGATCGTGCCGCCCGTCGACGCCACCATCGCCGCGGCGATCGACGCCGTGGCGGCGACGCCGCTCGGTGACCTGCCGCGGGCGACCGACCACACGGTGGCGAGCGCGGACCTGGTCGGGGCCTACGTGTCCGCGACGGCCGCGATCGTGCCGGCCCCGGCCCTCCCGGTCGACGCGCAGCCCAGCGTCGTCTACACGGCCATGCACGGCGTCGGGTGGGACACCGCCCGCGCCGTCTTCGCCGCGGCCGGGTTCGCCGAGCCCGCGGTGGTGCACGAGCAGATCGAGCCCGACGGCGCCTTCCCGACCGTGTCGTTCCCCAACCCGGAGGAGCCGGGTGCGATGGACCTGGCGATCGCCCGGGGCGTGGCCGTCGGTGCCGACCTCGTCATCGCGAACGACCCCGATGCGGACCGGCTCGCGCTGGCCATCCCGGACGGCTCCGGCTCGTACCGCCGCCTGTCCGGCAACGAGGTGGGGTGGCTCCTCGGCTGGCGCGCTGCCCAGCGCGCCGTCGCCTCGGGGCAGACCGGGGTGCTCGCCGCGTCGATCGTGTCGTCGCCGGCGCTGTCCCGCGTGGCCGAGCGGCACGGCCTGGGGTACCGCGACACGCTCACCGGCTTCAAGTGGGTGTCCCGCGTGCCCGACCTGCTCTTCGGCTACGAAGAGGCGCTCGGCTACCTGGTCGACCCCGAGGTCGTCCGCGACAAGGACGGCATCTCGGCAGCGCTCGTGCTGCTCGATCTGGCCACGACGCTCGCCGCTGCGGGATCGAGCATCGCCGGGCAGCTCGACGCGTTCGCGGCGGAGTTCGGTGCGTTCGCGTCCGGACAGGTCGCGACCCGTGTCGACGACCTCGCCCGCATCGGCACGATCATGCAGGACCTCCGGTCGTCACCACCGTCGACGCTCGGCCCGCTGACCGTGCTGCGCACGACCGACTACGCCGCCGGGGTCGACGGCTTCCCGCCGTCGGACATCCTGCGCTACGACCTCGACGGCGAGGCGCGGGTCATCGTCCGCCCGAGCGGCACCGAGCCGAAGGTGAAGGTCTACATCGACACCGTGGCGGCGACGCCTGCCGAGGCGCAGTCGCTCGTCGAGGCCCTCGCCGACGCGATCCGCCCCCGCGTGTCGTAGGGCGGCGCGGCGCGGCGCGGCTGCTTGGGCTGGTTCGCACCCCCGCACGCATATCGCGCCCCGATTTCCCGGGGCGCGATGTCGTTCCGGGGGTGCAAGGTCGGCGGTGGAAGTCCTCCACATGCCGTGGTCCGCTCGGCCCCGTCCACATACTCGCTCGTTCGTAGCCCGGCGCGCTTCCGAGCTGTGACGCTCGACGGGTGTGTATCGATCTGGTCTCCACGGGCGCGGGAGTGGACACCGCGTCGGCCGCCCGTGTCCGTCGGAGTGCGGCCAAGGGAGAACTCGTCAGGGTCTCCCGCGGGAACTTCGCGGACGCTGCGCAGTGGAACGGGGCCAGCGATCGTGATCGACACGTGGCGCTCATCCGCACCGTGGACCGCCTTCCCGGGTCTGGGCTGGTGGTGTCTCATCGGTCAGCCGTCGCCATGCACGGTCTCCCGTGGATCGGGACGTTCGGCGACCGAGTGGTGATCGCCGATCCCACGCGCGACCGAGGGCAGACCAAGGGCATCGTCCGGCGAGTCGGCACGGCTGGCCGGGTTCCGGAGGCGGTCATACTGTCGGGCCTCGCCGTCACGTCGCTCGTCGTGACGGCAGTCGACGTCGCGCTCGCTGAGCATCCGTGGCGAGCGATCGTCGTCCTCGACGCCGTTCTCCGTCGTGGAGTCACGCGAGCGGCTCTGGACGCAGAACTCCACGCCCGGGGTGCGGCGCGAGCGCGTCGGCGCGCGGCGGAGCTCATCCAGGTCGCCGATGCAGCGGCGGAATCGCCCGGCGAGAGCATCACTCGGTGGGGTGCGCATGTCCTGGGCGCGCCGGAGCCGATCCTGCAGCACGGCTTCGACACCGAATGGGGCACGCAAGAGCGAGTTGACTTCTGGTACCCGACCTCGGGCACGGTCATCGAGTTCGACGGCGCCGTCAAGTACCACGACGCTCGACTCCGGAAGGGCCGGTCAGCGGACGAGGTCGTCGTCGAGGAGAAGCGGCGCGAGGACGCGCTTCGGCGCAAGCCCGAGATCTTCCACTTCGGGCGCGTCGTCTGGGCCGACGCCATGCCCGGCGGGCAGTTGCCGCGGCGGCTGCACGATGCCGGTGTGCCACTCGGGCCGAACTGGGCCGGTGCTTGGCGTGCTGCTACGCTTCGCTCCCTCTGACGAACATCGCGCCCCGTGGTTCCAGGGCGCGATGTTCACTCCGGGGCGCGAAGTACGCGCGGCTCCGGGGCGCGAGGACGCGCGCCCGGTGCCCGGCGCGCGGTTCGGCGCGCGACGCGCGAGCCGCGCTACGCGAGCTCGAGCAGCACGTGGCCGGACGAGATCGTCTGGCCGACGGGGGCGTTCAGGCCGGTGACCACGCCGTCCTTGTGGGCCTGCACGGGCTGCTCCATCTTCATGGCCTCGAGCACCACGAGCAGGTCGCCCTTCACCACGGTGTCACCCTCGGCGACCGCGAGCTTCACCACGGTGGCCTGCATCGGCGAGGTCACCGCGGCGCCCGACGACGTCAGCCCACCGCGCACCGCCGACGACCGGCGCTTCGGCGGAGCGGAGGGCCCGGCCGGACGACGACCGGCCGCAGCGCCCGCGCCGCCGCCGACGATCGACGGCATGGTGACCTCGATGCGCTTGCCCTGGACCTCGACCACGACGGTGTCGCGCGACGCGGGCACCGGGAGTTCCTCGGGGGAGCCGCTCCACGCCGGGATCTCGTTGACGAAGTCGGTCTCGATCCACTGCGTGTACACCGAGAACGGCGTCGCGTCGTCGGTGGCGAACGCCGGGTCGGACACCACGGCGCGGTGGAACGGGATGACGGTGGGCAGCCCCGCGACCTCGAACTCGGCGAGTGCGCGCCGCGACCGCTCGAGCGCCTCGGCACGCGTGGCACCGGTGACGACGAGCTTGGCGAGCATCGAGTCGAACGAGCCGGACACGACGTCACCGGACACGACACCCGAGTCGACGCGGACACCCGGGCCGGACGGTGCGTGGAACACGTGCACGGGGCCGGGCGCGGGGAAGAAGTTGCGGCCGGCGTCCTCGCCGTTGATGCGGAACTCGAAGGAGTGTCCACGGGGCGCGGGGTCGTCGTAGTCGAGCGTGCCGCCCTCGGCGATGCGGAACTGCTCACGCACGAGGTCGATGCCGGTGACCTCTTCGGACACGCAGTGCTCGACCTGCAGGCGGGTGTTCACCTCGAGGAACGACACGGTGCCGTCGGCGCCGATGAGGAACTCGCAGGTGCCGGCACCGACGTAGCCGACCTCGCGCAGGATCGCCTTCGACGACTCGTACAGCAGGGACTCCTGCGCCGGGGTGAGGTACGGCGCCGGTGCCTCCTCGACCAGCTTCTGGTGGCGGCGCTGCAGCGAGCAGTCGCGCGTCGAGACCACGACGACGTTGCCGTGCTCGTCCGCCAGGCACTGCGTCTCGACGTGGCGCGGCTTGTCGAGGTACTTCTCGACGAAGCACTCGCCGCGGCCGAACGCGGCGATCGCCTCGCGCGTCGCGGACTCGAACTGTGCCTCGACCTCATCGCGCGAGCGGACGACCTTCAGCCCGCGACCGCCCCCACCGAACGCGGCCTTGATCGCCACGGGCAGCCCGACCTGGTCGACGAAGTCGATGACCTCGGACACGTCCTGCACGGGCTCGATCGTGCCGGGCGCGAGCGGTGCACCGACCTTCTCGGCCACGTGTCGGGCGGAGACCTTGTCGCCGAGGCGCTCGATGGACTCGGGCGACGGACCGATCCAGACCAGCCCGGCGTCGAGGACGGCGCGGGCGAAGTCGGCGTTCTCCGCCAGGAAGCCGTAGCCGGGGTGCACGGCGTCGGCGCCGGACCGTCGTGCGACGGAGATGATCTTGTCGATCACCAGGTAGGTGTCGGCGCTGGTGGTGCCGTTCAGCGCGTAGGCCTCGTCAGCGAGGCGTGCGTGCAGGGCGTCGCGGTCCTGGTCGGCGTAGACGGCGACCGAGGCCTTGCCAGCATCGCGGGCCGCGCGGATGATGCGGACGGCGATCTCGCCGCGGTTCGCGATGAGGACCTTGCTGATACGGGGCATGGTAAGTCAGCGTATTCGTGCTGCGGGAGCGGGAATTGACCGGCATCCACAAAGAACGACCGTGAAGCAGTGTGGATGTCTACAGTGCCCACAGGTCGTGCCAGGCCACGCCGAAGCCACGCAGCAGCATCGAACGGAGCACCGGCAGGGACAGTCCGACCACGGCGGACGGGGCGCCGTCGATGCGGGTGATGTACGCCGCGGCCCGTCCGTCGATCGTGAAGGCCCCGGCGACCTCGAGCGGTTCACCGGTCGCCACGTACGCGTCGACCTCGTCCGCGGACACGTCGTCGGCGAAGGTGAGCACCGCGCTGTCGACCGCGATCACGCGGTCGCCGTCGACGACGAGCGCGGAGCCGCCGGGTGCGACGTCGCCGATCGACCCGGCCCACGCCCCCGGACCGGCACCGGGACGGACGGGAGGCTCGGTGCGGGCCGGTGACGGGCCTCCCGTCCGTCCCCTGGCCGGGTCCAGGCCCCGGCGCCGGTCCACGACGCAGTGCCCGCTCCAGAGCGTCCCGCCGCCGGCGGCGAGCATCTGGCGCCAGCGCTCCCGGGCGACCGCCGGGTCGTGCGGCTTGCCGTACAGCCGCCCGTCGACCTCGAACGCGGAGTCCCCGCCGAACACGAAGCCGTCGACGGGCGACCCGGCGACGGCGGCGTCCGCGACGGCGGCGGCCTTGGCGACCGCGAGCAGGGACACGAGCTCCGGCCCGGTCAGGGGGCGCCCGAGCCGCTCCGTCTCGGCGGCGGCCGCGGCGTCCTCGTCGACCCCCGGGGACACCAGCACCGGCTCGATCCCGGACTGCGCCAACAGGGCTCGTCGGGCGGGGGAGGTACTCGCGAGGTACAGACGCATGGGACCATCGAACCATGGGTGAATCGGTCGGAACGCTGCTCGAGCTCGACGTCACCGGGATCGCGCACGGCGGCATCTCGGTGGCACGACACGAGGGGCGCGTGGTGTTCGTCTCGGACGCGATCCCCGGCGAGCGGGTCGTGGCGCGCGTGACCGAGGACCGCAAGAAGTCGTTCTGGCGCGCGGACACGGTCAGCGTCATCACCCCGAGCGAGCACCGCGTCGACCACGTCTGGCCCGAGGCCGGGCTCGACCGCGACCCCGCCGTCCGTCCCGGTGGCGCCGAGTTCGGGCACATCGCCCTGGACCACCAGCGCACGCTCAAGCACGACGTCCTCGTCGACTCGTTCGCGCGGTTCGCCCACATGGACCTCGCCGAGGTGCTCGGCCACGACGTCGTGGTCGAGGCCGCGCCGGGCGACGACGCGGCGAACGGTCTCGGATGGCGCACCCGCGTGCGGTTGCACGTCGACGAGGCCGGCACCGCCGGTCCCTTCGCCGCGCGCTCGCACGACGTGGTCCCCGTCTCGTCGCTGCCGCTGGCGACCGCCGCGGTGCAGCAGAGCGCACCGCTCGGGCGCGCCGCGATGCCGGGTGCCTCGGTCGTCGACGTCCTCGCGCCGAGCGACGCCGACTGCGCGCGCCTCGTGATCGACGACCAGGCACCGACGGTCGTCACCGAGACGGTCGGCGACCGCACGTTCCAGGTCGACGACACCGGCTTCTGGCAGGTGCACCACGCGGCCGCGGCGGTGCTCACCGAGGCCGTGCAGGACCTGGTCGACCGCGGGCGGCTGGACCCGGAGGGCACCCACCTCGACCTGTACGGCGGGGTCGGGCTGCTGGCTGCCGCCCTCGGCGACCTCATCGGTCCGAAGGCGCGGATCACGAGCGTCGAGAGCTCCGTACGGGCGACCGAGCACGCGCAGGAGAACCTGGCCGAGTGGATCGGTGCGCGCGCCGAGACCGCCCGGGTCGACCGCTGGCTCGCCCGCGCAACGTCCACCGCGACCCCGGCCGAGCGGCAGCGGTACCGCGCGGGCACGATCGTGCTCGACCCGCCGCGTGCCGGCGCCGGGCGCGAGGTCGTCGTGCAGGTCGCCGCTCTCCAGCCGGAGCAGGTCGTGTACGTCGCCTGCGACCCCGTCGCACTCGCCCGCGACGTCGCCACCTTCGCCGACCTCGGCTACCGGCTCGAGGCACTCCGGGCCTTCGACCTGTTCCCGCACACGCACCACATGGAGGCCGTGGCTCGACTCGTGCCGAGCGCTTAGCGGAGACTGGTCGCATCGGGGGTCAGAACCCCGTCCGACCTGGGTATCCTTGGTTGCTGATGGCAACCCGGTTTCAGGGGCCGGGCCCGTCGGAACGAGAGGTCACCGTGCCAGCAGAAACGACCACAACCACAGGGACGACCGGGCTGACCACCAGACCGGTCCGCGTCGCGATCGTCGACGACCACGAGTCCGTCCGGCTCGGCATCCAGGCGGCCTGTCAGAACGAGGGCTTCGAGGTCGTGCTGACCGCGGCGAGCGTGCCGGAGTACATCGCGAACCTCGACGGGCGCGAAGTCGACGTCGTCGTCCTCGACCTGTCGCTCGGCGACGGCTCGACGGTCACCGAGAACGTCAAGGGCGTCCAGGGCACCGGTTCGGCCGTCCTGGTGCACAGCATCGCGGACCGCGTCGCCAACGTGCGCGAGGCACTGGCGGCCGGGGCTGCCGGGGTGATCCCGAAGTCGTCGGCCACGAAGACCGTGATGGCGGCGGTCGCCACCGTCGCGCGGGGTGACGTGCTCAACAACCTCGAGTGGGCGAGCGCGATCGACGCCGACCGCGACTTCGCCAAGGCGCAGCTCGGACGTCGTGAGCGCGAGATCCTGCACCTCTACGCGTCGGGTCTGCCGCTCAAGCTCGCGGCCCAGCAGCTCGGCATCGGGTACTCGACCGCCCGCGAGTACCTCGACCGCATCCGCGTGAAGTACGTCGAGGTGGGCCGCCCCGCCCCGACCAAGGTGGACCTGCTCCGCCGTGCGGTCGAGGACGGCATCCTGCCGGGCCTCGACTCCGGACTCGACCCCGACGGCGACGGGCGCTGACGCCGTCATGCAGCGGGCACTGACCAGCCCACGGACCGTCCCCGATCGGCGGTGACCCGATGACGACCGAGGTCGCGCCGTTCGGGGTGGACCCGTCCCGCAACGTGCGGGCAACGGTCTCCCAGGCCTCCGTCGAGCGGGCGTTCGCGATCCTGCTCGCGGTCTTCGCCATCGGGTTCGGGGCGGTGAACGTCACGACCGTCCTGAACCAGCAGCGGTTCCTCGACGTGACCGGCGGCGTCGTGCTCCCGGTGGCGCTCGCGGCGGCCTTCATGCTGGTCGGCGTGTCGGTCTTCGTCCCGCGGCTGGTGCAACCGGCGCAGATCGTGACCGCACTGCTGTTCCTCGTCGTGCTCGTCGTCTGGCCGTTCACGGTCGAGCGCCCGCTCGTCGGACAGCAGCCGTGGCCGTGGTTCATCTGCAACGTCGGGACGGTCGCCGCGGCGATGGGGTTCGCGACCTGGCGCGCGGTGGTCTACACGGCCGTCGTCCCGGTGGTCTACGCGGTCATCCGCCTGACCCCCGCCGGTGGTGACGCGGGCGTCCTCCGGGCGGTCGTCGACGGTGTGTTCATCGGGATCCTCGGCGGCGCCGCGCTCGCCCTGATCGTGATGCTCCGACGCGCGGCGGCTGCGGTCGACTCGGCGCAGGCGACCGCGGTGCGCCGGTACTCGCACGCCATCCGCGAGCACGCCACCGAGGTCGAGCGCATCCAGGTGGACGCCATCGTGCACGACAGCGTCCTCACCACGCTGTTGTCCGCCGCCCGCGCCGACACCCCCGACGGCCGGATGCTCTCCGCGCGGATGGCCCGCAACGCGATCGACCACCTCGCCGCCGCCGGGGACACGCCTGAGGACGTCCCACCCGTGCGCCTGGCGGAGCTCCGCGCGCGGATCGCCCAGGCGGTCGACGAGCTCGCCGTCCCCGTGACCGTCCGGCTCGGTGCGATCTCCTCCAGGACGGTCCCCGCCGCCGTGGCCGATGCACTGGCGTCCGCAGCACTGCAGGCGGCCGTCAACAGCGTCCAGCACGCGGGACCGACCGCCTCGAGGTGGGTGACCGTGGACCACACCGCCGGGGTCGTCCGCATCGAGGTCGGCGACGACGGGGTGGGCTTCGACCAGGCCGCGATCCCCGCGGAGCGCCTGGGCGTCCGTCGGTCGATCCTCGAACGGGTGGCATCAGCCGGTGGCGCCGCCCGGATCGACTCCGCGCCGGGCTCCGGCACCCGCGTGGTGCTGACGTGGCCGGCGCCAGGAGCGGGGGAGCAGTGAAGGTCTCCGTCCCGGCGGGCATCGCCACCGGCCTCGCCGCGCTGTTCTCCGTCTACCACCTGGTCCTCGCCCTGACGGCGCTGCCTGCTGCGAGCGACATGGGACCGGTCATCGCGAGCATGGTCCTCTACGCGGCCGCCACCGCCACGGTCCTGTTCCTGCGGGAGGCGGTGCTGCCGGTCTGGTCCGCGTGTTTCGCCCTGGCGACCGCCATCGCCGTCCCGGTCGTGGCCGCGCCCGTGGTCGACCCGTCCGACGAGGCCGGCTACGGCACCTGGTGGGTCGCCGCGGTCGGCACGCTGATGGTGATCCTCGTCGTCCGGCAGCGCGCACCGTTCGCCTGGGCCGGCGTGTTGTTCCTCACCGTGTTCGTCGCCGCGTGGGCCGGTGCCGGTTCCCTCAGCAAGCTCGGCGTGATCGGCAGTCTGTCCTGGGTGGCGATCGCCTCGGCCTTCATCGTCGCGATGAACCGCGCGACCCGCATCACCCGGGACTTCATGCGGGCCGAGCAGGAGACGGCGGACTGGCAGGCCGCGCAGGACGCGCACGTGTTCGAACGGCAGTTCCGCCTCAGCCAGACCACCCGGATGGCGCTGCCGATGCTCCAGCGCATCATCGACTCGTGCGGTGACCTGACCGAGGACGAACGCACCGAGTGTCTGCACCTCGAACAGGCCATCCGCGACGAGATCCGCGGGCGGTCCCTGCTGTCGGACGACGTCCGCGACGAGGTGATGCGCCTCCGTCGCCGCGGAGCCGTCGTCCAGCTGCACGACGACGGTGGACTCGACGAACTGCCGGTGGACGACCTGCGGCGCATCCACCTCCGCCTGGCTGACGCGCTCCGCCAGGCCCACGACGCCGACAACGTGATCGTGCGGACCGTCCCCGAGGGCTCGGACGCGGCGGTCAGCGTCGTGGGGCTTCGCCTCGACCTGGCGGCGAGCGAGTCCGCGGCGCTCGGGGCCGACCTGGACGACGACGACGAGGACGGCGACGAGGACGACTCCGTCGCGCTCTGGCTCGAGATCCCGCGGCACGAGTCCGTCTGACCGCGGACCCGGCTCCGAGTCGCGAGAGGGTGGCCGGGAGGCCCGGTGCGTCTCTGCCCCGCACGTCCCGCAGCTGGACGCTCGCGTTGCGGCATGCGTGCCCATGGTGCGACAGGGTCGACGTCGTACGGCCCGACGATGTCGATGTCGTACGACATCGGTGGTGTCGTTCGTGGGGACAGCGGCGCACGGCCCGACAATGTCGATGTCGTGCGACATCGGTGGTGTCGTTCGTGGGGACAGCGGCGCATTGTGCGACAAAGTCGACGTCGTACGACATCGGTGGTGTCGTTCGTGGGGATGGCGGCGCATGGTGCGACAAAGTCGACGTCGTACGACATCGGTGGTGTCGTTCGCGCTCAACGCCGGACCGCGCGCCCGGCCGGAAACGGGGAACGGGCCGGTCGGAGAACCCGACCGGCCCGTTCACGACCCGAGGCAGAGCGACAACCCGAATATCGCCCTGGCTCGCAGCGGACGATGGCGTCGTACCCTAGTCGGCCACCGTCCGGCGATGTTCTTCGTAGAAGGACACCGAACACAAGTAACTATGCCGACTGGCACGTCGTGTGTCAGTCGTCATTATGGGGGACATTTCCGACCATTTCGACGCCGCCGTCGGGATCCTGCCCCCCGACCGAGGGGAGACGGACCGGGAAGTGCACCGCGCAACGCCCACAGGGTGGGGGACCCGAGGGGTACATCGTTGCACGCTGGTCCGATCCCGGGGAAGGGCGCCGTGGGTGCTCGCGAGGACCGTGCGGACTACCGCAGGGACCGCGACCAGGCCCCGTGCCCCGACGGGAGTGTCGCGCGCAGCCCGCGCGCCGACGCGTCCCACGACGCACGCGGCGAGACCTCGACGCGTGCGCGACCCGCGGCCGCCGCCTCGTCGGCCTGGCGCTGCAGGACGGCGACGACCGCCGCCAGCTCTTCCGGCGTGGGCTCGCCGGAGACGACGCGCACGTCGGCGACCGACGCGGGCTCGTCCGCGGGGACGGCTGCTGCGTGCTTGGCCATCAGCGCGCGCTCACAGCGGGATGTTGCCGTGCTTCTTCGGCGGCAGCGACGCGCGCTTGCCCCGGAGTGCACGGAGGGCCTTGATCACGGACACGCGGGTGGCATGCGGCTGGATGATGCCGTCGAGTTCGCCGCGCTCGGCTGCCAGGTACGGCGAGGCCACGTTGTACGTGTACTCGTTCGCCAGGCGGGAGCGCACGGCGGCGACGTCCTCGCCCGCTTCTTCGGCACGCTTGATCTCGGAGCGGTACAGGATGTTGACCGCGCCCTGGCCGCCCATGACCGCGATCTCGGCGGTCGGCCACGCGAGGTTGATGTCCGCGCCGAGCTGCTTCGACCCCATCACGATGTACGCGCCGCCGTAGGCCTTGCGCGTGATGACGGTGACGAGCGGCACGGTGGCCTCGGCGTACGCGTACAGCAGCTTGGCGCCGCGGCGGATGACCCCGGTCCACTCCTGGTCGGTGCCGGGCAGGTAGCCGGGCACGTCGACGAGCGTCAGGATCGGGATGCCGAAGGCGTCGCAGAAGCGGACGAAGCGAGCGGCCTTCTCGCCAGCGTCGATGTTCAGCGTGCCGGCCATCGCCTGCGGCTGGTTCGCGATGATGCCGACGGTGCGGCCCTCGACCCGTCCGAAGCCGATCAGGATGTTCGGGGCGAAGAGCGGCTGCACCTCGAGGAAGTCGCCGTCGTCGACGACGTGCTCGATGACCTGCAAGACGTCGTACGGCTGGTTCGTGGAGTCGGGGATGACGAGGTCGAGCTCACGGTCGGCGTCGGTGGTCTCGAGCTCGGGGGCGACGTCGTACGCGGGGGCGTCGGACAGGTTGTTGTCGGGCAGGAACCCGATCAGCGAGCGCGCGTAGTCGAGCGCGTCGGTCTCGTCCTCGGCGAGGTAGTGCGCGACGCCGGAGATCGCGTTGTGCGTCTGCGCGCCGCCGAGTTCCTCGAAGCCGACGTCCTCGCCCGTGACGGTCTTGATGACGTCGGGGCCGGTGACGAACATGTGGCTGGTCTTGTCGACCATGATGACGAAGTCGGTGAGCGCCGGGGAGTACACGGCGCCACCGGCTGCCGGGCCCATCACGATCGAGATCTGCGGGATGACCCCGGAGGCCTGGGTGTTCAGGCGGAAGATCTCGCCGTACTTGCCGAGCGCGACCACTCCCTCTTGGATGCGGGCGCCGCCGGAGTCGAGGATGCCGATGATCGGCACGCCGGTCTTGAGCGCGTGCTGCATGACCTTGATGATCTTCTCGCCCGCGACCTCGCCGAGCGAGCCGCCGAAGACGGTGAAGTCCTGCGCGTAGACCGCGACCTGGCGCCCGTGGATGGTCCCGAAGCCGGTGACGACGGCGTCGCCGTAGGGCCGCTTGGCGTCCATGCCGAAGGCGTGCGTGCGGTGCCGGACGAACTCGTCGAGCTCGACGAACGAGTTCTCGTCGAGGAGCTGCTCGATCCGCTCGCGCGCCGTGGTCTTGCCCTTGGCGTGCTGCTTCGCGATGGCGGCTTCGCCAGCGGCGGTCACGGCTTCGTGGTAGCGCACGCGGAGGTCGGCGAGCCGGCCGGCCGTCGTGGAGAGATCGGGGGTGTCGCCTTGAGTCACCCGCTCACCATACCGGGGCACGTACAGCCCACGGTTGGAGGATCCCCACGGCTCCTGCCCGTACATTTGCGTGCATGTCCACACCCGTCCTGCCGCGTTCCCGCGCTGTCGTCGAGTCCCGGGGTGCCGCGTTCGACCTGCGGACCGTGACGGGTTCGACGAACGCCGACCTCCTCGCCGCGGCGACGGACCTGCCCGACGGCAGCGTCGTCGTGACGCTGGACCAGACGGCGGGACGCGGCCGGCTCGACCGCACGTGGTCCGCCCCGTCCGGACGGGCACTGGCCGTCAGCGTCCTCGTCCGCGCGCCGCTGGACGAGCGTGACCGCGGCTGGTTGCCGCTCGTCGCCGGTGCCGCGATGCGCGACGCCGTGCAGGCGGCCCTGCAGCCCGCACCCGCGGACGGGACCGCCGTCGCGGGGGCGGGGCGAGCCTCCCGGGTCGCGGTGAAGTGGCCCAACGACGTGCTCGTCGACGGTCGCAAGGTCTGCGGCATCCTCTGCCAGGTGGCCGCCGACGGTTCCGTCGTCGTCGGCGCCGGCGTGAACCTCACCATCCCGGCCGAGCAGCTGCCGACGCCGTCCTCGACGTCGCTGCGCGTCGCCGGCGCGACGGACGGAGCGCCCGAGCTGGCCGACGCGGTGCTGTCCGAGTTCCACCGGGGCCTCCAGGAGGCCGTGGGTGCGCTCGTCGCGGGCGGTGCGGCCGCCGAGACGGTCCGGTCCCACGTCCGGGCCGGCTGCGGCACGATCGGTGCACGGGTGCGGCTGGAACTGCCCGACGGCACCGCCGTCGAGGCCGACGCGGTCGGCATCGACGACGACGGCCGCATCACGATCCGGGACCGAGACGGCTCCACCAGGGGCGTCGCCGTGGGGGACGTCACCCACCTGCGGTATGCATGACGCCATGACCGCCGAGCCACTGCCGGAACGCGTGGTCGCACGCCTCCGGCCACACGCTCGGAGCCTGGTGCGACCAGCGGTGTTCGTCGTGCTCGTGGCCGCCGCCGGCGGGTTCGGCTTCGGGGTGTTCCAGGCGCAGCTGGCGTGGGTGAACGTCGTCATCGCGGTGCTCGTCGTCGTGCTCGTGCTGTTCGGCGGACTCGTCCCGTTCGTGCGGTGGCTGACGCAGCGCTACGTGGTGACCACGCGGCGGCTCGTCGTCGTGCGCGGGCTCGGCACGCGCACGCGGCAGGAGCTGCTGCACTCGCGGGGGTACGACGTCACGGTGCGCCGCCGTGGCCTGCAGGGGGTGTTCCGTTCCGGCGACGTCCTGGTGTTCCCGGGCGACGACCCGGCCGTGGTGCTCGCCGACGTGCCGCACGCTGACCTGGTCGTCGCGGTCCTGCACGACCTGGTCGAGACGTACGAGGCCCGTCGCCGGCACCGGGAGCCCGACTGGGACGAGATCGTCGGCGGTCCGGACCGTCCGCCGTGGGGTGACGTCCACCACCGGTCGTGAGCATCGCACTCGGTGGAAGTTCGTTCAGGAACCGGTAGCGTCGTGGCGTGAAGATCTCCGTCATCGGCTGCGGGTACCTCGGTGCCGTGCACGCCGCCTCCATGGCCAAGCTCGGACACGACGTCGTCGCCGTCGACGTCGACCCCGTCAAGATCGAACGGCTCGCCGCGGGCGACGCACCGTTCTTCGAACCCGGACTCCCCGAGATCCTCGCCGAGGCGATCGCCTCCGGCCGCATCCGGTTCACCACCGACATGGCCGAGGTCGCCGGGGCCCGCGTGCACTTCGTGGCCGTCGGCACCCCGCAGGGACCGACCGGTGCCGCTGACCTGACCTACGTCGACGCCGCGGTCGCCGGGCTGGTGCCGTACCTGTCCGACGGGGAGTTCGTCGTCGGCAAGTCCACCGTCCCCGTTGGAACCGCCGCGCGACTCGCGGCGTCGGTGTCCGAGTCGGTGCCCGGCGCGACGCTGGTCTGGAACCCGGAGTTCCTGCGCGAGGGCTTCGCGGTGCAGGACACGATCTCACCCGACCGACTCGTGTACGGCGTGCCGTCCGGTGCCGCGGGCGACGCCGCCGTCGCCGCACTCGACGAGGTCTACGCGACCACGCTCGCCGACGGCACCCCGCGCCTGGTCGTCGACCTGGCGACCGCCGAACTCGTCAAGGTCAGCGCGAACGCGTTCCTCGCGACGAAGATCTCGTTCATCAACGCGATGGCCGAGATCGCCGAGGTCGTCGGAGCCGACGTCACGGCGCTCGCCGACGCCATCGGGCACGACGAGCGCATCGGGCGGAAGTTCCTGAACGCCGGACTCGGCTTCGGCGGCGGCTGCCTGCCCAAGGACATCCGCGCGTTCCAGGCGCGGGCGACCGAGCTCGGCGTGGGGGAGTCGCTCGACTTCCTGGCCGACGTCGACGCGATCAACCTGCGCCGCCGCGCCCACGTGGTCACCCTCGCCCAGGACCTGCTCGACGGTGCGGTCGCGGGCAAGCGCGTGGGGGTGCTCGGCCTGGCGTTCAAGCCGAACTCCGACGACGTCCGCGACTCACCCGCGCTCGACATCGCCGCCCGCCTGGTCGAACTCGGCGCCACGGTCAGCGCGTATGACCCCCAGGCCAACGGCACCGCGGCGCGCATCCGTCCCGAGCTCACCTACGTCGACTCCGCCGACGCTGCGGTCCGCGATGCCGACCTGGTGCTCGTGCTGACCGAGTGGAACGAGTTCCGCACGCTCGACCCGGCCCGGGTCGCCGGACTCGTCGCCCGTCCCGTGGTCGTCGACGGGCGGAACTGCCTCGACCGCGACGCCTGGACGGCCGCCGGCTTCACGGTGCGCGGCATGGGGCGCTGAGCATCCAGGTGCCGCGCTTCCTGAGCCGCCTGCAGCGACACGACTGGGCCACGCCGACCGTCCTCCTGGCCGTCGTCGTGGTGATGGCGGCGTCCGTCGCGCGCGCCTTCACGACCGACCCGCTCGGCAGTGCCGACGAGCCGGCGCACATCGACTACGCGCTCCAGGTCTGGCACGGACACCTGCCCCGGTTCGCGGACGGGTTGCGGTACACGGCGCCGTTCGGTGCGCATCCGCCGGTGCAGTGGGTCGCACAGCACCCGCCGCTGTTCTACCTGGTGCTCGCCCCGGTGGTCGGCCCGGCCTGGGACGCCGGACACCTGGTGCTCGCCACGATGCTCGGGCGCATGGTCAGCGTCGTCGCCGCCGGCGCGCTCGTGCTGGCGTGCGCCTGGGCGGCGTCCCGGGCCTTCCCGGCGATGCGCCGCCTGCCCTCCGCGGTCGCGGTGGTCACCGCGCTGACCGGCATCGTCGTCGTCCAGGGCGGGTCGATCTACAACGACGCCTTCTACGCCGTGCTCTGCGCACTCGCGGGCGGGGTCGCGGCGTCCGCGATCCGCCGGGGTGTGGGGCCGCGCCTGCTCGTCGCCGGGGCGCTCGTCGGTGCCGCTGGCATGACCACGCGCCTGTCGTTCGGCATCTGGCTGGCGGCCGTCGTGGTCGGGTTCGCCCTGGCCCACCGGACCCGGCTCGGACGCCTGCGGGGCGCGGCCGCGCGGGTCGTCGCCGCACTGGTGCCGCTCGTGGCCGCCGGGGCCGCGTCGGGCTGGTTCTGGGTCCGGAACCACGAGCTCACCGGGTCGTTCAGCGGACGCCCCACGACCTGGACCGGACACGTCCCGCGCGAGAAACGGACGGACCTGCAGGTCGTCACCGATCCCGACTACTGGCGGGGCATCTTCGGCGCCTTCCGCGGTGCGCTCGACCCGCTGACCGCGACGCCGTGGCTGCTGCTGCTCGTGCCCGTGTTCCTGGCCGCCGTCGCCGTCCTGCTGCACGCGGTGCTGCGTGGCCGGCGCCGACCGTCGTCGGACGGGTTCGTGCCCGCCGCGCTGGTCGTCGCCATGTTCGCGATCGTGACGCTGCTGTTCACGATCGTCGAGATCCGTTACGTGGCCGGTGGCGGTGGCACCATCAACCGCTACGTCCTGACCGTGCAGCTGCCGATCGCCCTGCTGGTCGCCGGCGGCCTGGCGGCCTGGGGCCGGGCCTCCTGGGTGCTCCTGACCGTGTGGTCCGCCGTCGCGCTCGTGCCGTACCGCTCGCTCGTCGTCCTCGGTGGGCTGCCGTCGGTCCCCGGCGCCGACCTGGTGGCGGGCACGGCGTTCGTCGTGTCGCTCGTGGCGCTCGCGGTGGCGCTGCTGGCCGTCGCCGTGCCGGACCTCCGGCGGGGTCGCGGACGCCGGGTGGGCGGCCCCGCTCAGCGCAGGGCGTCGCGCAGCACCGCGCGGTAGCGTTCGCCGATTCGCTCGCCGGAGAACGCCGCCGCCGCGGCGGTCGCGCCCTGTTGCCAGCGCGCGCGGGCCTCGTCGTCGGTCAGCGCCCGGCGGAGGGCCGCTCGCAGCGACGCGACGTCGCCCGGGGGCACGAGCAGACCGGAGACGTCGTGCTCGACGACGTCCCGGATGCCGGGCAGGTCGCTGGCCACGACGGCTGCGCCGACGGCGGCTGCCTCGAGCAGCGTGACGGGCAGCCCCTCCTGGTCGCCGTTCGCCGCCGGGACCGAGGGCAGCGCCACGACCTCGGCCGACGCCAGCGTGTCGAGCACCTCGGTCTTGCCACGCTGGCCCGTGAAGGTCACGGGCAGGCCGGCTGCCTGGTCCTGCAGCCGGGTGCGGTACGGGCCGTCGCCGACCACCACGAGCTCCCACGGGACGTCGTCGATGCCGCGCAGGGCCTCGAGCAGGGTGCCGAAGCCCTTCTTCTCGACCAGGCGGCCGACGGCGACGACGCGGCCGGGCTGCCGGACGGTGCGGGCACGGGCGGCCGCGGCGGGCTCGAGGTCCACGCCCATCGGGACGACGCTCGACCTGGTCTCCGGCACGCCCCAGCTGGTCAAACGCTCGCGCATCTCGCCGTTGACCGTGGTGACGTGGGCGGCACGACCGAGCACCCACCGCTTCAGCCGGACCAGCGGCGCGGCCCGGAGCGCGTAGACGTCGCCGCCGTGGGTCGTCACGACGCGCGGGACACCCGGCGCGGCGAGCGTCGCCACGAGGGCCTGCGGGATGGCCCAGTGCGCGTGGATGACGTCGGGGCGGAACGAGCGGACCGCGCGGCGGACGGCCGCGTACTGGGCGGCCATCAACGCCGGCACCTGCACGATGCGGCTGCGGCGTTCCGCGAGGTTGTCGAGGATCGCGCCGTCGGCCAGGTCCTCGAAGCGCCGGGGGAAGTAGGGGAAGCGCACGACGCGGACGCCGTCGACGACCTCGGACCGCGCGGCGTCCGGTACCCGCGGCGTCAGCACGGCGGTGTCGAACTCCTGGGCCTCGTGACGGGCGAGGTCGAGGACGAAGGCGGGCACCCCGTCGTCGGCCCGGGCCGGGAACGTGGACGCCAGCACGAGCACGCGCGGACGACGGTCGGGAGCGGGCATGGTGTTCCTCCGGTGCGGTGTGCGGTCGCGAGCGGACGACCGCCGTTGGTACCCTGCTGGGGGTCCGCGGCGCCCGCCGGACGGCTGGCGACACACGGACCGGACCCCGAGCAGGAGAGCCGTGCGAGTTCTGATCCACAATAGCGATTCCCCGCACAACCGAGGGGACCGCGCCATCCTCGCCGGCAACATCGAACTCGCCCGGCACCGCTGGCCCGGCGCGGAGATCGTCTCGCTCTCGCAGTACCCCGAGCGCGACGCCGCGTGGTTCGGCATCCGGTTCCTGCCCGTGTCGCCGTACAGCACCGGCGTCGGCGACATGCTCCGACTCCTGCGTGCTGCGCGGAGCGCCGACGTGGTGCTCTGGGGCGGCGGCGAGATCTTGAAGGACTACACGAACAAGCTCGGCCTGGTCTACTGGCTGCTCAAGCTCGTGCTGCTGCGTGCCGCCAACCGCCACCTGGTCGGCGCCTTCCAGGGGATCGGTCCGACGACGGCCGGCATCAGCAAGCGCCTGATCCGGGCGACGGTCGACCTGACCGAGGTGTTCCTGGTCCGCGACGACGAGTCCCGCGAGAAGCTGCGCGCCTGGGGCGTGCGGACCCCGGTCATCTCGTCGTTCGACCCCGCGGTGGTCGGCACCGTGACCGCGCCGGACCAGCACGTGCTCGAGCGGCTCGAGCGCACCACCGGCCTGACCGCGGAGCGGCTCGACGGGTCGATCGGCATCGGCGTGCGCCGCTGGTTCCACTACAAGCGCAGCGGCTGGATCCCGTTCCGGTTCATCCCGAAGGCCCTCCGCAGGCAGCAGGCCGAGTCCGCCGAGCTGCAGCGCTACCGGCAGGCCCTGACGGAGCTGATCGACCGGGTCGTCGAGCGCTGGGACGCCGACGTCGTGTTCTACCCGATGCACATGGAGGCCTCTGAGGGCGACGCCGCGTTCGCGCGCGAGGTCATCGCGGGCATGCGCGAGCCCGGTCGGGCCCACGTCGTCGAGGCCGACAGATTCTCGCCGGCCGAGTACGCCGGGCTGATGTCGCGCAGCCGCCTGTTCATCGCGAGCCGCCTGCACTCCGCCATCGTCGCCACGATCGCCGGGGTCCCCGCGACGGTGCTGTACTACGTCGACAAGGGTCGACTGTTCTTCGAGCAGATCGGCATGCAGCGCTTCGCACGCCCGATCAAGGACGCACTCAGCCCGACCTTCGTCGAGGACGTCCTCGCCACCCTGGACGCCCTCGACCGGGACCGCGAGCGGGTCGTCGCCGACCTGGCCGCCGGGGTCGCACGGATGAGCGACGCCCTGCACACCGACTTCGCACAGGGCACCCGGGGCCTGCGATGAGTCCGCGGACACGGGCGGTCCTGCGCCGCGGCGTGCCGGTCCTGTTCTACGTCCTGCTGGCGGTCTTCCTGTTCCTGTACGTGCGCAGCGTCGACTGGAGCCAGCTCGCCGGCATCCGCTGGAACTGGTGGTGGGTCGCCGTCGCGACCGTGATCAGCCTGGGCTTCCGGTACTGGGGCGTCGGCATCTGGTTCTTCCTGCTGCGTCGACTCGGCGCCACCGGGCTGCGGGGCAGCGGCGTCGCGTTGACCGCCGTGTACGCCAAGTCGTGGATGGGCCGCTACATCCCGGGAGCCGCCACCTGGATCATCGGGAAGGTCTACTTCGCCTCACGACACGGCGTCTCGAAGGCGCGGCTCGGAGTGAGCGGCCTGCTCGAGGGCGGCCTGCAGATCGCCGCCACCCTGGCGCTGGCCCTCGTCCTGCTGCTGGTCGACCCCAGGACCCACGCCCTCGACCCGTGGATCGTCGTGCTGATGATCGTGGCGTTCGTCGGGTGCGTCGTCTGCCTGGTGCCGAGGGTGTTCGTGTTCCTGGTCAGCACGGCATTGCGGGTCCTGCGCCGCCAGCCCCTCGACGAGGACGTCACCCCGGGGATCGCGACGGTCCTCGGTGGTGCCGGGCTGTACGTCGTCGGGGCGCTGTTCTCCGGCACGGCGTACTACTTCATCACGCTCGCCGTGTACCCGTCGCTGAAGACCTCGGACGCGGCGTTCGTCATCGGTGCCGCGAGCATGGCCTCGGCCATCAGCATGCTCGCGGTCTTCGCGCCCGGCGGGCTCGGCGTCCGTGAGGGCGTGCAGGCGCTCCTGCTCGGCCTGGTGATGCCCGGACCGATCGCCCTGGTCGTCGTGGTGGTCACCCGCGTGTGGAGCCTGGCCGTCGACGCGCTCTTCCTGCTCTGCGCCTCGGCCCCGACGTGGTTCGCGCGGCGTCGGGCCGACGAACCGGACGAGGCCACCGCCCGCTGAAGCCGGGCGAACCGGACGAGGTCACCGCGCGCTGACCCCGGTCGAGCCGGACGAGGTCACCGCGCGCTGACCGCGCGACGGTCCCCGGGCGCCACCGCGACCGCGACGATCCCCGCGACCATGCCGACCACGACGACGGCCAGCAGCACGGCGACCACCGCGGTGGGCACGGGTCCGAGTGCCGCGTACCGTTCGGCGTCCGCGACGGACAGCGGGACGCGAGCGGCGTTCCAGAACCACGCGGTGACGACGGTCAGCCCGTACAGCCCCACCACGGGTGCAGCGACGGCGAGCACGACCGCCAGGACCCGTCGCCCCGCCCCGGTCCGCGGGATCCGGCGCCATGCGACGGCGCTCACCACGATCAGGCACACGACCGCGGGGAAGTAGTACCGACCCTGCGTCGCGGCGACCTCGGTGGTCGTCAGGTACGCGTGCGCGCTCGTGTACGTCTGGATGCCGATGAGCAGCGCGGGGAACACCGCCAGCACGACGACGGTGCGGAGCTCCGGGCCGCGGCGGAACGCGAACACCACCACGACCAGCAGCGCGACGGCGGTGAGCACCGCCGTGAAGACGTCGCCGATCGTGACCTGCGCCTTGATGCCCGGGCTGCCCCAGAACGTGCGTGCGAGCGTGCCCCAGCTGACGTCGAGGAAGTGGCCCAGCGTCGGGTGCTCCCCGGGTGGGAACTCCTTCGGCGGGCGCATCGCGGCGTACCCGTTCGGCTGCAGGCGGTGGTATGCGACGAGGTTGTGGAGCCACCACCACGCGCCGATCGCCGCGGCCAGCCCGAGTGCGGCGACCGTGCGCACCAGGCGTCGTGCGAGCGGGAGCACCCCGGCACCGGCCACCAGCACGACGAGCGCGACGAACGGGATCGCCGGCAGCGCGGTGCCCTTCACCCAGATCGCGGCGCCGACCGCGACCCCGAGCCCGAGGACGGTCCGCCAGCGCAGGTCGCCCGTCAGGATCCGGGTGGCGAGCCAGACGACGATGCCGGTCAGCAGCATCACCGGTGCGTCGTTCGACACCGACGCCGCGATGGACGCCAGCTGCGGCGTCGCGAACAGCGCGAGCGCGCCGAGGACCGCGGCCCGGGGGGACCGGGTGACCCGACGGACGGACGCCCACGCCAGCAGCGCGAGCGGGGTGACCGCCACGACGTCGGCGATCCGCAGCGCCAGCACGGCGTGGTCCCAGCGGAGGTCCCCGAAGTGCGCCGCGCGGAGCACGGCGGCACCGACCAGGTAGGCGGTCGGCGGGTGCTGCGTCATCTGGTTGACGGTCGCCGAGTCGCCGGGGTGCTCACGCAGCAGCTCGGTCATCGTCGACCACGACGACTGCGGCTCGGTCGCCTGTTGCTGCGCGGCGGCCTGCACGGCGTTCAGCACGTGCATCGCGCCGGGTGCCGACCACGGGTCGCCGATCGCCAGGTGCACCGCCGCGTCGATGTGGGCGGTCTCGTCGGGCGCCTGGAACGTGGGCAGGACGAGGGCCCACGCGAGCAACCAGCACCCGAACGCGGCGGTCAGGACCGCGATCGCGATGCGCTCCCAGCGGGCGACGGCGCTGGCGGCTGTCGTCGGGCGGGCGGTCACGTCGGCGGGAGCGGTCGGCGGCACCCGACAATCCTAGGTCGTGGTCGGGCCTGCACCGGCGTGGGCGTTGGGGTCCTGGCGGGTCGCCACAGCGGGCGCCCCGTCGCGTCGTCGCGCTGCCTCGCGCTCGGCGCGGTCCGGGTGGTAGACCCACACCTTGTACAGCCAGAAGCGGAAGAGCGTGCCGAGCAGCAGGCCGATCACGTTGCCGGAGACGTTGTCGGCCAGCGCGGACGTGAAGCCGAGGACGTAGTGCGAGATCCCGAGGCAGCCGAGCGAGATCACCATGCCCCCCAGCGAGACGACGACGAACTCGATGCCCTCGCGCGTGGCGACCGACCGTCGTTGGTCCCGGAAGGTCCAGTACCGGTTGCCGACCCAGTTGACCCCGATCGCGACCACGGTGGAGACGACCTTGGCCCAGAACGGGCCGGAGTGGACCTCGTCGGGGGAGAGCACCGTTGCCCGCAGCACGTTGAAGATGCTGAAGTCGACGACGAAGCCGACGGCGCCGACCACACCGAAGCGTGCCAGCTGTGCGATGAGTCGCCGCACGGTGTCTCCCGGGATCCGTAGAGTTGTCGCGGGCCGTTGGTTCGGCCCCGTCGGTCGGGACCTCCTGACCGGAGACCGATTCTAGGCAGGCACTTCTCACGGCTCGGTGGGAAGGCCGGAAGGAACACACAGCATGGCGTTGCGCGTCGGGGTCGTCGGTGGGGGACAGCTCGCCCGGATGATGGTGCCGGCCGCCGTCGAACTGGGGATCGACATCCGGGTACTGGCCGAGGGACCCGGCATGTCCGCCGCGATCGCCGCCACCGCCGAGGGCGACTACCACGACGCCGAGACGGTGCTGGCGTTCGCCCGTGACGTCGACGTCGTCACGTTCGACCACGAGCACGTGCCGCAGGACGTGCTCCGCACGCTCGTCGACGCCGGGGTCGCGGTGCGCCCCGGCCCCGACGCGCTCGCCGTGGCACAGGACAAGATCGTGATGCGCCAGCGGCTGACCGACCTCGGGCTGCCCGTGCCGGACTGGGCCGCGGTGCAGGACGCGGACGCGCTGCGCGCCTTCATCGCCGAGCACGGCGGTCGCGCGGTCGTCAAGACGGCCAGGGGCGGCTACGACGGGAAGGGCGTGCGGGTCGTGTCCGACCCGGCCGAGGTCGACGACTGGTTCACCGCGATCGCCGAGGCCGGCGCCGACCAGGCGCTGCTGGTCGAGGAGCTCGTGCCGTTCACCCGCGAGCTCGCGCAGTCCGTCGCTCGGCGGCCCTCCGGCGAGGTCGTCGCCTGGCCCCTCGTCGAGACCGTCCAGCGCGACGGCGTCTGCGCCGAGGTCGTCGCACCGGCGCCCGACAGCGCCGGACGCATCGCGGACGTCGCCGAGTCCATCGCGGTCCGCCTCGCCGAGGAGCTCGACGTCACGGGCGTCCTCGCCGTCGAGCTGTTCCAGACGGGCGACGAGCGCATCCTGGTCAACGAGCTCGCGATGCGGCCGCACAACACGGGGCACTGGTCCATCGACGGTGCCACGACCAGCCAGTTCGAGCAGCACCTGCGAGCCGTGCTGGACCTGCCGCTCGGCGCCACCGGGATGCACGCGCCCGCCGCGGTCATGGTGAACGTGCTCGGTGGACCGGCCGACGGGGACCTCGCCGCCCGGTACCCCGACGCGCTGGCCGCCTTCCCCGAGGCCAAGTACCACTTCTACGGCAAGGCACCGCGCGCCGGCCGCAAGGTCGGTCACGTCACGGTGCTCGGTGACGACGTCGACGACGTCGTCTACCGGGCGCGCGCCGCCGCGGCGCACTTCGACGACTGACGCGACCGTCGGACGGCCGCACCACCCTGGAGGCCCGGAGCACCTCGACGACGCACGTCGCGTCGTACCGGTGCACCGGGCCTCCCGTCCGTCGACCGTCCGCAGGACGCGTGCCACCCGACCAGGTGGCACCCGCTCTGGCGACTGTCGGCGCGCGGACGAGCATGGTGCCATTGGGCTGTCCGGGTCGAGAGTCCGAGGGGGAGTCGCGCAGTGCGCCGTCACCAGTTCATCGCGGGCGCCGTCGCGCTCCTCAGCGTCGCCGGCGTCGTGTCGGTCCCGACCTGGGCGTCCGCGGCCACCACCGCGGCGCAGATCCGGTCGGCCTCGTCAGCGCAGCTGTACGGGAACGGACAGTACAACCCGCCCACGAGTGAGGCCGCGAAGAACGCCACCGCGCTCGCGACCACGGACCCCGCCGGCGCACGCGCCGCCGCCACGATCGCGAAGTACCCGGTCGCGACCTGGCTCGGCGAGTGGACCACCGGGGCGGCCCTGACCCGGACGCTCGACCAGGCGACCGCGGGTGCGGCGGCGAACGGCACCACCGCGATCTTCGTCACCTACGCGATCCCGCAGCGGGACTGCGGCGGCTACTCCGCCGGGGGCTTCGACGAGGCGTCGTACGACGCGTGGGTGGACCAGATCGTCGCCCGGCTGGCGGGCAAGCGCGCCGCGGTCGTCGTCGAGCCGGACGCACTGGCCATGCTCAGCAACGCGGCCTGCACGACCGTGCTCGACCAGCAGCGGTACCGGATCCTGTCCCGCGAGGTCGCGGCCTTCACCGCGGCCGGGATCCCCGCGTACCTCGACGCCGGGAACTCGAACTGGGTGCAGCCCGCCGTGATCGCAGCGCGGTTGAACAGCGCCGGCGTCCAGGGCGCCCGCGGGTTCTTCACGAACGTCGCGAACTACTACCCGACCGCACAGGAGCAGGCCTACGCGCAGAAGGTGTCGTCGCTGACCGGCGGCTCGCACTACGTCATCGACACGTCGCGCAACGGGCAGGGGTGGCGCGGGACCTGGTGCAACGGCCCCGGTGCCGGTCTCGGGACGACCCCGCGCGTGGTCACCGACGGCACCGCGCTCGACGCGCTGCTGTGGGTGAAGACGCCCGGTGCGAGCGACGGCACCTGCGGTGGCGCTCCGGCCGCGGGCAAGTGGTGGTCGGCGTACGCACAGGCCCTGGTCGCGAACGCCGCGCTCGGCGCGCCGCCGGCGGTGCGCGCACCCGTGGGCACGCTCGACGCCGCCACCGGCGGGACCCGCGCGGTCCGGGTGCAGGGCTGGGCGTACGACCAGCACGACACCGCAGCGACGGTGGACGTGCGGGTCAGCGTCGACGGCTCGGTGGTGTCGACGCTCGCGGCCGACGGCCCGCGGCAGGACATCGACGACGACTACGGGGTGGGCGCCGACCACGGCTACGACGCCACGGTCGCCGTCGCTGCCTCCGGTCCGGCGTCCGGGGTCCGGTCGGTGTGCGTGACCGCCGTCGGAGCAGCCACCGGTGCGGACCGCCGACTGGGCTGCGAGGACGTCGTCGTCTACGGGGACGACCCGGTCGTCCGGATCGACCGGGCGACGGTCGTGCGCGCCGGCATCGACGTCACCGGCTGGGCTGCCGACCCGGACGCCGGCACCGCGCCCGTCGCGGTCGACCTCACCGTCGACGGCAAGCGGGTCCGGAGCGTCACGACCACGATCGACCGGCCGGACGTCTCCGCTCCGACCGGGAGCGGCACCCGGCACGGGTACCGGACCGTCGTGCCCGCGGCGGCCGGGCAGCACACCGTGTGCGCGGTCGCGCGGAACCAGGGTGCCGGGGCCGATGTGCGGTCCACGTGCTCGACGCTCACCGTCGCGGCGAGTGCGCCGTGGGGCTCGCTCGAGTCCGTGTCCGCGCTGTCCTACCACCGGACGACCGTCACCGGGTGGGTGTTCGACCGGGATGCGATCGCCCGGGGGCTGACCGTGCGGGTGACCGTCGACGGCAGGCCGAGCACGACCGTGCTCACGGCGGACGCCAGCCGGCCGGACGTCGACGCGACGTGGGGATCGGGTCCCGCGCACGGGTTCTCCGGGCGGATCCCGTCGTCCTCCGGGACGCACACGTTCTGCGTGACCGCGGTCGGGGCGGGGAGCGGCGGCGACAAGGCGCTGGGCTGCCGGACGGTGCGGGTGCCCTGACACGGCGACCCGGGTGGGCCAGGGTCGTGCTCCGCTAGCCTCGTCGGGTGACCGACACCACCGCTCCCGCTCCGCTCGTCTCCATCGTCATGGGCTCCGACTCGGACTGGCCGACGATGCGCGCCGCCGCCGACATCCTGACCGAGCTCGGCATCGCCTTCGAGGCCGACGTCGTCTCGGCACACCGCACCCCCGACAAGATGGTCCGCTACGCCAGGGCCGCAGCCGGGCGTGGGGTCCGCGTGGTCATCGCGGGAGCGGGGGGAGCGGCGCACCTGCCGGGCATGGTCGCGTCCCTCACGACGCTGCCCGTGATCGGCGTGCCCGTGCAGCTGGCACGCCTGGACGGTCTGGACTCGCTGCTGTCCATCGTGCAGATGCCGGCCGGCATCCCGGTCGCGACGATGGCGATCAACGGCGCGGCGAACGCCGGGCTGCTCGCCGCACGCATCATCGGATCGGGCGACCCGACCGTGTCGGCCCGTCTTGCCGAGTACGCCGAGGGCCTCGAGCAGGTCGTCGAGCAGAAGGCGGCCGCTCTCCGGGCCCAGCTCTAGCGGCACCGAGGGCCGGCACCGTGGTGGTGCCGGCCCTCGCCGTCGTCCCCGCCGTGCGAGTCCGGCTACTCGTGCTTGCGCGCGAACAGATGCAGGTTGCCGATCGTGCTCTCGTAGACGTCCTGGTCCCCGGGGAACGTGCCCTCGGCCCGCCACTGCCAGAACTTCCACTTCGTCCAGCTGTGGCCGAGCTCGCCGGGCGAGGTGAAGTCGTTCACGGGGTAGATCGCCACGAACAGCGGGTTGTCCGAGAACTGCCGGCTGTTGTTCGTGCAGCGCTTCCACCAGTCGGTGGTCGTGTAGATCGCCGGGTAGCGGTGGATGCGCTCGTACACGCGGTCCGAGAAGTCGTGGATCCAGGTCCGCATCGCGCCCCAGCTCAGGCCGTAGCAGGTGCCCTGCGACGCGTTGCCGTACTCGATGTCGAGCAGCGGTGGCAGCGTGATGTCGTCGTCGCTCCACCCGCCGCCGGAGGCGAAGAAGAAGTCCGCGGTCGCGCGTCCGCTCGCCTGGCTCGGCTGGGCGTAGGCGTAGCCGCCGCGGACCATGCCGGCCTGCGCCGCGTCGAAGTACTGCTTCTGGTAGGTCCGGCTCGTGTAGGTCGTGCCCTCGGACGCCTTGATGTACGCGAAGCGCGCACCGTTGGCGTAGGCGGTCCGGAAGTCGGCGTCGGGCTGCCAGGCGCTGACGTCCATGCCCTGCAGCTTGCCGGGCGGCGGACCGGAGGCTGCGGCGCGGGCCTGTGGCGCCGCGAGCGTGGTCGTGCCGGCGGCCGCACCCGTCGCGGCCGCGTGCGCGTCGATGCTCGAGCCCATCGTGTGGTTCCCCGTCGCGTCCTGTGTCGCGAGCGACGGGTCGCCGTCGGTCGTGGTGTTCGTCGTGCTGACGGTGTTCGCCGTGGCGGTCGTCGGTGCCGGGCCGCTGGCGGCGTCGGCCGGGCCGGAGATCGCGACGGTCACCAGCAGACCTGCTGTGATCACCGCCGCCGTCGTGGTGGTTCGTCGCGCAGTCGCACGCATCCGGTTCGCTCCCCTGTCAGAGATGCCGGAACGGACGTGCCCCGGCCGTGTTCCGAGGAAGCCTAACTGACGTGTGTCGTCCTGCCGGGTCGACGAGGGCCGTCCGCACGTTCCCCGGTCAGAGGTCGGCGTGCAGCTGCCACGTCTCGGTGGCGGAGTCCCGCCAGTCGAACATCCGCGCTCGGTCGGGGCCCGCGATGGCCAGGTGACTGCGGAGCAGCGGGTCGTTGACGACCTGGTAGACCGCCTGTGCGAGGCGCTCGGCGTACCCGGTCCGGGGTTCGAGGGCGACCGTCACACCGGCGTCGGAGGCCACTTCGCGCACTGCGGGGTCGTCGGAGTGGATGACCGGCGTGCCGAGGCTCATCGCCTCGACGACGGGGAGCCCGAACCCCTCGGCGAGGCTCGGGAAGACGAAGACCGTCGCGCGGTCGTAGACGACGGCGAGGTCGGTGTCGTCGACGCGTCCGAGGACCTTGACGCGGTCCTGGGGCAGGCCCGCCTGTTCGGCGATGCCCACGACGTCGACGTCGCCCCAGCCGTCGGGACCGCTGATCACGAGCGGGACGTCGGACGGTGCGTCCGGGTGCGCCATGGCCTCGATCAGGTGCTGCAGGCCCTTGCGCGGCTCGAGCGTGCCGACAGCCAGGACGTACCGGTCGGGCAGCCCGAGCCGCTCGGCACGGAGGTCGGCGTCGACCGGGACCCGGAGCCGCCCGGAGGGGGCACCGCCGATGACCCGCAACCGGTCGTCGAACCGGTGGATGTCGTTGAGCGCCGCCGCCACCGCGTGGGTGGGCACGACGACCGCGTCTGCGTGCTTCCACGCGCGCTTGACCATCGCCTTGTGGAAGTGCACCCCGCGCGACGTGAGCGTCTCCGGGTGGGTCCACGGCACGGTGTCGTGCACGGTCACCACCGTCTGCCGCCCGGGCTCCTGGAAGCGGTTGTGCTTGACGAGCGGCGCCATCACGCTCGGGGCGTGCAGCATGCCGTGTGACGCACCGCGTGCCATGCCGCCCTGCCAGGCGAGCGCGAGTTCGCGACGGGGGAGTGCGAGGCGGTCGACACCGCCGAGTCCGGGCAGGAGCGTCCGGATGTGGGCCAGGTCCGCCGGCGACACCGCGGACACCACCGCTTCGACGTCGCAGCCGGTCGGCGCGGTCGCGACGAGCTGACGCGTCAGTTCTTCCGCGTACCGTCCGATGCCGCCGGGGACCGGTGCGACGACCTGGTCCACGATCACTCGGAGTGTGGTCACGGGGCTCCTCGAGAGGTGGCGGGCAACGGGCTGCCAGAGACTAGCAGGCGGGGATCGGCACTCGGTGAGGGCGTCACCCCGGGCGAGCGGGG
Organism: Curtobacterium sp. MCLR17_007; assembly: GCF_003234655.2. Lineage (NCBI taxonomy): Bacteria > Bacillati > Actinomycetota > Actinomycetes > Micrococcales > Microbacteriaceae > Curtobacterium > Curtobacterium sp. MCLR17_007. Next base: position 2,456,124 of record NZ_CP126271.1, on the reverse strand, counting down.
TCGCGTGTCAGCCCTGGATGACGAACCGGCCGTCCTGCTGGGCGAACTCGGCCCCGTCCCGCAGCACCCACACGTCGAGGTAGTCGACCCGGACGTGTTGGAGCCGGTCACGGTTCTCCGCCAGGAACGACCGGACCTCGGGTGTGACCGGGTACCGGATGTCCGGTCCGATGGCGAGCGCACCGAACTTCCCGTCCTCCGGCTTGCCCGATGCGTACCCGCGGAAGTACACGCCCCACGTCGAGCCGTACTTCACGAACAGGACCCGGTGGTCGGCAGGCATGCCCTCGGCGCGCAGCGCGTCGCCCAGCAGGGCGATCCCGGCGGGCCGCGCGGCTGCGATCGTCGAGGCGAGGGTCGCCGCGGGGACGACGGCGGCGAGAGCGAGCGCCGTCGCGACCACCCGCATCACGACGCCCGCGGTCGAGACGGAGGGTCGTCGTGCTCGCAGACGCACCTCGGACGCCGATCGCCGGGGAGCGCGGGGCCGTCGTGGGTCGGCGACCCGGGCGAGTCGCGTGTACCCGACGGCGGCGAGGGCGACGAGGAACGGCATCCACACGTCGTAGTAGTGCGGGAGCGCCACGTGCGCGACCACCGTCGAGAACAGCATCAGCGCCGCCAGGGCGACCACGAGCACGACCACCAGCCGGTCCGGCCGGACCACGAGCGCGGCGAGGACACCGACCCCGAGGACGGCGACCATCACCCACCCGATGCCGTTCGCCATGAAGGCGAAGTCCGCCCACCACGGGGCGTGCAGGTAGACGACGCCGTTGATCGTCGTGCGGTGGCCGCCGCCGTTGTGCGCCGTCTGGAAGGCGATCATCCGTTGGATCGGGGCCACGACGCCGAGCGGGACGTAGACCAGGACGACGACCGCCGCGGACGCGACCGCGGCGAGCGGCGCACCGATCAGCAGCGCACGCCACCGCCGGTGCACGATCGGCACGGTGATCAGCGCGACCACGAGCACCGCGGTCGTCACCTTGCTGGAGACGGAGAGCCCGAGGAACACCCCGCTGAGGACCGGCCACCACCAGCGCCACTCGCGGGTCCACGCCCAGGCGCAGGCGAGCGACGCGACCGCGAACACCACCATCACGGGTTCGAGCAGCGCGAACCGGTCGATGCGCGCTCCGATCCCCGAGCCCAGGTCCGGCCACGCGGCGCCGATCGCCCGCGGGGTGAGCCACCAGAGTCCGGCAGCCAGGAGCGCTCCCCAGAAGCCGAGTGGTCGTCGGAGCCACCAGAAGAGGAGCAGGCCGGTCGCCAGGACGGCCGTCGCGGCGACCAGCCGGGGACCGAACACGCCCTGGCCGAAGACGAGCTGCGCCGCACCGAACAGGAACTTCGCCAGCGGCGGGTGTTCGGTGTTGCCGGTGAAGTCCCCGTGCACGTACTGCCAGCCGACGCTGACGTAGACCTGCTCGTCGTTCATGATCGTCTGCGCGCCGAGCCGCCAGAACAGGTCGAACGCGGTGGCGGCGAGCACGAGCACGAGCGCGGCGACGCGGAGGGGCAGCGACCTGGTGGACACCGAGCGATCCTGACAGACGACCCGGTGCGCCGGGAGCGCCGCGCCGGAGTTCGGGGCGCAGGTCGACGGATGGCACGATGGTCGGGTGACCCGAACACCGCCGACGGCAGCGTCGACCGCCCCGACGGCTGCGGCGTCCGTCGCGCGGCGTCCGCTCGCGGTGATCAGGGGCTCGGTCGTCCTCGGTGCGGCGCTCGTCGTCGCCGTCGTGCTCGTCGCCGTCGTCGTGGCCCAGCAGCGCCTGCAGGTCACGTCCGGCGACGGGATCTCGTACCTGTCGATCGCGCAGCAGTACGCGCGCGGGGACGTGTCGGACGCGGTCAACGCGTACTGGTCGCCGATGGTGTCGTGGTTGTCCGCGCCGCTCATCGCGGCCGGGGTCGGCCTCGAGGACGCGATCGGTGTGGTCAGCTGCTTCGCCGCCGCCCTCGTCGTGGGCGTCGGCGGGTGGCTCGTCTGGAGCGAGACCCGACGCATCGTCCCGGCACTCGTCTACATGGTCGTCGTGACGCCGGCGGTCATGCAGGCAGCACCCCCGCGCACCCCCGACCTGCTCGTGGTCGCCTGGGTCGTCGTGTTCCTGTGGGCGTTGCGCTGGGCCGACCGGTCACTGCGTTCCGGCGTGCGGACGCGTGTGGCGTCGGCCGCCGTGCTCGGGCTGGTCGTGACCCTGGGGTACTGCACCAAGCTCTACGTCCTGCCCGTCGCGGTCGTGTCGGTCGTTGCGTGGTTGCTCGTCCGGTGGTGGTCGGCGCGGCGCACGGGCCCGGACCGGGAGCGGAACCGCCGCCCGTGGCTCACCCCGGTGGTGGTGGCGGTCGCGTTCGCGCTGACCGCGGCGCCCTGGGTGGGGGCGCTCAGTGCCAAGTACGACGGGGTGATGATCGGATCGTCGTTCGGGGTGAACTTCGGCAACAAGTTCAGCTCGGCCACGAACGACCAGGGCTGGCCGTTCCTGCCCGTGCCGCCGAACCCGGCTGCCACCACCCCGAACGAGGACTTCACCCCCGGCGTCTACCGCCAGGGACCGTTCGACCGGCCGACCGACACACCGGCCCCGACCTCGACCTCGACCGCCGCCGCCGCCGCGACCACGGCGACGACCCCGGACCGGTCGCTCGCGGGCAAGGCGCGGTACTACGTGTCGCAGCGGCTGCAGGCGTTCCCCTTCTACGTGAAGAAGATCTCCGACGCGAACGTGGCGACCCTGCCGGTCGGGCTGCTGTTCGCCGCCGCGCTCGTCGTCGGGGCGGTCCGGTTCCGGCGGTCGCCGTTCGTCGTCCTGACCGGGGTGGTCGGGCTGGTCTACTTCCTCGGGTACGCCGCAATCACGTCGGCCTCGAGTGCCGGCGGCAACGTCCGGTACTACTGGCCGCTGTTCCCGGTGGCCATGCTGCTCGCGACGGCGGTGCTGCCTCGGGTGTGGCGCGCCGCGTCCGTCCGGGGAGTGGTCAGCCGGGTCGTCGTCGTGCTCGTGGTGCTCGCGCTCGCCGTGGCCTCCTTCGCCCAGAACGTCCTCGGGACGCAGGCACCCTTCGTGGCCTCCACGGCCAGCGGTGTCGCCGTGCCCGTGCTGACCGGCCCGGGGAAACCGCCGATCCGTCAGCTCGCCGAGGACATCACGGCGAGCGGTGACCTGCCCGCCGGTGCGCGGGTGATCGGCACGAACACCCGTGTGACGTCGAGCCTGGCGCTGCTGGTCGGCGCGCATGCCTACGGCCGGTCCGGTCAGGGCTACGCGATCGACTCGGCCGAGCAGCGGGAGCTGTTCTCGCAGGTGGGGATCGAGTACTTCCTGCAGTTCGACGACGCCGGGCAGCCGGAACGGGACTACGCCGACGTCGGGACCCGGGTGGGGTCGTTCGTGGCGCTGATCCCGTGCACGGACGACAGCCGGGGTGGCTCGGCGACGCCCTGTCGAGTGGACATCGTCCGACTCGACCCCTGACGCGTTCCCGTCGCCGCCGGAAGCCGCCGGAGGCCGACGCCGGAAGCCGAGACCGGCAGACGCCGCCGACAGACGACGGTGCGCGGCCCCGGTCGGGACCGCGCACCGTCGGTGGTGGGACTGACTAGGCCAGGACACCCGCCTGGACCGCCGCGTGCAACGCCGCCCGCCAGTCGCGCATCGGCTCGAGGCCGGCGCGATGCCAGGCGTCGTGACCGAGCACGCTGTAGGCGGGGCGCGGAGCCGGACGCACGAAGGCCGAGCTGTCTGTCGGCAGGACCCGCTCCGGGTCGAGGCCGACCTCGGTGTAGATCGCCTTCGTGAAGTCGAGCCAGGACCCCTGGCCGCCGTTCGTGCCGTGGTAGATGCCGGCCGGAGCATCCGCGTCCAGGAGCGCGACGATCTGGCGGGCCAGGTCACCCGTCCAGGTCGGCTGCCCGATCTGGTCGGTGACGACGCTCACGGTGTCGTGCGACCCGGCGAGGCGGATCATCGTCTTCGCGAAGTTCGGACCGCCGGCGCCGTAGAGCCACGCGGCCCGCACGATGTACGACGAGTCCGGGGCGATCGCGCGCACCGCTGCTTCGCCGGCCGCCTTCGTCCGGCCGTAGGCGCCGATCGGGTCGGTCGGCTCGTCCTCGGCGTACGGCGAGGTGCCGTTGCCGTCGAAGACGTAGTCGGTGGACACGTGGACGAGCTTCGCGCCGGCGGCGACCGCGGCGGTGGCCAGGACCTCCGGGCCGCGGGCGTTGACCGCGAAGGCCGCTGCCTCGTCGGACTCGGCGTCGTCGACCTTCGTGTACGCCGCCGCGTTGATCACGACGTCGTGGCCGGTGACCGCCGCGGAGACGGCGTCCTGGTCGGTGATGTCGAGATCCGCGCGGGAGAGCGCGGTGACGTCACGGCCGGCGAGTGCCTGCTGGAGGTCCTGGCCGAGCATGCCGGCGGCGCCGGTGATGAGGTACCGGGTCATGCGAGCGCCGCGCGCTCCTTGAGCGGCTCCCACCAGGCGCGGTTGTCGCGGTACCACTGCACGACGTCGGCGAGGCCCTGCGCGAACGGGACCTGCGGCTCGTAGCCGAGCTCGGCCTGGATCTTCGAGATGTCCACCGAGTAGCGGAGGTCGTGGCCGAGGCGGTCGGCGACGCGGTCGACGTAGGACCAGTCCTTGCCGGTTGCCTCGAGCAGCATCTCGGTGAGCTCCTTGTTCGTGAGCTCGGTCCCGCCGCCGATGTTGTAGATCTCGCCCGCACGGCCCCCGACGAGCACCATCGCGATGCCGCGGGTGTGGTCGTCGACGTGCAGCCAGTCGCGGATGTTGTTGCCCTCGCCGTAGAGCGGGACGTGCACGTCGTCGATGAGGTTCGTGACGAACAGCGGGATGACCTTCTCGGGGAAGTGGTACGGCCCGTAGTTGTTCGAGCAGCGCGTGATCGAGAGGTTCATGCCGTGCGTGCGGTGGTAGCTGCGGGCGAGCAGGTCGCTGCCGGCCTTCGACGCCGAGTACGGCGAGTTCGGCTCGAGCGGGCGGTCCTCGGCCCACGAGCCTTCGCTGATCGATCCGTAGACCTCGTCGGTGGAGACGTGCACGAAGCGCTCGGTGCCGTGGCGCAGGGCCGCGTCGAGCAGGCGCTGGGTGCCGACGACGTTGGTCTCCACGAAGATGCCGGAGTCGCGGACGGACCGGTCGACGTGCGACTCGGCCGCGAAGTGCACGATCGCGTCGACCGTCGGGACGACCTCGTCGAGCTTCGCGGCATCGCGGATGTCGCCCTGCACGAACGAGTACCGCGGTGAGTCCGCGACCGGGGCGAGGTTCTCGAGGTTGCCCGAGTACGTCAGGGCGTCGTAGACGACGACCTCGGCACCTTCGAGGCCGGGGTAGGCGTCCTCGAGGGTTCTGCGGACGAAGTTCGAGCCGATGAAGCCGGCTCCTCCGGTGACGAGGATCTTCACGCTGGTTTCCTTTTCGTGGCCGATGGAGGTCGGCTCGATGTGCCGACGACGGTCGCCCGGCAGTCTAGCGGCGTCGTCCAGGGCCGTCAGTCGCGCGCGAAGACGATGATCGTGAACGCGCTCTCGGCCCACTGCCGCTCGACGTGCCACCCCTGCGCGGCGAGCTGCTCCTCCGGGATGCGGGGCTGGTCCGGCGTCGCCTCGCCGACGAACCAGACCCGGTCGACGCCCTCGGTGCTCGGCAGGGGGTCGGCGGTCGTGGTCCGGTCGGCCCAGAGCTGACCGATCGAGACGGCACTGCGCCGCTCGGTCAGGTCCCGCATGCCCGCGAACGCCTGCGGGTAGGACGACGCGACGAACTCGGTCGTGCGGTTGGTGTGGCTCGGCAGTGGCCCGTAGTAGACCGCGTCGACGGTGCCGGCCGGCTCCTTCGCGCGCTCGGTGGTGATGAGCGCCGCCGCGACGTTCCAGGTGGAGTCGTCCTTGGAGGTCGGGGTGCGCTGCGCCAGGTAGATCGGGGCCACCAGGCCCGCGGCCACGACGAGCGCCGCTGCGGTCGCGGTGCGCCACGGCAGGCACGTCAGCGCCAGCCCGAGCAGCACCGCGACGAACGGGGTGCAGAAGGTGAAGTAGCGCGGGTCGTAGAACGGCCGGATCAGGATCGACACGGCCACGACCACGACGGTGGGGATGACGACGACCGGCACGGCGACCTCGAGCGCGGGGATGCGTGTCCGGAGCCGGGGCACCGCGAGGGTCGCCACGGCTCCGACCGCCATGAGCACGAACGGCACCGGAGCCCACGCCCCGAAGCCGAGGAACCACTGGTCGACGAAGACCCGCTTGGTCAGGGCCGGGCCGATGGTCAGCGGACCCATCCAGTACAGCTGCGCGGTCTGGCCGGAGACGGTCCGGACGAACGGCAGCAGGGCGGCACCGGTGACCACCGCGGCGCCGAGCCAGAACACCGCCGGCCGCACCATGGACGGTGACCGGCGACGCGCGAGGCGGCGCAGCTGCCAGAGCGCGAGGGTGACGGCGTGGGCCACGAGGATGAGCGCGACGTAGACGAAGAGCACGCTGCCCGCGATCGCCACGACCGCGTAGAGCACCCACCACAGCCAGACGCTGCGACGTCGCTCCACCGTGGCGGCCACCGCGACGACGAGCAGCAGGGTGAGCCCGACCGCGGCGGCGGCGGTGAGGGCGTTCGAGCGCCCCTCGATCGCCGAGAAGGTCACGCGCGGCAGGATGCAGTACACGATGCCCGCGGCGACGGCCGGGCGGATCCCGGCGAGCCGGTGGACCAGGAGCACGACCAGCCCGGCGGCGAGCCCGGTGGCGAGTGCGCTCGGCAGCCGTAGCCAGAACGGGCTGTACGGCACGACCTCGAACCACAGGTGCAGCAGCAGGTAGTAGAAAGAGTGAACCCCGTCGACGTTGTGCGCCATGTGCCAGAGTTCCGGGATCGACCGCCGGACGCCGCTCATCGTGGCCGCTTCGTCGGCCCACGCGGCCGGGATCCACGACCCCGCCGCGCCGACCACGACGCCGAGCACGGCCACGGCGGCCGCCCAGAGCAGGGTCGATCGGGTGGGACGGCTGTCCGTCGTCACCTCAGTCCCCGTACCGTGCGAGCTTCTGCAGGTCGAGCTGTTCCTCGGCGAGCGTGCGGTTCAGGCGGGTCAGGTCCGCGACGACGCCGATCACGATCGCGAGCACCGCCGTGATGAGCAGCACCACCCCCAGGATGATCGACTGCAGGTGGTTGCCGCCGGAGTGCATGGCCAGGAGCACCAGGTACCGGACGAGCGGCCAGGCGCCGAGACCACCGAGCACCAGGGCGACCCAGAGGAACAGCGCCATCGGGCGGTACATCAGGTAGACGCGGGCGATGGCGGAGCCCGACTGGAACATGTGCTGCCAGATGTTCTTGAAGAGCCGGGACTCGCGGGTCTTCGCGTTCGTGGTGATCGGGATGCTCGCGATCGCCAGGCGCTTGTAGCCCGCCTGCACGATGGTCTCCATGCAGTAGCTGAAGCGGGTCACGATGTTCAACCGGATCAGCGAGTACTTCGAGTAGGCGCGGAACCCGCTGGCGGCGTCGGGAAGGTCGAGACCGGCCGCACGGCTGGCCACCCAGGACCCGAAGCGCTGCATGACCTTCTTGAAGCCGGAGAAGTGCTCGATCGTGCGGGTCTGCCGGTCGCCGATCACGATCTCGGCGGTGCCGGCGATGATCGGCTGCACGAGTTCGGTGATGTGCGCCTGGGGGTACTGGTTGTCGCCGTCGGTGTTGACGACGATGTCCGCGCCGTGCAGCAGCGCGTAGTCGACCCCGTCCCGGAACGACCGTGCGAGCCCCATGTTCGTGGTGTGCCGGACGAAGTGCCGGACACCGTGGGCCTTCGCGACCTCGACGGTGCGGTCCGTCGACCCGTCGTCGATGACGAGCACCTCGATCTCGTCGATGCCCGGGATCGAGGTCGGGATCGTCTCGAGGACGGCGGGGAGCGTGTGCTCCTCGTTGAGACAGGGGATCTGCACGAACAGCTTCACGTGGGTGACGGGTCCTCGGAGGTCGGCGTGGCGGGCAACCCGACCATCCTACGGGCGCGAGCCACTGTCATGATGGCGGGATGGCCTCCGTCGACCGTCCCCGCTTCCTCCGACGGCTCACCGACCGGTTCCGGCGTCCTGCCGGTCGACGTCCGGTGCTGGGCTACGTCGTGCACGGCGCCGGCGGTCTGCACGCGCCCTCCGCGCACGTCCGGGTGGTGCAGCGCGTCGAGATGACTGCCGCGTCCGGCCGGGCCGACGTCGTCCAGGTCGACCCGGCGGCCTACGCGGCCGGCGCGGACTCCACGCGGTACGACGTCGTGCTCGTGCAGCGGGACGCCCTGCCGGCTGCCGTCCTCGATGCCTTCCTGGACCGGCTCCGGACGACGGGGACGCGTCTGGTCGCCGAGGTCGACGACGACTTCTTCACCGACGAGGCGCGGGACCGCCTGAGCCGCGCCGAGTACGACCCCGGCCGCCTGGCGTCGGTCACCGCGGTGGTGCGCGCCGCCGACACCACGATCGTCAGCACGCCCGCACTCGCCGAGGCGGTCCGGCGTGTCGGCGGCACTCCCGTCGTCGTCGAGAACCAGGTCGACCCGCGACTGTGGACCTCGCCGATCGCGACGGACGCACCCGCGAGCACCGATGCACCGGCAGACACACCGGCAGACACACCGGCAGACGCCCGCACCGAGGGCGCGCCGCACCGCGTCCTCTACGCCGGGTCCCGCACCCACGGCGCCGACCTCGCCCTGCTGCGCCCGGTCTTCGACGGGCTGGTCGCGCCGGACGGCCGCCCGGTCCGCCTCGAGGTCGTCGGGGTCAGCGAGGACGTCGAGGACTGGTACGACGACCTCCCCGTCCCGGACAGCGCCGGGCACTACCCCGCCTTCGTCCGCTGGCTCCGCGGGCACGCCGCGCGCTGGGACGCCGCCGTCGCTCCGCTCGTCGACGAACCGTTCAACCACGCCAAGAGCGACCTGAAGTTCGTCGAGTACACGCTCCTCGGCCTGCCGGTCGTGCTGTCCGACGTCGGCCCGTACCGTCGCCACGCCGAGCTGGCGACGGTCGTCCCGAACACCACGGCTGCCTGGCGGGAGGCCGTGGTCGCCGCGGTGCAGACCGGCTCGCGACGGCAGGCCGACGAGTACGTCCGTGCGCACCGGCTCATCGGCACCGACGACGTCTGGGAGCGCACCTTGCGGGTGTGAGCCGGATCGAGACCGCGACCGACCAGGACCGGGACAGCGGCGGTCAGTACAGGAACGACAGCCAGAGCACGCCGCTCGCGAGCAGCGCGACGACGGACAGTGCCGGGAACAGCACGGCGGCGTGACGCTCCCGCAGCGCCAGGCGCGCCGGCACCAGTGAGGCGAGCCCGAGGACGAACGGTGCGAGCAGCGGGATGAAGTACCGGCCCTGCACGCCGACCGCCATCGGGTCGCCGACCGCGTTGAAGGTCAGGTAGAGCGCGCCGATCACCGCGAAGCCCGCGACGACGCTGCCGAGCAGGAACGTCAGCCCGACGATCCGTCGGAGCCGCTCGGCGTGGAACGCGGCGAGCACGACCGTGACGATGCACATCGTGACGAACGGCTCCACCTGGTGGACGGTGTTGTACCCGAAGTTGCCCGTCAGGCTCTCCGTCCAGGACAGCCCGAAGACCTCGATCGTGCGCCAGAGCACCACCGGGACCTGCAGCGGGTGGTGCAGCAGGTACTCGATCTGCGCACCGCTGTCGGCGCCGCGGTCGTAGGTCGCGGCGATCGCGGTCGTCGAGTTGCCGGTCATCTTCAGCACGACGAGCGCGACGGCTCCGACCAGGACGACCATGCCGGCCGCGACGGCCTTGCCCACGAGCGCCGGACGTCCGACCCGCTCGGCGATCCGTGCCGGCAGCATCCGGGCACCCGGTATCGCGAGCAGCGCCAGCACCAGCACCACGTAGGTGGGTTTCGCCGCGGCCATGCCGAGCCCCGCCGCCACGGTGCCGGCGAGCATCAGCGCCCCGGCCGGTCTGCGATCGAGCGCGAGTCGGGTGACCGCGGCGGCGAACAGGAGTGCGATGCCGTCCGTGTACGAGTCGGCGGTGACGTACGCGGCCTGGAAGACGGTCTCTGGCAGGAGCCCGACGGCGAAGAACAGCCACCGTGCCCGGAACGGCGCCAGGACCGCGACGGCGATCGCCCCGAGCGCGACGAAGACCAGCCCGTTGAACAGCTTCGCGAGCATCATCGTGGTGCCGACGTCGGCGCCGAGCACCGAACCGATGCGCATCCCGACGGCAGCCGGCAGGTACGGCACGAAGCTCGATGCCGACGCGTTCGAGACGTCGTAGTCGACGGTGGGGTCACCGCGTTCGACCACGGCGGCGTTCAGCCGGTGCACTTCGCCGCGGTTCGAGAAGTCCGCCCGTTCCCAGGACGGTGCGCTCCGGTCGACGCCGTTGGACGCACTGAACCCCGCTGCTTCGAGCGCCATGATCTTCTCGGGCACCGCCGCGCCGAGCGTCTTGCCGTCGTCGCGCTGGTACGGGAGCGGGATCCCGCGGCTCACCTGGTAGGCCCGTGCGACGTGCGACTGCTCGTCGAGCCCCCACCCGACCGGGACGACCGCGCAGAACACCGAGACGGCGGCACCGGCGATGGCCGCGAAGACCCAGGCGGCTGCGTGACGACGGAGATGGGCGAGCAGCGATGTCACAGGTGGTTCCCCCGGTTCAGTACACAAACCACGCCATCGTAGCGGCGGTGCGCGTTGCTAGGATCGCCGGGTGCAGATCCGCGAACTGAAGATCCAAGGCGCGTGGGAGTTCACCCCCGTCCAGCACGGCGACGCACGAGGAGCCTTCCTCGAGGCCTACCGTGCCGACGTGCTCGAGACGACGGTGGGCCACCCCCTCGACCTCCGGCAGGTGAACATGTCGGTCTCCGCGCGCGGTGTCGCGCGCGGGATCCACTACGCGCTGGTCGCCCCGAGTCAGGCGAAGTACGTCACCGCCGTGCGGGGTGCGTTCATCGACTACATCGTCGACATCCGTGTCGGCTCGCCGACCTTCGGCCAGTGGGACTCGGTGCGCATCGACGACGTCGACCGCCGCGCCGTGTACCTGTCCGAGGGCCTCGGGCACGCCATCGTCGCGCTCGAGGACCAGAGCACCGTGAACTACCTGGTCAGCGCCCACTACGACCCCCAGCGCGAGAAGGGGATCAGCATCCTCGACCCCACCGTCGGTCTGCAGCTGCCCGACGGCATCGGCGAGCCCGTCCTGTCCGAGAAGGACACCAGCGCGCCGACCCTGGAACAGGCTGCCGAGCAGGGCCTCCTGCCGACGTACGACGAGTGCATCGCCTACACCGAGTCCCTCCGGACGAACAAGTAAAGGAGACCCGATGAAGGGCATCATCCTCGCCGGCGGTTCCGGCACACGCCTGTGGCCGATCACCAAGGGCATCAGCAAGCAGCTCATGCCGATCTACGACAAGCCGATGGTCTACTACCCGCTGTCGACGCTGATGATGGCCGGCATCAACGAGGTCCTGGTCATCACCACGCCCGAGTACAACGACCAGTTCCGGGCGCTGCTCGGCGACGGGTCGGCCCTCGGCATGGACATCCAGTACGCCGTGCAGCCGAGCCCCGACGGACTCGCCCAGGCCTTCGTCATCGGCGAGGACTTCATCGGCGACGACAGCGTCGCGCTGGTGCTCGGCGACAACATCTTCCACGGCACCGGCCTCGGCACGAGCCTGACGAAGAACACCGAGGTGCAGGGCGCCACGATCTTCGCGTACCACGTGGCCGATCCGAAGGCCTACGGCGTGGTCGAGTTCGACGACGACTTCACGGCGGTCTCCATCGAGGAGAAGCCCGCCCGTCCCAAGTCGAACTACGCGGTCCCCGGCCTGTACTTCTACGACAACGACGTGGTCGCGATCGCGAAGACCATCGAGCCCAGTGCCCGCGGCGAACTCGAGATCTCGACGGTCAACGAGCGCTACCTCGAAGCGGGCACCCTCGGCGTCGAGGTCCTCGACCGCGGCACCGCCTGGCTCGACACCGGCACCTTCGAGTCGATGATGCAGGCGTCCGAGTACGTCAAGGTCATCGAGGACCGCCAGGGGCACAAGATCGGGTGCATCGAGGAGATCGCCTGGCGCAACGGCTGGATCGACGACGACGCCCTCGCGGCGCTGGCCGCTCCGCTCGCGAAGAGCGGCTACGGCGTCTACCTGCAGCAGCTGCTCGCGAGCTGACCCGCAGGTGGCCCTGTTCCGACGCCGCCGTCACGACGCGACGGGCTCCGACCAGGAGGCCCGTCCCGCGTCGGCGACGGCGGCGTCGCCCGTTCCGGTGGCCGGCTGGGACGGGGACCTGCCGCAGCCGCACCGTCGTGTGACGGTCGTGGTCGTCAGCCGATCGGACCGGCACGAGACGGTGCCGCTCGCGGTCGCGTCGGCGCGGCAGGCCTTCGGCAGCGACGCCGACGTCCGCGCGGTCGCCTACGTCGCGGACGCGTCACCGGTGGGGGAGCAGCAGCGCGGGATGCCGTGGGTCCGCCCGGACCCCGTGGACGGCATCGCGTCGGCGATCAACGCCGGGGTGGCCGCCGGCGTCGGACGCGTGCTCGTGGTCGTCGACTCGACCGTCGGCGTGACCGACCAGGACCTCCAGGTGCTCGCCGAGGCGGGCGTGGCCGGCGTGGTGCAGGCCCGCGTGCGGATGGCGGACGGCGCACAGCGGAACGGTGCGCTCCTGCTGCGTCCCGGTGCCCTGCCCTGGACCGACGACGGCAGTCGCGACGGACCGCCGGTCGACCGGCCGCTCGCCGAGCGTGCCGCGTTCGCGGACACGATCCCGACCGACGAGGTCTTCGCGGCGGACCAGCCGGTGATCGCGATGCCGCGGGCCGCGCTGGTGCCGGCACCGGGCCTCCCGGACGAGCGCATGACGCTGACCGCCTGGACCCGCGCCGCCGCCGACCGGATCGACGGACCGGTGCGCGTCGTCTGGACCGTCGGCCGGTCGGCCGAGGCCGGGCGCACGATCGACGCCGCGACCGTCGACGCCTCCTCGGCGTGGCGTGACCGTCCGGTCGACGGTGACGGTGTGGTCACGGCGGGCCCACCGCTGCCCCCCTGGGGCGCGCGCACCGTCGCGCCGGGCGGAGCTCGTCGCGACGGCGAGGCGCTCGCATGGTCCCTGAAGACCGCCGCGCCCGCCGGGCCGGACGGGGACGGCTGGGGCGACGTGCACTTCGCGGCCGAGCTGGCCGCGGCACTCGAGCGGCTCGGACAGCACGTCCGGATCGACCGGCGTGACGCCCACGTGCGCGACGACGACGCCGCCGACGACGTCACGCTCGTGATCCGCGGGCTCGACCGCGTGCCACCGAACCCGGCGTCGATCAACCTGCTGTGGGTGATCAGCCACCCGGACGACGTGGCCGACACCGAGCTGCGCTCGTTCGACGCCGTGTTCGCGGCCGGTCCGGTGTGGGCGGACGCCGCCGCGCGGAGAGCGGGCGTGCCGGTCGGGCTGCTCCTGCAGGCGACCGACCCGACCGTGTTCCACCCCGGCGCACGGTCGTCGTCGAGCCCGGACGCCGACCGGGTGGTGTTCGTCGGGTCGACGCGGGGTGCCGCACGACCCCTCGTCGCCGAGGCCGCCGGGCTCGGTGCGGACCTGACCGTGCACGGACCCGGGTGGGAGGGCGTCCTGCCGGCCGAGACGTTGGGCGAACCGTTCCTGGGCCGTGCTGAGGTCGCGACCGCGTACGCATCCGCCCGGGTCGTGCTCAACGACCACTGGCCGGACATGGCGGCGGGGGGCTTCGTCTCGAACCGGGTCTTCGACGTCCTGGCGGCCGGTGGGGTCGTCGTCACCGACCGCGTCGCGGGCCTCGCCGACGTGCTCGAGGTCCCGACACTCGCCGTGGCGGACACGCCGGACCGGCTCGCGGCGCTGCTCGACGGCGCACACGCATGGCCAGGCGCCGATGCGCGCGCGGCCGTTGCCGCGCGGATCGCCGCGGAGCACTCCTTCGATGCCAGGGCGCGGGTGCTGCTCGACACGGCGCTCACCGAGCGGCGGCGGCGCTTCCCCGCCTGACACCCGGAGGGACGCCGGCTACTTCCGGGTGACCCACCGAGCGCGGGCGCTCAGCCCCGCGTGCAGCGCGAGGCGCAGCGGCCACAGCCACCAGGAGCGGTACTTGCGCGACAGGAAGCGGTAGGCGCTGCGGTGGTGCTCGACCTCCATGCGGCGGCGGTTCGACGAGGTCGAGTGTGCCCCGGTGTGCACGACGGTCGCGGTCGGGACGTACACGTTGTCCCGTCCGGACTCGCCGACGCGCTGCCCGAGGTCGACGTCCTCGAAGTACATGAAGTACGACTCGTCGAACCCGTCGAGTTCGCGGAACACCGACGTGCGGATCAGGAAGCACGCGCCGGAGAGCCACCCCGCGGTCCGTTCCTCGACCAGGGTGGTGGACCAGTACCGCTGGCTCCACGGGTTGGCGGGCCAGAAGCGCGAGAACGCCGCGTGGCCGAGGCCGGTCCGCAGCGACGGCAGCTGCCGGGCGGACGGGTAGGTGTCGCCCTGGTCGTCGAGGATCTGCGGTCCGAAGGAGCCGCCGCGGGGGAGCCGGTCGGCCGCCGCGACGAGCTCGTCCACCGCGCCGTCGTGGAAGACCACGTCCGGGTTCGTCACCAGGACGAACTCGGGCACGGCATCGGGCAGGACGTCGTCGAGCGCGGCGAACGCGGCGTCGATCCCGCCGCCGTACCCGCGGTTCGCTCCGGACGACACGACGGTCGCGCCGTGTGTGTCCGCGATGGCGCGGAGTGCGCCGAGGTCGTCCGAGCCGTTGTCGGCGATCACGACGGGCAGCGGTGTGACGGACGCCCGCGCGACGCTCTCGAGGAACGGCCGGATGGTCTCACCGGTGTTGTAGGTGACCGTCAGGACGACCACGCGGGCGAGGCTCATCGTGCGACCTCGGCATAGACGTCGGCGTGGATGCGCGCGGTGGCGTCCCAGCTGAAGTCGTCGGCGCGACGGAGGGCCCGCCCACGGTGCTCGTCACGGCGGTCGGGGTCGTCGAGGAGCGCTGCGAGGGCGTCAGCCAACGACCGCGCGTCGGGCTCGGTGTAGACCGCCGCGTCCCCGCCGACCTCGGGCAGGGAGAGCCGGGGGGTGGTCAGCACGCAGGCCCCGGCGGCCATCGCCTCGACGACGGGCAGTCCGAATCCCTCGCCGAGGCTCGGGTAGACCACGACCTCGGCACCACCGAGGAACCCCGCGAGGTCCTCGAGCGGCAGGTAGCCGGCCTCGACCACGCGGTCGTCGTCCCGCAGCGCGTCGAGGGCAGCGATCGCCCCGGTGTCCCAGCCCCGCGCGCCGGAGAGCACGAGCCACGGGGTGTCCCGGCCGGCGGCGGATCGCTCGGTGCGGACGGAGCGGTACGCGTCGAGGAGCGCGCCGACGTTCTTGCGCGGTTCGATGGTTCCGAGGAACGCGATCCACTCGGCGTCGTCCGGCAGGCCGGCGGCGACGCGGGCGTCGGCGACCTGGTCGGGTGTCGGCTCGTGGAAGACCCCGCGGTCGACACCGAGGTGGGCCACCCGGACGTCGGCGCGGACGTCCCCGACGGCACGGGCGACCTCGGTGCGGGTGGCGACGCTCGGCACGATCACCACCGGGCGACTGCGCAGCGCACGGCGGCTCCACCAGGTGAAGAACGTGCGCTTGCGCCGCGAGTGCCACTCGGGGTTCGAGAAGAACGTCGCGTCGTGCAGTGTGACGACGGAGCCGCCGCGCCAGGCGAACGGGAACGTGTAGTGCGGCGAGTGCAGCACCCGGACGTGCAGTCGACGGGCCAGCAGCACCAGGCCCGTCTGCTCCCAGAGGAAGCGCAGCGGGACCGAGCGCACCCACGTCGGTGCGACGTGCACGGTGACGTCGGGAGCGATCCGTCGGAAGTGCTCGACGTGCTCACGGCGCACGACGAGGTGTACGGCGGCCGCGGGGTCGGCCCCGGCCAGGTGCGCGACGACGCCCTCGAGGTACCGGCCGACACCGCCGAGGGCCCGCGGCACGGCGGTCCCGTCGACCAGGACGGTGAGCTGCGGCACGCGGTGTTCCTTTCGGCCGGGGCCGTCGACGGATGACGGTCCAGCGTATCGCGGGTCGCTCATGCCCCCGTGTCCACCCGGTCGCGGGGGACGACGGCGCGCGCCGTCTCGGTGCGCCGGCGCAGCAGGTGGTGGCGGAGGTGCGTCAGGACGTCGACCAGCGCACCCAGGACGAGCCGGGCCTCCCGTCGGTTCGACCGCGTCAGCGCTCCCCGCACGCCGCGGCCGGCTGTCCGGACGGCGGCGCGCGCCACGGTCGGCCACGGTGCGTGCCACAGGGCGACGACCAGCCGGTTGCGGGCGTTCCGCGACACGAACAGGTCGCTCTGCACGCCCGACGAGGCGGAGTGGTCGTGCTCGACGACGGCGTCGGCCGCGTGCTCGACACGCCATCCGCGCCGGGCGAGGCGCCAGGCGAGCTCGGTGTCCTCGTAGTACATGAACAGGCTCTCGTCGAGCAGGCCGACGTCCTCCAGGGCCGCGCGACGCAGTGCGCTGGCACCGCCCGAGAACCCGAAGACCCGGACGTCCGCCGACGTCGACACCGGCGCGAGCCAGTCACGGTCGGCGCCGTTGCCGACCCGGTCGACGCGGACGCCGGTCGAGTTGAGGCGGGCCTCGCCCTCCGGCGACGGGGTCCAGAGACGTCCGTCGTGGGCGCGCAGCGTGCGCTGGTCCGGACGCGCCACGGCACCGGACGGGAGGGCCGTCCAGCGTCCGGCGAGCACGATGCGGCCCGTCACGGCGGCGACCTCGGGCGCTGCGCCGGCCAGGTGGTCGCGGAGCGCGCCGACGAAACCGGGTGCGGGGACGGCGTCGTTGTTGAGGAGCACGACGACGTCCGCTCCGGTCGCCCGGATGCCGGCGTTCGCCCCCGCTGCGAAGCCGCCGTTGTGGTCGCGGACGACGAGCGTGGCGTCCGGGACCTCGGCGCGCAGGACGGCCACGGAGTCGTCGTCGGAGCCGTTGTCGACGACGACGACCTGGTCGGCCGCGGGGTCGGCGAGGACGGCCCGGACGGCCCGGACGGTCAGGTCGGCGTGGTTCCAGTTGACGACGACGACCGCGGTGCGGGTCAGTCGACGTCCTCGAGCGAGGGCTCGGCGTAGACGGTGCCGACCGCGTTGCTGAAGGGCGCGACCTCGAACGAGTCGCACTCCGGCAGGTCGTGCAGGTGCCGACCGGCCGAGTCCATCATCGAGACGTTGATGAAGTACTTCCCGGTGCCGAACGCGGTGTCGGCGATGCGGATCCGCAGCTTGCGCCGACCGTGCAACGGCTCGAGGGTGACGCCCATGATGCCCGTGGTGGTGCCGAAGACGACCTGGCCGGCGGTGTTGTTGACCTGGACCGCGGCTTCCCAGTCCTCGACGCGGTCGAGGTGCTCGAACTCCATGTCGACGATCAGGTCGTCGCCGGGGCGCACGCTCTCGCCGTGCTGCTTGCCGTCCACGTGGACGGTGGCGCCGAGGACCGTGCCACGGCCGACGGCGACGTCCTGGCTGAGCTCGTCGTGTCGACGCTCCTCGAGCACGTCGCGGAACATGCTGACTGCGGCGACCGGGTCACCGTCGTGCAGCACCTTGCCCTTGTTGAGCAGGACGACGCGGTCGCACATCTCCTGCACCTGGCTGAGCGAGTGCGTGACGATGATGATCGTCTTGCCTGCCTCTTGGAAGGTGCGGATGCGGTCGAGGCACTTCCGCTGGAAGGCCTCGTCGCCGACGGCCAGCACCTCGTCGACGAGCAGGACGTCGGGGTCGGTGTGCACCGCGACCGCGAAGGCGAGCCGCACGTACATGCCGGATGAGTAGAACTTCACCTGGGTGTCGATGAAGTCGCCGATCCCCGAGAACGCCAGGATGTCGTCGAAGCGCTCCTCGGTCTGCTTGCGCGTCAGGCCGAGCAGGCTCGCGTTGAGGAAGACGTTCTCGCGGCCGGACAGGTCGGGGTGGAAGCCCGCGCCGAGCTCGAGCAGTGCGGCCAGTCGCCCGCGACGGGACACCGTGCCGGACGTCGGCTGGATGATGCCGCCGATCGCCTTGAGCAGGGTCGACTTGCCAGAGCCGTTCTGGCCGATCAGCCCGACGGTCGAGCCGGCCGTGATCGAGACGGTGACGTCGTCGAGGGCCCAGAAGTCCTGGCGGTGCTTGCGGCCGGCGCGGCCGAGCGTCACGATGCGCTCGCGGATGGTGTTGTCCTTGCGGACGATGAAGCGCTTGCGCACGTGGTCGATGACGATGACCTCGGGTCGCTCGTCACCGCGCTGCTGGGTCGACGGCGCGACGGGGGTGCTGATGGCCATGGTCTAGAGCTCCTGCGCGAAGTTGCCCTGCAGCCGCGAGAACACGCGCTGCGCCCCGATGAGGCAGAACACCCCGATGACGAACGCGATGAGCAGCCGCAGCATCAGGTGGTCCGGGTAGTCGACGGTGCCGGGGGTGTGCAGCCAGATGGCGTTCTGCAGACCGAGCACGGACAGCGTCAGCGGGTTGTTCGTGTAGATCGCCAGCAGCCAGCCGACGTTGAGGCGGTCGACGACCATCGAGTACGAGTAGACGATCGGGGAGCCCCACAGCAGCACCATCAGGCCGACGTCGATGACGAACTGGACGTCGCGCAGGTAGACGTTGAGGGCGGACAGGACCAGCCCGATCGCCGAGCCGTACACCAGGATCACCAGCAGTGACGGGATCAGGTAGACCAAGCCGCCGTGCCAGGGGAACAGGCCGAGGACGACCGTGGCGGCGATGAGGATCACGAACTGGATCGCGTAGTTCACCAGGGCGGCGCCGACGCTCGCGAGCGGGAAGACCTCGCGCGGGACGTAGACCTTCTTGATCAGGCCGCTGTTGCCGACGATCGAGCCGGTGGAGCCCGCGACGATCTCGCTGAAGAGCGTGTACGCGGTCAGACCGGTGAAGACGTAGATCGCGAAGTTGTCGATGCCCTTCGCGGCCATGAGGATCTGCCCCATGACGAAGTAGTAGATGAGGAGCTGGGTGAGCGGGCGCACGAGCGTCCACACGAACCCGAGTGCCGAGTCCTTGTACCGGGCCTTGAGGTCACGGCGGATCAGCATGCCGAGCATCTCGCGCTGGTGGAACACGTCGCGCAGTTCACGCCAGGTGCCGCGGATCGCGCTCGACGGGGCACCGACCACGACGAGGGGCTCCGCCGCGAGCTGCTGCATGCGGTTGTTGTCGACCATCACACTCTTCGTTCCGGGGGCAGGACCTGGACAGTGTAGCCGTGCGTCACCCGGACGAGCCGTGCCCCCGGTGCGGGGGCCAAACCCGGTCCGGGACGGTTTCCGTCTTCCCTCCGGCGTTCTCTCTTGTCACACTGGTCACACCCGAAGCCCTGTGTCCACCGCTCCTCACCAAGAACGGCACCCGTGCGTCGCACTGCAGCAACCTCTTCCCTCCTCGGTCTGGGCACCGTGGTGGTCCTCGTGCTCACCGCCTGTTCGTCGGGCGACGGCGGCGACCGTCCCACCGCGTCCCCGACGAGGAGCGCGTCCGCCAGCGCCTCGGCGTCGGCGTCGACGACGGCCGCACCGTCGGCACCGGCGTCGACCGGACCCGGCGCGTCGGGAGGGGACGGCGGCGACACCACCGTGCCGATCCCGAGCGAGACGCCCGCCGACGACCCGTCCGAGGCGCCGCCGTCGGACTTCCCGGCCACCGCCCTCGTGACGTACGCCGGGTGGGACACCGGATCGCAGACCCTGCAGGCGTCCGGCATCGTCAGCGGCGCGACCGACACCGGGGGCACCTGCACGTTCACCGCCACCATGGGCGGCACCACGCGCACGCAGCAGAGCGAGACGTCCGTCGCGAACACGAGCGTCAACTGCGCGCAGGTCGCGTTCCCGCGCGCCCAGCTGGGCACCGGCACCTGGACCGTGGCACTCCGCTACGCCCTCGGCGGCAAGTCCGTCACCTCGACCACGACGACTGTGGAGATCCCGTGAACGTCCCGTCCGACATCCGCCCGGCGGCAGCCCCCTCGCGCCGCCGGCCGCGCGCCTGGATCGCGATGCTGACGGCGGTCGTGGCCGTCGCCGCGGCGCTCAGTGCGTTCACCGTGGTCACCGACGACCAGCCGGCCAGCGCGGCGACCGCGAGCGGCTTCGACCCTGGCAACATCATCAGCGACGCGAACTTCTACAACGCGAACGCGTTGACCGCGGCGCAGGTGCAGTACTTCCTCGACCAGAAGGTCCCGACCTGCCGGTCCGGCTCGGGGCCCGCGTGCCTGCGGAACTACACGCAGAACACCCGTGCCATCGGTGCCGTCGCCGGTCGGTGCAGCGCCATCGGCGGCGGGACGATGACGGGGGCGCAGATCATCGACGGCGTCGCCCGCGCTTGCAACATCAGCCAGAAGGTGCTGCTCGTGCTGCTCGAGAAGGAGCAGGGGCTCATCACCTCGAGCGCCCCGAGCTCGTACAAGTACACCCACGCCACGGGCTTCGCCTGCCCGGACACGGCACCGTGCGACCCGGCCTACAACGGCTTCTTCGCCCAGGTCTACGCGGCCGGCCTGCAGTTCCAGCGCTACAAGGCGTCGCCGAACTCGTGGGGCTACCAGGCGGGTCGCACGAACACGATCCTCTACAACCCGAGCGCGTCGTGCGGCACGAAGCAGGTCTACATCCAGAACCAGGCCACCGCCGCGCTGTACATCTACACGCCGTACGTGCCGAACCAGGCCGCGATGAACAACCTGTACGGCACCGGTGACGGCTGCTCCGCGTACGGCAACCGGAACTTCTGGCGCATGTACACCGACTGGTTCGGCTCGACGACCGGGGGGAACGCGCCGAACGGTGCGATCACCGGTGTCAGCACCGGGTACCGGCAGGCCGTCGTCACGGGCTGGGCCGTCGACCCGGACACCACCGACCCGATCCGCACCGACTTCTACGTCGACGGCAAGGGCGCGGCGAGCACGATGGCCGACGTCGCGACGTCGTCGCTGGCGAACACCCTCGGGGCGAACAACACCCGGCACGGGTTCTCCGCCACGCTCACGGGGCTGAGCGCCGGGTCGCACCAGGTGTGTGCGTGGGGGATCAACGCCGGGGCCGGGTCGAACGCGCAGTTCCAGTGTGCGGACTTCACGATCGAGGGCGGCAACCCGGTCGGCGTGATCGACCAGGTGAGCAACGCGATCGACACCGTCAGCGTGCGGGGCTGGGCGATCGACCCGGACACCACCGCAGCCGTCACGGTGCGGGTGCAGATCGACGGCGTCACGAAGGCGACGTGGACGGCGAACGCGACCAAGACCGGGCTGAACGCCGCGAAGCCGGGGTTCGGTGACGCCCACCAGTACTCGGGCACGATCACCGGCGTCGCTCCGGGGAACCACCAGCTCTGCGTCGTCGCGACGAACGCCGCGGGCAGCGGGTCGGACGCGACGCTCGGTTGCCAGTCGTTCACCCGGCAGACGGGGTCCCCGAACCTCAACGTCGACCAGGCGGTCTCGAAGTCGCCCGGCACGATGACCATCCGCGGGTGGTCCATCGACCCGGACACCGCGGCGTCCGTCCGCGTCGACGCGTACGTCGACGGTACCCGCGTGAAGGGCCGCAAGGCGGACATGCCGAAGGCGTCGCTCGCGACCGCGTTCCCCGGGTACGGCGCGAACCACCAGTTCAGCATGAGCGTGTCGGGGCTCACGCCCTCGGTGCCCCACGAGCTGTGCCTGGCCGCGCTCGACGCCGTGGGCGGGAACGGTGCGACCTGGCAGTGCATGACCGTGGCACAGCCGACCGGTGACCCGGTCGTGACGATCGAGCAGGCGAAGGCGACGGCGATCGGGACCCTGAGCGTCAGCGGGTTCGCCGTGGACCCGGACATGGTCACCCCGGTGGCGGTCTCCTTCACCGTCGACGGCACCGCGGCAGGCTCGACGGTCGCCAAGGCGGACAGTGCCGCGGCCGCGTCGCGGTACCCCGGGTACGGCTCCGCGCACGGCTTCACGGCCACGCTGCCGAACGTCGGGCCCGGGCAGCACACGGTCTGCATCACGGCGAAGAACGCCGGTGGTGGGAAGGACGGGACGTCCTGCCAGAACGTCTCGATGCTGTCGGGATCGCCGAGCCTCAACATCGACGAGGCGTCGTCGCGGACCGCGGGGTCGATCACGATGCGCGGGTGGGCCGTCGACCCGGACACGACCGCTCCGGTGCGGATCGACACCTACGTCGACGACATCGGGCGATCGAGCATCCAGGCGAACGGCACGAAGGCCTCGCTCGCGACGGCCTTCGGCACGGCGTACGGGGCTGCCCACCAGTTCAGCCAGACCCTCACCGGGTTCACGGCCGGGACGCACCAGGTCTGCACCTGGGCCATCAACACCGGCGCCGGCTCGAACGTCCAGGTCTGCTCGACGGTCACCGTCAAGTAGGCCGCACACGACGAAGGGGCACCGCCGCGGCGGTGCCCCTTCGTCGTGTCCGGCTCGGCGTGGCCCGGTCAGCGCCGGTGCATGGCCTTCGCGACGCGTTCGGCGAGCCGGTAGGTGCGGCTGCGGGTGACCTGGTCGAGCCGGACGGCCAGGCGGTCGCGTTCGGCCCGCAGTACGTCGGCCTCGGCTCGGGCGGCGGCGGTCTCTGCTGCGTTCCGCTGCGCGTCGGCAATGGATGCGACGAGCCGCTCGTTGATGTCGTGCACACCGGCGAGGTGGACGTCGCGTTCCTGTTCGGTCTGACGTAGTCGCTCGCGCATGTGCGCCGCCCAGATCAGGAACGGTCCGCGGTCCGGCCCCGGGAGGCCGCGGCGTCGCGCCACCGCCTGCCGCAGGTCGGCGTCGGCCGAGGCGGCGCGCGAGGCGTAGGTGTGCCGCTCGAGCACGACCGCGCGCAGCCGCTCCACCAGGGCAGCGTCCGTGTCGGCAGCGGCGAGCACGAGGGACGGGCCGTCGTGGTACGTGGGGAGGTCGCCGAGCCCGAGCTCCTCGAGGCCCTCGGCGCAGTTCGTCACGACGAGGGACCCGGATGCGAGGCCCTCGAACAGTCGGGAGTTGTGCGTGGCGTAGGCACGGGCCGGCGGGATCACGTCGTCGACGACGACACGCGCGGCGGCGTACACGGCGGGCAGGTCGAAGAAGGACGCGTGCCCGCGGTGGTCGATGCGGTCCGAGCGCACCAGGTGCTCCTGGTTCGCGCCGTACCAGACGACGTCGCGCTGCTCGGCGAGTTCGTCGAGCGCGCTCGTGCCGAGGCGTTCCGCACCCCAGAAGTTGACCGTCGTCACGACGTCGATGGGCGAGGACCCCTGGTCGTCCCCGCTGAAGAGCTCGGGGTCGACGCCGATCGGGAGCAGGTGCACGGCGCCGTCGTACCGCTCGGCGATGCGGTCCCTGGCCGCGGTCGACGAGGTCCAGACGGCGTCGAACTCGTCCAGGTAGGGCAGCTCCGCCCAGACGTCGGTCCAGTTGCGCACCCAGCCGACCAGAGCGGTGTGCCGGGGCAGGAGACCGGGGACGAACGACTCGATCATCGACACGACGACGTCGACGTCGTCCGGGACGTGGGTGTCCCACCGGTCGATCGGCCACAGCTGCACCCCCCAGCCGAGCCGTTCGAGGTACTTGGCGAGTCCGAGGGCGACGTAGACGTCACCGGCGCCGGCGTCGACGTCGTCGGTCGAGACGGCGAAGGCGACGGTGCCCAGTTCGCCGTGTCGGTGGTCGCCAGCGGCGATGGATCGGTAGAGGGCGGCCTGGTCGTCCGCGGGGGAGAGAGGATCGGGCATCGCCCCATCATGCCGCAGCGTCCGTCCCCGACGTCGGCACCGTGCGGTGGGGCGGCGCTGGCGTCCGGTGTCGGCCTTGTAGGGTGTTCACCGCACGGCGCGGGTCGTGACGGCCTGCAGGGCCGGATCACGCAGACGAAAGGGTTCGAGTGAGCGAGCGCAGGACGGGGGTCGTCTCGGTCGTCCTCGTGAACTACAAGGGCACCGACGACACCCTCACGAGCATCGTCGGGCTGACCGAACAGGACTGGCCCGCGGACAAGCTCGAGATCATCGTCGTCGACAACGACTCCGGGCCGGAGCACGTCGGCCGGCTCAAGGCGTCCGACCTCCCCTTCACCCTCGTCGAGTCCGGCGGCAACCTCGGGTTCACCGGTGGGTGCAACCTCGGCGTCGCGAACACCACCGGCGAGTACGTCGCCTTCCTCAACAACGACGCGCGTCCCGACCCGGGCTGGATCCGCGAGGCGATGGCCACCTTCGCCTCCGGGCGCGACATCGGCGCCGTCGCCAGCAAGGTCCTCGACTGGGAGGGCGTCAACGTCGACTTCACCGAGGCCGCGATGACCTGGTACGGCATGGGCTACAAGCCCTTCGCCGGGTCCCCGGACACGGGTCGCTGGGAGACCGAGACCGACGTGCTGTTCGGCACCGGTGCGGCCATGTTCATCCGCGCCGACCTGTTCGAGCAGCTCGACGGCTTTGACGACCGCTACTTCATGTTCTACGAGGACGTCGACCTCGGGTGGCGGCTCAACCTGCTCGGGTGGCGCTTCCGGTACCAGCCCAAGTCCGTGGCGTTCCACAAGCACCACGCCTCGATGAACAAGCTCGGCGACTTCCGCGAGACCTACCTGCTCGAACGCAACGCGCTGTTCACGCTCTACAAGAACCTCGGCGAGGAGCAGCTCCGCACGGCGCTCCCCGGCGCCCTCGCCCTGGCCGTCCGTCGTGCGGTGGGCCGTGGCGACATGGACTCCGAGGCGCTCGACATCCGGCGCCCCGGTGGCGACCACGAGCCGACGATGCCGGTGCCCAAGACCTCGATGGCCGGCGTGTTCGGCATCGACCGCTTCGTCGAGGAACTCCCGTCGATGACCGAGTCGCGACGGCAGATCCAGGCGTCCCGCGTCCGGAGCGACCGCGAGCTGCTGCGCCTGTTCGGCAACCGGGACGAGCCCGCGTACCCGATCGAGTCCTACCTGGCCGGGTACGACAAGATCGTGCACTCGCTCGGTGTCCTCGAGGTCGGCGCGCGTCGCCGCATCCTCATCGTCACCGGTGACGCGATCGGCGAGAAGATGGCCGGCCCCGCGATCCGTGCCACGAACATGGCGAAGGAGCTCTCCGGGGAACACGACGTCCGCGTCGTGAGCCTGACCCGGTCGACGCAGATCGACCCGGACTACGACGTCGTCACCGTCCCGCACCGCCACCCGCGGCAGATGGTCGAGCACGAGGCCTGGGCCGACGTCATCATCGTGCAGGGCCACGCGCTCCGCCTCTTCCCCGTGCTCGAGTCGACCGCGAAGATCCTGGTCGTCGACGTCTACGACCCGCTGCACCTCGAGCAGCTCGAACAGGGGCGCAGCGACGACGTCGAGCAGTGGGACCGGCAGATCCTCGACGCCTCGGACACGCTGAACCACCAGCTCGAGCTCGGCGACTACTTCATCTGCGCCTCCGAGCGGCAGCGCCTGTTCTGGCTCGGGCAGCTCGCCGGGTCGGGCCGCATCAACGCGCGCACCTACTCGCGCGACCCGGAGCTGCGCAGCCTGATCGGCGTCGTGCCCTTCGGGCTGTCGGCGAACCCGCCCGTGCACACCACGAACGTCGTCAAGGGCGTCGTGCCCGGCATCGGTGTGGACGACAAGCTGGTCGTCTGGGGCGGCGGCATCTACGACTGGTTCGACCCGATCACGCTGGTGCGTGCGATGGGCGAACTCGCCGAGCGTCGGCCCGACGTGCGCCTGTTCTTCATGGGCGTCCAGCACCCGAACCCCGACGTGCCCGAGATGGACATCGTCGCGAAGGTGCGCCAGGCGTCGGCCGAGCTCGGGCTCACCGGCAAGAACGTCTTCTTCAACGAGTCGTGGATCCCGTACGAGGAGCGCGGCGCCTACCTGGCCGAGGCTGATGCCGGTGTCTCGACGCACTACGAGCACCTCGAGACGACGTTCTCGTTCCGCACGCGCATCCTCGACTACCTGTGGGCGAGCCTGCCGATCGTGACGACGGGTGGCGACTCGTTCGCCGAGCTCGTCGCCGAGGAGCGCCTGGGCGAGGTCGTGCACGAGCGTGACACGACGGCGCTCGCCGACGCGCTCGAGAAGGTGCTGTTCGACGACGACGCCCGCGCGACCTACCTCGAGAACGTCACCCGCGTGCGGCAGGACTTCACGTGGCAGAACGTGCTCGAGCCGCTCGTCGAGTTCTGCCGCAACCCGATCCGCGCCGCCGACAAGACGGTCCGCGCCCAGGCCGGGCTGCCGACCGCCCACGAGATGCGCGTGCGCGTGCCCGACCGCCAGAAGCTCTACGGGGTCCGGTACGACCTCGGACGCGCGGTGCACTACCTGCGCACCGAAGGCCCACGGAGCGTCGCCGCCAAGGTGAAGCGTCGGCTCAAGAACCGATGACGTCGGTGCACGACCACGGCACCCGCCCCGCCCGGCTCACCCCGGTGCGGCGGCGGGTGTCGGCGTTGGTGGTGCCGCGGGTGTCGGGGTTGCCGCGGGTGTGGGTGGTGGTGTGGTTCCCGGTGTTCGTGGTGGTGGTGTTGGGGGTGTTGACGGTCCTGGGCATCTCGGGGTCCTCGACGGGGAACTACTGGGGGTTCTTCGGTCAGGGGGCTGACCCGAACTTGTTGGCGGGGTCGCCGCGTCCGATCCGGTCGGATGAGTGGCTGGTGCAGTCGTCGTGGATCGTGTCGCAGGTGCAGCAGGGGTTCCCGGTGGTGAACCACACGTTGCCGGGTGGGATGGATGCGACGATCCAGAACGACTTGCCGTCGTGGGACTGGTCGACGCTGTTCCGTCCGCATGTGTGGGGGTTCCTGGTGTTGCCGTTGGCGCAGGGGATGGCGGTGCGGTGGTGGTTGCCGTTCGCGGGGTTGCTGATCGGTGCGTACGTGTTCCTGGTGTCGGTGATGCCGCGTCGTCCGGTGACGTCGGCGGTGTTGGCGGTGGCGTTGGGGTTCAGTCCGTTGATCGGGTGGTGGTTCCTGCCGACGACGATCTGGCCGTATGCGTGGGCGTTCGCGGTGTTGGTCGCGGTGGTGTGGGGGATCAGGTCCTCGTCGCGGGTGGCGCGGTGGGTGTCGGCTGGTGTCGCGGGGTACTTGACGGTGACGTTGGCGATGTCGATCTACGTGCCGTACGCGGTGCCGGCGGTCGTGGTCGTGGTGTTCGTGGGTGTGGGGATGGTGTTGCAGGCGCGGTTCTCGGGGGAGTGGTCGCGGTGGTGGCCGTTGCTGCGCCGCATCACGCCCCTCGTGCTCGCAGGCGTCACCGGACTGCTGGTCCTGGTCGTCTGGATCCTGACCCGCTTCGACACGATCAAGGCCGTGCTCAGCACGGTGTACCCGGGGCAGCGACTCGAGCACACCGGCGCGCTGCCACGCTCCGGGCTCGTCGCGATGTTCAGCGGTCCGTTCCAGCAGGCCCTGCAGAGCGGCGTCAACGACTACCTGTCGTTCAACCCGTCCGAAGCCTCGGCGCCGATGATGCTGTGCGTCTTCCTCGTGCCGGTGCTCGCATGGCTCGCATTCCGGGGCGGATGGCGCGCGTCGCGGATCGACTGGGTGGCGCTCGGGGTCCTCGCCGCGGGCACGCTCGTCTTCGCGTTCCTGCTGGTGCCGGGGTGGGACCGCATCGCGCACCTGCTGTTGCTCGACCGGTCGACGACCCGGCGTCTCCGCCTGGCGTTCGACCTGCTGAACGTCATCGGCTTCGCGGTCGTCGCGATGCGGCTCGACCAGCTGCGGCGCCGCGGTCCGTGGATCCCGACCACCCTGGCGATGCTGCTCGCCGGCGGGGCGACCCTGGCCGTGTGGGCGCTGCTGCGGGTGCGTGCCGCGACCGTCATCGACGCCGCGCACGACTGGCGGTTCATCGCACTCCTCCTGGTGCTGGCCGTCGCCTTCGTCGCCCGGCGGTTCGTGTTCGCCGGGGCGGCCGCGTTCCTGGTGGCCTCGCTGCTGGTCGGTCTCGGGGTGAACCCGTTGTACCGGGGGGTGTTCGAGCTGCCGGTGGACACGAAGGCGGGTCGGGTGATCGAGGCGATCGAGGCGAAGCACCCGGATGCGCAGTGGGTCGGTGTGGGCACGACGGTGCAGACGTCGATGCTGGTGGAGTCGGGGGTGCACGCCTTCAACGGCGTGCAGACGTACCCGCCGGAGGAGATGTGGGACGAGATCGACCCGACGGGTCGGTACGAGAACGCGTGGAACCGCCTGGCGAACGTCAACTGGACGCTCGGTTCGGGAGAACCGGTCGTGACGAACCCCTACCGTGACCAGGTCTCGGTGACGTTCGATGCGTGCAGCCGCTTCGCCCAGCGCAACGTGCAGTACGTGTTGTCGGACAGCCCGGTCGACTCGTCGTGCACGACGCAGCTCGGCGAGTACCGCCAGGGCGGGCTCGACATGCACATCTACCGCGTGCGCTGACCAGCACCAGCACCAGCACCAACACCAGCACGAGCACCAGCACCAGCACCACCACGAAACCCAGCACCACCACCGAGAGGCCCGACGTGAGCACATCGACCGAGACCGCCCACGAGTCCGCGGCGACCGGCTGGCGTGACCGGGTGTCGGCGTTGGTGGTGCCGCGGGTGTCGGGGTTGCCGCGGGTGTGGGTGGTGGTGTGGTTCCCGGTGTTCGTGGTGGTGGTGTTGGGGGTGTTGACGGTCCTGGGCATCTCGGGGTCCTCGACGGGGAACTACTGGGGGTTCTTCGGTCAGGGGGCTGACCCGAACTTGTTGGCGGGGTCGCCGCGTCCGATCCGGTCGGATGAGTGGCTGGTGCAGTCGTCGTGGATCGTGTCGCAGGTGCAGCAGGGGTTCCCGGTGGTGAACCACACGTTGCCGGGTGGGATGGATGCGACGATCCAGAACGACTTGCCGTCGTGGGACTGGTCGACGCTGTTCCGTCCGCATGTGTGGGGGTTCCTGGTGTTGCCGTTGGCGCAGGGGATGGCGGTGCGGTGGTGGTTGCCGTTCGCGGGGTTGCTGATCGGTGCGTACGTGTTCCTGGTGTCGGTGATGCCGCGTCGTCCGGTGACGTCGGCGGTGTTGGCGGTGGCGTTGGGGTTCAGTCCGTTGATCGGGTGGTGGTTCCTGCCGACGACGATCTGGCCGTATGCGTGGGCGTTCGCGGTGTTGGTCGCGGTGGTGTGGGGGATCAGGTCCTCGTCGCGGGTGGCGCGGTGGGTGTCGGCTGGTGTCGCGGGGTACTTGACGGTGACGTTGGCGATGTCGATCTACGTGCCGTACGCGGTGCCGGCGGTCGTGGTCGTGGTGTTCGTGGGTGTGGGGATGGTGTTGCAGGCGCGGTTCTCGGGGGAGTGGTCGCGGTGGTGGCCGTTGCTGCGCCGCATCACGCCCCTCGTGCTCAGCGCCGTCGGTGCCGTCGTCGTGCTCGGCGTCTGGCTCGCCACGCGGTTCGACACGATCGAGGCCGTGCTCGGGACGGTCTACCCCGGACGCCGCATCGAGTTCGCGGGAGCGCTCGACTACGACGGGATCGTGTCGGCGTTCGGGGCACCGTTCGCGGGCGCGCTGCAGAACGGCGTGTCCGACGGACTCGGGCCGAACCAGTCCGAGGCTGCCGCGCCGTTCATGACCATCGTGTTCCTGGTGCCGCTGCTCGTCTGGCTGCTGGTGCGCTCGGTCCGCACAGCGCGGGCGGCCGGCGCCGTCCGCCGCCTCGACTGGACCGTCCTGTCGGTGCTGGTCGTGCTGACGGTGCTGTGGCTCTTCCTGCTGGTGCCGGGGTGGACCCCGATCGCGAACCTGTTCGGCCTGACCCGGTCGACGGACGGACGGCTCCGCCTGGCGTTCGACCTGCTGGCGGTCATCGGCATCGGCGTGTCGGTCTCCCGGCTCGACCGTGACCGGGTCCGCGCCCGGTGGTGGGTCGCGCTGGCCGGCGGTCTCGTCGCCGGGGCCTCCGTCGTCTGCGCCTGGTACGCGCTGCGGCACGGCCTGTCCCCGGTCATCGCCTCCGCGACGAACTGGAAGGTCGTGTCGGTGCTCGTCGTCGTCGCGGTCGTGCTCATCGCGTTCCGCCTGGTCCTGCCGGGTGTCGCGGCCCTGCTGGTGGGGACCCTGCTGGTCGGTCTCGGGGTGAACCCGTTGTACCGAGGGGTGTTCGAGCTGCCGGTGGACACGAAGGCGGGTCGGGTGATCGAGGCGATCGAGGCGAAGCACCCGGACGCGCAGTGGGTCGGTGTGGGCACGACGGTGCAGACGTCGATGCTGGTGGAGTCGGGGGTGCACGCCTTCAACGGCGTGCAGACGTACCCGCCGGAGGAGATGTGGGACGAGATCGACCCGACGGGTCGGTACGAGAACGCGTGGAACCGCCTGGCGAACGTCAACTGGACCTTCGGGTCCGGCGCCCCGAAGGTCACGAACCCGGTGCGCGACCAGGTCCTGGTGACGTTCGACGCGTGCAGCCGCTTCGCCCAGCGGAACGTGCAGTACGTGTTGTCGGACACCCCGATGGACTCGACCTGCGCCACGCAGGTGGGCGACTACCGCCAGGGCGGGCTCGACCTGCACATCTACCGGGTCCGGTGACCGCTCCGGGGTCGACCCGGTGACGGACGGGAGGCCCGTGGCGACGTCGCCACGGGCCTCCCGTCCGTTTCGTGGTGCGGTCGGACCGCGACTCAGACGATCTCGGCGACCGCCTCGGCGGCGCCCTCCTTGTCGTCCTTGAAGACGAACTTGCCGTAGGCGAAGTACCGGAAGATCGTGGCGACGCCCTGGCCGATCAGCGTGCCGGAGACGTTGTCGGCGAGCGGCGAGTCCAGGTGCAGCACGTAGCGCGAGAACCCCAGGCAGCCGAGCTGCAGCAGGATCGCGATGACGTTGAGCAGGGCGAAGACCAGGAAGCTCCTGAGGGTCTGCGCGTCGGCGCGGTCGCGGTAGGTCCAGAGCCGGCTGCCGAAGTACGTGACCACGCTCGCGATCGCGATCGCGATGATCTTGCCCACCAGGGGCAGTGCGAAGAGCGGGCCGTGTCCACCCCAGAACACCAGGGCGTTGTAGACGACCGCATCGACGACGAAGCCGATCCCACCGACGACGAGGAACGAGCCCCCGCGCTTGAGGTGACCCAGGAACCACTCCGATGCGTTCGCCACGCTGTCCTTCCCGTCCCGGGGCGGCGGGCACCGCGCAACCGGGGAACTGTTAATCTCTCGCAGGGGTTTCGTGACCGCAGACCCCGCCGCTCGACGGATCCGCGACCACTGAAGGACCCTATCCCGTGACTCCCGACGACCTCGTCATCGCCGCGATCGTTCCCTGCCACAACGAGGCACCGGCGATCCACAAGGTCGTGACCGACCTCAAGGCCGCCGTGCCGGGCATCCACGTGTACGTGTACGACAACAACAGCACCGACGGCACGGACGAGGTCGCCCGTCGCGCCGGTGCCGAGGTCCGGTACGAGCACACCAAGGGCAAGGGCAACGTCATCCGCCGGGCGTTCGGCGACATCGACGCCGACGTCTACCTGATGATCGACGGCGACGACACCTACGACACCGCTGCTGCCCCCGAGATGATCAAGACCCTGCTCGAAGGGCCGTACGACCACATCCTCGGTGTCCGGCAGGACGACCCGAACGCCACCGCGTACCGCCCGGGCCACGAGGCCGGCAACCGGATGTTCAACCGCGTGGTCGGCAAGCTGTTCGGCACGCCGGTCTCCGACATGCTCAGCGGGTACCGCGTGATGTCCCGCCGCTTCGTGAAGTCGTTCCCCGCGCTGTCGCGCGAGTTCGAGACCGAGACCGAGCTCACGGTGCACGTGATGAACCTGCGCGTGCCGCACACCGAGGTGCCGGTGGGCTTCAAGGACCGCGCCGAGGGCACCGAGTCGAAGCTGAACACCTACAGCGACGGGTTCAAGATCCTGTCGCTCATCGCGCACCTGATCCGCTTCGAGCGCCCCGTGCTGTTCCACGGGGTCATCGGCGCGGTGTTCGCGGTCGTCGCCGTCGTCCTGGCCATCCCGCTGTTCATCGAGTTCAGCCGCACGGGGCTCGTGCCGCGGTTCCCGACGGCGTTCCTGGCCGCGTCGCTCATGGTGATCGCGTTCCTGACCTGGACCCTGGGCTTCATCCTCGAGGGCATCACCCGTCTGCGTCGCGAGACCAGTCGCCTGAACTACCTGACGTACTCGGCTGCCGGCGGCACGGTCCGTCGGCTGCTGACCGAGCACTCCGCCCCGGAGGGCGAGACACCCTCCGAGGTCGCGCGCCAGACGCTCGGGCGGGAGCGCCCGAGCGACGGCACGACCCGATGACGGGTGCCGCCGCCCTGGTCATCGTCCCGACGTACGACGAGGCCGAGAACGTCGCGGACATCCTCGGACTCGTCCTCGGCGCTGTCCCGGACGCGCACGTGCTCGTCGTCGACGACGCCAGCCCGGACGGCACCGGTGACGTCGTGGAGCGCATCGCGGCAACGGACGACCGCGTCCACCTGCTGCGGCGCTCGGGCAAGCTCGGCCTCGGCACCGCGTACGTCACCGGTTTCCGGTGGGGCCTGGAGCGCGGGTACGAGCTGCTCATCGAGATGGACGCCGACGGGTCGCACCCCGCCGACCGGCTGCCGGCGCTCATCGACGCGGTGCGGTCGCAGCCCGACGTGCAGCTCGCGATCGGTTCGCGCTGGGTGCCCGGCGGGTCGGTCGTCGACTGGCCCTGGTACCGCGAGGCGCTCAGCCGTGGTGGGAACGCCTACGCGCGCTGGATGCTCCGCATCGACGTGCGGGACATCACCGCCGGCTTCCGGGTCTACCGCGCCGCGGTCATCGCGGGCAAGGCGCTCGACGCGGTCGACTCGAAGGGCTACTGCTTCCAGGTCGACATGACGTTGCGCGTGCACGACCTGGGTGGCCGCATCGTCGAGGTGCCGATCCGGTTCCGCGACCGGCTGCACGGGGTGTCGAAGATGAGCCAGGCGATCGTCCTCGAGGCGATGCTGCGCGTCACGCAGTGGGGTCTGCAGCGCCGCTTCGCCCGTCGCCGCTGACGACCTGGTCGGTGCTGAGGGCCCGGTCGGTGCTGGCGACCCGGTCGGTGCTGGCGACCCGCTCGCCGGCGGCGACGTGTTCGCCGCTGGCGACCCGGTCGGCGTCCGTCGGTTCGGCCGGCGCCGGTCCCGACGTCCCGGGCCGATCAGTGCCGGTCCGCTCCGACAGACCCCGGACCGGCCGGGTCACCACCGGCGTCCGCAGGAACACGACGACCAGGGCGACGAGCAGGGCGGCACGGCCCCAGATCCCCGCGGTCATCGCCTGGTAGGCCCACGTGTCCGTCCCGACACCGATCGCCTGGTAATAGGTGTTGCGGAAGAACCCGACCACCGCGCAGACGTCCGCGACCAGGTACGCCGCGATCCACCAGCCGCCGACCCGCAGCACGACCAGGAACGGCAGCAGCCACAAGACGTACTGCGGTGACGCGACCTTGTTGCAGACCATGTAGACGGCCAGGAGCGCCGCGGCGGACTGCACCCACGGTGTGGTGCCCCGGCGGAGCGCGAGCACGACCGTGACGACGAGCACGGCCACGATCCCGAGTGCCGTCGCGACCGTCGACATGGCGCCCATCGTCTGCTGGATCGGCCCGTCCAGGTCGGTCGACCACGGCAGCAGCCCGTAGTACCAGACGGACATCGTCGAGGCGCCGATCGGCCGCGAGGCCTGGAACGTGAAGACGGACAGCCACCCCGGCAGGTTGACGAGCACGAAGGGCAGGTTCGCGGCCAGGACGACCCCGACCCCGGACCCGAGTGCGGCGGCGGTGCGACGGACACGGGTCCCCAGCTCGGCGTCCCGGTCGAGCAGCGCCGCGATGACCAGCGGGGCCAGGAACATCAGCGGGTACAGCTTGAACGCCCCGCCGAGCCCGAACGCGGCCCCGGCGACGGCGTACCGGGTGGTGGTCGACCACGAGGACGGCGGCCGGACCACGACGACGAGCCCGACGACGCTGCACACGACGGCGAGCAGGTCCCAGTTGTAGACGGCGTACAGCGCCAACGGGGGCGTCGCGGCCCAGAGCCACGCGCGACGGCCGGCGACCCGGACGAGCAGGAGCGTGACGGTGACGGCGAGCACGACCGCGACCACGCCGGTGACGAGCAGGAACCCGTGGGCGGACCCGACGGGCAGTGCCGTCAGCCAGACCCACACGCCGGTGAGCGTCGGGTACTCGACCGTGCCGTTGCCGAGCTCGGACCCGGTGACGTAGGGGAAGACGTGTCCGGCCAGGTCGCGCGAGCCCCAGAGCGCGGCGACGTCGGACCAGCAGCCGTACCGCGAGACGAACGCGCCCCGCACGACGCCCTCGGGTGTCGGCAGGGTGCAGGGCAGCTTCAGCAGCACGTTGAGGACCGTGGCGACGGCGGCGACCACGCACATGGCGAGACGTTCGAGCGGGCGGGGGTGCACCCGATCACGGTAGCCGCTCACGGGGTGCGACCCGCGACGCGACGGACTGGAGGCCCGGGTCGGCCCGGCAGCGCGCCTCCAGTCCGGCTCCGGTCGCGATCGCGGCCCGGCTCACCCGGCCGGGTCAGGTCAGGTGCTCGGTGCGCGGCAGGTGCCGCCGCCAGGAGCGGCGGCGGGCCGCGACGACGATCACGGTGGCGAAGAGCATCAGGCCGGCGCCGTGCAGCAGGTAGCTCTCCGCGGTGCTCGTCACGCCGAGCAGGACGAGGATCGCTGCCGGCCAGACGTACGCGACGCCGGGGAAGGTCGTGGCGGTGACCCAGGCGCGCGCGAAGGCGAGCAGCGCGGTGGCGAGCAGGATGAGCATGCCGGCCAGCCCGATCTGCAGCCACGCGTCGACGAAGGCGTTGAGCCCCGAGGTGAAGCGGATGCCGGACGGGTCGACGAACGTCGAGAACGGGACCACTGCCTCGTGCGGCCAGGTGCCGACCCACCCCCAGCCCTGGATCGGGTACTGGTCGCTGAGCAGCCGGATCTGCGCCCACAGGTCGAGCCGGATGGCGCTGCCGCCGGCCGCACCGATCTCGGCGAGGATCCGGTGGCGGGCCAGCACACCGACGATCCCCATCGCGATCACGAACGCGCCCAGCACGGCGTTGACGACCGGTCGCGTGCGCGGCTGCGCGTGCCGGAGCGACCACAGCGCGAGCGCGGTGACGGCCAGGGCGATCATCGCCAGGCCGGTGATCGGGGACTGGACGAGCATGAGCGCGATGACGGCCAGCGCGGTCGAGGCGACGGCGCGCCACATCGTCACCGAGCGGGTGAGGAACTCGACCACGAAGGTGACGAGTGCGACGGCCGCGACGAAGCCCATGAAGTTGCGGGTTCCGCCGATGCCCTGGATCGGGCCGCCGACCGCGATGTCCCCGCGGATGCCGAGGGCGGGGATCGGCAGGTCGATGACGAGCCCGGACAGGACCTCGAGCCCGAGTGCGACGACGAGCAGGATGCGGAACGCGTCGCCGGAGGCCCGGATCACCTGCACGAGGTCGCGGCCGAGCGCCAGGTAGAGCCCGAGGCCGATGAAGCAGACGGTCGCCACGAATCCGCGGAGCGCGACCCAGGAGTACTCGCTCCACAGGACGCTGAGCGCGCAGTACCCGACGAAGGCCAGGAGCGACAGGGGCAGCACACCGTGCCACTCGATGCGGTAGCGCTGCCCGAGCAGACTGAGCCCGGCCAGGACCACCAGGGTGACGAGGACCGCCCACGTGCCGGCGGTCCCGACCAGGGCGTGGACCGTGGGCTGCCCGAACGCGAACAGCAGCATCACCGTGGCGAGTGCCTGGCTGAACCGGCCGCCCGCAGAGAACCCGATCCACGCGGACAGGTACCGGCGTGCGAGCGCGCGCCTGGTCACCCTGCTGTCCGTCACCGGACCATCCTCTCGCACCCCTCTGCGTGTCGCCGCCGTCATCGCGGTGCGTCGATATCGCACGGCGCGATATCTCCGGTAGCGTCTGCCGGCGATGGATCGCGCGCCGAGGACCCTGCCCACGGCGGTCGCCGCGCTGGTCGTGCTCGTCGTCGCCACCGCCGGCGCCTGGTACCGCCTCGGCCCGGTCACCCGGGCGACGGTCTGGGCCGAGGACGGCGGGCCCTTCTTCCGCGACCGGCTGGCGGACGGGCCCGTCGACTCGCTGCTCCGTCCGTACGCCGGGTACCTGCACCTGCTGCCGCGACTGGTCGTCGACCTCGGGTTCGCGCGTCCGATCGAGGAGTACGCGGTCACCGTCGCCGGGGCGTGCTGCGTCGTCGTCGGGGTCGTCTCGGCCGCGGTGTTCGTGCTCGCGCGCGACCTGGTGCCCGCGTGGCCGCTCCGCGTGGTGCTCGCGGCCGTGCCCGTGGTGGTGCCCGTCGTGCCCTTCGAGATCAGCGGGAACGCCGCGAACCTGCACTGGTTCATGCTCGTGCTGGTTCCGTGGCTCTTCGCCGCGCGGGTCCGCACGTGGTGGGGGTCCGCGCTCGTCGCGGTGCTCGCCCTCGGCGCCGTCCTCACCGAACCGCAGACGCTGCTGTTCGCGCCCCTGCTCGTCGTCGCCTGGTGGCGCCCGGGCCTCCGGGACCGACTCCGCGCGCTGCCGGTCACCGTGGCCACGGTGCTCGCCGGTGCCGCGCAGGTGACGACCGCGCTCACCACCGAGCGTGCCTCGCGACCCGGGGACCCGAGCATCCGGGACGTCGTCCACGGGTACCTGCTCCAGCCGCTCGCCGGGGCGTGGACCCGGCGGGTGGGGTCGGTCGCCGCGGCGGTCGAGCACCACGGCGCCGTCGTCGTGGTCCTCCCCGCAGTCCTCGTGGCCGTGCTGCTGGTCGTCGCGGTCGTCGTCGGTCCGTGGCGCGCGCGGGTGCAGGTGCTGGCGCTCGGCATCGGTTCCGTCGTGGTGTGGACCGCCGCACTCGTCCTCAACGCCAGCGCGAACGGGCAGTGGGGCGAGCAGGCGGTCACCGCCTTCACCGCGGCGCCACCGACGCGCTACGCGGCGGCCTCCGCCGTGCTGCTGACCGAGGGCGTCGTCCTGGCCGCATCGGTGCTGATCGACCGACGGAGCCGGTCGGTCGACGCCGGCTCGACGTGGCTCGCGATCGGCGGGGCGTCGGTCGGGTGGCTGGCGATCGCGGTGGTGGTCGCGGCGGCGGTCACGAACGTCGCGCCGGGCGACACGCAACGCAGCGGGGGACCGGCATGGCGTCCGCAGGTCGCGTCGCAGACGGACGCGTGCCGGGCCGACCCGTCGGGTGTGGTGCACGCGAAGACGGCACCATGGGGGACGACGCTGCCCTGCACGCTGGTGCTCGGCGGACGGTGAGCCGCTCGGACGGGGTCAGCGCGTGCCGGCCCAGCGGAACTCGCGCTTCGCGGGCGGCGTGCGCGGGCCGTCACCGATCGACACCGGCTCCTCGCCGACCAGCACGATCCGGGACTTGATCGCGATGAGGGCGAAGAGGATCCAGTTGCCCTGGTAGAGCAACCGCGACTCGGCCACCGACTGCGCGAGGAGCGCCACGACGACCAGCAGGGGCAGCAGCGACACCGCGTCGAAGGTCCGGGGGCGGAGTGCGGCGTCGTAGCCGATCCGCGTCGCCGAGGCCCACGAGCGGGACAGCGTCGTGACGACGTAGATCGCGAAGAGCACCAGCCCGATGATGCCGGTCTGCATCCACACGTCGAGGTACGCGTCGTGCGCCTGCAGGTACGTGACGCCCTTGCGGTGCGCCAGGTCGGCGAGCGTCGGGATCGAGGGCCACCAGTAGCCGATCCAGCCCCACCCCACGACCGGGTGCTGGTCGATGAGGCCCTGCACCTGCGACCAGATCTCGCCGCGTCCGGTCAGGTCCGAGCTCTTGCCGAGCAGCCCGAGCAGCGCGCCGCGTGCCGTCACCCCGACGGCGACCACGACGACGGCGACACCGGCGACGGCGAGGTAGCGCGGGGTCCGGCGCTCGGTGGGGGTCCGCCGGATCCACAGGGCCACCAGCGCCACCACCGCGACGACGACGGCCGCCACGACGATCGTCGAGGAGCGTGCGAGCACGAACACCACCGCTGCGACGACGAGCCAGCCGATCGCCCGGGCACGGCGGATGCGGCCCTCGGCGAGCTGGAGGGCGACGGCGATCGCGGCGAGCAGCGCGACCATCGCCAGCAGGTTCGCGTTGCCCGGCAGGCCCTGGATGCGCCCGCCGGTGAAGAGCTCCGCTCGTGAGAAGTAGAAGGCGTCGGGGATGTGCCGGTCGCCGTAGTGGGTCCAGATCGGTGCGATCGGGTGTCGGACGACGACCGCCACGACGGCCTCGAACAGGAGCGACAGCAGGAGCACCCAGCGCATGGCGACGCTGAGGGCGTCGAGGATCCGCCGCCAGGTCAGTGTCGACGCGATGACGAACGCCACCAGGGCACAGAGGACCTGTGCCACCATGCTCGCGAGCGTGGCCGCCCACCAGTGCGACCACAGCGTCGTCACCAGGCACCACCCGAGGAAGATCCACAGCGCTCGTGGCGTCCGCTGGATCGTCGGCTTCGCCCGTACCGCCAGCACGACGCCCCAGGCTCCGGCGAGGGCCCACACGACGGCCGCGCCGTACCACGTCAGGGTGTTCGGGAGCGCGTCGCCGGCGAACACGATGAACAGGACGGCGGCAGCGAAGGCGAAGGCCTCGCGCTCGGACACGGCTCCGCGGGCCAGGGGCCAGGTGTTCGTCACGGGGACCAGGCTAACGCCGTGCGAGCGGCCGATACGCTCGGCTCATGTTCCTCGGCATCACCAACACCCCGCGCGACTACGCCTGGGGATCCGTCACGGCCATCCCGGAGCTGCTCGGGCGGACCGTCACCGGCGCTCCGCAGGCCGAACTCTGGCTCGGAGCCCACCCCGGCAGCCCGAGCGTCGTCGTCAACCCGGCGATGGTCGGGGGCGCCGACACCGTCCTCGACTGGATCGCCGCGGAGCCGCACACCGCGCTCGGCGACGACCGCACGGGCCTGCCGTTCCTGCTCAAGGTCCTGGCGGCTGCGGCACCGCTCTCGCTGCAGGCGCACCCCACGCCGGAGCAGGCGCGCGAGGGCTTCGATCGCGAAGAGGCAGCCGGCGTCCCGGTCGACGACCCCGCGCGCAACTACAAGGACCCGTTCCCGAAGCCCGAGCTGGTCGTGGCGCTGAGCGAGCGGTTCGAGGCACTCAGCGGCTTCCGTCCGGTCGGCGAGACACTGGCCGACGTCGAAGTGCTGGACGCCGGCAGCGGGCGGCTCGGCCCCCTCGTGGCACACCTGCAGCAGGGCCTCGAGGACACGGTCCGCTGGCTCGAGACCGCCGACCCGTCCGCACAGGCGGTCATCGACGCCGCCAGCCACCTGGCCCAGGACGTGCAGGACCCGAGCCCGAACACCGCCACCGTGGCGTCACTCGCCGAGTCGTACCCCGGCGACCCCGGCATCGTGGTCTCGCTGCTGATGCACCGCGTCACCCTGACCCGCGGCCAGGCGATGTACCTGCCGGCCGGCAACATCCACGCCTACCTCGACGGCCTCGGCATCGAGCTGATGGCTCCGTCGGACAACGTGCTGCGCGGTGGCCTCACGCCGAAGCACGTCGACGTACCGGAGCTCCTGCGCGTGCTCGACTTCACGGCGTACCCGGCGCCGCTCCTCGAGCCGGAGCAGCTCGCGGTCGGTGTCGACCGCTTCGCCCCCGAGGGGGTGGGCTTCGCACTCGTCCGGGTCACGGGCGACGGCGGGCCGGTCGGCCTGAGCACGGGCGGCGTCGCCCCGCTCTCCGGTCCCTCGATCGCCGTCTGCACCGAGGGCGTGGTGACGCTGGTCGGCGCGACGTCGGCCACACTGCTGCGGCAGGGTGAGTCCTGCTTCGTCACGCCGGACGAGGGCGACGTCACGGTCGAGGCCGACTCCGCGACCGGGCTGACGTCGACGGTCTTCATCGCGACGGGCACGCCGACGACCTGACCCATCCCGTCGGCCCGGTCGGACGCTGCGGCTCCACGCACGCGTCCCGCACCGGCCGCGCGGTCGCACCGGACGCGTCGCACGGGTCCGCTAGCGTGACCAGCATGAGTTGGCTGGTCACCGGCGGTGCCGGGTACATCGGGTCCCACGTCGTCCGCGCCCTGGGCGCCGCCGGCATCGACACGGTCGCGTTCGACGACCTCTCGAGCGGCTTCCGGGGCTTCGTGCCCACGGACGTGCCGTTCGTCGAGGGCACGATCCTGGACGGCGAGCTGCTGGCCAGGACGATGCGCGACCACGGCGTGACCGGGGTGGTGCACGTCGCGGGGTTCAAGTACGCCGGGGTGTCGGTCGAGCGGCCGCTGCACACCTACGAGCAGAACGTCACCGGGATGGCGACGCTGCTGCGGGCGATGGCGGACGTCGACGTCGACAAGGTGGTCTTCTCGTCGAGCGCCGCCGTGTACGGCACGCCGGACGTCGAGAACGTCGTCGAGTCCACGCCCAAGCTCCCGGAGTCGCCCTACGGCGAGTCGAAGCTGATCGGCGAGTGGCTGCTCCGCGACATGGAGGTCGCCCGCGGCTTCACCACGACGTCGCTGCGCTACTTCAACGTCGTCGGCTCGGGGGAGCCGGACCTGTACGACGCCAGCCCGCACAACCTGTTCCCGCTCGTGTTCGACGCGCTGCTGGCCGGCCGCACGCCGCGGATCAACGGGACGGACTACCCGACGCCGGACGGCACCTGCGTGCGCGACTACGTGCACGTGGCCGACCTCGCGCACTCGCACGCCGTCGCGGCGCGGAAGCTCCAGTCGGGTGAGCCCCTCGAGCGCGCCTACAACCTCGGCAGCGGTGACGGGGTGAGCGTCCGGCAGATCATGGACGCGATGGCCCGCGGCACCGGCATCGACTTCGAGCCCGACGTGGCCCCGCGGCGCGCGGGAGACCCGGCGCGCATCGTCGCCACCGGCGAAGCGGCCGCTCGCGACCTCGAGTGGGCGATGCGCCACACCCTCGACCAGATGGTCACCAGCGCCTGGGAGGCCCGCCGCCGCGTCGGCTGAGGGACACGGGACGTCCCCCGGACTGCCGACAGAACTGCCGCGACACGCCCGTACGGGGGACATGACACGCCGGAACGGTCAGAGCCTTCTATGATCCGCGACTTGACCTTTGGGAATCACACCGCTGTAATTACAGGCAACGACATCGCCCGACAGGGTTCGGGGCGATGGGTTGCGAGCGAGGAAACCAAGGGGTGATCAGGGTGAGCGGTTCCGACTTCCACGCCGGAGTTCCGGAAGACTGGCACGTCGACCCCGTGGCGCTCGGCGTCCCCGGAGTCCGGCGTCCCGAGACGGACCAGGACGATGCACTGGCCTGGCAGGTCGACTCGCTCTGCGCGCAGACCGACCCCGAGGCATTCTTCCCCGAGAAGGGCGGCTCGACGCGCGAGGCCAAGAAGATCTGCACCTCGTGCGAGGTCCGGTCGCAGTGCCTGGAGTACGCGCTCGAGAACGACGAGCGCTTCGGCATCTGGGGCGGCCTGTCCGAGCGCGAGCGTCGCAAGCTGCGCAAGCGCGCCTGAGCGGTCACGGCGCGCCGGCGCCGTCCGGGCGTGCGCCATGGGCGCCTGCGACCACGGCGCCGGGGACCAGCCGTGGAGGCCCGGCTCGCCCGTCGCACACCGTGCGGTGATCGTCTCCACAGGTTCACGGCGCGCCGTCCCGACGGTCCGGCACCGGTCCTCCAGAACCGTAGAGTGACGCCCGTCATGCAGCCCAGTTCCGCTCAGCCCCGTGTCACTGCCGTCCTGGTCGTCGCGAACGGGGCAGACCACCTCGACCGGACCCTGGCCGCCCTCGCGAACCAGACCCGGCACCCCGAGAACCTGGTCGTCGTCGACGTCGGGTCGACCGACGGCTCCACCGCCCAGCTCGAGTTCGGCGGCTCCGCGCAGCTCACCCGGATCCCCGCGGGCCGCTCGTTCGGGGACGCGGTCGCCGTCGGGGAACAGGCTGCACCGCACCCCGAGCCCGACGAAGCCGTCGACGAGTGGCTCTGGCTCATCGGGCACGACAACGCCCCGGCCCCGACCGCGCTGGCCGAGATGCTCGCCGCGGTCGAGATCGCCCCGTCCGTCGCCGTGGCCGGTCCGAAGCTCACCGCGGTCGAGGACCCGTCCCGCATCCGGGCGTTCGGCGAGAGCATGACCCGGATGGGTCGCTCCGTGGTCCTCGTGCAGGACGAGCTCGACCAGGGGCAGCACGACCGCAACACCGACGTCATGGCGGTCGCCGCCGGCGGCATGCTGGTCCGCCGCTCCGTGTGGAAGACGCTCGGCGGGTTCGACTCCGCACTGCCCGACGTCGACGCCGCGCTCGACTTCTGTGTCCGGGTCCGTCTGGCCGGGCACCGCGTCGCCGTCGTGCCGGACGCGCGCGCGAGCACCACCGGCCCGATCGAGGAGTTCGGCCGCAAGCGCGTGTCCGAGGCCCGCCGCGTGCGCCTGCACCGGCAGGCCCAGCTGCACCGGCGCATGACCTACGCGCCCGCTGGGGTCCTCTGGATCCACTGGCTCACCCTCGTGCCCTTCGCGATCGGCCGCGCGGTCGGACACCTCGTCGCGAAGCACCCCGCAGCCGTGTCCGGTGAGCTCGCCGCGGCGGTCGCCGTGGCCTTCGGCGGCGGTGTCGCCCGTTCCCGCAGGGCGCTGGCGCGCTCGAAGCGACTCGGGTGGGCCGCGGTCGAGCCCCTGCGCATCAGCTGGCGCCGTGTGCACGAGCGTCGCACCACCTCGCGTGACGTGGAGCTCGCACGGGTCGAGGACGCCCCGGTCGCGCGGGCGTCCTTCCTCGGCGACGGGGGCATCTGGGTCGTGCTCGCGGCGGCGCTGCTGAGCGTCGTCACGCTGTTCCCGCTGCTCGGCTCGCCCGCTCTGACCGGCGGCGGACTGCTGCCGATGTCGACCACGGTGTCGCAGCTGTGGCAGAACGTGGGCTACGGCTTCCACTCGCTCGGCACCGGGTCCACCGGCCCGAGCGACCCGTTCGCCGCGGTGCTCGCCGTGCTCGGCTCGATCGTGTTCTGGTCGCCGTCCACCGCCGTCGTCGTGGTCATGCTGCTGGCGTTCCCGGTGTCCGCACTCGGCGCGTGGTTCGTGGTGCGGAAGCTGACCACCCGTACGTGGGTGCCCGTGATCGGCGCCGCGCTGTACACGATCGCCCCCGCCCTGGTCGGTGCCGTGACGACGGGGCACCTCGGTGCCGTCATCGCGCACGTGCTGCTGCCCTGGCTGTTCCTCACCGTGCTCGAGGCGCACCGGTCGTGGGCCTCGGCATCGGGCGCCGCCCTGCTGTTCGCCGCGGTCGCCGCGAGTGCGCCGTCGCTGCTGCCCGTCCTGCTGATCGGGTGGCTCGTCGCACTGGCTGCCGGGTGGCGGCACGCGCACCGCCGGGTCTTCATCCCGGTGCCGGCAGCGGTGCTGTTCGTCCCGCTCGTCCTGACGCAGGTCGCACGCGGCAACCTGCTCGGCGTCTTCGCCGACCCGGGCGTGCCCTCGGCCACCCGGGCACCCTCGGCACTGCAGCTCGCGATCGGGCAGCCCCTGCCCGACTGGAACGGCTGGCTGTCGGCGAGCTCCCCGCTCGACCTGGTCGCCGCGGCGCTCCCCGTCGCCCTGGCCGTCCTGGCGCTGCCGATCGCCGCGAGCGCCCTCGGGGCGATGCTCGGGCACCGCTGGTCGGTCGCGGGCACGGCCCTGCTCGCCGGTCTGCTGGGGTTCGCGACCGCCTTCGCCGCCACCCACGTCGCCGTCACCGGGGTCGGGTCCACCACCACGATCGTGTGGCCGGGCAGCGGCCTCAGCGTGTACTGGCTCGCGATCGTCGTGGCCGCCTGCATCGGCGTCGACACCCTGCCGCGCCAGGCACCCGTCGTCGGTCTCGTCGCGACGGTGTTCGCCGGCGTCGCGGTGGCTCCGGCCTTCGCGGCGTTCTACCTCGGCAACACCGCCATCCAGCCGACGACCGGCCGGGTCCTCAGCGCCTACGTCAACGCCGAGGCGCAGGCGAACCCGGACGTCGGCACCCTCGTGGTCGACCCGCAGTCGGACGGGTCCCTCGCGGTCTCGCTCGAGCGCGGGCAGGGCTCGACCCTCGACGACCAGAACACGCTCGACGCGACGGCGCTCTCGCTGAGCCGGTCCGGCGCCCGGCTGGCGACCCTGGCCGGCAACCTGGCGAGCCGCAGCGGCTACGACCCCGAGCCCGCACTCCGTGAGCTCGGCATCAGCTTCG
This sequence comes from Curtobacterium sp. MCLR17_007, assembly GCF_003234655.2. Lineage (NCBI taxonomy): Bacteria > Bacillati > Actinomycetota > Actinomycetes > Micrococcales > Microbacteriaceae > Curtobacterium > Curtobacterium sp. MCLR17_007. The sequence goes on along the minus strand of NZ_CP126271.1, from coordinate 2,411,690 downwards.
TGCTGCTCGACGACGCGTCCGACGACGCCCTCGCGCAGCAGGTGCACGACCGGGCGGCCGGCGCGATCGGCCAGGACGCGCGGTTCACGAGCATCGGCGACACCACGAACGGGCAGCTCTTCCTCTACGACGGCCGGGTCGACCGGACGAGCACCGGGTCCGCCGCCACCAAGGCCACGCACGCGCTGTACCTCGTGGTGCTCGGCGTGGTGTTCGGCGCAGCCGCCCTGCTCGCCGTCCCGACCGCGCCCCGCCGTCGCCGCGCCACCTCGAACGTGATCGAGGCCGACGAACCCGCCACCACCTTCGACGAGGAGCGCGACGAATGACCGCCACCACGCAGCGCACCTCCACCACGCGGCGCTGGGTCATCCGGGGGACCGCCACCGCGATCGCCGTCGTGGTGGCCGCTGGGACCATCGCGGCCGCGCACACGATCGGCACGTCCGAGACCCCGGGACGACCGGCTGGACGCACCGTGACCCCCGTGCCGGCCGACGCCGAGCGCGTCTGCGCGGGCAGTGCCCTCCGCCTGTCGGACGACGCGGGCAACGACGCGACCACCGCCAGCACCGTCGGCCGTCCGACGATCGCCACGGCCACCACCGGGCAGACGGTCGACCGCACCGACCTGCAGGCCTCGACGACCGGCAGCAGCGACCCCACGCTGCTCACGGCACCGGCCGGGGACCGCACCCCGCAGGTCGCCGGGTCGAGCTACCAGAGCGTGTCCGACGGCGACCTGGTCGGCATCGCGGCCGCGTCGTGCGACGACCCCTCGCAGTCGACGTGGCTCGTGGGCGGTTCGACCGAGACCGGGCGCACCAGCCTGATCACCCTGTCGAACCCGACCGACGTCAACGCGACCGTCGACCTGGAGATCCACGACGCGACCGGGCTCGTCAGTGCCCCCGGGACCACGGGCATCGTGGTGGCGCCGAACTCGCAGAAGGTCGTCCCGCTGTCCGGGTTCGTGTCCGACCAGGGCTCCACCGTCGTGCACGTCACCTCGTCCGGCGGGCAGATCGTCGCCCACATGCAGGAGAGCGTCGTCCGGACGCTCACCCCCGGCGGGTTCGACATCGTGTCCGGCGGTGCGGCTCCCTCCCGCAACCAGGTCATCCCCGCGGTCGCGCTCCGGGGCGCGCAGGAGTCCCAGCGTGGCGACGACACCGCCGACGCTGCTCCGGTCGTGCGCATCTTCGTGCCGGGCACGGAGTCGGCCCGGGTGACGCTCGGGATCACCACGGCGGACGGCGGCGGCACGACCGTGAACACCACGGCCGAGCCCGGGGTCGTCACGGACGTGGCGCTCGACGACTTCCCGGACGGCCGGTACTCGTTCACCGTCAGCTCCACCCAGCCCGTCGTCACCGGTGCCCGCACCACCACCCCGACCGAGGACGGCGCCACCGACCTGGGGTGGTTCGCCTCGGCCGAGCCCCTCGGGTCCCGCGCGATCACCGCCGTGGCAGCCGGTGCCGCCGCCCGGATGGACCTGGTGAACCCCACGACCCGCGACTCCGAGGTCACCATCCGCTCGGGCGACGACCGGCAGACCGTCGAGGTCCCGTCGCAGTCGACCGCGACCGTGTCGGTGCCGGCCTCGAAGCAGCTCGAGATCACGGGAGCCCGCGGTCTGGTGGCGGGCGTCAGCTACGCGGGCCGGGACGGCGTCGCGGGGTTCCCGGTGCGTCCGGCCAGCGAGGTCTCGACCCCGGTGCGCGTCTACCCCTGACGGGCGCGCGCAGCCCGGTGCGCGTCCACCCCTGACGGGCGCGCACCCCCCGGTGCACGTCTACCCCTGACGGGCGCACCCCCCGGTGCACGTCGGCCCCGGACGGGCAGCGGCTCACCAGTGCCGGTAGCGGTCGGGCGCCAGGTCCCAGGGGTCCTTGTCGATGAGCTCGGCGACCGCGCGGAACACCGCGGTCTCGACGACCACGCGGCGATCGGTGTCGTCCTTCTCGGGTGAGCGTGCCAGGCGCTCGACCGGGATCCGGTACACGGTCACGCGGCGTTCGTCGTGTTCGACCCGCCAGCGCGGCATCGACTCCGGCACGGCCGTGTCGGTGGGCATGTCCGCGACCTGGAAGACCACACCCTGCAGCTCGTCGGGCCACAGCCCCAGCAGGTAGTGCGCGGTGTCGCCGACCAGGCGGTCGAACGCCTCGGCCCGCGTGATCACCGGCGCGAGTTCCGGGCCGGTGATGCTCGAACGGTAGCCACGACCGTGACGGGAGCGTCCTCGGCCACGGTCGACCGGGATGACGAGTCGGGGCTTGCGGCGCATCCCCACATCGTACGCGGCGGGTGTCCGTCGGGCGGGCCGGTAGGGTCGTCCACGGGATGGACGTACGGATCTGCAGCAAGGTCGCCTGTGGCGCGAGCGCCTCGGCGACCCTGACGTACGACTACGGCGACTCGATGGTGGTCGTCGGCCCGCTCTCGACCCGGATCGAACCGCACGGATACGACCTCTGTGCCCGGCACGCCGCCGGCCTGCGCGTGCCGCAGGGCTGGCACGTCATCCGACGCGCGCCGCTCCGCGAGGAGCGCACCGCGGACTGACCGGACCGGAGACCGGACAGGAGGCCCGGTGCTGGCCCGCACCGAGCCTCCCGTCCGTCACCGTGCGCAGTCTCGGACCGTGCCCACGGACCGCGTGTCAGACTGGCGCCATGACCACCCAGACGCAGGCCGCACCCTTCCGCGTGGCCGACCTCGGCCTCGCCGCGGCCGGTCGCCACCAGATCCGTCTCGCCGAGAACGAGATGCCGGGGCTCATGGCGCTCCGCGAGGAGTTCGGTCCGGCGCAGCCGCTCGCCGGTGCCCGGATCGCGGGCTCGCTGCACATGACGGTGCAGACCGCGGTGCTCATCGAGACCCTCACGGCGCTCGGTGCCCAGGTCCGCTGGGCCAGCTGCAACATCTTCTCGACGCAGGACGAGGCCGCGGCCGCCGTCGCCGTCGGGCCGGACGGCACCGTCGACACCCCCGCGGGGGTGCCGGTGTTCGCATGGAAGGGCGAGACGCTCGAGGAGTACTGGTGGTGCACCAGCCGGGTCTTCGACTGGAGCGCCGAGGCGGCAGCGGCCGGTGCGTCCTGGACCGGCCCGAATCTGATCCTCGACGACGGTGGGGACGCGACGATGCTCGTGCACACCGGAGCCGATGCCGAGGCAGCCGGGCGCGTCCCGGACGCCGGAGCCGACGCGAGCACCGAGTACCGGATCGTCCTCGACACCATCGCCGCCTCGCTGGCCGAGTCGCCCGACCGGTGGACCCGCATCGCCGCGGACGTGCAGGGCGTCACCGAGGAGACCACCACCGGGGTGCACCGCCTGTACGAGCTGTTCCGCGCCGGTGACCTGAGGTTCCCCGCGATCAACGTCAACGACTCGGTCACCAAGTCGAAGTTCGACAACAAGTACGGCATCCGGCACTCGCTGCCCGACGGCCTCAACCGGGCGACCGACGTGCTGATCGGCGGCAAGGTCGTGTTCGTCGTCGGGTACGGCGACGTCGGCAAGGGCGCCGCCGAGGCGATGCGCGGCCAGGGCGCACGCGTCATCGTCAGCGAGGTCGACCCGATCTGCGCGCTGCAGGCGGCGATGGACGGCTACCAGGTCGCGCGCCTGTCGGACGTCGTGGACCAGGTCGACATCGTCGTGACGTGCACGGGCAACCTCGGTGTGGTGGGCGTCGACGACATGCTCGCGCTCAAGCACCTGGCGGTCGTTGCGAACGTCGGACACTTCGACAACGAGATCGACATGGCGGGCCTGGAGTCGCTCGCCGGCGCCGAGAAGGTCGAGATCAAGCCGCAGGTGCACGAGTGGCGTCTGCCGACCGGTCGCTCGATCCTGGTGCTCAGCGAGGGGCGGCTGATGAACCTCGGCAACGCCACCGGGCACCCGTCCTTCGTGATGAGCAACTCGTTCACGAACCAGGTCCTCGCCCAGATCGAGCTGTACACCCGGCGGTCGGAGTACCCGACCGGGGTCTACGTGCTGCCGAAGCACCTGGACGAGAAGGTCGCGCGCCTGCACCTCGACGCCCTCGGCGTCCGGCTGACGACCCTGCGCCCGGAGCAGGCCGCCTACATCGGCGTTCCCGTCGAAGGCCCCTTCAAGCCGGACCACTACCGCTACTGAGGCGGGGGCCGTCGAGCCCCTTTCCGCAGTTCGCGCCCGTTCGCCGACGTCGCGCCCCGTCTCCACGGGGCGCGATGTCTGTTCAGGGGTGCGACGCACGCCGCGCCGCGGCCGTCAGCGCGGGAAGCCCGGCGGCCGCGCCGTCGCCGCCGCGCCGGCGTCGGCGAGCACCCGCGCACGGGCCTCGAACGCCCGACGGTCGCGGCCCCGGCGGAGCGCGACGACCCCGGCCAGGAAGTCCTCGGCCGGAACCGGCGGCACGGGGTGGGCGTACGCGGCCACCTCGGACGCCAGGGCGCGCGCCGTGGCCTCGCGCAGTGCGGGCTGCACCGTCGCCGCCCCGCGGAAGAACGCCCCGAGGCGGTTCTCGAGCCGCTGGGGCAGTACCCGGACGTCGGCGACGGACGCCCAGCCCGTCAGCGTCGGCGGGAGGAGCACGACCGGGTCGCGGGTACGGGGGAGCCGTTCGTGCTGCACGACCGTGCCGGCGAGCAGGTCCCCGAGCCGCCGCGGCCGCGAGCCGAACAGCGCCACGAGCAACGCCAGCGAGCCGAACGTGCCCCAGAGCTCGAGCAGGGCGACCAGGGCGCGGGTGAAGGCGTGCCGGAACGACACCGCGCCGCCGTCGAGCCGGACGACCCGCGTGCCGAAGGCGTACCGGCCAACGCTCTTGCCGCGCGTGACGGTCTCGACCGCGGCGGGCACGAGGACGAGCACGACGACCAGTGACGCGATCTGCGCAGCGGCCTGCCAGGCGTCGTCGAGTCCGCGGGGCCAGACCCGCGCGAGCCCGATGAGCAGCATGACGTACAGCGCGACCAGGCAGAGCCCGTCGAGCAGCGCGGCCGCCAGGCGGAGCACGATGCCGGCGGGCAGCACGTCGAGCGCGACGGCCTCGCCCACGACGAGTTCGTCACCGGCGTCGTCGAGCGTCCGGACGAACCGCGCATCCGTCAGGTCACGGGGCGTCGATCGCTTCGGCATGGGACCATACTGGCCGAAGGACCGCACCGCGCACGAGGGGGAGCCGCATGGACCTGGACGCCTACGCCGAGGTCCACCGTGACGGGTGGCAGGACCTCGACCGCCTCGCGGCACGTCGACCAGCCACTGGCGAGGACGTCGACCGGCTGGTCGCGGGGTACCAGGCCGCCGCGACCGACCTGGCACGCATCCGCGGCGCCGTCCCGCGTTCTGCCACGGGTGACCGGCTCTCGCTGACGCTGCACCGAGCCCGGCTCCGGTTCACCGGCACGCCGGCCGATCCGCTCACCGTGCTGACGACGTTCTTCGGCCGGCAGCTGCCCGCGGCGCTGCACCGCATCCGCTGGGTGACGATCTGGGTGGCCGTCGCGACCGTCGTCGTCGCCGCGGTCTCCGCGGTCTGGATCAGCACGACGCCCGGCGCGGTCGCGACCTTCGGCACGGACGCCGCGCTCCGGCAGTACGCCACCCAGGACTTCGTCGACTACTACTCCGACCACGGCCTGGGGGCGTTCACCGCACAGGTGTGGACGAACAACGCGTACATCGCCGCGAGCATGGTCGCGTTCGGCATCACGGGGCTGTTCGTCCCGTACTCGATCCTGCAGAACGCCCTCAACCTCGGGGTCTCGGCGTCGATCATGCACTCGCAGGGGCGCCTGGGCGACTTCTTCCTCTACATCGCCCCGCACGGCCAGCTCGAGCTGTACTCGATCTTCCTCGCCGGGGGCGCCGGGCTGATGATCTGCTGGTCCTGGATCGCCCCCGGCCCACGCACCCGTGCACAGGCCTTGGCCGAGGACGGCCGGGCGCTCGTCGCCGTTGCGATCGGCCTGGTGCTCACGCTGCTGCTCTCCGGCATCGTCGAGGGCACCGTCACGCGGCAGGACTGGCCCTGGCCGGTCAAGATCGGCATCGGCACCGTCGCCCTGGCCGCGGTCCTGTACTACCAGTGGGTCATCGGCGGTCGTGCGGTCCGGGCGGGTGAGCGCGGGGACGTCGAGGAGTTCGACCGCGGCGCCTCGGCCATCGTCGCCGGCTGAGCGGTCCGCCGTGGTTCGCGCCCCCGGGGTGACATCGCGCCCCCGCGCACCGGGGCGCGGTGCGCGCAGCGGGGCGCGACGGCTTGGTGCGACGCCGCGGTGTCCCGCCGCGCACGGCCGCAGCCGGCGAACCGGAGCCGGTCAGAGCCTCCCGGTCGCCTTGGCGCGCAGGTAGGCGTCGGCGACCGACGGCGGCACCTGTTCCGGAGTGCCGCGCACGACCTCGACGCCGATGCGTCGAGCGACGTCCGCAGCGCCGTCGGCGTCGAGCAGGGTGCGGGCCGCCGCAGCCCGCCGGTGGACGTCGCGACCGGCGGCCGACGGGAGGCCCGTGGTGCGGTCGCCGCGGTCGGCACCTGTGTCGCCGGTCGCCATCGCGCCGACGGCCGGGTCCTCGACGGCCGTCACCACGACCGCGTGGCGCCGGGCGAGTGCCGGCAGCACCGCGAGCAGGTCACCGGAGGCACCGACGGAGTCCAGGCTCGTGGCGAGCACGACGAGCGAACGCTGTGTCGTGACGGCGTCGACGATCGCCGGCACCGCGGCCCAGTCCGTGGCGGCGAGCCCGGGCTCCGCGAGCGCAAGGGTCTCGCCGAACCGCTGGACGACGTCCACCCGGGTGGCGCCGTGCACCCGGCCACGCACCCGGTCGTCCATCACGACCAGGTCCACCCGATCGCCGGCGGCGGCGGCGAGCGCACCCACGAGCAGCGCCGCCTCGATGGCGGTGTCCTGCCGGGGCTCGTCCCCGACCCGGCCGGCACCGGCGCGTCCGGCATCGACCACGACCACCACCCGCCGGTCCCGCTCCGGGCGCCAGGTCCGCACGACGAGGTCCTGGCGGCGTGCCGTCGCCCGCCAGTCGATCGACCGGACGTCGTCCCCGCGCACGTAGTCCCGGAGCGAGTCGAACTCGGTACCGTGCCCGCGCAGCTGCAACGTGGTCTCGCCGTCGAGCTCGCGCAGCCGCGCCAGGCGCGAGGGCAGGTGCCGCCGCGACCGGAACGGCGGCGTGACGACCAGTTCGGCGGGCGCGTCGAGCACACGTTGGCGGGCGGCCAGGCCGAGTGGCCCGAAGGCCCGCACGGCGACACCCGCGGTGCGCCGACGGCCACGCCGGAACGGGGCGAAGCGCATCCGTGCGGTCCGTCGCTCACCGGCGGGGACGTCCAGGTGCATCCGGAGCGGCGTGTGGCCCGCGGAGGGCTCCCACATGTCGCGGACCACGGCGCGCAGTGCCCGCTGCCCGTCGTTGGCGAGCACGAGCGTGCCGTCCGTCGTCGTGTCGCGCCGTGCCAGGCGGGGCATCCGTCGCTCCACGCGGACGGTGCCGAGGTCGGCGGCCAGCAGGACGTCGACCGCGCCCGCCACGAGCACGAGGCCGACCCACGCCAGCGCGCCCCATCCGCTGCCGAACAGCACCGTGGGGACGATCCCGACGGCGAGCAGCGCGACGAACCGCCCCGAGATGGCCACTAGATGGGCACCCGGACCTGCTCGAGCACCTGCTGCAGGACCCCGTCGGCCCCGACGCCCTCGAGCTCGGCGTCCGCGGCCACCCGCAGACGGTGTCGCCAGACGGGCAGCAGCATCGCCTGGACGTGGTCGGGCGTGACGGCGTCGTAGCCGGTCAACCACGCCCACGCCTTGGCCGCCGCCAGCAGTGCCGTCGCACCGCGCGGACTGACACCGACCCGGACGGACGGTGCCGCACGCGTGGCCCGGGCCAGGTCGACCACGTACGCGAGCACGTCGTCGCGTGCACCGACGGCACGCACCGCACGCTGCCCGGCGCGCACCTCGTCGACGCCGACCACGGGCGTGATGCCGGCCGAGCGGACGTCACGCGGCACGAAGCCGTCAGCGTGCCGGCGGAGCACCTGCCACTCCACGTCGCGCGGCGGGATCTCGAGCGTCAGCTTCATGAGGAACCGGTCGAGCTGGGCCTCGGGCAGCGTGTAGGTGCCCTCGAACTCGATGGGGTTCATCGTCGCCGCGACGAAGAACGGGTCGGGCAGCGGCTTCGGGGTGCCGTCCACGCTGACCTGGCGTTCCTCCATCGCCTCGAGCAGCGCCGACTGGGTCTTGGGCGGCGTGCGGTTCACCTCGTCGGCGAGCAGCACGTTGGTGAAGACGGGCCCCTCGCGGAACGGGAACGTCCCCGTCGAGGCGTCGTACACGAGCGAACCGGTGACGTCGCCGGGCATCAGGTCCGGTGTGAACTGGATGCGCTTGGTGTCGAGCGCCATCGCGGCCGCCAGGCTCCGGACCATCAGGGTCTTGGCGACGCCGGGGACGCCCTCGAGCAGGACGTGGCCCTGCGCGAGCAGCCCGACGATCATGCCGGACACCGCTCCTTCCTGGCCGACGACGGCCTTGCCGACCTCGGAGCGGACCCGGCCGAAGGCGTCGCGGAGCGTGTCGGGGCTCGTCGCGGTGGTGGGCAGGTCGGTCATGGTCGTCCTCCTGGTCGGGGGTCGGTCGGCTGGCGGGGCTGGTCGGAGGGTGCCGGGGTGGTCGGAGGGGAGGCCCGTGGTGCGTCCCCGGCGACGGCTCGCGTCACGGCGCGCTCGAGTTCGTCGAGTGCGGCCGCTCCGTCCACGAGTGCGCGGTCGTCGGCGGTCGGTCCACCGACGAGCACGGCACCCACCGCACCGGGCGTGCGGCCGGTGGCCGCGGCGGCGCGGCGCACCACCTCGTCGACGTGCGCGGACCGGGGCAGCCCGAGCAGGCGTGCCGTGCGACGCACCGCGGCGATCCGCAGGGTGTCCAGCGTGTGGGTCCGGTCGCGGGTCCTGGCGTACAGGCGGGCGCGGCCCTCGGTGGTCTCGGCGGCGCGGACCACCACGGGGAGCTGCTCGACGACGAGGGGGCCGAGCCGTCGGCCACGCCACACGGCGGCTGCCACGGCGACGGCCCCGAGCAGGGCGAGGGCGCTCGGCACCCACGGCGGCGCGAGGCCGCCGAGCGACGGCGCGGCGTCCGCGCTGCCCGTCGTTGGGACGTACCAGTCGAGTCGGTCGCCGCCGCCGAGCAGCCCGAGCGCCAGGGCGGCGTTGCCCGCGGTCGTGACGGTGTCGTTCCGGAAGGCGCCCGTGGTGCCGACGAGGGTGACGACGCCCGCGGCGGTCGAGGTCTGCACGAGCCCCCAGGTCCGGTCGCTGCCGGAGCCGGTCGGGGCGCAGCGGAGGGTGTCGGACTCACGGACGGTGTAGCTCACCCCGGCGGTCGAGACGCGACGGGCGGCGCTCGCCGCGGGGATGGCGCAGCCGCGTGTGGACACGGTGTCGGCGGACTCGACCGTGGTGGCCGGGGTCGCCCGCGTGCGGAAGGCCTCGAGCACGCCCGGGTTCGTCGTCACCAGGACCACGTCGGGTGCCGAGCGCGCGATGCGTCGGGCGACCGCGGGGGCGAGGACGCCGGCCGAGTCGTCGACGAAGACCGTGCCGGCGTCCGTGTCGAGGCGGTCGACGTCGTGCACGATGCTGACGGCGGTGCCCTGTTGCTCGAGGACGCGGACGAGCGCCCGGGACCCGCTCGCCGTCGTGGAGGTCGGGTCGAGCGGCGTGTCGGTCGGCCCGTCCCCGCCGCCCACCGCGGCGGTCAGCGCCGCGAGCAGGACGCCGATCAGCGCGATCGCGACCCAGAGCCCGGTCCGCGTCCAGCGGCCCTCACGCCGTGACCCGGCCGGAGCCGTCGGGTCCGCGGTCGGGTCGGCGTCCCGGTGTCGGCGCGGCGTGGTCGTGGTGCTCATGCGGGCACCGCCGGTCCGCCCACCCGGGCCGGACGGGTCCCGCGGAGCGTCCGTTCGGTCTCGAGGACCTGCCGTGCGCCGGGCTCGTCGGCACGGGCGCCCAGGTAGCGGACCGCGTCGAAGGTCACCGCGGCGACGTGCAGGTGGTCCGCGAGCCCGGGGAAGGGCGTGCTGGCGCGGTCGGCGATCGCGCGGGCGGTGGCGCCGGGGACGTCCGGCACCAGGTCGCGTTCACCGAGGCCCCTGGCGATCGCGCGGTAGCCCTCGAGCACGGCCTGGTCGTGGTCGCCCGCGTCGAAGGCCCGTCGGGCTGCGGCGGCGAGCGTGGCGGCCGTGCGCTGGTCGTCGGCGTCGAAGACCCCGCCGTCGGCCGAGGCCGCGAGCCTGGCTCGCCGACGGGGGAGCCCGCGTGCGACGACGACGAGCACCACCACCGCGACCAGGACCACGATCGCGATGACGAGCACGGTGCGCCCGAACCCCTCGGAACCCAGGCCGTCCGGACCGATCGTGCCGAGCCAGTCGAGGAACGAGCGCGACGCGCGGTCCCACCAGGTCACGTGCGCGCCGCTGTAGTCCTGCTTCGCGAGCTCGCGCTCGAGCAACCGTCGCGCCTGGTCCGGGTCGACGCCCGTCATCCGTGGCCGCCGGGACGGGGCGGTCCCCACTGCGGCGGCCGCGGCGGCTGCTGCCCGGCCGGCGGCTGCCCCGGGTGCTGCGGCGGCCACGGCTGTTGCTGCTGCTGCGGCCACGGCTGTTGCCCCGGCTGCTGCTGCGGCCACTGCTGCTGGGCGGTCCACGGTGGCCGGGCGACCGGATCGGCCGGGGCGAACGGGTCACCCGGCTGCCCGGTCTCGAGGTGCGAGGCGATCCGCTGGTCGAGGGCCTCGGTGCGGATGCGGCGGTCGATCGCCAGGAACGTCGTCACCGACGCGCTCAGCACGTCAGTGACACACTGCACGGCGATCACGAGCAGGCTGCCGACGACCAGGGCGACGACCGCCCCGACGGACGCACCCGACCCGGAATCCGTCTGGCCGAGCGGGTCGAAGACGCCGGACACCAGGGTGGCGCCGAGGGAGAGCGGCAGACCGGCGATGCTCGCCGCGAAGCCGAACACCACCTGCACGAGCAGCAGGATGCCGAACGTGCGCCAGAACGCACCGCGGGTGAGCCGCCACGACTGGGCGGCGGCCGAGAACACGCCCCGGCCCTCGAGCGCGATGGTCGGGACCGTGAACGCGAACCGCGTCGTCAGGAACGCCAGCAGGACGACGAACACCAGGACCATGCCGATGATGCCGAGCACGAAACCGACGACCCCGTTGCCGTCGTTCGCCGTCACCGCACCGAGCAGGCCGAAGCCGACCAGGACGAACAGGCCGCCGACGACGACCCCGGCGCCGAGCTGCAGCAGGATCCACCAGACGACGCTCCACCGGCGTCCTGCCAGCAGGGACCACAGCCCGCGGAAGGTGCCCCGGCGTCCGAGCACGCGCTGCCCGGTGTCGACCGCGACCGGCGCGACCAGGAAGCCGCGGCCCAGGTACGCCAGGAACGGCACGGCGACCGCGAGGACGAGGTACAGCGTCGCGCTGCCCGCGATGATGCTGTCCGCGTCGGACCCGCCGTCGACGGCCGAGAGCATGCGGGACTGCAGCGTCCGCTGGCCGAACGTCGTGACCAGGGTGGACACCAGTCCGAGCACGCCGGAGAGCAGCACCGCCCACAGGACCAGCACGCGGGCGTTGC